>JBGVPH010000043.1:0-4500 GCA_045126915.1 Candidatus Cryptobacteroides sp.
CTGACCATAAGCAGCGAGTCTCAGCCGTTCAAGTGCATGTTCGCCAAGGAGAGCAGGGTCAAGAACGGGCAGAGGGTGTCGGTCATACTGCTGGAGGACATCATGGTCGGCGGGATTCCAGTGCCGAAGAACTCTCACCTGATGGCAAGATGCCAGCTCTCGGACCGTCTTGAACTGGAGTTCGAGAACATAGAGATCGGCGGAAGGATCCTGCATCTGGGATACGAGGCCTACGACGTTGACGGAAGCAAGGGCATCTACTGCCCGGATGTCTCCGGAACCGGCAAGCAGGTCCGCTCCAGAGGATCCAACATCATAAGTTCCGCACTTACCGGAAGGCTGGGAAGGATAGCCGGAGAGGTCGTCTCCACCGGAGTCTCCATCGCACAGAACGCAGGAGGTGAGATAACGGTCAGCGTTCCGGCCGGATACACATTCTACATCGTAAAGAGCAAGAGATGAAAAGGATAATAACAGCATTAATTGCACTACTCTACTTCAGTTACTATAGTTACTCACAGAGTGATTCGCTCAAGGTGTCGACCGCATTCACCACTCATGTGATCTTCCCTACGGAGCTCACCTATGCGGACCTTTCCAACAAGGAAGCGGTGGCAGCCAAGATCATCGAGCAGAACAAGAACATCCTTGCCGTAAAGGCCAGGTGCGTATTCGAGGACATGACCAGCATCTCTGCCCTTGAGTCCAACGGAAGGATGCACACCTTCATCGTGGCCTATGACCAGTATCCCAAGACCCTTGTCATCGACCTGCGTAAGGATGAGAAGATGACAGACGGCAATGTCTCGCTGATGAGGAAGTCAGATGCTCCGACTCTGGAGGAGGTGGCCGCCGGCAGGCAGGCCCTGTATCATATCGGCGCCAGGAAATACGGAATCATGATACTCTGCGAGAACATCATCTCATACAGCGACATGACCTATATCGTGCTGTCGCTTGAGAACAGGTCATCTGTGAGCTACAACATCACGGACGCCACGTTTGTGGTGGAGAGCAAGAAGCGAAGCAAGAGATCTGTCGTCTTCGAGCAGACCCTTTTCCCTAAGAACAGATTCGGCACACTCTCGACCGGAGCCGGACAGAAGCAGATAATGGTCTACTCCCTTGACAAGCAGACCCTTTCAGAGAAGCAGGTCATCAAGGTCTACCTCTATGAGGAAGGCGGACAGAGGAACCTGGAGATGACCATAGATACGAAAGACATCAATAAGGCGGGAAACTCACTCTAGGTACAGTTCTTGTTCCTGACGAAACTCCAAATGCTAGAGATATTGAAGCCATTATAAACGCTGATTTTTCAAGAGAAGTTTGTTTTTGTAACAATATTTTTCGTATCTTTGCAGCAACATGTTCACCCCGCTTCCCGTAAGAACAGCGCGCTCAGGGTGGACTTTTTATTTTATACAATATGGCAAAGACACTCTATAACGAATCTCCGCTGACCACCGGAGGCATGATCCAGTTGCTTAAAAGCAGAGGACTTACATTCAAGGATGAACCCAAAGCATCCCATCTGCTTGACCACATCAGCTATTTCAGATTCAAGAGCTATCTTCTGCCACTCATCCAAAACAAGCAGACCGGCACATTCAAAAACGGAGCAGCATTCGAAGATGCTTACGCGCTCTACAAATTTGACTCATCCCTTCGCAAACTCATCTGTGCCGAAATGGAAAAGATCGAGATCTCACTGAGGACAATAGTCTCTCAGGAACTCTCCCATACATATTCCCCATATTGGTTCACGGACAAGTCTCTCTTTGCCAACCAGACAAAACACTCCGGAATACTCTCAGGCATAGAAGCGGAACTGAAACGCTCCGACGACGACCAGATACTGGATTTCAAAAAGACATACAGCAACCAGTTCCCGCCAAGCTGGATAACAATGGAAGTATCCTCATTCGGAACCCTCTCGCTCCTCTTCAAACATCTTAACGGAGGTAGGACAAAGAGAAACATAGCAAACCACTATGGAGTAGCAGACACCGTACTCGAATCCTGGATCCACAGTTTCGTGTATGTAAGAAACATCTGCGCCCACCACAGCCGCCTTTGGAACAAGACTCTGCGAGTAACCGGAGGATTCCCCAAAAGAACTGCATATGGCTTCATCAACACCAAAGTGCAGAACGACAAAGTATACTATGTCCTTTGCATCATCAGGTACATGCTTCAGATAATCAATCCGAACAGTTCCTTCACCACAAGACTCAAGCAACTCCTAAAAGACTACCCATCAGCCGACATCAAAGCTATGGGGTTCCCTTCAAACTGGGAAACTGAACCCCTCTGGAACACCAAATAACGCACTCGGGAGAAAATTACGGACTATTCATTATTTTGATGAGCATCTACCCACTCCAGAATCTCATCCCTGTAGAACATGAGATTCTTGCCGCTCTTGTAGCATGGTATGTCCCCCCTGCTGGCCATTCGGTACACTGTGATACGTGATAACTTGAGCATGTTAGCCACCTCCATGGTGGTAAGGATTTCTCGTCCGGATGAAGTCTTGGGTCTTCCTTCTGGGGTTTCCAAACGCTTGATCCTGTCAGTCAACGTGCGCATCTGGTCCAGAAGAGCGGACATCATTCGAGGCATGTCATCAAATGTGACTTTAGTCTTTCTTGCTGTTTTCATATAATGTCGATTTGGTTTGCATTCCAAGATTCCACAGATATGATTCAACAGCATTGATGGAGTGTTCCGCAAACGGCTTTATTGACAGATCAGATACCCGGTCTATCTCTGATCCAGGTGTCTTGCAGAACTTCGTGAAGGTAGAGTTGATGGTGGCAACAGAAGCGAAGAAGTCAGGAAAGGAAGCCTTTGCAAAGGAAGCCGCCTGCTTTCTTCCAAGCAGCGCATACGGTGCAAGATTGTAAAAGAGCACCGATCCCTCATCCTTTCTTAGGAGTTTGCGAGGAATGTATCTGTTCCTGATCTCTGACTCATCGGAGACCTTACAACACAGCTCATCCGAGTATTCCACATCAGCAGGGCGATTCCTTAGACGTCTTAAGGATTCAGCCAGCAGACTGATCTGATCTGCTGTCAGGTACTCCCCTACCGACTCATGGAGGTAGATAAGAAGACCACGATACATACAGTCTTCCCTATCCTTGAAGCGTATTGAAGGATCTATCAGAACATTCGTATCGTTTACTTTCTCTACCATAAATAATTTTAGTTTCTCTTAACAAATATAGCACTATTATTTTACTTTACAATCATTTTATATCAAAATAACACTCAATTAAATTTCCTGATTACCAAAGGTATTATGAGAGCAACAGAGTAAATGCCTTTTGGCGACGGAAGATGTCAAATAAATGGCTAACTTTGACTTTTCACACAAGACAGAAACATATGAAAGTAGCAATCATAGGTGCCGGAAACATGGGCGGAGCAATCGCCGCAGGACTAGCCAAGGGCAAGCTCATCCAGTCAGGTGGTATCATCTGCACAGCCAGACCCCAGGCAACATTGGACAAGATCAAGGCAATTGATCCTGATATCGTCACAACAAATGACAACGCCTTTGCAGCAAAGGAAGCTGATATCGTTATCCTGGCGGTAAAGCCTTGGCTCATGGAAGAGGTCATTGCAGACCTCAGAGAGCACATAGACCCGTTCAAGCAGGTATTCGTGTCTGTGGCGGCAGGAATAACTCTGGAAGAGCTTGGCGGTTGGATATCTCCTTCCTGCCCATCGTATGCAACAGTATTCAGAGCTATACCTAACACCGCTGCAGCTGTACTTGAGAGCATGACATTCATTGCGTCAGCAAATGCAGATGAGGATCAGGTTAAACTGGTCAGCGATATCTTTGACGAAATGGGAACCACCATGTACGTCGAGGAGAGACTCATCCCAGCCGGAACCGCACTTGCATCATGCGGAATCGCATTTGCGATGAGGTATATCCGTGCAGCATCAGAAGGAGGAGTAGAGATAGGATTCCGACCTGAGGAAGCAAGAAAGATCGTAGAGTACACTGTCAAGGGCGCCGCCGAGCTTCTTCTGGCTTCCGGCAATAATCCGGAGGTGGAGATAGACAAGGTAACCACGGCCGGAGGAATCACTATAAAAGGACTCAACGAGATGGAGCACGAAGGCTTCACCTCGGCGGTCATCAAGGGACTCAAGGCTTGCCTTTAACAAATATAGAAATATAAAGTATAACGCATTGTAACGGCATTTTATATAAATATATTTTTATATAAAATATAAACTATCCTCTATTTATCCTCGGATCAAATTACATTCGTTCTAATATAATTACATTCGCACATTATATTTTTACATCCGATATAATGTAATTTCATAAAATTCACTAAATTTGCATCAGATAAGATGTAGTTTTATGAAATCATTACTATCGGCAACTCTTAAGAAATTAAGAAAGGAGCATGGACTGACCCAGGAAGACCTGGCCATGAAAAGTGGAGTAGGTCTTAATTTCGTGCGTCAGCT
>JBGVPH010000044.1:0-3469 GCA_045126915.1 Candidatus Cryptobacteroides sp.
CGATGGTGTCAAGAAATTTTGGAAAAATACTACCTGAGTCCGCGAAGAATGAGCGGCGAAGGTGGAGATTTTTTCAAAATAGCCCTGCAAGGGCGGTTCTTGCCGGAGGGTAACACCATCGGTCAACTGATTATACCTTTGCAATGATCATAAACCCTCTTTGAATGCAATCTGAATCCAGTCTTTCTCTTTAGCGGAACTTTCTCTTTCTGAATAATTGGAGCGTTTTTCTTTTCACCAGTGTGCACAGGAATGTGCATAGTAGATAGTTTGTATTTATCTATAGTAGATATATATTTGTAGATATGGGAACGGGCATCTATAATAACTTGTCTGACAAAATGTTAAGAGTTGTCGCAAGCCGATGTCTTACTACAATTTGAATAACTTTTGTTACTCTGCTACTACAAAATGACTAACCTGTCACTATAAAATGACTAACTTGTTACTACATTTTGACTAACTCTGATGATTGCTTACTACAGATTGACTAACTATGATGAAAAACAAGATAAATAAGAGTCTGTTGGAATATAATCAGAGTTAGATATGTGTGTAATATGTTGATAGTGAGCGCCTACTTTGTGACTAACCTGAAATTTAAGGCCCTACAAATTGACTGACTATGTATGTGAGAAGATTACTTTTCGTGGTCTTCGGAGAGCTCCTGATAACGCAATGACCAGTCGCCAAACCATTGATTCAGTGAGGCGCTGATGTAACTATCCCTATCCTTGATAGATGGATGGTTTTTGATGTATCCGGACAGTTCCACCAGTTTGTTCATAAATGGTCTGAGGTCTTCGTATTCAAGCCGGAGAAATATACCCGATATGGTATCAGTCTGAGCACCCATTTCGCTTAAAAGCCCGAAACAGATGTCCCGTGCTTCAATGGTCTTTTGGTTTCGTTCCTCTTCCGTGAGCCTTATCTTGATTTTGAATACAAGCCTTTTGTACCCAGATGTGTCGTATGAGCGGAACTGAAACCATATAGGAAATCTTTCCTGGAGTTCCTGTTGTGCCGGTCTGATGACTCTGTTGACGATATTGTCGTACCTGTCGTATCCTTCAGTCAATGAAAGGATCCTTTTAAAGTTTTCCAGTGTGATGACGAAGCCCCCTTTGCCTCTCCAGGAACATATCATCCAGTACAGCCTTACGGTGTATTTGTTTGTGAGCGACAATGCAGAACTATGCGAATAGTAGCTGTAGCCTTCTTCTGTCACGAGGAGGCGGTTGATCATTTTGTCAAGAATATGTATCTGTACGCTGGTCGAATATGCAGGGAATGTGAATCCTGCAATCAACCCAGGATATCTGCATCGCTCAGGAAAGATACAGTGGGTTGTCTGAAGTTCGGAAAGATATAATCTGAGTCTTGCTCCGTTGTTTCGTCCCATATGGAAGTCTTTCACCGGAATCTCTATTGTTCGTGTCGGGCCATAGTGGCCGACTTCTCCTTTGGGAGGCAGGTATGCCGTTGGTATGGGAGTGTTCCTTTTGCCTCTGGATATTTTGTAGTGTATGGCGTTTTGAAGATTGCTGATGATTGCCATCAGTATTCTCAGGTGGGCAAGTTTCAGATCGCTTTCAAGATACGCGATTCCGTTGACCTGATAGATTTCATCCTTCGGATGACTTTCAGATCGTCTGGTCTTTATGTGATTTTTCTTGCTCTTTTCTCTCATTACCCTGCAAAAAATGTGTGACAAAAGTATCGGATTTATTTGGAATTTCCAAAGAAAAGATTTTCCTTTGTGGTAACGAAACAATACCAAGCGGTATTTGCGAAATACCACAAAGTTGCAAAACAAGACCAAAATGAAAGGTAAGACAGCATTAAAGATCTCTTTGCTTATCCTCGTTTGTGAGGTGAGTTTTATGTCGGATGCCACTGCGCAGAGGACTATGGCAGGACAGGGATTTCTGTCTGCTGATTGTCTGTATGACTTTGAGAATTTTGGTGCTATGGCTGAATATGGCCAGTATACCTTAGGCGGTTTCTGGACTTTAGGTGCAAGCGGTCATTTTTATGACGCGATGACCAGCTCAAAGTATAACCTTGAATATGTTCACTGCTATGCTTTCGGTGGTTATATGCACCGTCTTGCCGGTACAAGAAGACGTAGTGTCAATCTGTATGGCGGCGGTGGGATGTTTATGGGTGCAGAAGTGCTCGATCCGATGAGCAGGCTACCGAAGGATACAGTGTTAGGCATCGGTAAAACTGCGTTCCTGTATGGAGTATATGCGAGGCTGTCAGCTGAGTTCTTCATAGTTGAGAAAGTAGCTGTAATGGCTGGTGCTCTTGTTCCGCTTAACTTCTCATCGGGAATAAGGATGCTGAACTATGATGTCTGTTTGGGTTTGAAGGTAATGCTCTGATACGGGAGCAGATTTCATAAATGAAGAAATAGGTTAATAATGTGAACGTTGGTTTGTTAATGATGAGATTACTTGAACTAGAAAAACTTGTATGTGGAGATGCTCTCTTCGAGGGCCGTACGGCTCAGGCTGTAGTGGGGTTGGTTATGGTGAGAGAGAAATGCAGTTCGAAGAGAGCCGCTCCATTTATCGTAATCTGAAGGGTGTTTACTGTAGTGGTCAGATTCTTCTTTTCCCGTAATCACGGTAATTCTTTCAGGTAGAAGCTACACACACTATCGGAGCCTTACTATAGATGGCTTTTCCGTAAATCATCTTTATCTGGCTATTATGGTATTACCCCTTGTGAAGGAAGACCGTCGTGAGATGCTCTTCCTTTTGAAAGAGAACTACTTAAACTATTGATATATGAGACTTCAAAGACTTTCATTCTTAATGCTTTTGTGTGGCATTTTGTGCTGCGGTACGGCTTCGGCTCAGCGATGGGCCGTTGCCGTCAATGCAGCGGACGCATTGGATTTTGGTACAATGGATGTGGAAGCGTCGTATGCAGTGAGTCAGCATATGACTGTTAATGTCGGTGCGGAATTGAATCCCTGGACGTTCAATAGGGGAACTGCAGATCAGTTGCAGAACCGCAAGCAGGCCTATCACGCCGGAGTGCGTTACTGGTGGTGGAACACATATTCCGGATGGTGGACCGGAGGCAAATTGCAGTATCGTGAATACAACAGAGGCGGTATCATCAATGATGAAGCCGAGGAAGGTGACTCATACGGACTTGGCGTGAATGCCGGATATTCTTTAATGCTCAGCGAGCATTTCAATATGGAGTTCGGTCTTGGACTCTGGGGCGGTTACAGGACATATACCACTTATGCCTGCCCTTCGTGTGGAAAGGTGACAGATTCGGAGCAGGAGTGGTTTATGGCTTCGAATGAACTGCTCGTTTCTCTTGTGTGGATATTCTAAACTGTTGAAGATATGAGGAAGATTGGATTTAGATTTCTTGCAGCTGTCGCAGCGATAGTTGCAATGGTTTCCTGCTTTGAAAAAGTAGTTGATGTGGTGGTTCCTGAGGT
>JBGVPH010000045.1:0-14394 GCA_045126915.1 Candidatus Cryptobacteroides sp.
GCACAGTGCTGTTACTGTACCAATTGGTACCATTGTGAACCCACTCTACATTGTTGGCATTGTACTTGTCTGCTGAACCTTCAACCCATACACTTATTGATACATTCTCATCTACTGATCCTACAAGTTGTCCTTCGGTGATGGCACGAGTTGTCAATTCAGCCACACCTGCCGTCTGGATGGTGATGGGAGTGTCTTTGGTATTGTCAATACCCAAATCAGCGTTGTTCTTGTCGCAGGCCACCAACACGAGGGCAGCTGCTGCCATTGCTAAATACTTTTTCATATCGTTTCGTTTTTTATGTTATTCATATTGTTAAATTTCCTCCTCGGCTTCGCCACCTTCGATAGTTTCTTTTTTCCAGTCTTCGACAGTGATACCATCAAAAGAGAGCACATCATTGAGACTCATGCGGATAGTGTATGACTTGCCGCCTACCCAGTTGTACTCTCCATGGTTGGCATTGGCAAGTGTTTCTGCATCTAGTTCAAATGATAGATATTCATTATCGGGGTTAGATGCATCAATGGTGAAGCGTATCTTCTTGCCCTCAAGCGGAGCATTGCCAAACAGGGGCAATACGAGAGCGTAGGCCGTGTATTTCTCATCTGTTGCAAGGTCGGTATTGATGTTCGTAGTCACCTCGGTGTAGGAAATGGTGGAATAAGAGAGCTCGATATCTTCATCGGAGGCTGCCAGAACATCTACGTACTGTGATGCTACTGGCTGCTCCACACCCTCAGTATCTACCACTGTCACCTTTACGCTGTTGATTCGTGCCGGTTCGGGACGCCTGTTGCTAATCTTGAAACGGAAGGTAGCAGGGATATGCTCAAACAGGAGAAAAGCGGTGCCATCTGTAATGCTGGCATCGGCATACATATACATATAGTTGCTAAGGAAGTCAGGCTCCTGGTCATCGTTCTGCTCAAATGTACCTGGCATAGGCAGATTGGCTATAACTCGATTCTCAAGACTATATATATACGAATCATTGTCAGCACGAAGCGGTGTCAGAGCTACTACACGATAGTCCTCGTAATCGCCACTCGACAAGGGGCTATCATACTTCTCTACGGTGGTAAAAGAGGCATAATGGTTGTCCTCCTGCTTCTCAGGATCGCCATGACGATGGATGCTGGCATAGGTGTGGTAGTTCCCTGTTGTGCTGGCAAGGAACTTTTCCTTATAGAATGCCATCACCATCTCATTGCCATCTTGATCTTCTGCGGTGTAGTCCCATTGGAAAATCAGATTGCCACTGCCGTTAGGGTCTGCCCACGAAGCGCGGGTAGCAGTCTCAATGCCTGCACCACCTTCGAAGGTGAGGCGGTAGGGACCAGATGGAACTTCCGGTGTGACTGGCTGGTCAGGCTGCTCCGGAGTAATACTCTCACGGTTGCAGGACGCAAGGAGTCCCGCTGCAGCAACTGCCGTTGCTAGTATTTTGAAATATCTGTTCATATCATTCTCGGTATATAGCTTAGTAACTGAGGTAAGGACCAAACTCCGAATCGTCACTGTCAGGGCCATATCCGCTTGCCTGCAGAACGGCCTGCTCGACCATGATCTCCAGAACCTCCAGCTTCGGAGGCTCATAGGTTGGTGTGTTCTTGTTTTCCCTGTTCATATTATGTGATTTTTTATAATTTCCTGGTTATATTAAACAACAAAAGCCTCCCTGACACATATATCAGAAAAGCCATAAAGTGCCTGCAGGTAGCTCCGTCAACAATATCGGATCACACACAGCAGACCCCGGCGCATAAGTCATGTCCGGAAAGAAGGATGTGTTTGATTATGTGAACCAGATTCGTCATTTATTATGTGTCAGACAAATTTAAGAATTTTATTCACAAAAAATCACACAAAATAAAGAAAAGGCCTGCGATTACTCGTCAGGCCTTGTGTTTTTCGTATGCTGTCTTAAGCTTTTCGTCGTATCTGTTTTCCGCGTATGCCGGACCGTTGTAGCGTTTCGCGAAGCCTGCCCAGTCCTTTTCCCGCAGGTAGGTATCAAGCTTGTTGCCCTGAACGAAGCCGGTGAAAAGGTCAAGCTGGCTGCCTTCGTTTTCATTCATCCGTTTGACAAACTCCTGAACGGTATCGCATCCGCAGATCTTGTGGTTGAAACCCATTATCTGAAACAGACCCCAGCTAGCGGAACTGATGGCTGCCTCTTCGTCGATCCGCATTGCCTTTTCAAGACGATCGTACTCTTTCATGCCTCCGCTGTAGTGTTCCTTGGTCCATTTCGGATAGAGGATGTCCTCGTTGCCCTCAAGATAATCTTCAGGATTCTTTCCTTTTTTCTTGAGCTGGCTCCAGAAGATGTGGCCTTCGAAGAGTATCGCCGGCTTGCCTACACCAAAGAAACCTCCTCGACCTCCGGTCTCTACTTCCTGAACCGCCTTGACTGTAGCGACTTCGACGTTGAGTGTTTCAGCACTCCTGACGAAGTCTTCTTCTTTTAGACGAAGGGGGATGAGGAACCTGGCATCCTTGTCCATGAGGAGCTCCCATGTACGTCTGCCTACTATTCCGTCCGCTGTGAGTCTGCATTTGGATTGGAGGTCACGGACCGCCTTGTCGGTCATCTGTCCGAAGTTACCTGTTATCGGGATGTCGTAGCCCCATTCCTGCAGGAGCTGCTGAAGGGTAAATACATCCCCGCCTTTACTGTTAATTCTGATTGTCTGCATCGATTGTTTCTGTTTGAACGTTTTGTCGGTTTTCCAGTTTAATGAAGATAGTGAACATAGCTTCTTCTGCACGTGTAAGACGAATGACCGCATCATAATCTTCACGGAGCACTCTGTCCGTGAGTGTCAGAGATACTTGAGGAAGCCTTTCATATGTATAGAAGAGATCGTCTGCCGAGCACCATGCATGAACTTTCTCCGGAACGACATCAGGAAGGGATACATAAAGGAGATATGCGTCAAGCATGGATGGAAGCATGCAGTCGCATTCAGGACGAGAGTTGTGGTTGCGGACGCAGAGTGCACCCTTGGCATTCAGCTGTTCAAGATGCATCCGAATGTTTTCAGCCCATTTTGCGGCTTGAGCTTCCGGAGCAGGTCTCTTCGGCCTTGCATGTTTCTTCGGTTCGGCCTTCCTGACATTCGACTGTTCGGCCGCCGGCTTCGGTGCTACCAATCTGCTGATGGCTCCTTTTATGTTCCTGAAAAGTCCCATGTTCCGTTATCTTTTGAATGTGCTCTTCTCGTCCACCTGCTTCTGCGCCAGTTCTACTTTGGCGAGAGCTTTCAGCGCCTTTTCGGACTGCTGTCTGTCGATGTTCAGCTGAAGTCCGCACAGAGGGCATCTGAGGTAGTTAGCTGCAAGCAGTTCGTGGATGGATGTCGGTATGAAGTTGTTGCAGCGGGGGCATTGCAGTCCCGGCATGCGTTGGGTATGAATCTGACTGCTCATCGTTCCTATGGATTTGGAGTTTCCTGTTCTTCCGTTTCTTCTATCTGAAGATTGTTAGTGGTAAGACTCAGCAGGTTTGAGAGACCACCCGGCATGTCTGCCTGCTGCATCTTCACCTTTACTTTCATATTTGCACTAAGACCTTGCCTCTGCTTCACTTCCGTGCTGCCTTCTATGTTTGATGCTGCCATTGACACTCGAAGCTTGATGCCTTCTGATGAGTCTTCATGAGAGGATGCATTCCTTTCAGGGTTCTTCAATGAGAAGGTTGCGTTCCGGTCTGCCGACACTGCGTCTATGATCTGGATGTCAAAGTCGAAATCGGCTTCCTTGACCTGAAGGAGAGGGAGAGGCACAAGGGTCAGGAGCGGTATGCTTACCTTCTGGTTGTGCACTCCTGTGGAATCCGAAGTGCGGTAGCTAAACTCTAAGGCACGGAGCTTCCCGACTTGTCCGGTTTCAGGATCATACGACTCAAAAGCCAGTTCGTACAGATAGCTGAGATATCTGCGCGTGGATATGGTGTCGGCATCAATCGTAGCGACAAGAGGTCCTGATATCAGGTCTTTGAGCTCCATTATCTGGCTGCTCACTTTCTTGTTGTCTGTGCTCATTGCTATATATGGTTATTCGTCCGTACTATATATCTTCAGATTCTGTGAAGAGATCTTAAATGTCAGTGTATGGATGGCTTCAACCGGGAGTTTGGATAGCTCTTCAGTGTTCACGATCACATCTACTGACGGCATAAGCCTCTTGCGCATGAGATTCGCGTCCTTGATCATTGCCGGGAGCGCCTGGTCAATGACTGGAGATACTGAAGCCAGAACATTGGCCCGAACTCCCTTGCTTCCATATCTGGCGATCATTCCCGAGAGCTCTTCGTGATAGAGTATGTCTTCTTCGGCTGAGGCCATGAGAATCTTCTTCATTACATCATGATTCACTGATCCGTCCTCTTTTGCGACCGCCGTCGCATCTGCCTGCAGACGCTTGAGAATCTTACGGCTCAAGTAAGCACTCATATCCTGCTTGAGGGCGGCATCTCTGTCAATGAGGTCGAGATAGTTGTCTTCCGCAGATATGTTTTGCGGCATAGACTGCCTGAGGGCAGGAAGAACTGAATCGATGAGAAGTACCGCTCCGGCACGTGAGAAGGTCTTGGCCATTTCACGCAGCACCGGATAGTTTATCTCATATTGCTCTACTTGAGCCGAAGAGTCGGCAATGCCGTACCTGAGGCTGAGTTCCATCTCGCCAAGAGCTATCGCAGGCATTGCAAAGTCCTCAAGACGCCCGCCTTTCCTGTAGATGTCCTCCAGCGAAACGGCGTACATGTTGGCCTGATGCTGAGCATAAACCATATCCCTCAATATTGAGCTTACTATTGTGCTTAGTTGAGCCATAAGTGTTGTGTGTTAGTTTAGTTTGCGGCCTCTACCTTGACCTTTACTTCCTTGCCTCCTGCCTTCACGAGGTATTCCTTAGCGGCAGAGATCTCAAACTTCACGCTGTCACCGCTTACGATGCCAGGCTGTCCGTCAAGTGTAATCGCTGACGGCTCGAAGATGCCCTTAGGATTCTTGTAGGTGGCGATAAGGACAGCCTTGTCTCCTGTGAGACGGATAAACTGCTCGCTGACCTCAAGGGTTCCCTGAGGGTCTGAAACATCAAGTGAGCTGCCGAGGAGTTCAAGGACTTTGGCAAGACCTGCTGGCATACTGTCCTGTCCGGCCTTTACCGCTACGTCCATCGTGTACTCGACGCTATACTGGGAGTTCTGAGTCGCCTTTGAGTCCTTCTTTGAAGAGTAGTTGGCCTTCATGTTTGCCTGAGCGCTGAAAATACCCCAGCCAACCCTAGCTGATGCTTCAACGCCTGCATCTACAGAACTAGAGGATGCTGTCTCGGTTGATGAAGATGATGACGCTGAAATGTTTGCCTTGAAGTTGATGTCGATGTTCTGGATCGCGATGTACGGGATCGGAACGATTGTCAGGAGAGGGACATTGAGCTGTACGACTCGTCCGTTCTGGATGAACTGGAACGATACGTTCACTGCTTCTTTCTGGCCTGTTTCAGGGTTGGTGTTGAGACCTACTTCCTGAATGAACTGCCATGATGTCTGAGCCGCCATAGCCTGCGCCTCTATACACGCCTTCAAAGGACCTCCGATGATGGAGCCAAAAGGAATCGCCTGTAACGCACTGGTCGCCACCTGCGAAGGAGCTGTGTCAATAGCCATAATGCAAATTGATTAGATAGTTAATAAATTTTCGTGTTGTAGGTTCACAATCGCGAATTTATCTTCCTTGACCATCTTCACATAAAACATCCACCGAACTGCCATTCTATCCACCGAACATCAATTCATGTTCAGAGGCATTGACCGTCCAAATTGAAGAAACATTATCACATTTTCATTTTAAAACCTTTTGATTGCTTCTGCTGTTCAGCTTGGAAGATTCTTTCCTTTGCCTCTTGTAATGCCGCAATCTTATATGCCGGTCTTTGCCCGGTACAGCGTTCCCATTTATTCAAAAGAGAAACAAGCAGTGCGGGTTTGAAGAACCCAGACGCTAAAAACTTCTCCCCTTTGTAAATAACCTTGAAGTCAGCAACACCACCATTGGAGTGAAAGACGGGATCGCAGCTGAAATTGCGTGCAACCAGATTCAAATCCAACGACATTCTATCTTTAGAACGGCTGAAGATTTCGTATAGCAAGAAACCCATGTCTTCAGGTCCTTCCCGGCGTACAGCCGCCACATTGTCCATAAATCCTCCCTCCTTTACCATCTTTGTCAATTCACTCAAGGTCTCCTTTGAGGCTGCAGGAGCGTTTTCCAACAGTCCTTTAAGGGCATTGATTTTAGATTTAAGACTTTCTTTCTCGTCCTTTACAGCGATATATGACTTCAGTGTATCAGCCTTGGCCTTCTTCAATTCCTCCTGTTTTACTTTCAGCTGTTCAATATCAGTCCTAATTCTATTAGCCTGTGTCCTAAGATTCCTGATCTGGATTATGGACGCACGCTTCTGGGCCTCCATAATGATAGCGCCTAGCAATGCAATGATGATTGCTGGAGCGGGGTTGACTGCAGCTACCAACAAGCTGAACATCTTGATGCACGTCTTGCTGGATTTAGCATTATTAATCTCGGATTGAAGTCTATTTATCTCTGCATATACGGCTTTCAAACGGTTATATCTTTCTGACATCTTATCAGAGCAGACACTATAGCATTCTTTTGCAGTACTGTATACCTGGAACGCCGAATAACAAGATTCCTTGACGGATTCCATAAGCGGACGATAATAGCTGTGATAAGTATTCCAAAAGGTGTTCATCTTCATTTTCTCAGCAGGTTCTGCCTGGGTCTGACGAAGATATTCTCTCTGCAGCTCCGGCACATGAGCCTCATTGACCATCATCTCCACGCGACTGATTATATTCTCACTGACTTCCTGCACGGTATCCTTGAAAACCTCACGTATCAACGCCTCGCGCTGCTCGACATTGCCGTGCTTCATCGCATTGAGATAATCATAGCTCTTCTCCAGCGATCGGTCAAAGCCGGTCGCCTTGTCAAAGATCTTTTCGCACTCGCGGTAAAATGAGTCCCTGTCAAAACCTCTTTTGATCACACCTGAACTTCCGCCGCGATGATTGGTCATCGGAGACAGTTTGAAACGATTTGTCACATCCTTCCTGCTCACTATAATATGAACATGCAGACCTGGTTCAAAGCCGCCTCTGTATTCATGTATAGTGTAATAGTATTTCAAGTCGGAATGAGAATTCACACCGTCGCAATGGAAATTCTTGGCATATTGATCCATCGTCTTCTCAACCACATTATGGGTGCTAGAAATAATTTCTTCCCTTGACCCACCCATAGACTTTATCTCATCATCTGAAAAGGAAAGGATGACGGAGTAGAACTTAGCATCATCTCGATGGAGTTGAGTAGTATTCATATCCAAGGATTTGACTAGCTCATACCTTTCCACCGGGTAGCCGAATGGATTAAAGAACGGTATCCGCTGATCCTCCATCCCAGCTTCAGCCTTCTCAATATTCTCATGCTCAAGATAAGAGGCATAACCGCCACAACTCCCGGAGTTATGGCCACCAGCTATGCCTTTGCTTTGTATTTTCACGTTCATTGTTAAAGTCCTTGAAAGATTGTCATTAACTGGGAGAAGGAATTCTTGATCTGAGCCATATCGGTCTGGATCGGCGTAAGAATTTCCTGTTCCTGCTTTCTGATGAAGGAGATCAGTTTGCTGACATCGTTCCTACTGGATAGATGCTCCAAAGACTTGGCGATGAAGGCAAGAATCTCCTCCTCAGTCATATCTTCAAGACGGAGTTTATCCTTCTGTTTCTTCTTGAGTTTTGCTCTTCTCATGTGCTCTTTCACCAGATATGTAACGAACTCACTTTGGGTCATTCCAAGCTTCGGAGCCTCGTCTTTTATCAAGCCACGAGTCTTGACAGTGACGCTTATCGTGGTTAATTTTTCCTTTTTCATCGTTATGAAATTTTAATAAATGATCTTTTAATTGGTAATACCATTTCTAAGGTAGCGCAGCGCTGTATTTTGTCCCCGGAGGGCAAGAGCAGAATGGTACTTTGTGCCATTCCCTCTTGCTCCTCTTAAAGAGGACCTAAAGCACTCCTTCAAGTCACCGTCTCTTCCAATCAAATTTGTAATTAGGATTTGCGCTACCTCTGAAGATGATACCCACTGTCTGACTTTCCGAGTCAAGCCAGTCAGCCAATTTTATCGAGCATAAGATTGAAGCAGACGAGTCATTTTGGGAAGAAGGTCTTGTACGAAGTATTTCTTTCTTCAGGTGTTCTGGAGCAATCTTATACACTTCTTTCCATCCCCTCATAAAACTTGAGCGGTAGCCTGTCTCTTTTATCTCTTTCACCTGCCAAGACTCTGCCGGTCTTATCAAATCCTCAATCTCGCTCATCACCTTACCACCGCTTAGTTTCCACTCCTTGCCTCTATAGTAGTCAAGAAACTTCTCTATCTCAGGGATAGGGTCGCAGTTATTCTTGAAGAAGAAAATCGGATATAATATTTCAATAAATTCTTTGTTGGATAATGTTGAAAGTACATTATCTCTTTTATTATCTATATTATTATCCTTATCATTATTGTGTAAGATTTCTTCACATGGCATGTTAGATTTTCTTACATCAGGTTGTGAACTTTTCTCACATGGAGTGTTAACTTTTCTCACACCTTCATGTAATATTTTTTCACACCATTGCAGGGCTGGCTTCGGAATTGAACGGTAGAAGTCCTTAAGCATCTCGGGATCATTGCATTTTGGCGGACCAAGCATTCTGACTATAGTAGACACATCCACGCAGTAGTCATATGTCTGGAGACCATCATGCCGAGACAGGCGCACTATCAGCTTCAGCTTAATCAGTTTTTTCAAGATGGCATTAACATACTCGCGTCTATACCCAAAGCACTTTGCTAAAGCATCCTCGCTCTCGAACATTATGCGTTTACTTCTATTGTAGGAGAATATCAGTGGAAACAGACATAATGAAAGTCCTTTCAGGTCGAGTCCTTCCGCTAACATCCATCGATAGACCTTATAGTTCTTCATAGCTAATACTTACCCATAAGTTTATCGATATGCGACTTCCAATAGAATATCTTCCTGCCGACCTTGACCGGCACCAGGTATCCCAACCTGTCCCACTTCCAGAGAGTCGCATCGCACACACCGAGGATTTCGCGAGTTTCCTTCTTAGGAACAAGTACATCTTCCGCAGGAGGTGTCGCCACTGCCTGGGTCTTGAGTTCTGCCATCGCCTTCTCGACGAGGGCATCAGCGAATGCCATCATGTCCCTGCTGTCGACCTCGATCTTGAGGTTGGCATCCGGTCCGACATTCTGGATGATTGCCAATAAGTCTTTCATTTGATTTAGCTTATTTTTAGTGTTCAACTTCGCGAACTTCCCTGTGGCCACAAAGAAAAAACGCCGCCATCCCGACCGGAATGACGACGCAAATATATAATCGTATTTTATTGAAATTAAGCAAATTATATTGCATATGCACGATGTGCATTGCATATGCAAGACTTATGCATTATCTGTATTTAGTTCGTCCAAATTAATTTGAGGAAAGTACTTCTGCATGATCTCTTTCTGCCACCCTCTCTTTGAATCTTCTAGAGCGTTAAGCTCCCTTGCATACTTCTGGACAACGTTTGGGATGACCCATTTTCCATCTGTATATTGAGAGCTCATCACCCTATAGAAATGAGCAAGAGTATCAGTAGCAAGTACCTTAGTTTTACATAATGTCACAAATAATTTGGCAATATTATTACCATTGTACTTACCATTCAAACTCTTCATGTATGAGCTGATACTGCTCTCAACAAGATCAACATCCATTGAAGGATTAATTATGTCTGCTAAGGACAACTCCTTGCCAGCCATCTCAGCCTTGACAATATCTATATTTGTAATAGCCTCATCTAAACGTTCAGTCCATTTAATATTTTGGGGCGTTCCTTTCTTTGTACATAAGCAAAGTACGGCATAGAAGAATGCTATCAATAGTTTATGGAAATACGTTGAAGTTCCAAATCTAACAAAGACTGACAGAATTACCCAAATAGCCCAAAAACCGACTACCAGCCATATCCAGACAAAGAACATGTACATTACAGTTAGCCACACGGGGTCTTTCCGCTGACTGGTCAGTTCATTTTGCTCCACCAATAGCTCTGCTTGATCTACTGCCGATTCCGCTGGTAGCCCAACCTGCTCCACGTGTTCAATCTTGGACCCCGTCGGACCTAGATCCAGACAGATATCCATAGCCAATTGAATGGGAACGTACAGTTGAAGAAACACATATATAGGGAAAAAGATGTTAGACAGCAGACGCATAAAGGTACGCCCACCCGGATCTCCGCTTTCTTCATCAAAAGGATGTCTTATCAGATCCCAAACCGAAACATTTTCTAAAGGGTATTTCATAGCGTTTGAACTTTTAATAGATAAAACCAAACATCCATATAGGGACATTTTTGCCGACGGCGTACTCGATATTATCTTTTACGATATATCCCTGATCCGCCTCCCTAAGCTGCTTTCCTTTCTTATTGCGGCCGCCGACCTCAAAAGTAATATCACCAATCTCAAAGTCTGAAATCTTTGATGAATATACAGAGTGCTTCTGCTTCATCCATGTCAGGAACATCGTCTCACGGATTGTTCCCTCATCAGCCTTATCAAGACCAAGGGCATAGATGATATTGGAATTGCCCAGATAAAGTTTCTCTACCTTCTGCAATATGCCGTCTCCTGTTGACTTCTCACGCAATGCATTGAAAAGTCCTGACTTCTCCAAATACTCTATATAATCAGGAAGAAGATTCCTGCTGATGTCAAGATCTCTAGCTAAGTTAGTATGGTTCGGCTTATAAGGTACTGACTGAGCGAGCATATACATAAGCTTCTTCAATTTCGCTGCAGCCGCAACTGTCATCTCAGCGTATCTTGGAATATCATCCTCGACCGTCGCATTGAGGGCCTGCTTCAACTTGATCAGGAAATCCTCCTCAGTAAAATATGGATAACAGCCGTGATGCAGATACTCCTGGTAATACTTAATCGGTCTATGCTCTCCATATGGAAAGTCCACCTTTCCTGCCAGAATATCCTCCAACGAAGACGGCTGAAGGCTCCATCCCTGAGAGATATTCAGGTACTCTCTGAACGACAGGACAGGCATAGTATACTCGATTGTTCTTCTGCTCAAGTCCGCCTTACCACCTTTCTTGAGATCCAGAATTGAGCTGCCCGAGTAAACTACCTGCAGAAGAGGCAACTGATCATAAATCATCTTAATCTCCGTTGTCCATCCTGCATATTTGTGTATTTCGTCAATGTACAGTTTCTTACCGCCGCGCTGGAAGAATGCCAAAGCAAGATCATAAATCCTATGACCGGCAAAATAGAAGTCATCAGCCTGAACATACAGAGACTCCTCTATCTTGTCATGCATCTTGATGTGCTGGAGTATCATCGTTGACTTTCCGACACCTTTTTGTCCCAGGATTCCGATTAATCTATTCTTCCAGTTAATGGTATCATGAAAGGATCTGACATAGTTTACTGGAGTCAGATCAAGCTTAATTCGATATGTCTGAAGTAAAGTATCCATAACTTTGCACATTATTTAGTGCAACAAATATAATAAATTGCACTGACTTTAGTGCAATTTTCAACAAAAACCGCACTAATTTATAAACAAACTATTCGAAAACACTGAGTGCGTCCTTCTTGATATCCTGGTCGATGTCCCTGTATCGGGCCAGAGCTTTGCTGCCCTCTTTGTGGCCGCTCATAGAGCCGACGATGCTAGGATCCTTCACATTCTTATAGACATTTCCGCAGAATGTTCTTCGGGCCATATGGCTGCTGGCATACTCACTGATAGGTACACGCACTTCCTTTCTGGTCGTAGGGTCAAGCAAAGTGACCACGCGGTTGATCCCTGCAAGCTTGAAGATCTCCTTGATGGCAATATTGTAATACTGCTCATGGATGAAAGGGAAAAGCGTAGCTCTCTTGGGATCCTCGTACTTATCAACTACATCCATTGCCATCGACACAAGAGGAACGGCCAGCGTCCTAGGATTGTCATCCTTAGTCTTGCCCGCGATATAATATAGAACACCATTGACGATGTTCGACCTGGTCATCCTATACAAGTCTCCCACTCGACAGCCGACACAGCACTGGAATACGAAGATGTCCCTCTGCACCTCTAAATCAGGCTTATCAGACAAATCTAGCTTTGCGAGAGTATTCAGCTCCGACGTCGTGATGAACACCGGAGTTCCATACACCGGCTCCGGAATCGAGTAGTTCTTGAACGGAGAGACTTCAATATATTTACCTACGCACCAGTTGAAGAAAGTCCTGAGTCGGGACATCATGTCAATGATGCAGTTCTCTCCTCTCGGCTTCGGCGGACGTTTCTCCTTTATCTTTTCGTAGATTTCAGGATAATCCTTAAAGTACTGATGTTCGTTAGCAAAGAAGTTCCATAAGTCATCCAGAATCTCAGGGGTTGTGGTCTTAACATTGAAGAAGTACTTCTTCTGCCCCTTCACCGTAGCACGCCTGAAGAGCTCAAACCTCATGACGGCACGCTTTACTACCCTATTATTCTTGGCACGTACCTCCGAAACAGGATGCTTGACCATGAACTCATCAAACAAGGCTTCAAAGTCAAGAGGATTGACCGTCTTCTGGTCATCATACTTCTCCGGATGATAGTGCTTGTCAAGGACCCCCTCCAGCCATTTCTTGGTAACCACATCCGGCTCGACCATATCAAGCTGCTCCTTGACATAAGTTCGGACAGCTGAAATATCGTTCCTAACTTTCTTTCGCTCCTTATCCGGACAGATAACCCTTGTCTTATACTCTTCAGTCTTCTCATCCCACCAAAGAGGATTGACCTTCAAATCAATCATGACTGTAACGTCTACACTTCTTCCTCCACGGACTCTCATGTAGACCTGAGCAAGGTCATCGACCTTGTTTCTCTTGCCCTGTTTCTTGATCAAAAACTTTACTAACATAACCTCCGTTTTTTCTTGAAAACAAAGGTATAAAAAGATGTGGGGAAAATCGCAAAATTTTCCCCACATTTTCCCCACATCTTACAAATTTGAGTAAATTAAAATAAATCAAAATAAAAGATTTACCCCATCTATTATATTGTTTTTCAACACTTTGCAAGTAGTGCGTATTAAATTCTAATTTAGAATTATTTTAGTTAAATTTATTATTTCGACCGCGGCTCCGGGTACGACGAAACCCTGCAAGTGATTGATTTTCAATGCTTGCAGGGTTTTTCTTTTGGTCAAAACCTCAAAAATGGTCACTTTTGGTCACCACTTTACAAAAGGTGACCGAAAAACACCTCAAAATCTTCTGCTCCTCTTCTCCGTGGAGGATAGTAATGTTGTATTTTTCAGTCGGTTTGCATAACTTTATACCGATAAATCGGGATTAGTTGTTAGGACATATACGATGTTATGAAGGAAATATATTATCTGAATCAAGACACATTACCAGCAATGCCTGTCCCTCACGATTGCATAATAAATAAAATTATGTTAGAGGAACAGTCTCTAGTATTTTCGTTTATAAACGACATCAGCAGGTATGACTCAGTGCGCAATCTCAGACCAAATGCCAAGTCACTAACTATTCGTTACCACCTTATAGATGATGTTTATTGGCTATATAAATCCTTTAAATGTGGCAAGATATTCTTTAGGGAAGGTGGTTATAAAGGTCTGCCACAAGATGCTCTATTCAGACTGCCTGATGTAAAATTGGAATATCTATATCATTTTGTAGGTTATCAATCCATTATTATAAAAATGTATTCAGACAGTGCAATAATTATGGATGCCTCTGTGGATTATGTTGAATATGAATGGATATATTAGAAACTTCGGTAAGTAAATTACAATTCCCAGTTGAAATCCAAGCACAACCTACATAATATTTTTGATAATTTTTGTAAGTTATTGTGTGTCAAACAAATAAATTTTCAGTAATTTTCGTTCTAGGCAACAATATGCCGTCGATCTTGTGAAGATCGATACCTTTGAGACTTAAATTATCCTCGGTAAACAAACTTCCCAAAGCGGACAATATGGTTAATGCCGCAAGTATCTGCATTAGGTTACGGAGGTAGGAGGTACAAACTTTAACAGAGCGGACTACAAAGCCGCATTGGAATTTAAGTACTCTCTCCTATAGGAAGTCTGTTTACCAGACAGGATATATCTTCTTTTATGAAACGAAGCAATTGACATATGGATGCTGATGTTTCATCACAAAATATATACGGTTAATAATACGCCTAGCGAT
>JBGVPH010000046.1:0-14326 GCA_045126915.1 Candidatus Cryptobacteroides sp.
GCAGCGCAGATCTCAGCCATAGTAGCCTCCTTCTCGAGAACTACAGTGAGGTCAACAACTGAAACGTCTGAAGTAGGAACGCGGAATGCCATACCGGTAAGCTTACCGTTGAGAACTGGAAGAACCTTACCTACTGCCTTAGCAGCACCTGTAGATGAAGGGATGATGTTCTCGAGGATACCACGACCACCTCTCCAGTCCTTACGTGAAGGACCGTCAACAGTCTTCTGAGTAGCTGTAGCAGCGTGAACTGTAGTCATGAGACCCTTAACGATACCGAACTTGTCGTTGAGAACCTTTGCGATAGGTGCAAGACAGTTAGTAGTACATGAAGCGTTAGAGATGATGTCCTGACCAGCGTAAGTCTCGTGGTTAACACCGTAAACGAACATTGGAGTAGCGTCCTTTGAAGGTGCAGACATGATAACCTTCTTTGCACCAGCCTGGATGTGCTTGCGAGCCTTCTCATCCTCAAGGAAGAGACCGGTTGACTCAACAACTACATCAGCACCAACCTCGTCCCACTTGAGGTTAGCTGGATCCATCTCTGCAGTAAGGCGGATCTTGTTACCGTTAACGATAAGAGCACCCTCTTCAACAGCAACCTCACCCTTGAACTGACCGTGAACTGAGTCATACTTAAGCATGTAAGCAAGATACTCTGGCTCGAGAAGGTCGTTGATACCTACTACCTGAATGTCGTTTGAGAAATTCTCAACAGCTGCACGGAAAACCATGCGACCGATACGGCCGAAACCGTTAATACCAATTTTAATCATCGTTTAAAAATGTTTATATAAAGTTATACTTTAAATTGCATTTAATATTTGTGATTGCCTTTCCCACAAAAATCGCTGCAAATTTAGAAAAATTTATCAATATATTATCTATATTTGTAAGAAATTTAACACTGAAAAACATGCGTATTCTCATAACCAATGACGACGGATATCAGGCAAAAGGAATCAATGTTCTGGTAGAAATAATGAAGCAGTTCGGAGAGGTGACAGTTATAGCCCCAAAGACCCATCAGTCTGGAATGGCAATGGCATTGTCACTCGGATTCAAGCAGATCGCACATAAGGATCTCGGCAACGGATGGCACTATCTTGATGCAACACCAGCTAGCTGCGTAAAATTCGGTCTTAACACTGTATTTGCCGATAATTACCCCGATGTTGTAGTATCCGGAATCAATCATGGATCCAATGCATCTGTTGCATCATGCTATTCTGGAACCCTTGGAGCAGCTGCAGAAGCAGCTCTCAACGGAGTACCTGCAATCGGCGTATCACTTGACAGCCTTGATCTTAATGCGGATTTCAGCGGTGTAGCAAAATACTTCGGTGAAGTTTTCAGCAACATCATGAAAAACTATCCGAAAAAGCACGGAGTATACTACAACGTGAATTTCCCGGACATCCCGGCAGACCAGATCAAGGGCGTACGTGCCGGCTATCAGGGTGTAGCAAGATGGGTGCGTGAATTCAGAGAATGGGATATAAACTTTTATAAAGACATCAACCTGACTCCCGAAATGCTCGGTCAAAGCTCTAATCCTACAGTTGAAGAAGGAGAAGACCTTTATATGATGGTTGGTGAGCTCGCAGATGATCCTCGCAACACTCCAGATGCTGACCACCTCCTCATTGCAAACGGATACATCAGCGTCGTTGCACACAACATCGACTGCACAGATTATGAAGTGCTCGATGAAATGAAGGCAGGAGACATCAACAAAGACTTCTAAACACCTATCACTCAATGAAATATTATATCATTGCAGGTGAAGCGTCAGGTGACCTTCACGGTTCGAACCTGATGAAAGGAATCTATGCCAAAGACCCTGATGCAGACATACGCTTCTGGGGTGGAGACCTTATGCACACGGTCTGGAAAGACTTCACGGACCGTGCGCATAGCCGTAGCGGACTTGTGCGCCATTACAAGGAAGGAGCAGTGATGGGCTTCGTTGAAGTCCTCGCAAAAGCCCGCAAACTTCTCGGCAACGTAAATTTCTGCAAACAAGATATCCTCGACTGGAACCCTGACGTAGTGATACTGATCGACTACCCGGGCTTCAACTTCAAGATTGCTGAATTCGCACACAAAGCAGGATTCAAGGTATTCTACTACATCGCACCAAAAGTATGGGCTTCAAGGGAAGGTAGAATCAAGAAACTTAAGGCATACGTCGACAAGCTTTTCATCGTATTTCCATTTGAAAAGCCATACTTTGACGCCAAAGGAATCGATTACATCTACAAAGGCAATCCACTGGTAGATGCTGTTGACGGCTCAAAGGCAATGAGTGAAAGCAGGAAGGATTTTCTCGTCAGAAACAACCTTAAGGATAAGCCTGTCATTGCTATGCTTGCAGGATCCCGCAAAGGCGAAATCAGCACAATGATGCCAGTGCTGACAGAGTTTGCAGCAAAGATGCGAAACATCCCGCAGTACTCTGAATATCAATTTATTATAGCGGGAGCACCTTCAAGAGCAATGAAGGATTATGAACCATGGCTCACTGATGAAAACAGAGCATACATCAAGGTACTGTTCGGCGAGACTCAGTCTATCTTGAAGCAGGCAGAGGCAGCAGTCGTAAATTCCGGCACCGCCTCACTTGAAACAGTGCTGTTCAACACTCCGCAGATTGTAGGTTACATCACAAATCCTGTAACTTACTGGATAGCAAAGAAAATTGTCAAGATCAAGTATATAAGCCTTGGCAATCTGATAGTTGACCGACTTGCGTTCAAGGAATACATTCAGGACGACTGCAATGCAGATGCACTTGTCGAAGAAGTACGCAGACTGATTGAGAATAAGGAATACCGCCAGACAATGCTGGACAACTACACAGACATCAGAAATCTGCTCGGTGGCTCAGGAGCCTCTGCAGACGTAGCAGAAGCAATGATCCAGGAACTTAAGAATCAGTAGTTCCTCTCACCAAAGATCATTGAACCTATACGGACCATTGTGGATCCGTACTCGATGGCAATACGGTAATCATCAGACATTCCGATAGAAAACTCAGAAAAGTCATCCGTAAATAGCGGAGAGGAACGTCGTGCTTCATCAAATACAGCACGCAGTCTTCTGAAATCCTCACGAATCACAGACTCATCATCAGTAAAGGTAGCCATACCCATAATACCCTTGAAACGAATGAATCTGTATTTACCATCAATGGCATCCTTCATAACACGAGCCACCTCTTCAGGATCAAAGCCCTGCTTAGTCTCTTCCGCAGCGACATGTGGCTCAATAAGTACGCTTATGACCTTGGCGTTAGCTGAACCCCAGGCATTTATTGCCTCAAGAAGACGAACGGAATCAACAGACTGAACCAGAGACACATAAGGAAGAACCATCTTAAGTTTGTTTGTCTGCAGATGACCAATGAAATGCCACTGGATATCTGACATATACTCAGGCTCTCCCCTTTCCATACGAATCTCATCAAGGCGCTTTATCTTAGCAAGAAGTTCCTGCGGACGGCTCTCAGCAAAGATCCTTTGACCTGCGCGATAAGCCTCCTCGATAGATTCAAATGGATGGAATTTAGAAACTGCCACCAACTTTACAGTTGCTGGCAGTTCTCCGTTCAATCTATTAATGATATCCTTGATCATTATCTTCTGTTTTTCTGCATCTGCTCCTGCATTCTCTGAGC
Organism: Candidatus Cryptobacteroides sp.; assembly: GCA_045126915.1. Taxonomy (GTDB): domain Bacteria; phylum Bacteroidota; class Bacteroidia; order Bacteroidales; family UBA932; genus Cryptobacteroides. The sequence continues at coordinate 3,683 of JBGVPH010000046.1, forward strand.
CTCCTCAAGCCTCTGCTGCCACTTAGACTTCTGCTTAGGCTTGTTGGCATTAGCCACCATCTCAGCACGAACCCTATCCTCAGTAACAACGAACTTACGGATGTACCAGGTCTGTGCCATAGTGAAGATATTTGAAAGGAGGTAGTAGTAGCTGAGCGCCGATGAAAGACTGTTACAGATGAAGAACATCATGATAGGCATAAGCCATACACTCATGAACTTCATTCCTGCCATATTCGGATCATCTGACATCTGACTTGAAGTCATCTTCGAATAGAGGAACATTGTAACAGCCATCAGAAGAGCAAACAGCGAAAGGTGATCTCCAAGAAGTGGAACATTCACACCGAAATCCCAGATGGAGTCATATGCACTGAGGTCATCAGCCCAAAGGAACTTCTGCTGTCTGAGGTCGATACAAGCCGGGAAGAAGCGGAACATCGCAAAGAGAATAGGCATCTGGAGAAGCATAGGAAGGCAGCCACCCATTGGACTGATGCCGGCCTTACGGTAGAGCTCCATCATAGCCTGCTGCTTCTTCATAGCATCCTTCTCATTCGGATACTTCTTGTTGAGCTGATCGATCTCCGGCTTGAGCACCTGCATCTTTGCTGAAGACTTGTATGCCTTGATAGTCAATGGAGAAATCACGATTCTGATGAGGATTGTCATCAGAAGAATGATAAGACCATAGTTCGAAACGAACTTACCAAGGAAATTGAAGCATGGGATGATCACAAAACGGCTGATCCATCCTACAAGCCATCCACCGAGAGGAATGATCTTCTCATACTTGAGATCATACTTCTTAAGAGTATTGTAATCGTTTGGACCGAAGTAGAACTCATAAGGAAGAACTACATCTCCACCTGCGATATTGAAATCAGATCTGAGCTTTGCAGAGCAAGCCATCAGGTTCTTTGAAGGATCATCCTCATTGAAGAACTTCACAGCAAAATCAGCTGAAGCAAACTCATTGGTAGCTGTCATTATAGCAGAGAAGAACTGCTGCTGGAATGCAAACCACTTAACCTTGGTATCCACTCTTTCGCTATCGTCCTTACCTCTTGCAATCTGCTCCGGCTTCTCGTCACCTGTGAAGTAGTAATCAAGCATAGAATACTGCTTCTCGTATCTGTAACCTTTCTCGAGACGAGGAATGACAACATTCCAATCAATGTCGAGCATAGAAACATTACGTGGAATTATACCATCCAATCCTACAAGAGACAACTCATTGTAAAGTGAATAGCTGTCAGCCGAAAGAGCATATCTCTGCTGGATGTAGCCACCATTCGAGAACGGAAGTCGCATCACAAGAACTGAATCTGAATGCTCTACAACTTCGAAATTGAAATCCTTGGTATTGATATTTTCACCAGCATACAACCTTATGTCGTAGCGGCTCATCTCAGGACGGATAAGATAGAGAGCAGTACTGTCATATGACATATAGTCATTGAGTTTCACCGAATAAGGCTGTGCTCCTCTAGTAGTGAACTCAATCTCCATCTTGTCATTGGCAAGACGATAGATTGAAGATTCAGCCATCCTTGCAGATGTAAGCATTGTATCCTTATATGCCGGTATAACAGCAACCTTGACATCTGTCTCCTCTACTATACCCTGCGCCTTCTTGATGGAATCCATAGCCATCGCGGCCATCTGTTCCACTCTTGCGATGGAGTCAAGCTGAGCCTGTGCCTCCATCTGATCCTGATACTGTCTTGACTGATACCATGTGAAACCAAACATGATCACACCTATCAGCAAGAATCCGATAATTGTATTCTTATTCATCTATTGTTAAAAAAATTATTCCTGATTTTCCGCTGCCTTCAGCTGTCTGATCTGAGAAGCAAGTTCGTTAAGTTCTGCCTTAGCCTGAGCGATTCTCTCCTGCATCTGCTTGATGAGTGGCTCAGCATTCTTAGACATTGAGAAGAATCCGATATTGTTCTCGTATGTCACTACATCCTGCTCGAGCTGGTTGTACTTGATGATCAGGCGCTCCATTTCAGACTTAGGAGCCTTTCCGCCTCCACGACGCTGTCCTCTTGGGAACTTCTCCTGAAGAGCATCCTTGTATGCTTTAGCAACATTGTCCTTCTCCTTAAAAGGTACAAAACCGATTTCCTGCCATCTCTTCTGGAAATCCTGCATAGCCTCTACATCCGAACCGTCACCCTTGAGTTCATATGCCTTGATTTCAGCAATAAGAGCCTGCTTAGCCCTAAGATTGCCGTAGAAATCATTCTCTGGCTTAGCATTCTTGTCCCTCTCAGCAAAGAACTCATCACAAGCTGCACGGAATCTCTTCCAAAGCTGATCGGACTTCTTACGTGGCACAGCACCGATCTCCTTCCACTGCTTCTGGAGCGAAATGAACTGATCAGTAGCCTTCTTCCACTCTGTGCTGGTCTTGAGAGCCTCAGCCTCCTCACAAAGAGCAATCTTCTTCTCAAGATTTGCATTCATGCTATCCTTGTACTCAGTGTAGAATTCACGCTTGCGACCATAGAAGCTGTCACAAGCAGCACGGAAACGGTCATATATCTTCTGATTATCCTTCTTAGAAGCGAAACCGATAAGTTTCCATTCCTTCTGGATTTCTTCGATTTCCTTTGAGAATGCATTCCACTGGTTAGATGAGAGAACCTCTCTCTGAGCAATCTCCTCCACCTTCTCACAAAGAACTGTCTTCTTTGCAAGATTCTCAGCCTGCTGCTCCTTAAGTCCCTCAAAGAAAGCCTGATATTTCTTGTTTACCAAAGCTGTTGCAGCCTTGAATCTCTCCCAAATCTGCTCTCTGTATTCCTTGGCAACTGGACCATACTCCTTCCACTGCTCGTGAAGTTTCTGAAGTTCTCTGAATGCCTCTACAACATTAGAGCTCTCAGCAAGCTGCTCTGCAGCCTGGCAGAACTGCTCCTTTGCCTCAAGATTCTTCTTGAAATCAAGGTCGCGGAGCTCGCGATTGATCTTCACCATATCGTAGAACTGCTCCACATAGAGCTGATATGTCTCATTGATATTTCTGAAGCTCTGTGCAGGAACCGGGCCCACAGCTCTCCATCTGTTCTGAATCTCGCGGAACTCAGGGAATGTCGCATTCACATCCTCCTGCTTCTCAATCAGGCTCTTAAGGTCAGCAATCACCTGCTCCTTTGCGGCAAGGTTTTCCTCACGCTCCTTGTCAAGCTGCTTGTTATAATCGGCCTTCTCCTTTCTATATCCGTTATAAAGTTCCTTGAATCCTTTCTCGATTTCTGCAAATGGGTTCTCTGAAACAGCCTCAGCAGCTTCTTCAACCACTTCCTGCTCTTCAGCAGGCTGTTCAGCAGGAACAATGTCTGTTGCAGTCAGACCAGCATCGAACTTCTCTTTCTGAAGCTTCTTGTAGAATGCAGACTTAAGCGCTTCTGCATCTTTAGATCTTTTCATCCTCTCCTCATCGGCCATCAGTTCCTCAAAAAGTCTGACAATCTCTGCAAGAGTCTTCTCCGAATAGCTGACATGATTTTCAGCAGCTTCTTCAACGATTACGTTCTCTACTGTTTCAGGTACATCTGATGCTATGATAACATCAGGGATAATCTCTTCACTCATAACAATTGGCGTTATATGGTTTATAATCAATACAAGTCGCAAATATACCATTTTTTTAGCAAAACTCCCATCAAAATGCTATTTTTGCAGAACGAATCATACATTTAAGAAAATTCAATATGAGAATCGACATTCTGACCGTTGTACCAGAGCTTCTGGAAAGCCCTCTGAGCCACTCTATTGTAGGAAGGGCTATCAAGAAAGGATTGGTAGAAATACATATACATAACCTCAGAAAATATGGTAAAGGTCCACGTCAGCAGGTGGATGATTACAGCTATGGCGGAGACGCAGGAATGGTCCTTATGATCGAGCCTGTCTACAATATGATTCAGGAGCTTAAGGCTGAAAGAGAGTACGACGAAATCATATTCATGTCACCTGACGGAGAGGTACTTAATCAGAACATATCTAACGAATTGTCACTGAAGGAGAACATCATCCTTCTCTGTGGTCATTACAAGGGCATAGACCATCGCATCAGAGAGCACCTGATCACAAGGGAAATCTCAGTAGGAGACTATGTCCTCAGTGGAGGAGAACTTCCTGCAGCCATATTGGCAGACTCAATCATCAGACTTATTCCAGGAGCTCTTTCGGACGAAACATCTGCTCTCAGCGACTCTTTCCAGGATGGTCTCGTTTCTGCCCCAGTCTATACAAGACCGGCAGAATTCAACGGATGGAAAGTACCTGAAGTTCTGCTCAGCGGAAACCCTAAATTGATACAGAAATGGCAGGATGAGCAGGCAATTGAAAGAACAAAACTCCTCAGACCAGACCTTTTGGAGGAATAAAAACTGAATTTATTTGCAAATATCAATTTAATACCTATATTTGCAATGACATAACAATTTTATGTCATTTGGACGTTTCTAACCACTAATAATTAATCATCCCGTAAGGGAATACACTACACTACTAACTAACCGAAAAATCCCGCAGTGATGCGGGATTTTTTACCTGAAAAGCCTTTGGAATATGGAAGAGAACACAAAATACTACGAAGTCTATGAAGAGAATCTCCAGAGAGAGGTCCTCAAAATGTGCACAAGCCTCGGAATGCTTGACGGAACCCTGCTTGCCTCTGAGGATATAGATCAGAAATGGAAGGAATGGGCACCTGAATATATTGCAGAAGCTCTTCCTGAAGTCAACTCATACCCGGATTTTGCCATAGCATGCGCCGGATACGCAGGAATGGCTGTAGCAAAATGGTGGGATGAAGACTGGGGACGCCATCACGGAGAGAAATACGAGAAGCTCCACGGTCCTCGCGGATTTGATGATATGGACGAACACATCGTGCAGAACATACTTGGCCTATCCCTGGACTCAGCAGAAGCAAAGCAGCTTGTAAACATCCTGCTCTGCTGCGCTCAGAAAGCTGTGACATTCATCAGACACGAGCACATCGAAGCTCAGACAGTAAAGGCATTCCACATCTTCGCACGTACAGTAAAGGTAATGTACAAGACTGGCGCAGCCATACAGCTACGCCGTCTCGGATATAAATTCCACAAAGTAGCCCTTGACCGTCAAGGAATGAAGCCACTGAGCTAGAATCTGTAACTTACTTTCAACATATAATTTAGCGGCGCCTGAGGATAGATACCGATTCCATCTACCAGGGCGCCGTCTTCTTCTACGATATTCTTCCAGCACCAACCGTCTGCATAATACATATTGTTGAAGATATTGTTCAGATAGAAAGAAAGTCCGAGGCTACCCTTATTAAGTTCAAATGTATGCGAAACCGCAAGATTTGACACAAAATAGGCAGGAATCGATCGAGACATTGTCATGGTATTATCAAGATACTGTCTTCCGACATATTTTCCATCCACAGAAACAGTTGCCCCCTTCCATGGAACAAAAGTCAGCCTAAGCGACCCAAGTACAGACGGCGACATAAGCATGGATGAAGTACCATACTCAAACTCGGTAGTCCTGCCAGTCATAGCCCAGCTTTCATAAGCATCCACATTCTGCACATACTCCCTATAATCACGTATCTTATTTGAACTGAATGTAAAGTTAGCATCTGCACGAAGCCATCTCAGCGGCACATACCCTACACTTAGCTCCACACCTCTTCTCCAGCCCCTGTCTACATTCTCTTTAATTGCATATCCGACATTGCTGAGCTTGCCCGTTTCAAGCAGCATATCCCAATACTCCATAAGATAAACGTTGACAGCTGCACTCACCTTCTCTGCATTGAAAGAATATCCAAATTCCATATCCAGCATTTTTTCAGGCTTCAAGGCAAGATCAGGCTGATCAGAAAGCCATGCATTCTTGATATTCTCCTTGATATCTGCACGTCCAGGCTCTCTATGACCAACGGCTGCCGAAAGGAACGCCTTATGCTTGCCTGACCATCTGAAAGACAGACCTGCACGCGGATTGAAGAACTGCCAGTTGGTTGAATAATCCAATGGAACATTATCATCCTCCGGACCTTCCATCTTAAGCCACACTCCCCTGTACTGGAGATCGGCATATGCAGTCAACCAATCCCGAGGCTCATATTCTGCGCGGACAAAGACATTAGCTTCCTTTTTACGTCCGTTATTCAGATACCAGCTATGCGACGAATAATCATAATCATCACCCAGATAATCACTCCAACGCACCTGACCGATATGATCGCCGTCATAATCAGACAGAGTAAATCCGGTGGTAATATTCCAGACATCAGACCTGTAACGAAGATCCGAATTGAGAACAAAATAATTGTTGAGCAATGCTTCTCTGACAATGAAATCACCGGTAAAATTCTGACTGAATCCATACTGACCGGAGATGCCGGAAGGACGGTAATTTTCATAATAGCCGTCCCCATTCGTCCAATGGAAGGTCGAGGTCCACATCAGGCGTTCCCCAAAAAGTCTAGTGTAATTCAGCTGAAGATGATGCTGTGTGTAGTTATCTGTTTCATTGTCATAATATCTGACATTACCGTACGCATCGTAATATTCACCCGCAGGATTATATCTCCTATCCATCTCATATTGCTGCAGATCAATGCCATTCCAGGTGATTCCGGTGTGCTGATCACCATAGAGCCACATCAGCCTAAGAGAATTCTTCTCATTCATCCAACCCAATGCAGCATAGGCGGAAGCGACATCAGCATAGGCATTCCTTATGTAACCGTCAGTCAGTCCCTTGGAATAGGCAAAATCAAGATAAAAGCCCTTTTTCCCTTTACCAGTCCCTGCTGCGGCAGTAGCTGTGAACGTATTATAAGAGCCATAGCCCAGATCCACTGACGCATATGGATCCGGACTCACTGAAGACGTACTCATATTGATGCTAGCACCAAAGGCTCCCGAACCGGAAGCTGAAGTACCGAGTCCACGCTGGACCTGAACACTTGAAAGAAGAGAAGACAATGCCGGAATATTAACCCAGAAGACCTCCTGAGACTCGGCATCATTCAGAGTGATTCCATTGAGAGTAACATTGATCTGCGAACCTTTGACTCCCCTGACTGTCATCTTGGAATAGCCCAAACCTGTACCTCCTTCATTCACAGCCACAACTGATGGCTGCAAAGCAAGAGCCATAGGAAGAGAATTTGACGGACCTGTCTTCTGTAACTGCTCACGTGAAACCATCGAATAGGTGACAGGAGTAGACTCTCCTGCGCGTGATGTGGAAACCACTGCACTGTCGAGTTTATCGACAACGCCTTCGGGAAGCGCACCTTGTACGTTGCCCGGAAACAGCGCTGCTAACGCTGCTGATAATAAAAAACCTCGCATAATTATGCACAATTATGCAAGGGGAATATACAGTCCTTCTGTATATTTGAGATTCTGCTTCCCTACGCCGGCATTATCCGGATCAGGTTCAACGGGTATGATCTCAGCCCCTAAGGGCACCCCTGCAAATATTTCATTCAGATTCCCGATCAGGTCGGGAATGACGTCATAGCCGGCCCGACCGGCTATCTCTTTTCCACTATTATAATTTCATAAAGCTTAGGCCAATTCTTGCCGGTAAGATAGATTCTACCATCCTGCGGATTGATGGCAATTCCATTCAGGACATCAGTTTCCGGCCTACGCAACTTATCAGGCAGCAAACCTCTGCAATCAATGACTCCTTCCACCTTTCCGCTCTTTGGATTGATTATCACAATCTCATCTGTCGTGTAGACATTAGCCCATATCTTTCCATCGATATATTCAAGTTCATTGAGCCAACGTATAGGTCTCTCATTTAATGTCACTGTGACCTTCCTGTCGACTTTGAACTCCTCGTCCATAAAATACAGATTCGCACTGCCGTCTGAAGCAATGAGCTGCTTACCATCTGTCGTTATTCCCCAACCTTCGCGAGGATATCTCCACGATGACTTGTACTCAAGGGTATTTGCATCATAAATGAAGGCAATCCTGCTCTCCCATGTAAGTACATAAAGGTTATCCCCAAAAACAACTGAACCCTCAAGAAAATACTTCTTATCAAAGTCGAGTTTCTTTACAGGTCTGCCTGTCCGGATATCAACCTTTCTAAGCGTTGACTTACCGTGGAGACCTGTTGTTTCATACATTTCCCCATTGTGGAAGAACAGCCCTTGGGTGTATGAATCAGTATCGTGAGGATATTCAGCTACAACATCCAGCTTGTACTCCTTTACTGTCGCATCTGCACAGGAAAGAAGCGAAAAGAACATAGCGAATACTGTCAAAACCTTAACCATACAACAAAAGTAGTATAAAAAATCAATATCAAAAAATATTCATTAACTTTGCGTGTTTGAATTAAAACAACCGGATAATGAACACCTATTATACAATAATGGCCGTAATGGCGGTAATGGCAGTGATAGTCTTCGTGGCTTTATTTTATTTCAAGGCAGGATACGGCTATCTTTCCACCAAGAACTGGGGGCCTAAGATCGGCAACAAGACAGCTTGGGTTCTTATGGAGGCTCCGGCTTTCCTTTTCATGCTGTACTACACTCTTGACTTCGCATTCTCAGGAGTTGAGACAGGTAATTCCAAAGCTGTACTGTTCATCATGGCAGGATTCTATCTCCTCCATTATTTCCAGAGATCCTTCATCTTTCCACTCATCATGAGAGGCAAGAGCACAATGCCGATTGCAATCATGCTTATGGGACTGGTGTTCAACACATTGAATGCATATCTGATTGGAGGATGGCTCTATGGTGAAGCTCCCGCAGGAATGTATGGAACAGAATGGCTGTGGAGTCCGAAATTCATTATCGGAACCATCGTATTCTTTACAGGAATGGCAATCAACCTTCACTCGGACCATGTAATCAGAAACCTGCGCAAGCCAGGCGACACGAAGCACTATATTCCTCGCAAGGGATTCTATAAATACGTGACATCAGCAAACTACTTCGGAGAATTCACAGAATGGATCGGATTTGCAATCCTCACATGGTCCCCTGCCGGACTTCTCTTCGCAATCTGGACTTTTGCAAACCTTGGTCCGCGCGCCAAGTCACTTACCGAGAAATACGAAAAGGAATTTGGAGAGGAATACACTAAACTGAATAAGAAACATATAATACCATTTATCTGGTAATGAGCGAATTGTTTACACCATACAAGATTGGTCCTATCGAATTGAGAAACAGGACCATCAGATCGGCAGCATTCGAAGCAATGTGCCCTGGTCAGAGACCGTCAAAAGAGTTATTCGACTATCACACAGCGGTTGCACGCGGAGGTATCGGAATGACAACGGTAGCATATGCTGCTGTCTGCCAGAGCGGTCTTTCATTTGAGAACCAGTTGTGGATGCGCGAAGAAATCGTACCTGAACTCAAGAAGCTTACAGATGCCATCCACGCAGAAGGCGCAAAGGCATCAATCCAGCTCGGGCACTGCGGAAACATGTCACACAGGACCATCTGCGGCTGCATGCCGTACGGAGCAAGCCGTGGATTCAACCTCTACTCACCTACCTTTGTTCAGAAGATGAACATGAAGCAGATCAACGAGGTCGCTGATGCTTATGGAAAGGCTGTAGAGCTTGCGATTCAAGCAGGATTTGACGCAATTGAAATCCATGCCGGACATGGCTATCTGATCTCACAATTCCTTTCACCTTACACCAACAAGAGACGTGACGAATTCGGAGGAAGCCTTGAGAACAGAATGCGATTCATGAAGATGTGCGTGGAAAAGGCAGTGGCTGCCGGCAAAGGCAAGGTAGCGCTTTTCGCTAAACTTAATACACGTGACGGATTCAAAGGCGGTCAGGAGACAGAGGAACTCATCGAAGTGGCAAAAGTACTTCGAGATCTCGGAATTGAGTCCATCGTGCTTTCCGGTGGTTTTGTCAGCAGACATCCACAGTATGTCATGCGCGGACAGTTCCCGGTAAAGCCTATCGTGCACTATTTCCCATGGAGCAAATGGTGGCTTAAGCTCGGTGTAGGACTTGCTGGTAAGATCGTTGCACCGACAGTGCCTTTCAAACCTCTTTTCTTCATGGAAGACTCACTCAAGTTCCGTGAAGCAATGCCAGATTTCCCATTCGTATACGTAGGAGGAGTCATTTCGCGTGAAACAGCAGATGAAGCGATCAGCAAGGGATTCCCAATGATCCAGATGGGACGTGCCGTCCTCGAGGACACAGACTTTGTCAACAAGATGATGGCAGACGAGAAGCACTGCAGCGGTTGCGAGCATAGCAATTTCTGCATCGGACGTATGTATTCTAAATCAATGCAGTGTCACAAACACTGTGAAGACATCACTCCTGGATTGGTAAAGGCTGTTGAGAAGATCAACGCCCAGAATGACAAGATGGAGCGCAAGCTCGGATATAAATAGTTCTTTGAAATAGGCAGAATGACTTGTCGCGGCAGGAAACTGCTGAGGAAAGTCCGGACTGGAAAGGGCATCCTGCTGTGGAAAGCACAGATGGGAGTAATCTTATGAATGCCGTAACAGAAAACAGACCGCCCGCAAGGGTAAGGGTGAAACCGCGAGGCAAGAGCTCACGACGTCGTGTGGCGACATACGGCGGTGACGGCAC
>JBGVPH010000047.1:0-73844 GCA_045126915.1 Candidatus Cryptobacteroides sp.
AAGAAGACTCAGCTCGTAGGTTCAGTAGAGAACCTCGATGGTGACAAGGTTGCTGACCGTCCTAATGCGAACGTTGCCCGTTCACTCCAGGGACAGGTTGCAGGTCTTAACATCATCCAGACTGACGGTAAGGCTTCTCACTCAGGTGAAATCTACATCCGTGGTACTCAGACTCAGAAGATCGCCACACGTCCTAAGGCAGGTGGTACACCTAACAGCGACGACTACTACTCTATCGGTACAGGTGGTAGCGCACTTGTTCTCATCGACGGCGTTGAGGGTGACCTCTCAATGGTAAACCCAGCTGACGTTGAGACTATCGCTGTCCTCAAGGACGCTTCTTCAGCAGCTATCTATGGTGCTCGTGGTGCTAATGGTGTAATCCTCGTGACTACAAAGACTGCAGACAATGAGAAGTTCTCAGTTTCATATAACGGTTCATATCAGATCAACTCACGCCAGGTAAGATTCGAGGACAACGTCGTTACTGACGGTCTCGAGTGGACAAAGAACTTCTACGAGTTCTGGCAGGGTCGTTACGCTACTCCAGCAAACCCTACTCACCTTCCATCAGCTCTCAACACATTCAAGCTCGGCGACACTGGCTTCCTTGACAGATTCATCGCTAAGAGAGAGGCCGGTAACAATGAAGTTTATGAGCTCACAAGCGCAGGTGCATGGGAGTACTACGGCAGCACAAACTGGCCTGAACTCTTCTTCAGAGATCACCACAGCTCACAGACTCACGACATCAGCGTACGCGGCTCAAGCAAGAGACTCTCTTACAGCTTGACAGGACGCTTCTTCGATCAGGAAGGTCTTTACAAGGTCGGTGACGATATCTATCGTACATTCAACCTCCGCTCAAAGGTTAAGGCTCAGGTAACTGACTGGTTGACAGTTGACAACAACACTTCACTCTTCAACAGCTACCAGAAGCAGCCTATGTTCTCGAACTCAGATACTTTGTTCGACCAGCTCGACCACCACGCTCAGGCTCCTCTCACTCCATACAACCCAGACGGTACTTACACTCTTGCTGCAGCTAAGACAGGTTACTCTGCATTCAAGGATGGTACTGCACAGTGGGACAAAAACCTCACAGTGGTTACTACTACAGGTTTGAACATCCACTTCATAAAGGATGTCCTCACTCTCCGTGGTGACTTCTCTTACAAGGCTATCAGACGTTCACGTGAGCGTGCAAGAACTCCGCTCGATATGTACTCAGCTCCAGGTGTTGCTACAGCATACTACACTCAGGCTCAGTCATACAAGTCACGTTGGACTTACGACACAGACTACATGTCAGCTAACGCAGTCCTCACTTGGACTCCTAAGCTCGGTGAGAACCACTCACTCAACGTAGTCGGCGGTTGGAACCTTGAGGACTACAAGTACCACAGATTCTACATCCAGAGAAAGGGTATGCTCTTCCCTGAGAACTACGATTCATACGAGCTCTTCGACGGTACTGAGATTCTCGTTGAGCAGAGCAACTCTGACTACGGTATCGTAGGTTTCTTCGGTCGTGTGAACTACACTCTCTTCAACAGATATATCGTGGAGGTTTCTGCTCGTTACGACGGTTCATCTAAGTTCCCTACCTCACAGCAGTGGGGCTTCTTCCCTTCAGCTTCAGTTGGTTGGAGAGTTGATCAGGAGCCTTGGATGAAGTGGTCTAAGAGCTGGCTCGATAACTTCAAGCTCCGTGGTAACTTCGGTTCACTCGGTAATGGTGCTATCAGCCCTTACACTTTCCTCGAGACAATGGGTATCGACAAGACAAGTGTGAACTTCAACGGAAACAAGAACAACTACACAACTGTTCCTACTCCTATTCCTTCATCACTTACTTGGGAAACCATCACTACTTATGACTTCGGTCTCGATGCTGACTTCCTTAAGAGCCGTCTCTCATTCTCTGGTGACATCTACTGGAAGCACATTACAGACATCATCACCAACGGTCCTTCACTTCCTAACCTCTATGGTGCATCTTCTCCAAAGGGTAACTACGCATCTATGCTTACTAAGGGTTGGGAGCTCACACTCTCTTGGCGTGACGCTGTGAAGCTCGGTAACCACGACTTCAACTACAGCATCAAGGGTAGCTTGTGGGACACTCGTACTTGGGTTGACTACTATCCATCAAGCGACGGAAACATCTTCCAGCTTTATAGCGGTAAGGAACTCGGCGAGATCTGGGGTCTCCACACCAACGGTTACTTCGCTTCTAACATCGAGGCTTTGAACCATGCTTCAGCTAACGGCTGGATCACCAACGGTTCTACTGACGGTATGTACCTCTACGCCGGTGACCTCAAGTTCATCGATGCAGATGGTGACGGTACAATCAACTACGGTAAGGGTACACTCGATGATCATGGTGACCTTGACAGAATCGGTAACGTAATGCCACGTTTCCTCTATGGTCTTAACCTTGACTTCTCTTGGAACGGCATCGGACTCAGCATGTTCTTCCAGGGTGTTGGTAAGAGAGACTGGTTCCCAACTATCGACTCTGCTCTCTTCTGGGGTTCTTACAACCGTACATTTACAGGTTGGCAGCAGAAAGTTCACACAGGAAACAACTATGCAAAGGTTGAGTACTACAACGCTGACGGTACAATCAACGAGGACTGGGTTGTTACCAACTTCGCTGACAGACCTTACTGGACACGCCGTGTAGGTCACTCTGCTCAGAGAACCAACTCACCTAACGTAACAGAGAACGACTACTACATGCAGAATGCAGCATATCTCCGTCTCAAGAACCTGACTGTGGATTACACTCTTCCTGCAAAACTTACTCAGAAGGCTAAGATTGAGAAGGTTAGATTCTACGTTTCAATGGAGAATCTCCTGACATGGTCTCCAATCTACAAGCACACAGACATGTTCGACCCAGAGGGTATCTACAGAGGTGACTCTGACTTCGACACTCAGGTATTGGGACAGGACGGTGCTGGTGACGGTTCAGGTTATCCTATGCTCAAGACTTTCACATTCGGTATTAACCTCACATTCTAAAGTTAAGAGATTCAGATATGAAAAAATTTGTTAATATAGTATTAGGTGTAGCGGCTGCGATGGGCCTCAGCTCTTGCGAGGAGTTCCTCACAAGAGAGCCTATCAACAAGTTCGGCGCTGAGACGTATTTCTCAAGCGAGTCTGAGCTTAAGATGTACACTGATGGTTTCATCAACTCATGGCTGCCAGACTACTCTGAGCCTGCAGGCGGCGATATGTACAATGACATCATCGCTTCTAAGGGTAGTACAAACTTCTTCATCGATGGTTACGACTGGACTGCTGCAACTCAGGGCGAGTGGTCTTGGAGCTGGCTCCGTCGTATCAACTTCATGATCGAAGGTATGGAAAAGAATGCTCTTGGCAAGGTTTCAGAAGAGGTCTACAATCATTATATGGGTGTAGCTCGTTTCTGGAGAGCATATTATACATTCGACAGAATGAAGACTTACGGAAACATTCCGTGGACAAGCAAGTATCTTCAGCCTACTGACACAGAGATTCTCTATGCAGACCGTCTTGACAGAGAGCAGGTATTCAACGAGATCGTAAATGACCTTGAGTACGCTATCGCAAATGTTTCCGGTGACGAGAAGTACCGTGTTGGTCAGGTGTACGTCAACAAGTATGTTGTTGCTACATTCGCTTCAAGAGCTTATCTCTACGAGGCTTCATTCAGATCAAACGTTCAGGAGAACCCTTCAACAGGTGTTAAGTGGAACGAGCTTTATCAGAAGCCAGCTGACCTCTATCGTCTTGCTGCTGATGCTGCTAAGGTTGTCATTGACTCTGGACTTTATTCACTTTCTGACGACTATCCTGGACTCTTCCTCAGCTCAACCCTTAATGCAAAAGAGGTTATCTGGGGTAAGACTTTCGAGCTTGAGGTAAACGGCCGTCACAACCTTTCACGTTACTACTATTCTGACTCAATGGGTGCTACTCCTTCAGCAACTAAGGAAATGGTCAACATGTTCCTCAAGACTGACGGTACACCTATCGATGTAGCCGGTGGTGCTGGTTGCGTTTCTATCAACGATGAGTTCACAGGAAGAGACAAGCGTCTCGGCTGGACTGTTCTCGGCCCTGGCTACCAGGTTAAGGCTCTTGACGGAACAACTCAGCTTATGGCTCTCGAGTGTAACTACTCAATGACAGGTTATATGCTCGTTAAGTGGCTCTATCCTGACATGAACCACTTCCTCAACTCAGTTGACGAGAACTCTATTCCTATCTATCGCTATGCTGAGGTACTCCTCAACTATGCTGAGGCAATGAATGAGCTTGGTGAGATGGATGAGGTGGTTTGGAACAAGACAGTTAAGCTTCTCCGTGAGCGTGCTGGTGTAACAAGCGTATATCCTACAACTGTTGACGCATGGTTGAAGGACTACTACACACATGACCTCAAGCGTGCTTTCAAGACTAACGGTAACGAGGCTGTAGCAATCGAGCTTCGTCGTGAGCGCGTAACCGAGCTCAGCCTTGAGTGCGGTCTCCGCCAGTGGGACCTCTTCCGTTACGGACAGATGGACCTCATCAAGAGACGTGGTTACAATGGAGCACAGGGTTGGACAGGTATGTGGCTTTCAGACGCAGATCTCGCTGGTGGTTTCGAGTTCCAGGGAGTTAAGTACAAGATTGGAGAAGACCAGAAGAAGTCATCTACTTCTTACCCTATCACCTCTAACAAGGATGGTAACTGGTCACTTAGAGCAGCTGAGAAGGGTGGTAGCTACCTGATGTACCACAAGTACCTCAAGTGGGAGGAGAGAATGTATGTTCGTCCAATCTCTCAGATCGACCTCAACCTCAATCCTAACCTTACTCAGAACAAGGATTGGTAATCTAAATAGAATAAAATGAACATCAAGAACATTTTATTCAGGACTTTTGCAGCAACAGCCCTCTTTTGGGCTGTTGCTTGCGAAAAGCCTGATCAGCCGGGAACTGACACTCCGAATCCCGATAATGGCGGTACAGTAGCACCTACAGAAATTAATGGAACAGCAATCCTCGAGACTAACAATCTCGTAGGACTCATTTCTGATTCCAGCACCGGAAAAGGAATCCCAGGCGTTGCTGTTTCAGATGGTTACTCTGTGGTAAAGACAGATGCGAACGGCGTTTACCAGTTCAAGGGTAGCCGTTATGCAATGTCAGTATTCATCAGCACTCCTGCCGAGTACCAGATTCCTCTTGATGCGACAAACACGCCGTCATTCTTTAAGGTTGGCATCATCAAGAACTCTGTAAACAGGAATGACTTCACTCTAACGCCTTTGGCTGAAAGTGAAGAAAACTTCACACTTCTTGCGATCGGTGACCCTCAGTGTTCAAATCAGAAGGAAGCAGACAGATACAGAACAGAGACTCTCACCGACATCAAGATGACCTTGGCGTCAAACCAGGCTTCCGGAAGATTCAAGAATGCATATGCAGTGACCCTCGGTGACATAGTGAATGACACTCCTGAGCTATGGAATACCATGAGGAGCACAATGGAGAACGTAGAACTCTCCGGCAACGGCTATCTACCTATATTCCAGTGCATCGGAAATCATGACCATGATGCAAAGACTTCTTCAGACGAGGCCGCTGTAGGTAATTTTATGAACAACTATGGTCCTACAGACTACTCATTCAACAGAGGCAAGGTCCACATCGTAGTAATGGACAATGTAGTCTGCAAGACAACAAACAACAAGACATGGGATTATGATGCAGGATTCTCGAAGTCACAGTACAATTGGCTGAGAGCAGATCTTGATGCTGTGGAGGACAAGGAGAACAAGATGGTGATCCTCTGCTGCCACATCCCTTTCAGAGCCGGCAGTACATCTGGCGGTTCAAATGTCAACAAGGACAAGTATTACGCTGAGACCCTTGAACTTCTTACTCAGTTCAATGAAGCTCACATAATGATCGGTCACACTCATTACCCGCAGAATTACATTCACGAGAAATATGTTGCCAAGGGCGGTCTACCAATTTATGAGCACGTTCATGGTGGTGCATGCGGTGGCTGGTGGTCATCAAACATGAATGTTGATGGCGCCCCTAACGGATACAGCCTTTACGAGATTGAGGGTGATCACATGAAAAACTGGGTAACCAAGAGCACCGGATTCGATGAAAAATTCCAGATGAAGGTTTATAATGGTAACCAGACATGGAGTGGAACAAAAGGTTACACATACAATTGGTATCAGAACAGCAAGGGTGGCTCAGGCAATATTTCATACACCGGCAGAAGTTACCTCAGAAACTGCTTTGTAGTGAGTCTTTGGAATGATGACGACACTAACTGGAAGGTAGAGTTCACACACAACGGACAGACATTTCCAATGACACGCACTATCCAGTCAGTAATGGATGCGGCTGCAGTGTCATATTTCTTCAACGAGTGTGGCAAGAACACAACATCATGGACAAAGGGCCTTCTTCACTACTGGTACCTCCCTGCTCCAGATGGAAAGGATCCTTCTGAAATGACAGGATGGACAATTACTGCAACCCAGACAATCCCAGGAAGCGGAGTCCAGAATGTCTACACAAGCGGTTCCTTCCAGCTTGACTACACAGGCTTTTAAACTATCACTTTATACAGATTTCGGTCACATTTCTATGGAATGTGACCTTTTTTTTGCATTTTGCTTGCATATTTTACTATTGGAATATATATTTGTGACGTGGTTCAGACAGTGCTGATTCTTCAGCACAATAATACAATGATAGTTCAGGGCGCGCATAAGATGCGATGACCTTGTGTCTTTATTTTACTTATTATTGTATAATAAAAATCAAAAACCATATGAAAATCAATAGACTCCTCACGGCAGCATTGATTACTTTCGCTACAGTTTTTACCGGTTGCGTTAAAGAATCCGTTTGGGATGTCAAGACCGGAATTGACTCAAGCAAAGCTGCTCCAGAGGGCTTTTCATTCGATGCTAATGTGTCATCGAACACATCAATCGCAGTTTACTGGGATGGACAGGCTGCAAAGGCAGCTGGTGCGAAATCCTTCCTTGTCCAGTTGACTGACGAAACTAACATGGACAAGGGTAACACTTGGGACACCAATGTAACCAAGGTCCTCGAAATTTCAGACGATCCTACTGCTAACTACGAAAGCGCAATCTTCAAGAATCTTACTGAAGGTAGCAAATACTTTGTAAGAGTACGTGCAAACTATCCTGGTTCAGTTTATTCTGAGTGGGCATACATCGCATCTCCAGAGAACAAGCCAATCGTTTGTGAGGTTGGTATCGGCCCTATCAATCCAGACGCAGTTAAACCAGAGAGCCTCTCTTATGACACTAGCAAGACCGCTGCAACATCAATGACATTCAATGCTGTTGCAACAGCAGCAAAGAACGCAGGTGCTACAGGTCTCATGTATGTACTCACAAACTACGAGACTGGTATCGCTGTAAGAAAGGAGACAGGAATCACTACTCTCACCGCTACTTTTAACGAACTTGAACTTAAATCTCAGCATAAGGCTAAGGTTGCTGCAGTTTATGAAACAGCAGAAGGAGGTATTTACTTCTCTGAGTGGGTATATGCTTCTGCTCTTGTACAGAACAGCGAAGGTCAGAATGTAAAGACTGAACTCTTCGAGGCTGGAATCGGTGCTGTTGAGGATAAGGGCGTTCGTCCACGTATCCAGCTCGTTTTCGCAACAGCAAGTGAGCTTGCAGTAGAGTGGACATCTACAGGATTCAAGAACCCTGCAGCTGACTTCGAAAGCACTTACAGCATCCAGCTTTACAATGACAAGGAGTGCACAGATCTCCTCGTATCTTGGCAGATCGGTGACAAGCGCGGCGCAGGTACTCAGAAGTATACTCCAGAGGGAAGCTGCCCACGTTTTGCTTTCTCAGGTCTCGATGCAAACACTACTTACTACGCACGTGTTACAAACAAGACAACTGAAATGAGCAGCAGCCCTGTTGAGATGAAGACTGGAGATTTCACTCCTGTAGTAATTTCTGACACTCCAGTTGCTGCAGGTGAAATTGCACTCGCAGAGGACTTCTCAGAGAGCATCTGGGGCGGTAACTTTGTAAGCAAGTTCCCTGGCTACTCAGCAAACAACAGAGGTAGCGTTGAATTCATTAAGGCAACCGGTGAAAACCCAGTAGGTGCAACTGAGGCGAACTTCTACCTTATCGACGCAGGTACTGAGATCGGTCTCTTCAACACTCTTAAGGTTGCAGTTCCTAAGACAAGACTTGCAACTTGGGGATCAATGACTGAGAACAACACTCAGAGTGGTTACATCTGTGCTCGTCAGGGTCACCTCAAGCTTGGTGCATCTTCACTTATGGGACGTATCGTTACTCCAGCTCTCGCTAACCTTTCAGAGACAGCGACTATCGAGCTTTCATTCAAGGTTGCCCTCTATGATAAGGACGTAACTTCAGGTGGTGTATGGGTTATCACTACATCTGACGATATAACCAAGACTCAGAACCTCATCACTAACGCAGAGGGAACAAGCTCGCCAGTTTACACATATGCTCTCGACAAAGCTACAGAGTGGACAACTCACACAGTAGAGATTCCAAACGTAACTCCTGAGTCACGCATCATGATCGGTAACATCAGAACTGAGGGAACAGTTGCAGGTTCAGACCAGCAGCGTATGTTTGTTGATGATATCGTTGTCAAGGTGGTTTCTTATGGTGGCGGTGCAGAACTCGTTCCTCCTACCCACACTTCTATCACTCTTACAACTGCTCCAAGACAGATCACTGCTACTTGGAATCCTGTAGAGGCAGCTAACGGCTACGTTCTTGCTTACAAGAAGGCTACAGAAGGTGACGATGCATGGACTGAGGTAAGACTTGGTAAGAGCGAGACAACTTACACTATCGAAGGTCTTAAGGAGCTCACAACTTACGAGATCAAGGTTAAGGCAACTGCATTCGGTGACAAGGAGTCAGAGTGGTCATCTATCGTATCTGCAACTACTCCTAAGAACCCTGCAGCTGTTAAGGATATCGCAACTGCTCAGGCATGGATCGAGTTCATCACTGGTGACTATATCAGTTCTGCAACAGACAGTGCCGATGATGTTATCACCCTCACAGCTGACCTTGACTTTGCAGGCGTTGAGTACCCAGCAGGTGCAGAGTTCAGAGGTGTAATCAATGGTAACGGCAAGACAATCAAGAACCTTGTGACTTCAGTTCCAATGTTCAAGTCTGTAACTTCTGTCAAGGATCTTACATTTGATTCTTCTTGCTCATTCACAACGACTTCTACTACCTTTGCTGCACTTGCAGAAAGAACAAATGGTGCAATTACAAATGTCAAGAGTAATGCTAATGTAACAGCAAATCTTGGAAATGTACCAGCTGGCACTCCTTATGTTATCGGTGGTCTTGTAGCTTATGCATACGGTAAGATTGAAAACTGTGAAACATCTGGCAATCTTACCATCACTGCAGACTTTGTTGATACTGGTGTTGCAGGTGGTATCGTAGCATACACTGAGAGTCAGGTTAACAACTCTAAGAACATTGGTAATATTACAGTTGATGTAGAGGCTATCGGTGGTAAAAAGCATCCAGTTGGATCTTGCAAGTTCACTGACGGATCAGGAAGAGTTGGTGTAGCTGTTTGTCTTGGAGGTGTCGTAGGTCTTGCACAGGGAGAGTTCTCTATGGAAAATTGCGAGAATAGCGGTGTATTGTTCTATGACCTTGCTGACATCACAGTCACTGACACATTCGAAAGAAACGAGATCGGTGGTATCGTTGGTGCTCCTAACGGTCCTGTTAAGAACTGTAAGAACACTGGTGAGATCAAAGTTAACTACTTCAACCCAGGAAGAACAGCATTCACAGCTAAGTCAAATATCATCTGTGTTGGTGGTATCGGCGGTGGTGATCTATATGCAGCAGGTCAGTCCGCTACTGACTATATCAACTGCGTAAATGAGGGTAATATCGTGATTGACAACGATGCATGCGGTTCTAACTCTGCATTCGGAGGTATCGTTGGATGGCCTGGTAAAGAGGGCTCTGTAACAAACGTCTCAGAGGGATGTATCAACCGCGGTAATATAACTGTTAAGGGTAACGGTAAAGCTCGCACGGGTGGTATCCACGGCGGTTCAGGTAACCTTGTTAACTGCGAGAACTATGGCCAAGTAAAGGTTGAAGGTGCTGGTGATGCAGCTTCAGCAGTTGGTGGTATCGCAGGCTTCCACTCTAACGGAAAGAAAGTCGAGGGTTGTATCTCAAAGGGTAATGTTATCGCGACTGTTGATGTTGCAGGTATAGCTGGTCTGATTGGTAATATCGGAAATGCTAAACATACAACTGGTGCAGGCTGCGTGATTAATTGCGCTATTACTGGTGGTCCAGCTGCAACAGCAGGTATGGTTATCGGTAAATGGAATGGTAATACTTCAGCCATCACATTGGGACCTCTCGAAGTTTCTGGTACACTTAATGGTCAACCAGCAAGTACTTCAAACCTGTGCGGAGAAACTAACTACAAAGCTGATGTACATGTAATCAATGCTACTATCAAGTAATTTCACTTGAAATTCACATACAACTAAGCCCGGTCGTTTGACCGGGCTTTTTTTGTAATCTATCGCCGGACACTCGTGTGATTATAAAAAAAGTTAAAAGATTATAAAAAAGAGAAAAACTTTCTTTAAGAAAAGTAAAAATCTGCATCAGTATGTTGAATTGGTGCAGATTTTTTTGCACATTTGTGGGGGTGTTGAGGGGAGAGGTGCATAAAAATTTTTACCCCACGGTGGGCTATATTAAATTTAAAATTAAATTTTTATGCATCTGGATTTTAAATATGCTGATTTGCTGGACGATTTGGCGTTTAAGCTGGTTTTTGGACAGGAGTCCACAAAGAATGTGATGATTGAGTTTCTCAATCAGGTGATTACAGACAGGAAGATTGTTGATGTGGAGTTTGCCGACAAGGAGATTCATCCGAACATCAGAGACAGGAAGACATCTATTTATGACCTTCTATGCATGACGGATGATGGGTCGAGGATCATCGTTGAGTTGCAGAAGCGGAAGCAGGACAGTTACGCCGAGAGAATGCTTTACTATTCGATGCATCAGATTCTGAAGCAGGTGGAGTCTGGCGCATCCAGTTTCGATTTCTGCCCGATTTATGTGATCAGTATCTTGAATTTTACATTAGATCAGAATGATTCGATCGCTGACGTAAAGACGGTATATAGATTGCTGGAAGAAACACATAATACTCTTCTGACTGACAGGCTGACCTACATCTTTATTGAGCTGCCTAAGTTCAAGAAGAGAGCAGAGGAACTGACCGGGGATGTATTGGAGGGCATGTATTTCTGTTTGAAGAATATGTCCCAATTGCAGGAGAGACCTATAGCTTTGACACATGGGATCTTTGATAAGATCTTTGGTATTAGCGAGTTATTGGTGATGGATGAGGATACACGCGATAAAATTATTGAGAATATGACTACAGAAAGAGACTTGAAGAATCAGTTGGATTATGCCAGAAAAGTGGCCATTGCCGAAGGCTTAGCTGAAGGCAAAGCGCAAGGCATGGCGCAAGGTATGGAACAAGGTATGGCGCAAGGCATGGAACAAGGCATGGCGCAAGGCATGGCACAAGAGAAGTTGCAGATAGCCAAGAACATGCTTGCTATGGGACTTGATACAGAGACCATTTCCAAGGCTACTGGGTTGTCTGTCGATGAGATAGATAATCTTTAGATCATCAACCCACCTTCATTCAAAACTCTAAGGAGAATTAACTCCAACAGATTTTATTTCATATCAAGCCTGGCAAATGCTCGCCAGGCTTTCTTTTTTATCTTAGTGGCTGAATCCTACAGCGGGAGAGTTTGGTGGCGAGATCAGGCGGGAGGATGCCGGCGCGAGCTAGGGCTGAAACTATGCAGGAGTCGGGAGGATTGTTTTCACGGAAAAGGACTATCGCACGGGCGGTCTCATAGCTACGGATATAAGGGTGTTTATGCAACGAATCTACAGGATGAGTCCATAAGGGATATGGCCTGATATGAGTCTCATCTATAGTTATCAGATCTGAGAGATTGTCATATTTTTCCCTGTCGAATTTCCAGATATCCATCAGCTGCTCCTTGTAGGAATATCCTCCAAGTTCCTTTCTATACTCAACCATCTTTGATGCAAACCAACCTCCTATGCCTGGCAAGGTGTCAAAAGCTGCAGAATCAGCCAGATTCAGATCAATCAAGGGAATATCTATATATGGCTCCAGCCTTTTATAGATGCTGTCAGAAACGACAAAAGAACGGGCAAAATCTGATTTCCTGCGAAACTTCCCTCCCTTATTGCGGTATTCCACAATGGATGCAGCCTGTTTAGGAGAAAACCCTAGCCGACACAAGTCCTCTACAGAGGCTGTATTAGGATTGAACTGAAAGGACTCAACTGTCTTCCGAGGCACATTAGCTCTCACCTCCGCCGCCCTATCAGAATGATCTGCATTTTTTCTTTTAACCTCTACTGCAACTCTATTTATAGCTGCACCAGCTCTGGCACCTGATGACCTTGAGTCAGGATACTCATAGATGTAGATAGTATCAGGTTCATCCCTATTGGCAGTAATCTTCATGACTGCAGCCTGATGGACAAAAAGCGCAGTCTGGTAGCCTATGATCAGAAAAACCACTGCAATGATGCTCGTAAGATATCCTCTCCCCTTTTCAACCTTTTCTTTCATATTCATATCATTTTAGACAAAGTTTTGAAAGGCGAGGATAAAAGACAAAAAAATCTGCTCCGACTGGGGCAGATTTTTCTATATTTTATAATGATTGAACGTTTTTTATAATGATTCAATCTTTTTTATCATATTTCTTCTTCTCCTTTTTCTTCTCGGGAGCGCCAGCAACAATGATTACGATCTCCCCTTTCGGCTCATTTTCCTTGTACCATGCAGCAACTTCAGAGACAGTACCACGACGATGTTCCTCGAATTTCTTGGAAATCTCACGTGCGACAGAACACTCGCGATCTGGTCCGAAGAACTCAGCAAACTGCTCAAGAGTCTTTACAAGACGATATGGTGATTCATAGAAAACCATCGTACGGGGTTC
The DNA here is from genome assembly GCA_045126915.1 of Candidatus Cryptobacteroides sp. GTDB lineage: Bacteria > Bacteroidota > Bacteroidia > Bacteroidales > UBA932 > Cryptobacteroides. The sequence goes on from JBGVPH010000047.1 coordinate 13,154, forward strand.
CTCCGCAAGCTCCATCAGACGGGTCTGTCTACCCTTTTTCTGAGGAAGGAAGCCTTCAAAACAGAACTTGTCGCAAGGATAGCCGGAAGATACAAGAGCTGGAACAAAAGCCGTGGCTCCTGGAAGGGTCTGTACCTCTATACCTTCCTGGACACAGGTCCTTACAAGAAGAAAGCCCGGATCTGATATTCCCGGAGTTCCTGCATCGCTGATCAGAGCCACATTAAGCCCGGAAAGAATTCTCTCCTTGATAATTGAAGCTGTCTTGTGCTCATTGAACTTGTGATGCGACTCAAGACGGACATGAATGTCGTAATGCTTTAGAAGAACAGAGCTGGTACGTGTGTCCTCTGCAAGAATGAGGTCAGCCTCCTTCAAAACCCTTATGGCTCTGAAAGTCATATCCTCGAGATTTCCGACCGGAGTCGGTACTATGTAGAGAATGCCGGCCATCGCTTATCTGATCTTTCTGCGTACAGCCATCATGAATCTGTAGACAAGGTCTGAATCGAGGTCCCACTGAGGGAAGGTTTCTTTGATATATTCCACCACCTCATCAAGAGACTGCGAAGCATTTACCTTATTGACAGTGGCCTGGAATACCATAGGATTCTCAGCAAAAAGATGGTTGATGAAAAGTACTCTCTCGTGGAGGGAAATGGCAAGTCTTACATCCTTGACCTGAGTTCCAGGCATATCTGTCCTCCATGCCTGCTTTTCTGTCATAGCATCAATTATCGCCTCTTTGACTGCCGGCTTAGACGGCTCAGGTGCAGTCTCCACTACTGGTTCTTCTACAACCAACTCTTCGACAGCCGGTTCAACAAATACGATCTCTTCAGGAATATCTTCAACCACTGACTCAGCAACCGGTTCCTCAACTATTTGTTCTTCTATAACCGGTTCTTCAACGACCGGTTCAGGTACCTGCACCTGAATCACTTCAGGTTCCAGCTGAGGGGCAGGAGCTGGAGACTCTTCTACAGGAAGGTCGAACGGAAGATCGTCTATATCGAGAACAATCGGTGCAACCACCTCATCTTCAGAGCGGGTAATCTGCTGAAGCTCTGCCATTTTTGCATCAAGCAACTCCATCTGCTGTCTGATGGAAGCCATCATTGTCCTGATCTCATTCAAAATTTGCTGCTCATTATTTTTCATAAGGCAATATTTGATTATATTTGCGTTCTTGAATCTACAAAAGTAAGGAAATGTTTTTAGAAATCGCAAAAAAAGCAGGTTCTATTGAGGTAATCTGCGGATCAATGTTCTCAGGAAAGACTGAAGAGCTCATCAGAAGACTGAAAAGGGCACAGTTTGCAAAGCAGACTGTTGAAATATTCAAGCCATGTATCGATGTAAGATACTCTGAGGACAAGGTGGTTTCTCATGACTCACATAGTATCCACTCAACTCCTATAGAGTCACCATCTCAGATGCTGGAGCTGTCCAATGATGTAGAAGTTGTAGGTATCGATGAGGCTCAGTTCTTTGATGATTCTTTGATTGAAGTCGTACAGACTTTGGCCAACAGAGGCATAAGAGTGATCATCGCCGGTCTTGACACTGACTTCCTGGGCAAGCCATTCGGACCTATGCCGGCCCTTATGGCAGTTGCAGAGGACATTCAGAAAGTGCACGCAATCTGCGTAAAGTGTGGTAGCCCTGCAAATCATTCACACAGACTTTCTGCCAGCGATGAGCTCGTAGTTCTCGGTGAGACAGACATTTATGAGCCACTCTGCAGACATTGCTACAACGCAGCTATCGAAGCAGAGAAGAAGAAATAATCAATTTCAACTTATATGAAACGAATTTTAACAATTCTGGTGGGAGCCGTTATGCTGCTCACCGTTTCGTGTTCACCTTACAAATATGAGACAGTTAAAGGTGATCCGCTTGAAACAAAGATCTACACTTTGGACAATGGTCTGAAGGTATACATGAGCGTTAACGAAGAAGCACCACGCGTTAAGGCAAACATCGCAGTGAAGGTAGGTGGAAAGAACGACCCTTCTGAGACCACAGGTCTCGCTCACTATTTCGAGCACCTTATGTTCAAGGGTACAGAGCAGTTCGGAACATCTGACTATGCTGCAGAGAAACCACTTCTTGACCAGATCGAAGCTTTGTTTGAAGTTTACAGAACAACAACTGATGAGGCAGAAAGAGCAGCATTGTACCACAAGATCGACTCTATCAGCTACCTTGCATCAGATTATTTCATTCCTAACGAGTATGACAAGCTCATGTCATTCATCGGTTCAGAAGGAACCAACGCATACACTTCAACAGACATGACTGTCTATGTTGAAGACATCCCTTCAAACCAGATTGAAACCTGGGCAAAGATTCAGGCTGACAGATTTGCAAACGCTGTAATCCGCGGCTTCCACACAGAGCTTGAGACTGTGTATGAGGAGAAGAACATGTCGCTCACAAAGGATTTCCGCAAGGCTTTTGAGGCTCTTGATGCATCGCTTTTCCCCGATCATCCTTACGGAACCCAGACTGTACTCGGAACTCAGGAACACCTGAAGAACCCTTCAATCATAAACATCAAGAACTACTACAAGAAGTACTATGTTCCTAACAACATGGCCATCTGCTTGAGCGGTGACTTCAATCCTGATGAAGTAGTAGCTATCATCGAGAAGTATTTCGGAGGCATGAAGCCTAACGAGGAACTCACAGACCTGACTCTCAAGACTGAATTCAAACTCGAAGCACCTATTGAGAAAGATGTTTACGGACTCGATGCCGAGAACATAATGATGGGCTGGAAGTATCCTGGAGCAACTTCTGATGACGCAATTGTGGCTGAAGTAGCAAGTTCTGTACTCTATAACGGAACAGCAGGTCTGATCGACCTCAACATCAATCAGCAGCAGAAAGTTCTCTCTGCCTACGGAATGTCTTACAACCGTCCTGATGCCGGTGAATTCATCATTATGGCAAATCCTAAACAGGGACAGACCTTGGAAGAAGTTCGTGACATCATGCTTGCTGAGGTTGCAAAGCTTCGCAACGGTGAATTTGATGAAGCTCTGCTTGCTGGTACAGTGAACAACCTCAAACTCTCACAGATGAGAGCATTGGAAAGCAATGAAAGACGTGCTGATATGTTCGTTGACTCATTCATCAACGGAACAGAATGGAAGGACGAGGTCAAGAGACTTGACAAGATGAGTCAGATCACCAAGGAAGACATCATAGGATGGGCAGAGAAATATCTCAGGGATGATAACTATGCAATAATCTACAAGAGACAGGGTGAGGACAAGAATGTAATCAAGGTTACTGCACCGAAGATCACCCCTATTAAGGCAAACAGAGATATGCAGAGCACATTCCTCGCAGAAGTGACCGCTACTGAAGTCGAGCCTATCGAGCCTGTATTCGTTGATTACGAAAAGTCATTGAGCCAGTTCAATGTAAATGGTCTGAATGTACTCTATGTTCAGAACAAGCTTAATGACCTGGTCGACCTCTGCTACGAATTCAACACAGGTGTACAGAATGATCCTGCATTGGAGCTTGCAGCAAGCTACCTCGGATACTTGGGAACACCTACACGCAGCGCTGAGGAGATTGCACAGGAAATGTACCAGCTCGCATGCTCATTCTATATTTCTGCAGGCAACATTACCACAAGCATTGACATTGACGGTCTCTCTGAGAACATTCCTTCAGCTATGGCTATCGTAGAAGACCTCATCTACAACGCGATTCCGGATGAAGACATCCTCGAGAACCTGAAAGCTGACATGCTCAAGGAAAGAGCAGATGCGAAGCTTAATCAGGGAATGTGCTTCAGCGCTCTCCAGACATACATTATGCTTGGCCCAGACTATATCAAGAGCACAACTCTTACAGACAAGCAGATCAGCGAGCTTACTTCAGAGGATCTTCTATCAAAAATACGCAACCTTATGGACTGCGTTCATGAAGTAAGTTATTACGGACCAGCTTCGGCAAGCGAGGTTGAAGCCCTCCTTCGTGAGAATCACAAGATTGCAGAAGATCTGAAACCTCTTGAAAAGGTAATACCGGCAGTTGCACAGACTCCTGCCAGCAAGGTTTATCTCGCTCAGTACGATGCTAAGCAGATCTACTACCTTCAGTTCTCAAACAACGGAGAGAAACTTGATGTAATCAATGACCCTTATATCAAGCTCTACAACGAGTACTTCGGAGGCGGTATGAATTGCATCGTATTCCAGGAGATGCGCGAGGCACGCGGTCTTGCATACTCTGCAATGGCACGCCTTCTCGAGCCAGAGTTCAAGGATGACAGCTATAAATACTTCGCATTCATCGCTACACAGAACGACAAGATGAAGACTGCGATCCAGGCTTTCGACGAGATCATCAACGATATGCCAGAGTCAGAAGCTGCGTTCAACATTGCAAAGGAGGCACTCCTCACTTCGATCCGCACCCAGCGTATCACAGGACGTCGCATCCTCTACAGTTATCAGAACACTCGTGAACTCGGCCTTACAGAGCATCGCTCAAAGAAGATATATGAGACACTCCCTACCCTCACCCTTGAGGATGTGAAGGAGACTCAGAAGAAGTGGGTAGAAGACCGCACATACTATTATGGTATCCTCGGTGATATCAAGGACCTTGACACCAAGTATCTCCGCACCCTTGGCCCTGTCAAGACCCTCACTCTTGAAGAAATCTTCGGATACTAATCCGCAGAACATACATTGCAAAGAGGGGTGACTGATTAGTCATCCCTCTTGCGTTTTATATTGCACCCAGGAGTATAGTGCGCACCAATATGCCTTTGTAGGGAGAGGCTTTTCATGACGGGACACTGCGTCGGCAGCAAACTCACTACCCCTCAATGCATTACGCGATATCCCTGCTGCATTTTGCAGCAGGGATATATTATAAGTTGCTTTGTATCAGGCATTTGGCTGCCGATCGCATTTGAGGCCGACACTGTATGGTGTGAAAGTGAAAGTGGCTGGTTATAGAAGCCTTTGGGTGTTCTCCATCTGTAGATTTCGACGCAGGTGGAGAACAAGACTTTTTTGTATAACACTGATTACTAGCAAGTTGTAAATTTATAGTGTTCTCAGCCTGCAAAATTTCCTACAGGTGGAGAACGATTGGACCTGTTAATGACAAAACCACTGAGGTCCTGAAAAGACTATTAGCCTGTCACCAAAGCATTTAAGATAATCGGAAGGTCTTGCCAGAGCTTGGCCGGCCGCAGCCTACTGAGCGGCTCCCGAAGGGTGGATTGCAGAAGGGGGATTCCAGAGGGGGGTGGATTGCAGGGGGGGTGGATGGAGCGAGGCTGAACTCTGGCATAGCCTCCCGACGACGCATCGGTACCATAATGCAATAAACCGACCTTTTGATGGGCCGGTTTATTATCTATTATAGTCTACGGCTAGCGGTGATGAAGTAAATTTGGCTGGCATGACCGCCCGTGGTCTTGTGAACGGTCGTGAGTGCCTTTAGAGAAAGTCCAGTGGACTTTCGTGCACGAGCAGAAGGGCTTTAGCCCGCCGGTGGGACCCACGAAGTGGGAGGGATGAAGTCGAGTCTCTCTACTTTTTCCTTGGAGACATGAGATAGAGGTCAGCAAGAGGAATGATGACCATCATGTCAATGAGTGCGATCAGAGCTACTGCTCCAAGAGCACCTATGGTAAGAGCCATTGCCAAAGCAAAAAGGAATGAGAATGCATGAAGCAGGATCATTACGATTGCAGCAAGAAGCCACACTTTGAGCGAAGTGACACGCCACAGGATAACACCAGCAACAGCAAAAGCAAAGGTAATGAAGAACATCATGTTCTCACCGATAACTCCAAGCAGAACTGCACTTAAAACAAACTGCAATGCAAGAGTTCCATATAGAACCGACAAGGCATTTCCAGTAATGGCATTATTTACAGCACTTGCCCTCATTGAGCCTGATACAGCCCTTGCAGCCTTGCTCCTTCCATTCCAGTAAGCCAGCAGACATGCAGCAAACATAAGAACAAAGAAGAGTATCATAGCCTTGTTGTCGAAAGGAATACCCTGAACAGTACCGAAGAGTTTGAATTTTGCTCCGGCAGCTGCTGCACAGGCATAAGCAAAGCCCTCACCAGCCAGCAAGCCCAGAATCGCTCCTCCCAGAACCTTGAGTGAAACGCCAAATACATTACCTGTTCTGATTCGTCCTCTAAGTCCTTCCAAAGCAAAGGCAAGGAGGAAAAGAACGAATATGACAACACAAAGGATGAGATATCCCAACTTACTGAAAGAGAAAAGTCCCAGAAGCGGAATTGTGAAGTTAACCTTGTCACTGTCAGCGCGAAGATAATCCTTGTCACCATACTCCTCACCTACAAGATATTTTGAAACCAAAGGGTAAATCTGCTCTCCATAATGCTGGATAGTCTTCTCATTGATATTGCTGAAATTATCCAAGTCTGTGTGATAATGGTTCACATCAGCAATATTCGAGAAATTAAGTCCAGGGAGAGCATCCTTTACGATAGTGAAATCAGTGAACATAGGCAGGAACTGATACACTACAGTAGTAAGCGAATAGGTGTAAGGATAATCAGCTGTAGCCGCATATAGCTCCTGAACCTTGTCATTACCAGGACATGACTCAAAAAGAAGAGCAGGTCCCCAAGTTCCTCGAGCCTCAACATTCACCACAAGTCCCACATTATCAAATACTTCCCTATCATGTTCCCAGATAGCCTTCATTCCCTTCATACCAGGCTCTTCAGCATCTGTAAAAAGCACCTTTACACCCTGCTTCCACTCATTCTGATATTTCATAGCAAGAGACACGGTCTCGAGAATAACTCCCACGCCATAGCCGTCATCAGCTGCACCATATGACCATACGGTATCGCGAGGCATAGGCTGAGAGTACCTTGAATCATAGTGAGCTACAAGCATAAGATAAGTGTCGGAAACAATCTCTGATGCAGGCTCAAACTCTGCAAGGATATTTACAGCATCAAAAGTATATTCTACATGCTTGTTCTGAGGGCCTACAATAGAGTCGTAACGGAACTGCATCACTGTGTCAGCTCCCATAGACTCCAATCGGGAAATCAGATATTCACGAACCTCAGCCCTTTCTTCAGGATGGGCAACAGAATGAGGTTTCTGAGAAATGACTCTGATATCCTCGACTACTCTTGCAGAAGAGAATCCTTCATAATCAGCATTCTGAGGCTCAGGGAGAGTCCACAAGCCATATGCAAGGAGTCCGGAAAGGACAACTGCGACAAAAAGTACGATAGGTCTAATCTTATTCATAATTAGCGGTTTAAGTTTAAAGAGCGTGACGATAGCCCTGGACCTTGTTCCAAGCGCCACGAGTAAAATCAGGAACCATTACCGGCATATTTCCATTCTCCATGGAAATCCTGGTGAGTTCCGGAAGGCAGCACCACTCTGCCATATCATACACATCCATATCGAGAGGAAGAGCATTGCGCAGGCAATAGATCAGACGATAGTCCATGACATAATCCATACCGCCGTGACCGCCTACCTTCTTGGCAACCTCTTCAATCTCCTGATGGATAGGATGTTTATACTGCTGCATCAGCTTAGCCTTGACCTCCTCAGGTACAGCTCTGTGCATATTCAGATTCTCGTAATCCACATCAGCCTCTGCGAGTCTTTTATCCGGCCTGAAGCAATACTGCTGAACAGGATACTTGTTTGCAAAACCGTTTGTTCCGGTAAGCTGATACATCCTGCTGTACGGACGCGGACTCATTACATCGTGCTGAATAAGGATGGTCTTGCCCTTCTCTGTGGAAATCATAGTAAGAGTGTGGTCACCATTCTTGAAATCATCACATTTCTCACCGGTGTACTGCTGAACCAATTGTGGTCCTCTGACAGCCTTGGTGTCCATAGAAACAAGAGTCTTCATCCTGTCTCCTCTGTGGATGTCAAGAAGCTGACATGCCGGTCCGAGACCGTGAGTAGGATAGACATCTCCCCTATTCTTCATGTTGTAGTCCAGACGCCAGTTGTTCCAGTATTCTCCCCAGAATTCCTCAAGATTGTGGATGTAGGAACCCTCCACATGCAGGATCTCTCCAAACAGGCGCTTCTGAGCCATATTGAGAGTCGTAAGTTCAAAGAAGTCATACACACAGTTCTCAAGCTGCATGCAATGTTTCCTTGTCCTCTCTGATGTTTCGACAAGGCTCCATATCTCATCCAGCGTCATAGCTGCAGGGACCTCAATGGCAACATGCTTTCCATGCTCCATGGCATAGACACCCATCTTGGCGTGATTCTTCCAGTCTGTAACGACATATACAAGATCGATGTCGTCACGTTCGCAAAGCTGCTTCCACGCATCCTCACTTCCTGTGTAGGCAGGAACCTCCGGATAACCTGCTCGCTTAAGGCGCTCCTGAGTCTTCTGAACCATCTCCGGCTCGATATCACATATTGCAGCAACCTTGGCACCAGGAATATGAAGATAACGCGACACAGCACTTGATCCACGCATGCCAAGTCCGATAAAACCTACACGAACCGTGTCAATTGCCGGAGCTGTCATAAGGACAGCATCTTCCTGACCCGCCGGACGCTTTGGCGAATCTATACAGATTGGCCCCTGCACTGTACAGCATACAGTTACAAGGGCAATCATAATAAGAGATATATATCTTTTCATCTTCTGTCTGAATTATTCAGCCATCAACTTCTTGTACTTGAAGCGCTTAGGTTCCTCGTTACCAAGACGACGCTTCTTATTTTCCTCGTACTCGGAGTAGGTTCCCTCAAAGAAGTAAACCTGTGAGTCACCCTCGAATGCAAGGATATGGGTAGCGATTCTGTCAAGGAACCAACGGTCGTGTGAAATCACAACAGCACATCCTGCAAAGTTCTCAAGACCCTCTTCCAAAGCACGGATAGTGTTCACATCCACGTCGTTTGTAGGCTCGTCGAGAAGAAGAACGTTTCCTTCATCCTTGAGAGTGAGGGCAAGGTGAAGACGGTTTCTCTCACCACCTGAAAGGATACCGCAGAGTTTCTCCTGATCCGCTCCAGAGAAGTTGAAACGGGATACATATGCACGTGCATTCACTTCCCTCTTGCCAAGCTTCACGAACTCTGAATTCTCAGCGATTGTCTCATAAACAGACTTCTCAGGATCGATGCTCTTATGCTGCTGATCAACATACGCAGTCTTCACAGTCTCACCGATAGTAATCTCACCTGTGTCCGGCTGCTCAAGTCCCATTATGAGGCGGAAGAGCGTAGTCTTTCCGGCACCGTTAGGACCGATGACACCGACAATACCTGCAGGTGGAAGCACAAAGTTAAGATTCTCGTAAAGAAGCTTGTCTCCATAGCCCTTTGATACATTCTTGAACTCGATAACCTTGTTTCCGAGTCTAGGACCATTAGGGATGAAGATTTCGAGGTTAGCCTCCTTCTCTCTACCATCATCAGCGGCAAGTTTCTCGTAAGCACCAAGACGTGCCTTAGACTTTGCGTGGCGCGCCTTAGGAGCCATTCTTACCCACTCCAACTCTCTCTCAAGAGCCTTACGACGCTTGCTCTCCTGCTTCTCCTCCTGAGCAAGTCTTGTGCTCTTCTGATCAAGCCAAGAAGAATAGTTACCCTTCCAAGGAATACCCTCGCCTCTGTCAAGCTCAAGAATCCATCCTGCCACGTTGTCAAGGAAATATCTATCGTGGGTAACAGCAATCACTGTACCCTTATACTGCTGAAGGTGTGCCTCGAGCCACTGGATACTCTCTGTATCAAGGTGGTTGGTAGGCTCATCAAGAAGCAGCACATCAGGCTGACGAAGAAGGAGACGGCACAGAGCCACTCTACGTCTCTCACCACCACTGAGGGTGCTTACCTTTGCATCTGAAGGAGGGCACTGAAGTGCATCCATAGCTCTCTCAAGCTTAGAGTCAATCTCCCATCCTCCGCAATTCTCAATCTTCTCGGTCAGTTCACCCTGACGCTCGATAAGTGCAGCCATCTCGTCATCAGACATCGGTTCGCAGAACTTCATGTTCACCTCTTCATACTCTTTGAGGATATCCATAACCTCCTGCACACCTTCCTGAACAACCTCGATCACAGTCTTGTCAGGATCCATCTGAGGCTCCTGCTCAAGATAGCCCACAGAATATCCAGGTGCCCACACTACCTCACCCTGGTAACCTTTCTCGATACCTGCGATAATCTTCATGAGAGTAGACTTACCCGAACCGTTAAGACCCACGATACCAATCTTTGCACCATAAAAGAAAGAGAGGTAGATGTCCTTGAGAATCACTCTATTATTGTGGGGAAGAATCTTTCCTACCCCGTTCATTGAAAAAATAATCTTCTCGTCTGCCATAATTGTCAAATTTGCGCAAAGATAGTCATTTTCCTAAATGAATCCGCAACTAATTTGCCTACTGATAGCCCGACTTTGCTTTCCTGTTCCTCTCCTTTCGAATCCAATCGCTAGGATTCTCATTCATATAAAGTCTGAATGCCATACTGAACGAAACCAGTGAGTTGAATCCGGAAAGACTGGCAAGCTCTGTAGCTTTAAGTTCAGGATTCTTACGAAAGCTCTCGACTGAATACATGATCCTGTAATAATTCACGAACTGACAGAAATTCCTTCCTGTAATCTGACTTATCGCACGGGATATATACAGTTTGTTCGAAAAGACGACCTTCACCAGATCATCGATTATAAGGTCGCTGCGCAAGTATGGTTTTTCCGTCTCAAAATATGCGACGATTCTGTCGTAGATATCCTGATAGGTAGTATCTGTACGGGTGATATCATTAGGGAGTTCTACTACTGCAACCTTGAGCGATTCCAGAATGCGACGTTCCATCCGATGACAAAATATCATAGCACAGTCACTGTTTATCCTGAATGACAGTCCGAGTAAAGCGAACCACAACATTATCAGTGGAACATAAGCCCATTGAGCATATCTTTCATTTCCAAGGCATATTATTCCAGCCGAGACAGAAAGGATAAAGACAATCGTTATCAGATAAACTATCTCTATACTGGCACTGACGACATTCCATACTGTTCCAGACCTGAGCACAAGTTTTACATTGAAAAGAAACCTCCATATTACCCATATGATGTAAGCAATCATTACAGCAACTGAAAACAGAGATGCGAATATATAGAACTGATCCGACAGTGAATTGATCATGCCAACAGCATAAAGAATATATACCCCGGCAACGCTGATATCAAGAATGAAGTATAAAGCTATGATCTTGAGGACAAATTTGCCATTCCACACAGTCAGAGACAGAAGCATCGAAGGACATATGCAGTTGAACACATCATATAACAGGCTGAAAACAGACAAAGTCTGATGACATATAAGATTGACGAAGACAGTGAAGATCAGCATCAGCAGTATCCAAGGAATGACTTTGGCACGTAAAGTACACTGCTCCCTGTTACGATAGTTCCTCAAGAACTGGAACATCACCATGACAAGGGAGGAGACCACGATTGAAACTGCAATAATCAAATCCATAATCCGCATCTATCAACATTTCGACGAGACAAAATTATAGCAAAGCCCCCTTTCGATAGTACCGAAAAGGGGCTTCCAGATGCAGATTTTTCTTTTTTTTATAATCTTTTAACTTTTTTTATCATTTTTTTGCTTGACTCTTATCGTGTCAAAGCCTTTACCGTAAACACCCATAACTGACGAGACAGAAAGGAAGGCTTCAGAATCAATTGTCTTGACATATCTGAGCAAGAGATTCAAGTCAGATTTTCTTGTCACGACCATTACAACATTGAAATCTTCTTTGCTGAACCAGCCCTTTGCAGGAATGACTGTGACACCTCGCTTCATATCGAATGCTATTGCGTCTGCCATCTCCTTGTATTTCTTGGTAAAGATAAAGGCCTGAACAGACTGCTTCGAACCTGAGAGATAGAGATCGACTGCATATCCGCTGACGGTTACCTGAATCAGACCATACACTACCACTGCGAGCTTCTCTGAGAAAGGAAGGAGTTCACCTGACTCAGTGTATGATGGAACCATGATGGATGACAGAATTATTATCACATCAATGATAAGGATGACACGTCCCGGTGAGCCATTCCTGAACTTGCACCATAGAAGAGCGATGATGTCAGTTCCTCCAGTACTTCCACCCTGAGAAATCGAGATACCGATGCCGACTCCGGCAATTATACCTCCGAGTACAGTACATATGAGCTTTCCATTCGAAACCGCAAATTCGTTTATGAATTCTGTAGGTACAAGACTAGGAAAGACATTCAGACAGATAGCTGTCATTAAAATTGCATAAATGGTCTTGCCTCCAAAGCCTGTACCAAGTATCTTGATAGCGATTATCAGAAGTACCACATTGACTACCAAGTAGGTATACCCCAATGGAATACCAGTTGCGTAATAAAGTATGGCCGCAAAACCGGAAACGCCACCTCCGACAAGATTATTAGGAAGCAGGAAGATAGTCCAGCCCAATGCATACGCCAGAAGTCCAAGGGTTATAAGTCCGTATTCCCTGATGATATCCCAGAAAGAATGTTTTATTAAATGCTGCTGTGTCATTTCTCTATCTTGTTATTGTGTTTCTTCTTTATCGGCAGGCCTGTCTTTATCTCCTCAAAACCCTCTCCATATACACTATTTGCTGATGAAACAGAGACAAATGCATCCTTATCAATTCTCTTGATCTCATTGATGACCTCATTCATCTGGTACTTTCTGAGGATGATCAGGAGGACCTTGCTCTCCTGCTGAGAATACCAGCCAACAGATTGTAAGGCGGTAACACCTCTCTGCACATCATATATTATATGGTCTGCAATCTCCTTGTACTTCTTCGAGAAGACAAGAAGCTGTACCGAAGACTTGTTTCCAAGAAGAACATAATCCACTCCGAAGGAGAAGGTAAGCATCACGACATATGCATAGATCATATTCACCAGACCACCACCATTCTCTGCAGGAAGGAGCAGAAGGCTGGTAACAATGAATACATCCGAATACAGATAGACCTTTCCTGGAGATATAGGCCAATACTTATTGAGTATCATAGCCACGATATCTGTTCCACCTGTACTTCCACCTCTAAGAAGAATGATACCTATACCGACCGATTCCATCGCACCACCGATGAGCACGACCATAATCTTATCCAGCTCAGGATCAACCACTTCCAGATTAGGGAAATATTCAGGAAGAACCCAGAACAGCACGGATGACAATGCAATGACATAGATTGTCTTGAAACCGAATGTCTTTCCAAGAAAGAGAAATCCTCCCACCAGGAGCAAGACATTAAGCAATGCATAGGTAACATCCATCGGAATCCTGCCCTGAGTTGCATAATCTAGAATAGTGGTGAGACCTGTAAGTCCTCCACTGGCAAGATTATTAGGCTGCAGGAAGGATGTCCATGCCATTACGAATATCAGCGTACCCAGAGTCATCAGGAAATAATCCCAGAGTACATTCAGAACCTTACTTGTATTCATATCAAGTCAAGCTGATTATTTTACAACTATATTGACAATCTTACCTGGAACAACGATAACCTTTACTATGTTGCCTCCAGCAACGTATTTTGCGGTCTGCTCAAGCGAACGAACATGTGCATCAACCTCCTCACGCGGCATATCAAGCGGAAGATCTACAGTAAAGCGGGTCTTACCGTTGAATGACACAGCATATGTACACGTGTTCTCGATAGTATATGCTTCAATGTACTCAGGGAAAGATGCATATGTGATGCTTTCCTTATGTCCGAGCGCCTCCCAGAGTTCCTCTGAAATATGAGGAGTGAAAGGTGCAAGAAGGACGATGAGTTGCTCCAGAACCTCACGCTTACTGCACTTAAGGTCTGTAAGTTCGTTCACAGCAATCATGAATGCACTCACTGCAGTATTGAATGAGAATGACTCAATATCTGTGCGCACCTTGCCGATGAGCTTATGAAGAGCCTTGAGTTCCTCAGGAGTTGCCTTCTCGTCTGTCACGAGGAATGTGTCGCGATCATAGAATAGGCGCCAAACCTTTCTAAGGAAACGGTTTACGCCGTCAATACCCTTCGTGTCCCATGGCTTTGACTGCTCGAGAGGTCCGAGGAACATCTCATAAAGTCTGAGTGTGTCTGCACCATATGTGTCACAGATAGTATCAGGGTTGACCACATTAAACATAGACTTTGACATCTTCTCGATTGCCCAACCACAGATGTATTCACCATTCTCAAGAATGAACTCGGCATTGGCGAAATCCGGCATCCATGCCTTGAAAGCCTCAAGATCCAGACGGTCATTGCGCACGATGTTCACATCAACATGTATCTCAGTTGTCTCATACTGATCCTTGAGTCCAAGAGAAACGAAGGTATTTGTTCCGATGATACGGTATACGAAGTTGGAGCGGCCCTGGATCATACCCTGGTTGATGAGCTTTCTGAACGGCTCATTCTCGCACACATAACCGAGATCAAAGAGGAACTTGTTCCAGAAACGTGAATAGATCAAGTGACCTGTAGCATGCTCTGTACCACCGATATAAAGGTCTACATCTCTCCAGTACTCATCAGCCTCCTGACTTACAAGAGCCTCAGAGTTATGAGGATCCATATATCTCAAGTAATATGCACTACTTCCTGCGAAGCCAGGCATTGTGCTGAGTTCGATAGGATAGCCATCGATTGTCCATCCGGAAGCACGTCCAAGAGGTGGTTCACCTGTTTCTGTAGGAAGGAACTTGTCAACTTCAGGAAGTTCGAGAGGGAGCCGGTCGAGTGACATAGGAGTAGCTATTCCGTCCTTGAAATACATAGGGAACGGCTCTCCCCAATATCTCTGGCGCGAGAAGATTGCATCACGAAGTCTGTAGTTCACCTTTCTGCGACCGATTCCGTTCTTCTCGACGTAGTCGATAGCTGCAGGAATAGCCTCCTTAACTGTCAATCCATTGAGGAAGCCCGAGTTGCACATGATACCTTCCTTTGCATCAAAGCTTGATTCGCTTACATCGCAACCCCCGATAAGAGGAATGACAGGAAGGTTGAAGTGTCTTGCAAAAGCATAGTCACGGCTATCGTGCGCAGGAACTGCCATGATAGCACCTGTACCATAACCAGCAAGAACATACTCAGAAATCCATACAGGAACCTTGTCTCCTGTAAGAGGATTTACAGCATATGAACCGGAGAATACACCTGACACCTTCTTGGTTTCAGTCATTCTCTCACGCTCAGTCTTCTTCTTTGCCACCTGCAGATACTCCTCTACAGCAGCTTTCTGCTCTGGTGTGGTAAGTTTCTCAACCCACTCGCTCTCTGGCGCAAGCACCATGAAAGTGACGCCGAAAACAGTGTCTGCACGGGTTGTGAAGATGGTCATATCATATTCTTCTGTGCCGTTAGACACCTTGAAAATCATCTCTGCACCCTGGCTCTTACCGATCCAGTTACGCTG
The DNA here is from genome assembly GCA_045126915.1 of Candidatus Cryptobacteroides sp. Taxonomy (GTDB): domain Bacteria; phylum Bacteroidota; class Bacteroidia; order Bacteroidales; family UBA932; genus Cryptobacteroides. Next base: position 28,646 of record JBGVPH010000047.1, read on the forward strand.
CATATCCTTGAGAGAGTCAGTCCAATCAAGGTTCTCAAGGTCCTCAAGAAGACGTCCCGCATATGCTGAAACACGAAGCTGCCACTGAGTCATCTTCTTCTGCTCTACAGGATGGCCTCCACGAACTGAATAACCCTCTTTCACCTCGTCATTTGCAAGCACAGTACCGAGTGCCGGACACCAGTTCACAGCTGTTTCTCCCTGATATGCAATACGATACTGCATCAGAACATCAGACTTCTCCTTTGCAGAGAATTCATTCCACTGCTGTGCAGTAAACTCTTTTGCATCACCACAGGCAGCATCTACAGCCGCACTACCACCCTCAGCAAACGCAGCCTCAAGCTCAGCTATAGGACGAGCCTTCTGCTGAACATTGTCATACCAGCTCTCGAACATCTGGATAAATGCCCACTGAGTCCACTTGTAGTACTCAGGATCGCAAGTGCGGATCTCGCGTGACCAATCATATGAGAATCCGATTCTGTCCATCTGCTCGCGATAACGTGCAATATTCTTCTCAGTAGTCACTGCAGGGTGCTGACCTGTCTGGATAGCATACTGTTCTGCAGGAAGACCAAAGGCATCATATCCCATCGGATGAAGGACATTGAATCCACAAAGTCTCTTATAACGGCTGTATATATCACTTGCAATATATCCAAGAGGATGACCTACATGAAGACCGGCTCCTGAAGGATATGGGAACATATCCAAAACATAGTACTTAGGCTTAGAAGGATCCACCTCTGCCTTGAATGTCTGATTTGCAGCCCAGAAAGCCTGCCATTTCTGTTCGATCTTTTTGAAATCGTATTCCATATATATATTAATATTTATTCTATTCGTTAATATGAATGTCTCTTAAATCCGAAGCTATTCTTCGATCCCTTCTTTTCCAGTCTGAATTCTACTGGTATGGTCATCGATGTACGTACCCTATTACCATTCACCCTGCCAGGTCTCCACTTTGGAGATGCGCTGATAACCCTTATTGCCTCATCATCCAGATCAGGATCAACCCCTCTGATCACACGCACATCAGTAACCTTTCCTTCCTTGTCGATAATGAAATCCACCAGAACTTTGCCCTGAATTCCGTTACGTACCGCAGATTCAGGATATTTCAGATACTGATAGACCCATTTCTCAAGGAAAGTGGACACCTCATAGCTATTCAGGAACGACGGCCTCACGTCACAGTCATTATAGGAAACAACGTCATCATAAGACGGACCTCTTGAAACGACTTTATCGGCCCTGAATGACAACTTTAGATTTGTATTAGCCAGCGCAATAGTGAAGTTGTAGATATACTCGAGTTCGCGCTCCATAGGCTCATACTCGATTATTGACTCTGTATCCTTCTCCGTATTGTGCTCCGGATATTGTCCTGTGGTGAACATCACAGCAGGAATTTCCTTTGAATAGAAAGCTCTATGATCAGAAGGATAAGGTTCTGCTGCAGTTACAGTAGGATGGATCGGCTGCAATTCTCCACTAAGTTTGGAAAGAATCGAGTTAAGATCCATATTAGAGGCAGTGTAGGCATAGAAACCATTGCTTCCAACTCCAAGCATATCAAGATTGATCATTGCATCGATGTTCGCGACATCTCCGAATGAGCGGTTGAGGAAGTACCACGAGCCTGCAAAGGTCTCAGTCGAAGCGCCAAATGCTACAAAGAGAATCGAACGGCGGAAAAGCACTGAATTAGTCTGAACCATACGCGCCAGCTCAAGCATCACGGACAGTCCGGAAGCATTTCCGTTGGCGCCGTAGAATATACGCTCTGTCTTGCGTCCATCGACAGTAACCGTCATGGTTCCCAGATTATCGAGTCTCGCTCCAACAACTATATATCTGTCTCTCAATTCCTTATCATAACCCTGAACGAATCCTATCACATTACGTGAGGTAAGTGTGTCACCCTTCTCGGTCTTGATACCGAAGAGATCACCGTCCTTCGGAGAGATAACATCTACGCCATAATCCTTAAGTACGTCTCTCACGTATTCTGCAGCTGTCTTCTCTCCATCCGAACCAGCCTTGCGACCTTCGAGATGGGCTGCCGACAATGCGCGCACATGCGACTTGAGGGAGCCGCCGGTCTCGCTGTCGTAAAGATCCTGATAGCCGGAATCAGTCCTGTACTGTCCGAATGCGGATACCGAGAACAGAAAAACGGCAATCAGTGTAAATATTCTGTTTATTTCAAATCTCATAATCATTCATTCACAAGAATCCACACATCAGATGGGCAGAATTTCTCTAGACGCACCTTCTTAAGCGAAGAATACGAATCCTTTAGAGTATTAGCCGGGGCCAGTCCCACTGCGATAAGTCCGTTACGGAAACTGATCAGAGCCGGTGAATATCCCAAATCCGCAGCTTTAGCAAGCAGAGATTCCGCATTCGGACGCGAACGGAAAGAACCCACGATAATATAATATCTTGACTCAAGTTTAGTTGCAAAAAGGCCTCCCAGTGATGCCGGGTTGAGGATTGAACCACCTTGCTGCCTGATGGAATCCATCATGGCAAGAGAGTCCACAACCTTCTGGTGCTCCATCCTGATGGAGTCAAGACGCGCCTGATGCGCAGCTTCTTCTGCCTTCATGATGGCAATTCTCTTCGCTTCAATATCCTCTGAAGTCGGACGTCCGGCAACCTTACGGAAAAAATCGCATCCCGTAACGATTGTCAGAGTAACCATAAGCATCAATATAATCGATTTTTTCATACCTATACAACTATGCACATTCGTGCAAATTTAAATAATTATATGGTCTTGGACAAAATAAAAGTGATATATTTGCAAGCAACATCAACCACATCCGACTTGCACAGAAACACATTCAATACAGGAACAGTGATTTTCAGGATAGCTGCGGCTGTCCTGATGTTTGTTGCGGGCGGAATGCAGGCTCAGGAACTCTTGATACCGGAAAGGTTTGACCCAGTAAAACGGGAAGTTCGTCCACTCTATGCGAAGGACACCGTGACAATTCGATTCTTCGGCGACATCATGATGCACACCCAGCAGATAGAGACAGCCAGCGACGGGAATGACAGCTATGATTTCAGCACATATTACAAGCTGATGAAAGGCTATCTCGAAGATTCTGACCTGAATGTGGGAAACATGGAATTCACGCTTGGAGGTAAGCCATACACCGGCTACCCGTCATTTTCGGCTCCCGATAACTTCGCCGATTACATTGCCGGATGCGGATTCAATCTCTTCCTCTGCGCCAATAACCACATATTTGACAAAGGAGCATCAGGAGTGATAAAAACTCTTGATAAATACAGGAGCCTTGCTGAAAGCCATGGAATCCACTTCACAGGAGCGGCATCAGACAAAGCCGAACAAGACGCCAATAATCCATTGATAATCAATATTAAAGGCATCAGGATAGCATTTGTAAATGCAACCTATGGAACAAACTCATTCCGAGGAAAAGAATGGCCCGCGACCTATATCATAAGTGATAGAAAGACACTTGCAGACGCCCTTGCCACAGCGGAATCGAAAGCCGAGCTAAGCATTGTTCTTGTCCACTGGGGAACAGAATATTCACTGCAGCACTCTGCCAGCCAGGAGCAAGACGCAAAGTGGCTTGCCGCGAACGGAGCAGACGTGATAATCGGCGCTCATCCCCATGTCGTTCAGGATGTCGGTGTCATCAAAAACGGGGACAAAGAGGTCCCGGTGGCATATTCATTGGGAAATTCTGTGTCAAATATGAGTGCAGCGAACACTCAGGCCGGACTTATGGCAACTCTCAGGATAGAAAGGAACAACAACGGTGACATAAGGCTACTTGCCCCTGAGTACAGATATACATGGTGTTCAAGACCGGGAGGATACGGAGATTCATACTACGTGATTCCTCTGACCGACTATCTTGACAGAGCGGACGAGTGGAAGGGAAGATGGGACTATGAAAAGATGCTTGCCACATACAGAAGGGTAAGCAGTATGACAGGAATAAATGAAAACATCAGATAAATGAGTAAGAGTACATTACATCTTGAAGCTATGGATCCGGTTGAGATCTATGGTGCAGCAAACAGAAACCTTGAGGCACTATGCGGCTATTTTCCTAATCTGAAGGTAGTTGCAAGGGGCAATGATATAATTCTTGACGGAAGCGACAGCGATATTGCTGCTTTTACGTCCAAGTTCAACGTGCTGGTGCAGAGAAGGAGACACAAAACCAATCTTACTCCTTATGATGTGGAAGATATCTTCGAGGGAGAAACTTCACCTGACAGATTCAAACTCAGCGGAGATTCTGTGATTGTCCACGGTAACGACGGTAAACCTATCAAGGCTCGTAACAGGACCCAGGAAGAAATGGTGAAGGCATATTTTGAGAATGACCTTCTGTTCGCGGTAGGTCCTGCCGGTACAGGAAAGACCTATATTGCCATCGCATTGGCCGTAAGAGCATTGAAGAACAGGGAAATCAAAAGGATCGTCCTTACCAGACCGGCTGTAGAAGCAGGTGAAAGACTTGGTTTCCTCCCTGGAGACCTTAAAGACAAACTCGACCCGTATCTCCAGCCATTGTATGATGCGTTGGGAGATATGATTCCAGCAAAGAAACTTCAGGAATTCATGACTGAGGGCACGATCCAGATCGCTCCCCTCGCCTATATGCGCGGACGTACTCTTGACCGCGCCTGCGTGATTCTTGACGAAGCCCAGAACACCAATCTTGGTCAGCTCAAGATGTTCCTCACACGTATGGGTTGCGACGCCAAGTTCATTGTCACAGGAGATGCAAGCCAGATCGACCTTCCTAATAAAAAGGACTCAGGTCTGCTCAAGGGCATCGAACTGACAAAAAACATAAAGGGTGTCAAGACCATTTTCTTCAAGAATGAAGATATTGTCCGACACCCTCTTGTATCAAAGATCGTCAAAGCCTTTGAAAATGAGGCTTAGTTGATTCCGTTCTTAACGATTTCGTTGTACTTCTTGTAACCCTCCTCGTAATTTGCACCCTTTGTGCTGAAACGATAGTAGATGTTCTTGAGGTACTCAGCGATGCTCACCTTGATAGTGTTGTCCTTGGTGATTTCGAATGCCTTCTCGAATGGCTCGAGTGCGCTGTGAAGAGCCTCCTCGAATTCAACTACGAGAGCCTCGTACTTAGCGTTATCAAGCTCTGCGGCAGCCTTGTCCTGGATCTCGAGAGCCTGGTTGTAGTAGAGGATACCTGCACCGATGAAACCGAACTCATACTCAGGATTGATCTCAACACACTTGTAGTAAGCCTCAACAGCCTTATCCTTCTGACCGAGCTCATTGTAGATGTTACCCTCAACATAATAGAGTGACGCATTGTTTGGCTCGTTCTTCTTAGCCTCAGCGATAAGCTCGAAAAGTCTCTCAGGGCTCTGCTTGCTCTCAAGATAGTAGTTGATGAGACCGATGAGGATGCTCTGGCTCTGTGGATAAGCTACGAAGCCTTTCTCAAGTACATCTCTTGCAGCATCCTTTCTGTCAGTGTTGTTGTAGATGTCAGCAAGCTTAGCGAACACCTCACCACCTTCATAATAGTAACCAGCCTCAACACACTTGTTGAAGAACTGCTCTGCTCTTGGATAATCCTTAACCATCCATGCAGTGAAACCTGCATTGTAGAGAGCTGTTGTGTCAACCTCGTTGAGTGGTGCTGTTGCAGCAGCCTCAGCAGCCTTTCCGAAAAGCTCGCTTGCCTTAGCAAAGTCATTGAACATATAGCTTGACATTGCATCATCAAGATAGTTTGAGTTGATGAGCTTGAGACCAGCTGTAATATCCTTTACCTTTGACTGCTTTGCGTCAACCTCAAATGCCTTTACATAAGCAGCTGCTGCCTTTCCAAGAGGATCCTCGCAAACTGGAGATGTAACATTGATGAGAACAAGCACTCCGTTTCCATCGAAATAGAGCTCCTTGCCGGCATAAACTTCCTTAACGTACTGATCGCCACCAAGAACAACAGCCTCTGATGAAGATGGCTTTTCGCTGCCCATAACGAGCTGGAGTTCCTGCTTTGAAGCACCAAGCCAAGCTGAGCCCTTAGGAGCATTGTATGCATCCATGTAAGCAGTAGCAAGCTTGAGCCATGTAGCAACCTTTGTTGCCTTCTTAGCATCCTTTGCAGCAACCTCAGCTGCATCAAGAGCCTTCTTAGCTGCCTCAGGAGTCTTTACCTGAGCATCAGCAAGCTGTACTGTAAGAAGTACTGCAAGTGCCAATAAAATTTTCTTCATAATCTTGAAATTAAGTGTTATTTATTCGTTATTTTCTTCTTCCTCGCCCTTATTGACTGCTGAAATCGCAGCAATAGAATCGCCTTCCTTGATGTTGATGAGCTTGACTCCCTGAGTAGCTCTACCGGCAACTCTGATGTCGGACACAGCCATTCTGATTGTCAGACCAGACTTATTGATAATCATGAGATCGTTCTCATCAGTAACATTCTTCATAGCAACAAGAGAACCGGTCTTCTCGGTGATATTCAATGTCTTGACACCCTTTCCACCTCTGTTTGTCTTGCGGTATTCATCGAAGTCAGAACGCTTTCCGAAGCCGTTTTCGCTGACTACGAGAATGCTATGAGCAGCAGCATCTTCTGCGGTAGGATCGTATGTGATCATTCCTACAACCTCATCATCCTCTTCAATATTTATACCGCGAACACCAGACGCAGTTCTTCCGAGGGCTCTTGCATCGCTCTCATCGAAGCGGCAGCACCTTCCGTTGCGTCCGGCAAGAAGGATTTCGCTGTGACCGTTTGTGAGAACTGCATCAAGGAGTTCATCTCCATCACGTACTGTGATTGCAATCACACCATTGGTTCTTGGTCTTGAGTAAGCCTCGAGAGAAGTCTTCTTGATGATACCTCTCTTGGTACCGAGAACTATGAAGTTATTGTTGATGTAATCCTCATCCTTGAGGTTCTTGACATTGAGATATGTCTTGATCTTGTCATCCGGCTCGATGTTGATCACATTCTGGATGGCACGTCCTTTTGACGCACGCGATCCTTCCGGAATCTCATAAACCTTAAGCCAGTAGCAACGACCGTTCTGAGTGAAGAGGAGCATTGTGCTATGCATGTTTGCAACATAGATATGCTCGATGAAGTCCTCGTCACGTGTCGCACTTCCCTTCATTCCCACTCCACCTCTGTTCTGGGTCTTGTATTCTGTAAGAGATGTTCTCTTGATGTAGCCGAGATGTGAAATTGTGATCACAACATCCTCATCAGCATAGAAGTCCTCAGGATTGAACTCCTCAGCAGAAAGAGCAATCTCTGTTCTTCTCTCATCACCGTACTTCTCCTTCATCTCCATTGTCTCATCCTTGATGATACCCATCTGGAGGTCAACGTTTGCAAGTACATCCTCGCAGTAACGGATGAACTTCATAAGCTCGTCATACTCACTCTGGAGCTTCTCTCTTTCGAGTCCTGTAAGCTGACGAAGTCTCATCTCGACGATGGCTGTAGCCTGTGCCTCAGAGAATCCGAATGCAGACATGAGCTCTGTCTTAGCCTCTTCCACAGACTTAGAAGCTCTGATGATTCTGATGATCTCATCGATGACATCAAGCGCCTTGAGGAGTCCCTCGAGGATGTGAGCTCTCTTCTGTGCCTTATCAAGATCGAACTTTGTTCTGCGGAGAATCACCTCATGACGATGCTTCACGAAGTACCTGATGAGGTCCTTGAGGTTGAGCGTACGCGGACGTCCGTTCACAAGGGCAACGTTGTTCACCGAGAAGCTTGACTGAAGCGGTGTATATTTGAAGAGAGTGTTGAGCACCACATTCGAGTTCGCATCCTTCTTGAGACGGATAACGATGCGCACACCCTTCATTGTAGTTTCGTCGTTGATATATGCGATACCCTCGATCTTCTTGCTCTCGACCATCTCAGCGATCTTCTCGATCATCTCGCGCTTGTTGACCATATATGGGATCTCAGTCACCACGATTGTCTCGCGGCCTGAATCGCTCACCTCGATCTCTGTCTTTGAACGGATCACGATACGTCCACGACCTGTCTCGAACGCATCCTTGATGCCCTGACGTCCCTGGATGATACCACCCGTAGGGAAATCCGGTCCCTTCACATAGTGCATAAGTTCCTCGACTGTGATCTCAGGATTGTCGATGTATGCGCAGATGGCGTCGCAGCACTCTGTAAGATTGTGCGGAGCCATATTCGTAGCCATACCGACTGCAATACCTGACGAACCGTTCAGAAGAAGAAGCGGAACCTTTGTAGGAAGCACTGTAGGCTCCTGCAAAGAGTCATCGAAGTTATTCTGAAAATCTACTGTATCCTTCTCCAGATCTGCAAGCACCTCGTCTGAAAGCTTCGAGAGCTTAGCCTCGGTGTAACGCATTGCCGCAACGGGGTCACCGTCCATAGATCCGAAGTTACCCTGGCCGAACACCAGCGGATATCTAAGGCTCCAGTCCTGAGCCATTCTCGCCATTGCATCATAAACGCTCGAGTCACCGTGAGGATGGTACTTACCAAGAACCTCACCGACAATTCTGGCAGACTTTTTGGTCTGACTTGTGTGTCTCAGACCAAGACCGTCCATACCGAAAAGGACTCTTCTATGAACCGGCTTGAAACCGTCACGCACGTCAGGAAGAGCTCTGGATACAATCACAGACATTGAGTAGTCGATGTACGCACTTCTCATCTGCTGATCGATATTCACCTGCTCGATCCTGCCTGTCTTTACCTCATTTTCCATTTATATCAATTTACTTTATATGCAAAATTATACATCTTGGCAAAGTTACGAAAAAATTAGTAAATTTGTGCAATCATTAGTGAAAACATTATGGAAATAAGCATATCTGACGAACTCAATTCGATAATCAACTACTCCCGCGAAGAAGCCATGAGGACGGGAAGCTATGGAATAGCTCCCGACCACCTCTTTCTGGGCATCATCAGGCATGCCGAAAACACGGCCTGCGATGCATTGCGCGGCCTTAGCTGCGACCTTAACGAGATGAAGCAGTTCATAGACAGCAGAATCTTCACAAACGAGCATATCCCCTACTCTGAAATCGAGAACATCACTTTTTCCAGAGGAGTACAGAATGTGCTGAGTTTCACCATATTGGAAGCGACAAAACTTAAGAGCACCCAGGCTTCATCACAACATCTTCTCCTTGCTCTATGCAGGGCAGGGGGATCATATGGAAGCACCTATCTCAAGGATACCGGCATCGAATACGGCAACATCTTCAGGTATCTGGACAAGAACGATATGCTTGACAGAGGAAAGGAGCCGGAGAAGGAGTCGGACGAGGAGGAAGAAGTGCCACAGATCCGCATCCGTGCCGTGAGGGAAGATGGGGAGGAAGTCAAGAAGGTTTCCCCTCTCGAAGAGTTCGGATACGACATAACTCAGGCTGCCCGTGAAGGCAAGCTGGATCCTCTCGTAGGACGCGAGAACGAGATACAGAGAGTGATTCAGATTCTCGGAAGAAGACGCAAGAACAACCCTATGCTGGTGGGTGATCCCGGAGTTGGAAAATCCGCTATCGTAGAGGGAATTGCAATAAAGATAGTCAATGGGGACATTCCTCCTGTACTAGCAGACAAGAGATTGATTTCCTTAGACTTAGGCTCAATTGTAGCTGGCACTAAATACCGCGGTGATTTCGAAAAGAGACTTAAGGCCATCATCAACGAGACTGCAGCAAATCCTGACGTGATCCTGTTCATCGACGAGTTCCATACAATAGTGGGAGCCGGTGGTGCATCGGGCAGTCTTGATGCGGCGAATATGCTCAAGCCAGCTCTTGCACGTGGCGAAATCCAGTGCATCGGAGCGACGACGATGGACGAGTTCAGAAAGATTGTAGAAAAGGATGGAGCTCTCGATAGAAGATTCCAGAAGATAGTTGTGGAAAGGACTGATATTCAGCACTCTATCTCTATCCTCGACAAGCTCAAGACCAACTATGAGAAATATCATAATGTCACCTATTCTGATGATGCAATTGAGGCTTGTGTAAGGATGTCTGAGCGATATATCACAGACAGATGTCTCCCGGACAAGGCTATTGATGTGATGGATGAGACCGGTTCGATGGTACGTCTGAAAAACCCGAAGAAGACAGCATGCGTGACTGCAGAAGACGTAGCGTCGATGATCTCCAAGATGACAGGCATTCCATCAGGTCAGATTGCGGAAAGCGAGGGCGTGAGACTCATGAAGATGGGCGACAAGCTACGCAGCAGGATTATAGGTCAGGACGAGGCTATCGACAAGGTAGTGCGTGCTATCCAGCGCGGAAGAGCCGGAATCAAGGACCCGGGCAAGCCTATCGGCACATTTATTTTCTTCGGACAGACCGGCGTAGGAAAGACACAGCTTGCAAAGTCACTTGCAGAGTATCTATTTGATTCTGAAGACAATATGATTCGTCTTGACATGAGCGAATATATGGAGAAGTTCAATGTTTCAAGACTCATCGGAGCGCCTCCGGGATATGTGGGATTCGAGGAAGGAGGACAGCTCAGTGAAAGAGTGCGTCGCAAGCCTTATTGCGTCGTGCTGCTGGATGAGATCGAAAAGGCACATCCGGATGTATTCAACCTGCTTCTTCAGGTCATGGACGAGGGTCGTCTGACAGACAGCAACGGAAGGACAGTCAGCTTCAGAAACACCATACTGATAATGACATCAAATGTAGGCAGCCGAGAACTTGATGAATACGGCAGCGGAGTAGGTTTCAGCACATCAGTAAAGAATGTTCAGGGAAACAGGAAGACCGTGCTTGAAAAGGCTGTCAGAAAGGCATTCCCACCGGAATTCATCAACAGAGTTGACGAACAGGTGTTCTTCAGACCTCTTGACAAGGAAGACATAGGAAGAATAATCGACATCGAACTCAAGGGACTGAGGAACCGCGTCAAGGATGCAGGATTCGAGATTACCATAACTCCATCAGCCAAACGCTTTGTTGCTGACGAAGGCTACGATCCGAGCTTCGGAGCAAGACCTCTCAAGAGAGCCATCAGGAAGCACATCGAAGATCCTGTGTCTGAATGCATTATCTCCAACAGAATATTTGGAGGCAAGGGTTCCGGAAAGATCAGGGTGAGTCTGTCGAAAGACAAGGAATCTACAGTTGTTGAGTGGCAATGATTTCAAGATCCATATCATTGATCATATCCACGAGAGTTCTGTAAGAAGAGTCAGATGAAGTAATCGAGCTAAGGAAAGCGAGTGCGTTATCTGTATTCATGATTGTTTGATTTAAAGGGGTTTATCCGTTTTGTTGATGCAAAGGTACTGCCCTATTGTACCAAAGTGTGGCACATTTAAATTTTCTTGCTATGGAAAATGAAAAATATAGTGAAAAACTGGCCAGATATATCTTGCTCGCCATCTGTATAGGTATAGGTGCGGCAGTGTGCTGGTATTTCAAGAGTGTGATCATATACATCCTTCTTGCAGTGGTGGTGTCGCTTATCGCCCAGCCGATAATGGCACTGCTCCAGAAGGTCAGGATCAAAGGGAAGAAGGCTCCAGACTGGCTGCTTGCCTCATTCACGCTAGCCATCATGCTGATCATATTCTTCGTAGTAGTTACTCTCATCGTGCCTGTCGTGAGCGGGATTGTCAAGGGAGTTTCTCTCGGTAGCATCGAAAATACAGCATGCAACATATCCATCCCTCTGGCAGACTTCAACCAGTACCTCAGGAGCACATTCCCAAGACTGGGAGATGATTTCAGAATTGAGATAGTTCTTTTCGACGAACTGAAGAAATTCCTCGATCCGTCAGTATTCTCGTCAGTGATAGGCTCTGCAGCATCAATTGTATCAAGCCTGGGTATCGGAATGTTCTCAGTGGTGTTCATCAGCTTCTTCTTCATCAAGGACAGCAGCCTTTTCGGCAAGATGGTGGCAGCCATTGTTCCGGACAGATTCGAGGAGACAGCGGTAAAAGCACTTTCTGACATCGGCTACCTTCTGACAAGATATTTTTCGGGAGTCCTGATTGAGATGACCGGTGTGGCACTCATCAACTTCTTCGGTCTGCTGCTGATTGCAAGGCTCGGATTCAATGCAGCCATAGGAATAGCCTTCCTCACCGGCCTCCTCAACATCATTCCTTACGTTGGTCCTCTGCTCGGTGGTGTAATAGGCACAATCCTCTCACTTGTAATCAAATACAGCAGCGTGATACCAGTCGGTCTTGATGTTGGATTCGTATGGTTCACCGTCATAGTGATAGGCATATTATGCTTCACCCAGATTATTGACAACTTCGTGTATCAGCCGCTGATCTATTCTACCAGCATCAAGGCAACTCCACTTGAAATATTCATTGTCCTGCTCATCGCAGGTCATCTTGGCGGTCCACTCGGAATGATCATCGCTATTCCGTCCTACACCGTCGTCAGAGTCATCGCCTTCAGATTCTTCGGACATGTCAAGGCAATCAGAAGACTCATTCCTTCAGAAAGACTTATTTCAGAAAACAAATAAAACAGACTATGATACGTAACACATTATTCCTGACAGCTGCATTCCTTACATTCATGGCAGTTCAGGCAAAGGCAACAGACAAGCCGATCGAACCGGACGGAACTTATATGTTTGAAAAGAGAGACACATGCGATCTCTTCCTCGATGTATATAACCCGGCAAAGGGCAGCGAGACAACATTCAAGGGAAAGGACAAGCCTACAGTAGTGTTTATGTTCGGAGGCGGCTTCATCAAGGGAACAAGAGATGACGCAGACTACAAGAAATGGTTCCGACAGCTCACAGACAACGGCTACAGAGTCATTTCAATCGATTACAGACTCGGTCTCAAGGGATCAAACAAGGTGGGAATCGCTCAGGTAAACGTTCTGGACAAAGCTATCCATATGGCTGTCGAGGATCTGTTCAGCGCCACAAAGTTCATCATTGACAATGCTGACCAGCTCGGTGTCAATCCTGCCAACATTGTGATCAGCGGTTCTTCTGCTGGAGCGATAACCGTGATGCAGGCTGAATATGAACTCTGCAACAGAACATCATGGGCTCAAGTTCTTCCGGAGGATTTCAGATATGCAGGAGTGATGTCTTTCTCTGGAGCGATACTTTCACGCAAAGGTGAAGTGAAATATGCTTCAGCTCCGGCTCCTACCCTCATGCTCCATGGAACTGCAGACAACCTTGTAAACTATAAGCAGATCAAGTTCTTCAACCTCGGATTCTTCGGTGGCGGAAAGCTTGTAAAGCGCTTTGAGAAATTCGGATACAACTATAATATGTACCATTACGTAAGCTACGGACACGAGATTGCAGGTTCGATGGACACAACTTTCGACCTTCAGCTCGATTTTCTCCAGACCAACGTCATAGAGGGCAAGAGAAGAATCATTGAAGCTTGGGTAGATGACCCGAATGTGTACAAGGGAGTAGGTGTACAGTCCAGAAAGGAACTCTACAGCAAGTAATCCCGCACGCTTTTTGCCCATGGAGTGGCAAAAAGAATATTGAATATGGAGAGATTCAGATTAAAATCAGGTTATGACGACCTGAACATAGCGGTCGGTGTGTGCCGTCCGAAGAGCGATCCAAAGGCAGTGATCCAGTTCGTTCACGGAATGTGCGGATGTAAGGAAAGATTCGAGCCTGTGATGGATTATTTTTCGGAGAACGGCATTGTCTGCATCGCATCTGATCACAGAGGGCACGGCGAAAGCATCAAGGACATAAACGATCTGGGATATTTCTATTCCGGTGGATATAAAGCACTTGTAGAAGATATAAGAACTGTAACGGCATGGGGACTGAAAGAGTATCCGGGACTGCCCTATTATCTTTTGGGGCATAGCATGGGCTCGCTCGCTGCAAGAATTTATGTAAAACAGGATGATTCTGCTCTTTCAGGACTGATAGTGTGCGGAAGCCCCAGCTGGAACCCGATGTCAATTATCGGACGCTTCTTCACAGGAGCAGCATGTATGATAGGTCTTGACAGAAGCCGTCCTGCATTTCTCCAGAATATAACCTCGGATTCATACAACAGGAGATTCGCTTCAGAAGGTCCTCAAGCATGGACATGTTCTGATCCGGAAGTACGCAGGAGTTTCCGCGAGAATCCACGATGCAATTTCAGATTCACAATGAACGGGGCCAACAATCTGATGAAGATGATGGGAGAAACCTACAATCTCAAGGGTTGGAAAGTCTCTCACCCTATGATGCCGGTCTTATTCATCTCCGGCTCCGATGACCCGTGCATGATCTCTGAACAGAAATTCCATAGGGCGGCCTGGTCCATGCACAAGATAGGCTACAGAAACGTACGATCTTCTTTATATCCGGGAATGCGGCATGAGGTACTGAATGAGATTGACAAACTCGACGTGTGGAATGAAATCCTTGAATTCATAAAAGAATAACCGATTGATATGAAATTTATAAGACCGATTCTATTTTTAACATGTACATTGCTGGCATTCAGCAGCTGTTCAAAGGTTAGCCCAGAAAACAACCCTGGCACAGAACTGCCTGAATCTGGAGAAACAGACAAACCTTCAGGAGAAACCGACAAACCTTCAGGAGGGCTACCTGTAGCCGAATATCCTGCCGGAGCATTCACTGTTTCAAGTCTGAATAACGAGGGCATCTCATATATGTGGGACGAATCCGTCATACCTGAGATAACCATTCATATGACAGTGGAGGAATGGAACAAGTTGCTGAAACGATATGATGAATTCCAACACAACGTTGATTATTTCCACGCAGATTTCACATATAAGAAAGGTGAAGAGGTCATCTTCATTGAGGATGGTGGAGTCAGGCTCCGTGGCAACACCTCACGTCGTCGTCCGGAAGGCAACGGCGGTCAGATGCATAATTCAGAGAACCCTGACTGGCATCACTGCCATTTCGGCATCAATTTCCGCAAATATCACAAGGATGACGCACACACTGTGAAAGGTATCAGAAAGGTGAATCTCAAATGGTTTAAGGATGATCCTTGCTACGTCCGTGAACTTTATTGCTATAATCTTTTCCGCCGCTACGGTATCTGGACCAGCGCCTTCTCAACCTACTGCCGTGTGTGGCTTGAGATAAAGGGAGATAAGGAGAAGGCCTATCTTGGATTGTACAACATGATTGAGCCTATCGATGACAAGTTCGTCGAGAAGCGTGTCACCAATATGTTCGAAAGCGACAAAGGTTTCCTCTGGAAATGCGTTTATGGCGAGGGCGGACCTGCCGATTTCAGAAGCACAGATGACTGGAAATTCAACTGGGATCAGGATAACGGCGTGAACTACACCTACGAGTTCAAGGGTGATGAGGAGGACTTCCCTGCTGCAAAGGAGCAGCTTATTGACTTCATCCTTAAGCTGAAAGGTAAGGGTGAGGAGAGCTTCTACAGCTGGATCAAGGAAGTCTGTGACGTAGATCTTCTTCTTAAGACCTATGCGGTGAATGTTGCTGTAGGAATGTGGGATGACCATTGGAACAATGGCAACAACTTCTACATCTATTTCAACACTACCGACAAATACGACTACAAGGTATTCTTCCTTCCATACGACTACGACAACACTCTTGGAACAAGCTCCAACTGCGGCGTGATCAACGATTCAGGCCGTCAGGACCCTTACAATTGGGGTGACAGCGGTCTTCTGATGGAAAGACTCATGAAGTTTGATGATTTCAAGCTCACCTATAAGAATGCGCTTAAGGAACTTGTAGACCCGACCAAGGACCTTTTTGATATGCAGTCAAGCGTGGCACGCATCAAACTCTGGCAGGAAAACATCGCTCCTTATGTCAGCAACGACACTGGCGAGGATATGAAGATAGAGGACAAACCTGCATCTTGGGGCAACAAGCACGAATACCGCCTGATGGACACAGGCACCAACAACTTCTTCCGCGTAAAGACGGAAACTATTCAGAAAATGAAATAGTAGTCATGCCGGTTAAGACCGAGAACGTCATTGCCGGTTAAGACCGAGAACGTCATTGCCGGTTAAGACCGAGAACGTCATTGCCGGCTGTGACCGAGAACGTCATTACCGGCTGTGACCGAGAACGTCATTGCCGGTTAAGACCGAGAACGTCATTACCGGCTAAGACCGAGAATGTCATTGCCGGCTAAGACCGAGAACGTCATTGCCGGCTAAGACCGAGAACGTCATTGCCGGCTGTGACCGGCAATCTCCAACATCAGAAACGAGCACGAAAAATGGAAATTCGTGCTCGTTTCTGCTGTTTTACCGTCATTTTGACACAAAAATACCCAAAACGTGTCCGGGAGTACCGCATAGGAATTGACTATTCAATGTAAAACTCAATAAGGCGGGAGATGGCTCTCTGGCATACAGGGCAGAATGCTTCCGCCTTATTTGTGTGCATACGGCAGTCCTTGGCAGGCCTCCAGACCCCTTTTGACTGGTAGCCGCCACCTTCAAGGAGTTCCGCCTGACCGGCGTCAAGCATATCCTTCCACTTTGAATCGAAATCCTTGAGAGTGGTGATGTTCTGCTCCCATGGTTCTGCCTCAGGATAGTAATACTCGGTATACATATCGTCGTAATAGTACTCATCGCCGAGACCGGCAAAGCTATGGCCGAATTCGTGCACCACCACAGGCTTGAATGCAGGGTGATGGGCAGTCGTAAGGGTGTAGGAATTATATATTCCTCCACCTCCGTAAGTGTCTGTGTTTGCAAGGATTACGATGTGTTCATATGGAATGCCGGAGAGCTTGTCGTGTAGATTTTTCAGACGAAGAGTAGTGAGGTAGCGGTCCATGTAGAAGGTATTGAAATGGGCCTTGAGGGCTGTATCCTTCCACTCTCCTGCTCCAGGGACGCTGACTCCACTTCCCTGAGACTCGAGCGCAACTGCGACGAAGTTGAACGAGTCCTTATATCTGTCAAAAGGCTTATGGCTCAGGATTGCCTCCATGGCAGTCTGGGCATCCTGATAGAAAAGTTCTGCTTCATCTGCAGTATATCCTTCTGCAATAATCGCGACATCGATGCACTCCTGAGGTGAGCCATTCTGAAGCAGATACTTATGCGGAGCGGGATTTGATATGGTGCGACGGATGAGGACGTCTGCCGGGTCAACAGCATGAGTGTGCGAGGCCGATACATTTCCATAGAAATCATATATCTCAACCTTCACCTCTGCCTTGGACTGCGGCATCGGGAGAAGGAAGACATTCTCGAATGACTTGCGGACGCGGGTAGCTTCTTCAGTAGCCTGCCATTCCTGAAAAAGTGTCGAAAATGACTGTCGGTAAAGCACCTTTCCTGTAGCTGCATCCTTCATGCAGATCTGACCGTTGCCTCGCAGGGCCACAGAGTCAAGATTGTGCCTGCGACCAGCCCAGCCATCAAAGCAGGACATCTCATCAAGGCATATTTCAGAAGATTTTGCTGTTCCAGTAAAGACATAATCCACACGCAGGATCCTGTCCTGTGCATGAAGTGCAGCAGAAACAACAAGAAGAACTGTTATAAAAAAATATCTCATATAAGTCATAGAATTGAGAAGGAGCCTAAATCTTTGCAGCGCAGTTGATGCCGTCAAGGGCTGACGAAACGATACCTCCGGCATATCCAGCACCCTCACCGCAAGGGTAAAGGCCTGCGACCTGCACGTGCTCAAGTGTTTCAGGGTCACGAGGAATGCGGACTGGAGACGAGGTCCTGGACTCTACACCCAGCAGAAGGGCATCATTGGTATAATAGCCATGCATCTTCTTGTTGCCAATTTCAGGGAAGGCATATTTGAGTCTCAGAGAAACATGTTCAGGAAGGAGTTCATGCAAAGGAGCATTTGCCGCTCCCGGATGATATGAGGTCTGAGGAAGACCGGAAGACGGGATACGGCGGCAGAAGTCCATCATTCTCTGAGCCGGAGCCTTGAGAGAACCTGTATATTCGAACATGTTCCTTTCCACGCTCTTCTGGAACTCCAGCAGAGCAAGCGGGCCGTGCTGTGCGTATTCAGGGAAATCCTCAGGCTCAATCTGGACCACAACACCTGCATTCGCCCATTTTGAGTTACGCTGAGAATTGGACATACCGTTGAGAACGAGCTCGCCGGACGCTGTTGCAGCCGGAACGAGTATACCGCCAGGGCACATACAGAATGAGAATACACCTCTGTCGAGAACCTGAGTCACGAAGGAATATTCTGCCGTAGGCATATACGGCTGATATTTACCATGATACTGGATCTTGTTGATAAGGGACTGCGGATGTTCCACTCGTACTCCAAGGGCAAAACCTTTAGCCTGAAGTTCCCAGCCCTTACGATCGAACATTTCGTAGATATCGCGCGCAGAGTGTCCTGTGGCAAGAATCACTTTACGAGAAGAGTAGATCCCCGATCGGGTCGGGGATGACGAAGCTCCGTCATTGCCGGCTGCGGATTTTCCGTCATTGCCGGCTCCGACCGGCAATCCCGACGATACAACAACATCAAAAGATCCGTCCCCTTTCTTGATGATGTCTGTAACACGTGAATCGAAGTGGTACTCTCCACCATGTTCAACGATGCAGTTTCTGATATTCTCCACCACGATAGGAAGCTTATCGCTACCGATATGCGGGTGGGCATCAATCAGGATGGATGGATCCGCACCAAAGCGCACCAGCTGATGGAGTACCTCACGGATATCACCTCTCTTAGACGATCTGGTGTAGAGCTTTCCATCGGAGAATGTACCTGCACCACCCTCGCCGAAGCAATAGTTAGAATCAGGGTTCACAAGGCCTTCGCGGGAGAGCTTCGCCATATCGAACTTCCTCTGATGCACGTCCTTACCTCTTTCGAGGATGACCGGCTTGAGGCCCTTCATCAAAAGACGGAGAGCGGCAAACATACCGGCTGGACCTGCACCAATGATGATGACAGGCTCAGCACTCGACACATCCTTATAATCCTCAAGCACGTATTCAGGCATTACCTCATCTGGCTTATAGACTTCGATCCTATAGCGGTAGAGGATGTCGTTACGGGCGTCGATCGAGCGCCTCATTATTCTGTATTTCACCTGCATCTTTACCTTTGGAGATACTCCAAGGGCCTTGATTGCTGCAGACTGGATTTCGTCTGCCGAGAGTTCTTTTCCTAGCTTACAGGTAACTTCTATTTCCTTCATTTTCTTTTGGTTTAGATTCCCGATCAGGGCGGGAATGACGGGTTTGCGGTAAGATTCACGATCAGGTCGGGAATGACAGTTTTGGGTGAGATTCCCGATCAGGTCGGGAATGACGGGTTTGCGGTGAGATTCCCGATCGAGTCAGGTATGACAAACGGTGTCATTGCCGGCTCCGACCGGCAATCTACCCGACCGGCAATCTACAATTCTGCTAAACGGCTGACAGGAGCGACATCGAGTGATGTCCTCGTACCGTTCTGGTAGTGGAACCATCCGGCAATGGCAATCATCGCCGCATTGTCAGTAGTAAACTTGAACTCCGGAAGGAAGGTAGTCCAGCCTCTTTTGCGTCCCTCCTCCTCGATTCTCGAACGGAGACCGCTGTTAGCAGACACACCGCCTCCGATGGTAATCTGTCTGATGCCTGTAGCCTTTGCTGCCTTGATGAGCTTATCCATAAGAATGTCGATCAGCGCCTTCTGGAAGCTCGCACATATATCTTCCTTGTTCTTTTCCATAAAATCAGGATCTTCCGCCATATTGTCACGAACAAAATAAAGCAAAGAAGTCTTGATACCGCTGAAACTATAATCAAAACCAGGAATGTGAGGTTTCGAGAACTTGAATCTTTCAGGATCACCCTGCTTTGCAAGCCTGTCTACAATCGGACCTCCCGGATAACCGAGTCCCATCATCTTCGCACACTTGTCAAAAGCCTCACCCACAGCATCATCGATTGTCTGACCCAGAATCTCATATTCGAGAGGGCTGTTGACCTTCACGATCTGCGAGTTTCCTCCAGAAACGAGGAGGCAGAGATATGGAAATTCCGGCTGACGGTTCTCACTGTCATACTGCTTGATGAAGTTGGCAAGAATGTGCCCCTGAAGGTGATTTACCTCCACAAGCGGCTTGCCCGAGGCAAGTGAAAGCCCCTTTGCAAACGAAGTTCCCACAAGCAGAGAACCAAGCAGACCCGGACCACGGGTAAATGCTATGGCATCAACATCATCCATACTCACTCCGGCACGTTTGAGTGCCTCGCTCACCACCGGTACGATATTGACCTGATGGGCACGGGATGCAAGCTCCGGAATCACACCACCATAGGCCTTGTGTACATCCTGACTTGCAAGCACATTCGACAGCAAGAAACCATCCTTGATGACAGCCGCAGAGGTGTCATCGCACGACGATTCTATTCCAAGTATTATTTCTGACATCTTAATTTCATTAAGGGCATATATATGCATCTGAGTTCAACCGGCAAAAATACGGATTTTATCCGATATATATCGACACCAATCCCGCATTTACCTGATAAAAATATTTTTATGATTTTTAGGGGACAATTACCTATGCTTTACGTCTTACGATTGTATGATTTTATCCAAACATGAACATGAAACGAATAACCTATATTTTCACTTGCATTTTCGCACTCATTAACCTTTCCTGCAACAAGCCGGAAGACAATTCTGCAGAGGTCAAATTCAGTCCTACCAGCACTACTATTGACGCTGGAGATGTTCATAAACTTCCTCTCATGGTCAGGACTAAGGGCGGCGAATGGGAATCCTATGAATACAAATCACATAGATACGACATTCAGCTTTCATCAAGCAATGAAAATGTGGTTACAGTTACAGACACCGGATATGTTAAGGCCTTGACTCCAGGATATGCCACTATCACGGCATTGCTCAATAACTCAAAATCAAAATTCAGCATCCTCGTGAATGAATCGGGCTACGACCTTAATTTTGATTATTCGAAAGCGTTGACGCCGGATATGATTTATTCGAATGGAAACATCCTCAACAATAACACGGCAATGCAGAGTTTTGATATCCTTAAAAATGGAGATATCATATACGGAGGAGCAAAAAATGACGCAGCCTATTTCCAGAGGAAGAGTCCGAACCAGGCTGCAGGCGAACATATGACAATATGGTTTTCAGGACACTGCAGCAACTTCTCAGTTGAAGAGAACAAAGGTTCATCATCATGTGCAGCAATCGACACAGAACATTGGAACTATCCAGAACAGAGTGCGGCTCGAAACAGATGGATAATGAACAAGTTGAAAAAATAATGATCGGCAGCCAAATGCCTGACACAAAGAAACTTACAATATATCCCTGCTGCAAAATGTAGCAGGGATAATTATTAATAGCCTGAGTATCAGCGGTTTAGGTGCAGACACACAACACGATCAGCAACAGCCAGTCGGCGAGGAGAGCCCATCGGGCGAGCTCCCCGCAGCCGATCTGAGCTGTAGCTGCCGGAAATCGTATACTCCGGCAGCAGTGCTGACATAAAAAGTCCCGCAAATGTATATCTTTGCAGGACCATGTAAACTTATATCAGTACGAGACAATATCGGAAGTCCTACGAAAGCGTTCTTCACCTGCCAATTTAGAAGCAGGTCGAGAACACCCAAAATTCACAACCCATTAACAATCAACATTATACAAAATCACCCTGTTCTCCACCTGCTGAAAATACTACAGATGGAGAACACTCAAAGTGCCTAGAACCAGCCACTTCACTTCCACCACCATGTCCCGTCCTGAAAACCCCCGTATCAAAAGGCGTGTCACCATTCCCTCCCGGAAACAGATGCGACACCTTTGATGAGTTCTCTTCTGCATGATGCCCATAGAACACAGCCAGCAGTGCTGCTAAAGAGTTCGAGATATGATTTGTGGGCATATAATATGCTACTGCATCCTACGCTTATATATTCGATATTTTTATTATTTTTGCAAGTTGGACGATTATAAACCTTCAGGAATATCAAAAGAGTAATTAAAATAATCTGGCGCATCGCATTTGGAATTGCCGTCATTTTATTTGCAGGAGCACTGACCATACAGCTCCCGCAGGTACAGACATTCTTGATAGGCAGAATCTTAGATAGCGTGTCAGAGAAGCTTGATGGCGAGATTGTATTCGACAAGATTCATCTCAAGCCCTTCACTACCCTGATTCTCAAGAACGTTGCAATCGTCGATAAGAATCCTGCCAAGGACGCATCAGATCCGGAAAAGGCTGTTGTCGACACATTATTCAGAGCAAAGTACGTTATAGCCAGATTCTCACTTGAGGGACTCGCCGACCCTGATGGTTTCCACATCAGAAAGGCATATATTGCTGACGCAAGAATGAACCTCGTGCTTGAAGATGACCCTGATGACACCACCGGCAAAGGCACAGACAACCTGTCAAGAATATTCAGACTGGCTAAGAATCCACCTCAAAAAGAGCCATTACCTGATGAGATATTCCATATAAGGGATGTCGAGCTCAATAATATGGCCTTCGCCCTGATAAACCACAAGTCCCTGAAGACCCCTTACTATGGAGGAATGAACTGGAATGACCTGGACATCACAGACATCGACCTCAAGGCCAGAGACCTTATGTTCAAAGGCGGCATCATGACAGGTGAGGTGGGACATCTTTCGTTCAGGGAGAAAAGCGGATTCGTATGTAATTCTATCACCGGAAGTGCCAAGGTTGGTAACGGACGCACAATTGTAGAAGATTTCAGGCTCAAGGACCAGTGGTCCGACATAGAGCTTGCCGTGTATATGATGAGCTATGATTCCGTTAATGATTTCGAAGACTACATCAACAAGGTCAAGATGTACGGTGTCATCAACAAGAGTTTGGTGGACTTCCGCACCATAACCTATTTTGCACCGCAACTCGCAGGCAACAATCTGAGAGTCGTCACAGAAGGTAGAGTGGAAGGCTTTGTAAGCGACCTGCATTTCTACAACATCTCTGCACGCAGCGAGGCTGGAGGATTCTCTGGTACTGTCAACGGTAGTATGACGGGCCTTCCTGACATCAATAAGACAAGACTTGATGCCACAATCAAGAACTTCAATATGACTGCCGACGGTCTGGGACGCTTCGTAAGCGAATGGACACCGGAAGGTAACGAGGTCGACCTGAGCGGATTTGCAAAGGGAACGATATTCATGGTGGACGGTTCTGCAAAGGGCCTGCTCAACAAAATGAAGGCAAAGATCTCCTTGAATTCATTGATAGGCCGTGCTGAAGCCGAAGCTGTACTTACAGATATCACCATACCTTCCAAGCCTATTGGCATAGAAGGAACAATTAACACGGAAGATCTTGACTTGGGAAGAATCATAGGAACAGATATCATCCGTCAGACAACTCTGAGAGCCGGTATCAAGACAAAATTCTCGGAAGGATTCCCAGATGTTGCCATAGACTCGCTCATTGTGGAGAGGATGCTCCTGAACGACTATGACTATTCAGGTATTGCAGCTGCCGGAACTCTGTCAGAAAAAGCATTCGACGGAAGGATCATATGCAATGACCCTCATCTGAACTTCCTGTTCCAGGGAACATTCGCCCTGTCGACAAAGACAAACAACGCACTGTATCAGTTCTATGCCAACGTAGGTCATGCAGACCTCCACGCAATGAACATCGACAAGAGAGGAACATCACGAGTACAGTTCCAGACCAACGCAAACTTTGCCAGAACATCCCAAGGTTCGCTTCTCGGAAAGGTGGACATTGGCGGTCTCAAGCTTGAGAACTTCCTCGGAAAATACAACATCGGAGACATCAGTCTTACCTCACACACAAACGACAACAAGTGGAAGGTGAGGCTGAAATCCTCATTTGCAGATGGTTCCTACATAGGAAGCGCATCTGTAGGAAGATTCGTCAAGGATATCAAGAACATAACTCTCAGGAAGGAAATACCTGCATTGTTCACGAATAAAGGAGAAAGTTGGGATGGAAACAGCTATGAACTGTATTTCAGATGCCACAATTCTATGGACATCATGTCCTTCGTGGTGCCGGGCATCTATATAGCGGACAGCACAGCCCTGAACCTCAACATCACTCCTGAAGGAATTCTGACCACCGAACTCAAATCCCCAAGAATAGCCTATAGGGAGCAGTACATGAAGGGTGTCAGAATGACTTTTGACAATAAGGAAAACAAGATCACAGGCGAATTGAACTGCAACGAGATACGTGCAGCATCACTGATGATGATGGACAGCAGGCTCAGCATCCTCGCCCAGGACAACCACCTGGGAGCAGGATTCTCGTACGAAAACACTGGCGAACTTCTCAACAGGGGTGAATTTGTCTTCGTCAGCGACTTCTCGCGCAATGATGATGAGAAACTTGACATCGATGTGGAGATCCTGCCGACAAGTCTACATCTGAATTCGAGGGAGTGGAATATTGAGCCATCGAAGATACATATATCCGGCAGCGACATTGATGTGGAAAGATTCGAACTCACCAGTTCGGAGCAGAGAATAAGACTCCAGGGAAGGACTTCATTGGAGCATAGAGACACTCTTGCACTGAATCTTGACAGATTCGACATATCGATAATCAATCCACTCATAGGCACAAACCTCGGCATCGCAGGCGCTGCGACAGGAGAAGTGAAGCTGATATCCCCTCTCAACGAGATGGGTCTGCTCGCTAATATGATATCCGACTCGACCTATATAGCAGGTGTTCCGCTTGGAGTTGTGAGCATAGGAAGCAACTGGGATGAAGAATTTGAGAGATTCGACATAGACTTGAGAAATGATTATGGAGGAAAAAGCAATATCGTCGCACACGGAAAGCTTCATCCTAAACTCAAGACACTCGAAGCAGAAGCCGGATTGGACATGCTGAACATCGGATATGTACAACCTATGCTGCACGATGTATTCAGTCAGATGGACGGAACAATCTCAGGAAAGATCCTCGTAGACGGCCCTCTGGATAATCTTGAGATAAGCAGCGAAGATGCACGACTCAATGATGCCACTCTTACAGTAGACTACACAAAGGTTCCTTACAAGGCTGACGGAAGATTCCACATAGACAGCCAGGGAGCATATTTTGACGACATAAAGATCCGAGACAGGTTCAACGGAACGGGTGCTGTCCATGGAAGCATCAACTGGGATCATTTCAGGGATATGTTCTTCGACCTGAAGCTGAATGTAGCCAATATGGAATGTGTGAACCTGACAGAGAAGCAGGCAGATGTATTCTACGGCAATCTTTACGCAACAGGTAATCTTGGAATCACAGGACCGATAAATTCGCTGATGATGAACATCGATGCTGTGACATCGAAACCTGGTCAGATTCACATTCCTCTAAGCAGTGCTCTCTCTTCCGGCAAGGGAAGCAATCTGCTGAAATTCAAGGAACTGGAGAAGGAAATATACGTCGACCCATACGAAACCATGATAAGCAAGCTCCAGAAAAAGGAGCAGAAAGGTGGAGAACTTGGGGTAAATATGCGAGTTACTGCTTCGCCTGATGTCGAGGCATTCGTGGAACTTGACAAGACAAGCGGCAACGTTCTTTCCGGAAGAGGAAACGGAACCATCGACCTTAAGATCAACAGTGAGACATTCAACATCAACGGAGACTACACCCTCACAGGTGGAAACTTCAACTTCGTCGCACTGGGACTTGCAGGAAGAGATTTCACCATCCAGGACGGAAGCTCCATCAGATTCGGAGGAGACATAATGGAAAGTACGCTCGACATTAATGCGATCTACAAGACCAAGGCTTCCCTGTCGACTCTGATCGCAGACACAACATCTGTCGCAAACAAGAGACTGGTGGAATGCGGTATCAGCATCACTGACAAACTCAGCAACCCTCGACTCGGATTCTCGATTGAGATACCAGACCTCGATCCTATGGTGAAATCACGAGTTGAAAGCGCACTCAGCACAGAAGACAAGGTGCAGAAGCAGTTCCTTTCACTCATCGTGTCCAACAACTTCCTTCCAGACGAACAGTCCGGCATCGTAAACAACTCATCGATGCTCTACTCTAACGTCTCGGAGATACTTGCCACACAGCTGAACAACATCCTGCAGAAACTTGACATCCCTATAGACCTTGGACTCAACTACCAGCCGAACGAACGAGGCAATGACATCTTTGATGTGGCCGTGTCCACCCAGCTGTTCAACAACAGGGTAGTTGTTAACGGAAGTGTAGGAAACAGACAATATTCATCCGGAGGCTCCCAGAATGACGTGGTCGGTGACATTGACATAGAGATCAAGCTCGACAGATCAGGAGCACTGCGCCTGAATCTGTTCTCCCACTCAGCAGACCAATACACCAACTACCTCGACAACTCTCAGCGCAACGGTGTAGGTCTCACCTACCAGACAGAGTTCAACAGTTTCAGGCAGTTCTTCAGGAATATGTTCATGAGCAGGAAGAAGAGACAGGAAGCAAAGCTGAAAGAGGAGCAGGAAATGATTAATGAAGGAAAGGTCAAGATAGAAATCGAAGCACCAGAAAACACTGACGATAAACATGGCAGACAAAGGTAAACTGTATCTGATTCCATCTCCTCTTGGAGAAAATGATCCGGAAGAAGTGATTCCTGTTCCTGTACTGAAGTCTCTTACAGGTTTCAGGACATTCGTTGTAGAAGAGGTAAGGACAGCAAGAAGATATCTCTCAAAGGCCGGGCTCAAAGGAAAAATCGGAGAGCTTGAGTTCTTCGAGCTCAACGAACACACAGACCAGGGAACCATAGAAGGCTATCTGAAACTATTTGAAGACGGCAACGACGTTGCTCTTATCTCAGAGGCCGGACTTCCTGCTGTGGCAGATCCTGGAGCACAGCTTGTTGCTCTGGCTCATAGGAAAGGCATCGAAGTAATCCCTGCCGTGGGACCTTCATCCCTGATGCTTGCACTTATGGCATCCGGACTCAACGGTCAGTCATTCGCATTCTGCGGCTACATACCGGCTAAGAGCGACGAGAGAAAGAGCAGGCTGAAGACACTGGAAAAGGTCTCGGCACAGCTCAAGCAGACTCAGATCATCATAGAGACACCTTACAGGAACGATTCAATGTTTGCTGACATGATCAGCACCTGCGCACCATCGACAAGAATATGCGTCGCAGCAAACATAACCATGCCTGACGCATATATCAAGACAAAGACAGCCGGAGAATGGAAGAAAAGTGGTCTCACCATAGGAAAGAGACCTTGCGTGTTCCTTCTTCTCGCATAGCCCTCAAAAGACAATGGCAAGCTACCTTCAGATAGAAAACATATCCAAGTCATACGGTCCGAAAGTTCTTTTTGAGAAGATCGGATTCAACATCAATGAGGGCGACAAGATTGCCCTCATCGCACCTAACGGCACAGGAAAGACCTCTCTTATGAGGATTCTCGCAGGTAAGGACAAGTCCGACTCGGGAGGAAAAATCATGTTCCTCAAGGACATCCGCATTGCCTTCCTGGAGCAGGAATATGACTTCGATCCGGAAAAGAGCCTGTTCGATCAGATCATGTCGGCGAGTGTTGAATTCACCAAAGGACTTGATCAGGAGAATCTCTGGGAATATGAAAGAAGGGTCGTGAAATTCCTTACGGAGTTCAACCTCCCTAACCCGGACCAGAAGATGAAGGAGCTGTCAGGTGGCGAAGTGAAGAGGGTTGCGCTTGCCCAGATGCTGGCATCAGAGGCAGAGTTCTTCATTATGGACGAGCCCACAAACCATCTGGACATAGACGCCATCGAGTACCTTGAAGGCTACCTGAGCCGATCACGATGTACTCTCCTGATGGTCACACACGACCGTTACTTCCTTGACAGAGTCTGCAACATAGTGATGGAGATGGATCGAGGCGCAGTATATACCTACAAAGGCAACTACCAGAACTATCTCGAAAAACGCGAGGAGCGTATAGCTAATTATAACGCGGAGACTGATAAAGTCAGGAATATCCTCCGTAGGGAGCTCGAGTGGATACGCAGCACGCCTTGCGCAAGAACAGGAAAGGCAAGATATAGGATCAATGCGTTCTATGACCTCAAGGACAGGGCTTCGCAGGTGTATACGACAAGGCAGGTGAACATGAACGAGCTGAAGGGATCTACCAGACTCGGAACGAAGATCATCAACTGCAAGGACCTTAGTTTCTACTACGGGGACGACTGCTATCTGGACAAGTTCACATATAACTTCCAGAGATATGAGAAGGTGGGTATCGTGGGACGTAACGGTGCAGGAAAGTCGACATTCCTGGATATACTTACCGGTAAAATCGGTTACACCGAGACGCCCGATCAAGTCGGGCGTGACGCAAGCCAGTCATGGCCGGCAACAGTCGAGGGTGCCGCCGATACGTCATGGCCGGCAACGACCGGCCATCTCACTGGTATAATCGAGCGCGGAGAATCCCTTAAGATAGGCTATTACCACCAGAGCGGAATGTCATTCAACCCGAATGACACTGTACTTGACATAGTCAACGACACATGGCTCCTCAACCGCTTCCTCTTCCCTCACGAGATGCTCAACAACAAGATTGAGAAGCTTAGCGGAGGAGAAAAGCGAAGGCTATACCTGCTGACTATCCTGATGCAGCAGCCAAATCTCCTCATCCTTGACGAGCCCACAAATGACCTTGACATCGTAACCCTGAACATCCTCGAAGAGTACCTCAAGGAATTCGGCGGATCACTTATCATTGTGTCACATGACAGACATTTCCTCGACAAGCTCGTCGATCACCTCTTCATATTCTGCGGCAACGGCCTTGTGAAGGACTTTGTAGGCAGCTACAGCGAGTACCGCGAATTCATCAAGGAATATGAGGCAGAGCAACGCTCCCAGGCTCGTGCAAAGGAGAAATCCGAAAAGGAGCAGGCAGCAAAGGAAGCCGCCAAGACAGCGGAAGCACCAGCAAAGAAAAAGAAACTGACCTACAAGGAACAGAGAGAGATGGAGCAGCTGGAAAAGGACCTCGAAGCCCTCGCGGCCGAGAAAGCCGAGCTTGAGGAAAAGCTCAGCAGCGGTTCACTTCCGTTTGACGAACTGCAGTGTGCATCACAGCGCATCGGAGCCATCATGGAGGAGACAGACGAAAAAGAGCTCCGTCTTCTGGAGCTCTATGAAAATATGTAAACCATATTGAATCCTTATCTGTGAGGGAACGGTCCCGGAGCAGGAAAAGCATAACCCCTGGTCAGCATGAGAAGTCTGTCAGGATAGTTTGTGATGATTGCATCCACTCCCAGATCGATCATTCTCTGAAGGTCCTTCGGATCATCCACAGTCCATGGAACGATCTTCATACCCTTGTCGTGACACTTTTCCACGAGATCCTGATCCACTGTAGTATAGTGAGGGCTGAGCCACTCAGGCACAAACTTGAGCTTAGCCATAGCCTCATCGAAGTCAGTTGCCTTCTGATCGGTAAGGTATGAGAGCTTGAGCTCAGGATATTTCTCATGCATGAAGTTGAGGGCACGTACATCAAAGCACTGAACCACAAGTCTGTCATCAAGGTGCTTTGAGAGAAGAACCTTAGCACATGCATCCACAAGGTCGTGGTAGATCGGCCAGTTGATTCCCTCACCATTCTGCTCTCTTGACTTCACCTCTATATTATATCTTACAGGCGAATAGCCCATCTCCTTTGTATAGTTCTCAACGAAATCGATGAGTTCGTTCAAGGTTGGCTTCTTAGCAGGAATACAAGCTCTCTCTGGCCAGTCCTTGTTAGGTTTGCGACCCACATCGTACTTTGCGATCTCATCGTAAGTCATAGTGTAGAGATATTCCTTAGGCTCGCCTTTGCGCACATATGTATCGTCCGGACGGGTTGCATAACGATAGTGGAAATAAGCATCATGTGATACCACAACCACACCGTCCTTGCTGAGCTGAAGGTCAAGCTCGAGAGTATTCACACCCATATCAAGAGCATTCTTCATCGCAGCGATTGTATTCTCCGGCATAAGGCCCATACCACCTCTATGACACTGAACGTCCACATAATCAGACATATCCACAGTCTGCACCCACTTTTTGCCGAAACGGCTCTCCACCGCAATTGTCACAGTCTTCGCATACTGACTCGGAGTCGCAGCAAAATAATGCTTGTTGTGACGAGGATATTTGTATGGACGCATCTCATCATATCTTCCCTTGAACACCTCAAGAATCTCCTTGATGTAATATGGAGAAAGGTCCTCTACAGGCTCAAGCCTTCCCATAGGCACGCCGTCCTCAAACCATTCCACCTTCCACTGTGAATCATAATCCCAGACATTCACAACAACACTGTTAGGATGAAGAGGAGCCTGGCCCATCTTGTAGACTTCCACCTGATAATCCTTGTCCTTTCCTACAGACTTATAGTACCAATCAAGTTTACCGTCCTGTTTAGTGTAGACCTTGTATCCCTTAGGAGTACCGTCTGTGCAATAGTATGTATCCCACCATGAACCGCAAAGCGCAGCTACATTATGCTCAACGATATCCTTCTCAACCTCGGTATTGAGGCAGATGTGTGAATGACCTGTAATGAAAATTGTCTTATGACCTCTTACAAGATCGATCATGCGGTTTGCATTGATGATAGGCGTGTCGAGGAACTCCTTCTTGAGTGTCGAGTGCTGAGCCACATAAACATCAGCATCCTGCGGAACAAACTTCATGATGTTCTTCACCCATGCAAGAACATGTTCAGCATAGCCCTCATCATATTTCTTGGCTGTATTGTAGATGATATTGTCAAGAACAATCACGATATCCTTACCAACAAAGAACGCGTAGTTTTCAGGGCCCATCTCCTTTCTGAATCTTGCAGCAGTCTCATGGTCTCCCACCGCATGACGGTCATGGTCATGATTACCGATGATAGGATAGACAGGGAAACCTACGCGAGTGATCTCCTTCTTGTACTTTCCGAAGAACTCGAGCACATCCCAGCAGGTGTCGCCAAGAGCGAGTCCCACCTTCTGTCCGGAAAGAGTCTTTGCAGTCTTGGCCAGATCGTCCACCGGATCCTTAGCGAAAATCGCAAACTGGTCATCTCTCTTTGTCTGAATGTCACCTATACCGAAAATATTATAGTTTACACCATCACCAGTCTTGACCAGATCAAAATCAAACTTAGAACATCCCTCAGCAAATCTATAGTATGCCGGCACTCCTGAACTCCAATCTGCGGTGTATCCAGAAGGAGTGATGATGAAGACAAACTCAGCATCATCATTGATCTCAAATGAGAATTTTCCGTTCTTCTTTGTCTGAGTGAAATTCTGACCGTCAGTCACGATAACACCCGAAAGCTTTTCTTCTCCACTGTGCACATATCCTGTAACCTTGCGTGCATCTGCTATGCCTGCTGCAACGAGGAATGATGCCAGAATAATCGCTAATCTTTTCATATATATTCAATTATTTGTTATTTCCTGCCTTCTTGATGTCTGATGTGTAGATGACATGATAGTCAAGACTATCAGCGTCAAGAACAAACACCTGATACTTCTCTCCGCCTTCATAAACTCTGACTACGATGTGGCCCCATGGCTTGAAGTTGTTCCAGAGTTCCTCTCCGAGCTTCTTTCTTGACTGATCTACAGTGATATAGAACTCACCTTTTGCAGGCCAGGTCATATGATCTGTCATTCTTGTCATTGTAGACGGCACAGGGTGGTTCTGGCTTCTTGCATCGATGATCATCACATCTGGAGAAACAGTGTTGAGGAAGAAACCGTTGCATGTGTCATAATAGCCGTGATGGTTGGCCTTTGCAACATCCACCTTGCCACAGACCTTTGCAACAGGAGTTTCCATGTCTCTATCCTTAGACTTGTAGAGTTCCCAGTTTCCGCCGCTGAGGTCACCGCCGTTAAAGTATCTGAAATCGCCATATGTGATGCGGATAGCACAAGAGTTCACATTCTCATCAAAAAGCGTAGGATTGCCCTTATACTGCTTTTCAGCTTTTGATCCCTTGCCTGTCCAGACCTGTCCGTTTGCAGCGAGATTGCGAATTTCGAACTTCTTTGCATATGGCTTAGGATTCTTGACCATCTTGATCTGGTTCAATGCACCAACCTTGAACTGCTCCATCTTCATACCCTGGGACATCTGGTACTCCACAAACTTGTGATATTCTTCCATAAAGCCCTTGTTTGCAGAAGCCACCTTCTTCTTGGATGGGAAATCATACTTAGGATAAGCTCTGTCAATGAGCTTGTTATAACCCACCATCTCACCCACAAGAGTGATACCCGAGAGACCATAACCGTTAGTTCCTGGAAGCATCTCAAGCATTGCACCCATATGGTCGTCATGGAAATGGGTAATCATAGCATAGTCAACCTTGCCATTTCCTGGAAGCCCCTGCATGAAATGCTTCATATAGATCGACTGCCACTCACCGGCACGCTTGGAATTGTCCGGATGCTGCTTATCCTTGACCTTACCGTTATCACCGGCATCGATCATAAGGGTTGTACCGTCAGGCATCACGATAAAAGTAGCGTCTCCCCTACCGGTCGCGATAGTATGGATATCCATGTAGCCTTCCTGCCATTTAGGAAGGTAGTCCTGAGAAGCTGCAGACCAGCAGAACGCCAGTGCAAGCGATAGAGAAATCAGAATCCTTTTCACCTTGTGATAGTTTTAATGTTATATCCCACAAAGATATAAAAAAAGTCGGCACAGAGTGCACTCTGCGCCGACTGAATTGAATTTAGCAAGTAGTTTTCTTAGAGTACTGTTACCTTGATGTTATCAAGATACCATCTATTCTGACCTCTTGAATTTGAAGTCTTAGGATCCGGATTAGTCGGTCTGATTGTAATTACAGTTTCTGCAGTCGCACCATTCAAGACTACAGATGCATGTTGCCATGCAAGGTGGCTCTCAGTGTCAACCTTAGACTGATTAGAATCAATTTCATCGCTTGTAGAAGCGTTAGTAGACTCAAACTTACCTACTGTAGCATCCAGAGATAGAGTCATCAAGTCTGGCTTGTATTGTCCTGTTACCTGCCAGCACCAGTCGAATTCGATAACGACATTCGCAGTTGATGTAATTCCAGAAAGAGCAGGAAGTATCAATGCCACATTATAACTTCCCTGACCAAACTTAAGATAGCAATCCTGAATATAAATAGAACCATCCTTGCCCACTTTAGAATTTGGCTCAGGTTTTGGTCCCGCAAGATACTGAGTACCACCGACAGTACCATAAAGATAGCTATATCCTAATCCATTGAATATTTCAAAGAAGTCTGCGCTTGAAGACATCTTCCATACATTTGGAGCATTACCACTTGGATTATCTGAGCCAACTGAATCAGCTGCGCCCTCTACCTTAACCATTGGTTCTAGCCATGAGAAATCATCAACGAATAACATACCAGTAGGAGCCTGAGTGATTGAATAGGTGGTTGTGTATTCATACTCTGTATTGTAGAACTCCACAGTTGCAGTCCTGTACTCAGCTGTTGTATTTTCAGCAAATGTAATAGGAACTGTTATCTCACCTGCAGGTGCAGCTGCAGCGGGAAGAGTAACCCACGAAGCATCTGTCTTAACAGTATAATCTACATTTGAGATCAACTTAAACTGATAAGTACCGGACGTATATGGAAGTGCTGTCACAAGTTTGACAGGAACCACCTTCACCTCAGGAGTAAAGATATCCTGAGTAACAGTAAGGACTGTCTCAACATTATGCTCTGCATTGGCAAAGACTACATGACCAACTCTAGGCTCTCCTGTAAGGTTCGCCTTCTTGGTAAGAGCAACTGTTGTAACCTCAACTATAGCCTTTGTAGCAGGAACCACTGTGAGCCACTCAACATCTGAAGTCACAGTATACTCTACGTTTGCCTGAACAGCTACTTCAAATTCACCAGTCATACCGTCAACCTGCATTGAGTTACCAGCAACAAGACTCACGAACGGTGCAAGTTCACCACCAGCTGCAGACTGAACTACATAAATATTCTTACGAGTGTCAGCAGAAGTAAGAGTAATATAACCTTTACGTAAATCTGTGCTTGTACTTGGTTCACATGTAATAGTTACAGTAGACTCTTCACCTGCAATTCCTTCTGTCACATCAAAAGAGAACCAAGTTGATTCTGTATCCTTAGTAAGAGTCCAATCATTATCAGACTTGATAGTAATTGCTACAGGAGCAGTTGGAGTACCGGCAAATGTAACAACCTCTTCAGAAACCGTAACATTAGCATATACTGGATCTGAATAAGGTATATCAGACGCTGAAATCTTGATATTGTCAATATACCATCTCTGCTGGTTAGGATCAGTCTTGTCATAGTCTTTTGGACGAACTGTAAATCTTGTTGTCCTATTGACACCTTTTACCATAAGTGAAGCATCCTGCCACTGAAGATTACCTTTTTGCTGAGTAGTCACAAATGGATCACTTACATTAGTACCATTCTCAAAGAATCCTTCTCCTTCAAGCTCAACAACAACTGACACCTTATCAATGTTACCTGAACTAGTCATATGAGCAGCCCAATTGAAAGTCATATCGACATTGATAAGTTGATCACCTTCGAAGTCAATAGCAGGAAGTTTAATACCTCCATTATTGAGCTTACCGTCGTTACTTTTACTAAACTTCCAATAACAACGCTGAGGATAAATTACTTTTGCTGATGAATTGAGATCCTCATATCCTCTTGCAAGGAATTCATCAAGGAGATCTTCCAGGTCAGCATTAGTTCTGAGATTAGGCGCAGAACCACTTGCATTATTGTCTGCAATTGAATCGTCCACTTTTACGCCTGATGCGTCAATTAAAGCCTTCATCCAAGAGAAATCATCATAGAAATATGCGTTCAATTCATCGTTGATTCCCTTATCTTCAACCTCTGTCAAAACTAGCTTGACATCGGCACCATCGAGAGCTAAAAAGTATGCCTTTGCTGTAATATTGTGCATATTGACAGCTTCAAGATCTATGTCGCCAGATCTTGGATCAAGAACAGTTACAGAAACAGGTAATGACTCTTCAAAATAAAGGGTTCTACCAAGAATACCAGCCTCAAGACTTACATAAGTGATTTTTGATGCATTCGAAGGATCCAAGCTTGACACGAAATCTACTGCATTAGGATATGTAACCTCTCCACTAGATTTAATAGTGACTTCTCCAGCCTCAAGAACAGGACTAGAATAGATTGTCTTCTTTTCACCAGCAAGGAAAACATTATCTCCAATTGAAACAGCAGCATCAGACTTGACAAACATCAGATCTGTCGCATCAGAAACAACAAATCCTTCAGCAGCGAGTGCAACAACCTGAGCTTCAGGAATCTTTGCAAACTTACCATCTTCAAGACTACGTGCACTTGAAAGTGTCATCTCAGAAACTCCAAGATAGTTATCTCCTTTCTGATTGATTTGAGCAGTCACAACATAGCCATTCAGATTTGCTACTGATATTGTAGCTGTTCGTGGAGCACCAACAACACCATCAGTCACATTATCATTAACCGTAACTGTGACCTTCATTGTATTGTTTCCTTCCATCGGATCAACTGTAATCCACTCCTCTGCCACATCGATTCTCCAATAATCATCAGATGCAATCATCAGAAGTTGAGGATCATTTCCCTGCGCTTCAAATATAAGTTCAGGGTCTACAAGTAGAGCTGTAGGCTTAATAATAGACTCATCTTCCTGACATCCCCACAGAAGCAGAAAGAACAAGGCCGCAGCACTATACTTTAATATTTTATCTAAAATCTTCATAACTCTTAAATTAATCTTGCGATTTGAAACTGATTATAAAGTTTCACCTTCAGCCTCATCTGAATCTTCTTCAACAACGATTCCTGTAGGCCATTTAGGATTCTGCTTCAAATTTGTATTCAGCATAATATCACCAAACGGAAGCGGATATAGATAATCACGATCCTCATCAAATACTCTATTAGTAAGTCTGTGCTTATCAACAAATCCTTTATCACCATCACTCAAGACTATACCATCGGAATATTTAACATACTTACCAGCGATTTCAATCTCCTGAATCTGGATAGCAACAGGTGCTTTGGTAGTAGGAGCCTTAGAAGTACTGTACAGACAAAGATCAGGCACATTATCTCCTGTCAGGTCATACTCTCCTGGTCCTGGAAAATACATACCATACAAAGGCTGCTCGTAGCATTTTCCTTCCTTCCATCTTCTGATATCATCCCATCTGTCACTTGCCTCCATCACCAATTCAATAGTTCTTTCTCGACGTATCTCCAAGATAAGTCCAAGATTGCTAGGGTTAACTTTCTTAAGATTTAGATAACCATATTTATCAGAAACAAGGAATGGATCCACTGGAGCATTCAGCTTAAGAGGTGGCATGTTTACACCGGGACGACTACGAATAATATTGATCGACTTATCAAGGTCATTCTGATCAATAATATTGAGTTCAGCCTTAGCCTCCGCATATATAAGATGTGCCTCTGCAAAACGGTATACAGGGATATCATTGAATGACATATCCTTTCTTTCTGCAGTCTCATGTTCTGGAGCCATAACAAACTTCTCAAGCTGATAGCCAGTACTTGAATACTGAACCTGAGGACCATAAGTAGTAGATTTTGAGTTACTTCTCACAAAATCAGGAAGTCTCATTATCATACCCAGACGAGGATCTCGGTTTGCTACCTGCTCAATGAATGTCTTTGTCTCCCATCCCTCCTGAGAAGAATAGAAACTACCATCCTTCATCAGGAAGCTATCAACGAATTTCTTTGAGAAACCTGGCGATCCACCAGTATCAGCAATAACGTAGTTGGTTGCACCGTGAACACATCCAATAGCCTGATCCATCTTGATTGCAAGAATATACTCTTTCGGATCAGCATCTACACGTCTAAACAACTCATGATAATCAGATGCTAAAGAGTAGTGTGAGCAGTTCATAACCTCTTCGGCAGCCTGATAAGCGAGAGTTAGATAATCCTCCCAAGTTCTACCATCTTCATAAGAGATCTCATGATACTTTCTGAAGGTTCCTTCGTAGAGACAGAACTGAGCTTTAAGCATCAAGGCCGCCCATTTATTAACTCGATATGTACTTACAGCGTCAGGAAGACCTGCAATTGCGTCATCAATATCGAGTATCATCTGAGACAGAACATATTCTCTTGAATCACGAGGTTTATAAAGTGCAGGATCGGTAGAGCTCAATTCAGTATCATACCATGGAACATCTCCAAATCTCTTTACTTTTTCAAAATAGAAACGAGCTCTGAAAAATTTTGCAAGTGCAGTATATTGCTTTACAACATCCTGATCAGCACACTTATGCATGTTTCCAAGCATAGTATTGATTTTTCTAAGCTGTCCCCACGACCAGCCTCCTTTACCAGCCTCAGTTTCAGGCACACGTACTGTACCTAGCATCTCATCACTAAGAGCACCTTTATCGAACTTTATATCCGACTGAGTCGAATATGGAGTTTTCTCAAAGAGATTATCATAGAATGAGTTTGAGAAAAGCTTAAGGTCGTTCTCATTTCTGAAGTAATTCTCAGGAGCAAGTTTATCTTTTGGCGCTCTATCAAGGAAATCACATGAAGAGAGACCAAGAACTGCTAATAAAATTGGTAATATAATTTTTTTCATCGTCCTAACCTCCTATTTAAAATGTGATATCAATACCGAACATAATTGTCTTCTGCCATGGATAAGCCATTGCGTCCTTTGAATCAGAGTTCTTATAAGTACCATTAGCATTCTTATCTGTCACTCGTCTATAAGCAGACTCTGGATCCAGGTACTCAGTGTACTTCTTGATCGGTGACCAGTATGCAAGGTTCTCACCAGAGAAGTAGAATCTCACTTTCTCAACGCTGATTGCTTTAGTCCATTTCTGAGGAAGAGTATATCCTACAGTAAGGTTCTTTAGACGAAGATATCTGATATTCTGGAGATAACGTGAGTTAACAGGAGCAAGCTCACCACCAGTAGAGGAGTAAACACGAGCTCTTGGGAAATATGCATCTTTATTATCTTCAGTCCATACGTTCTTCATATAATCTGTCGGTAGGAATGATGTATAGTATGAATAAGAGTAAGGACCCCAGAAAGCGAAGCTCATTCCAGGAGGATAGTAATAATGATTACCGACGCCCTGGAAGAATACAGAAACATCGAATCCCATCCAGTCAAAACCTAAATTCATGCCATACATGAAGCTTGGAAGAGAGTTACCAAGATACACACGGTCACCTGGATCATCTACAGTATTCTTACCAAGATCAAGAGTATTGATACCATTAGCACCAAGACCATCATTGTTCTGGTCTACAAAACGAAGGTCACCAGCGAGGAATCCGCCCTGCATACGATTTGTTCCTACATATTTAAGTGCATCAAGAACATTTGCCTGATAATACTTAGCCTCTTCATCAGTTTCAAAAAGACCGTCAACCACAAATCCCCATATTTCACCGATTTCCTGACCCACATAATAGTCTGCAAGACTCTTATTAGGATTGTTGTCATACCTGGTGAT
The DNA here is from genome assembly GCA_045126915.1 of Candidatus Cryptobacteroides sp. Classification (GTDB taxonomy): domain Bacteria; phylum Bacteroidota; class Bacteroidia; order Bacteroidales; family UBA932; genus Cryptobacteroides. The sequence continues at coordinate 67,230 of JBGVPH010000047.1, forward strand.
ATGCGAATCATAATCACTGATTGAACCGCTGACATTATAATTAAAGTCCTTACCTGCCAGTTTGAACGAATCTCTCCATCCAAGAGAAATCTCATAACCTCTTGTACGAAGGTCTGCTGAGTTCTCCTTTGGAGCATCTGCACCATACACGCTTGGAAGAGCATTTCCCTGCACCAACATATTTTTGGTATCACGGATGTAGGCCTCAGCCGTAAAGTTCAAACGGTTTGCAAAAAATGACGCGTCGAGACCGACATTATACTGATATGTAGTTTCCCATGTCAGTGATCCTGAGTTAGGTGCAGAGATTGCTGCATACTGCGCACGGTTTGAACCCTCACCGAATGTATATCCTGAGAACGTCTTGATATCGATAGTTCTCATATATGCATAGTTAGACACATTCTGGTTACCAAGTGTACCCGCAGAAGCACGGAGTTTCAGATTAGATACAACACTCTTCGCAGGTGTGAAGAAAGGCTCCTCAGAAATTCTCCATCCCAATGATGCAGAAGGGAAGAATCCCCACCTATTACCAGCTGCAAATCTAGATGAACCATCATAACGTCCTGATGCCTCAAAAAGATAGCGTCCTTTATAGTCGTAGTTAACACGAGAGAAGAATCCCATCAATGCATACTCACTCTGACCACCTGCTACACTTGTAATCGTTGCACCCGATTCATCAGGAATTACAAGGCTAAGGTCATTGAGATATTCATCTGAAAGATTCTGACCTGTTGCCTGAATATTTCTGTAGTAATAATGCTCGAGGTTATAACCTGCCATTACCTTAAGGTTATGGGCATCCTTGTATGTATCCTCATAAGTAGCAAATACGTTCGCAGAAATGTAATTATATGTTCTCTCACGTTCCTCAAGCTGATCAAGTCCAGCACCGGTTGAGAATACATCTGAATGTCCTGGGCGGCTGCTATATGGAATATTTACACTTCTGTTAGTATTAGTTCTGTCTGTCCTCCTATATGTGAAATTAGCCACAACATTGAACTCTTTTACAGGAGTGATAGTCAACTCAGAAGTATTAGCAAAATTGAATTTCTTATCAGAATTAGTATGCTTACCCATCTGGAATACTATCTGACGGCCGTTCGCCACATTGTACGAACTTGGAATCAATGGGTTGGCATAGAGTCCTGTACCATCTGGATTAAAGAGAGGGAATGAAGCAGGGTTATGTCTGAGGTTTCTGAACACATCCTGAATATCACCAACTCCAACAAAAGAATAATCAGAGCTATAGAAAGAGGCATTATTAGAGAACTTCATGATCTTGTTGAGTTTCGCATCGATCTTAGCACGAAGATTATACTTCTGAAAGACATCAGGATTAGTCTTCATAATACCAGTCTGTCTGTCATATCCTCCTGAGATGAAATACTTGACGTTCTTAGAACCACCACTGATAGATACATTGTGCTGCTGTACAGGATGTCTGTCAACAAACATCTCATGATACCAGTCTGTATTACAGTAATAAATCCACTGCTCACGTCCGTTTCTCACGTCTTTCACAACCCATGGACGATCAGGATGTTCTGTCTTATCGTTTACACGAGCAAGAAGCTCCATCATATCATGCTCAGTATACTTAGTGTAGTTTTCACCAGCAGCCTGAGTTCTCCAGAAATAGTCAAGGGTGTATACAGACCAATAACCACGAGTCTCGTAATCTGTTGAAGTTGTAGGTTCCTCCCATCCCCAACGGCCGCTATAACGGATTCTGGCTTTGCCATCATTATCAGAAGCCTTCTTGGTTGTAACAAGGATTACACCGTATGCAGCTCTACCTCCATATACTGCTGCAGCTGCAGCGTCCTTGATTACGGAAATACTCTCCACATCATTTGGATTGACATCCTCAAGATCTCCGATTGCACCATCAATCAAGACAATTGGATCTGATTCGTTGATAGAAGTAAATCCACGAATATTCAACTTTCCTGATGAACCCGGGTTACCTGAAGATGTAGTAATATTAAGTCCCGGCACTGAACCCTGAAGCATTGTAACTAGATTATGGGATGAACGGTCCTTAAGACTTTCCTCATCCACAACAGAAATAGCACCAGTAAGATTTACTTTCTTCTGTGTACCATAACCGACTACAACAGTTTCTTCAATCAGCATCGCATCCTCAGCGAGGGTGATAGTAACAGTTGATTGAGAATCTGAAACAACTACTTGCTGGGAGATATATCCAAGGCAAGTAACATCAAGCGTAACTGAACCATTAGGTACATTCACAGCGAATTTTCCATCAAGATCAGTCACAGAACCGACATTACCGCCTCCGGCCAACATTACCGCAGCGCCAATGATAGGTTGTTGCTGTGCGTCAAGAACTGTTCCAGACACAGTTCGCTGCTGAGCATACATGGATGTGACTCCACATATGAACATAAGCAAAGAAACAGCAATTGTTTTAATGACTTTCATAAAAACAGTTTTTGTTAATAAATAGGTATTTGATTACTTGTAATTTGCTAAAGAAAATTCCTTAGGACGAGTCATGGACTCTGTATATTCATTGCCAAAACGGTCAACAACCTTAATATTCAGAGTAGAATTCGCACTAGACGCTTTAACTCTAAAAAGATGTTTGGTTACCGACGTTCCAAAACCTCCAGAAGGATTCTTACCATTATATGCTATAAGATGAAGTGGATCCTTATCTGCAACCTGCTCAACTTCAAGTTTCTTATCGCCTTCCTTTATTTCGATCTTCCATGTAGGGTCATAATTCCATATATTCAGATAGACATAATTCTCGTTGTTGGATATTGCCCAACTTCCGACAGCATCGTCAAACTTTTTCTTATTTTCTGCGCTCGCACTTGACGACACATATTTGCTGGAAGTCAGAGTAATATTATTTCTATCATATGTTCTAAACTGATGACTGATATCCTTTCCAGTCGGTTTGAATTGCCATTCACATGAAGTACCAGAGACATTTACGACAGAATATCCTCCAGGCGCACCATCCTGAGCAACGTGAATTCCAGATGTCAGGTGTCCCGTCCACCACCAAGTTGCACATACCGCGCCTGCATTATGCTCGAATATTTTCTTTGATGACAGCTTGTCTATATTATACATCTTGTGTGTATGACCTGTCCAAAAATGCACATTTGTATAACCAGAAACAGCCGACTCTAAGTCTGTCGTATTTTTTAGATTTGCATTACCCGAATCATTGTACACGGGAGCATGCATTGTAATAAAAAGTGGAGTATCCTTCGACACGTATGCAAGATCCTTCTTAAGCCATTCAATCTGAGCAGAAACCACTTGTGCAACATAATCTCGACTATTAGAAGTATTCGCTCCAGTATTTTTACAATCTATATCATCAAGAACAATATAATGAACCTTACCAATATTGAATGAATAATATGTAGGTGCAATCATCTTCTTATACTTGGTAACAGTATCAAAATCTCCGGCAAAAGCCATGTCATGATCATGATTTCCAATAGTATTAAACACAATGACATCTCTAAGTCGGTTGATATCTTCTATATACTCTTGAAATCCATACTTATTAGATTCCCAATATAACTCCCATGTCATATCGCCCATAGTCATTGCATAAGTCTTGTTAGGCTGTTTCTTCACAAGATTGTTCACATCACTTACAAAAGCTGTAAACTGGGATGCGTCACTTGTTCTTGCTGCAAGATGCATATCTCCAAACACGAGCATTGTGTGATTTTCCTGTCCTTCAACTTTGGTAAGTGGAAAATCGAACCTCTCGACTTCAGATGTTGACTTGGTGAATAATCTGTAAATCTGAGGGAATACTCCTTCTGTCGAGACATGATAACCACTCGGTACAGAGATAAAGACATATCCTACCGATTTATCAGATTTAAACTGATATACACCTTTTTCATCAGTAACAACTACTCGTTTACCATCAGAGACTACAACACCAGGAACACCTTCAGTACCACACGAAACTATTCCGTAAACATTGTTGTCTGGAAGGAGTTCTATTTCTACATCAACCTCAGAATTATAATTAACTTTGAGGTTGAATGTTCCGAGAATCTTTTTGAATGAATCTCTGACTACATATATCTTATACTCTCCTGAAGGCAAGCCCTTAGGAATCGAAAATGTCACTGACTTCTCCGAAACAGTTAAAATGTTGCAATCAACAATTTCTCCTACCGGTGTAAGCAATTGAATAAGATCAGTCTTCAACGGAGGTGTGTTGAACATGACCCTAAATGTGATAGATTCATCTAGATTTGTAATATTCACCTCAGCAGGAATGCTTAACTGTACAACAAAATCACTGCCTTGTGATTCTTTCTCACATGAGACGGCACCAATCATGATTGCCACGCCAAGTAAAATTCCACAAAAAACTGCTAATCTATTCATACGTCTTCACTAATCTACTAAATAAATAGGTATATAAAAGCATCTGGCTTGGATTCGGATCATGCAGTCCGAATCCAAGCCAGATGACTCAGTTTAAATGTTTATATCCGATATACATTCTACCCCCCCCCTATTGGAAATAGAGGGAGGGTAATCATGATTTCGTTATGATGAGCAAGCACCATTAAGCTTTTTCTGATTTGATTGTAAGGATACAGAGCACAACTCCAAGAGCCGCACCGATCACCATTGTAAGGTTGGCTGCATTCCAGCTATAGTCCGCAACACTTCCCACGATAATCTTAGAAAGGAGTGAGTCACCCACAAGATAACCGAAGATACCCACAAAACCGGCTGCTGTTCCGGTTGCATTCTTAGGAACGAGGTTCACAGCCTGGATTGTAACGAGAGCGACAGGGCCGTAGATGCAGAATCCGATGAGGATGAGAGCCACATATGCCCAGACCTTGGCTGCAATGCCTGTAGCTGCAGCAAGAGCAGGAATCTGCCAGTAGATGAGAGCTCCTATAGTCACCAGCGACATGAAGATGACGTTTGCTGGAGCACACTTACCTTTGAAGAACTTGGCAGAGATCCATCCGCAGATGATTGTTCCCACGGCACCCACGTAGTTATGGATAGAGAATGCCAGCTTGCTCTCTGCAGCAGTCATGATGCCTGACTCCTGAAGATAAGTAGGCGACCAGTCTCCGACACCATATCTTACCAAGTAAACGAATGCGTTGGCAAAGGAAATCATCCATATCCACTTGTTCTTGAGGACGTAGTCAAAGATCTGTGTCTTGAAAGGCACCTTTTCACCCACCTTCTCCTTGGTCTTCACACCTGAGTGGTCATTTCTCCAGTCTGCCACAGAAGGAAGTCCGCATGACTCAGGAGTATCCCTGAGGGCCCACCAGCAGAAGACCGCAATCACGAGCGCTACCGCAGATGGGAATATGAAGTTTGCTCTCCAGGTCTGATCGATTCCCAGGTCAGCAAAGACGCCGACGCCAAAGAGGGCTATGATACCAAGGGTTCCAGCTCCGATTGTATGTGATGTGTTCCAAAGCGACATCTTGAAGCTTCGCTCATTGTTTGAGAACCAGTATGCCATGATTCTTCCGCATGGAGGCCAGCCCATTCCGGAAAGTACTCCCACAAAAAGCATAAGCACAAATAGCATGGCAACATTGACCGCCATATTGGTTGCAGAGAACGGAAGGAAGCCCACAGACATCATTACAAGCGATGCTATCACAAGACCGATTGTGAGGAACTTTCTGGCATCAGAACGGTCAGAAAGGGTTCCCATCACAAACTTGCTGAATGCATAGGCAATAGACACAGCAGATGCTGCAATACCCACACCCTGTTTGTCGATAAGGCCTTCTGCTATCATATCCGCAGAAGCAAGCGAAAGATTCTTTCTTACGAGATAGTAGGCTGCATAGCCGAGGAAAGAGCCCATGAATACTTTGAACCTCATTGACTTGAATACCGAATCAATCTTTTCTTTCGGAAGAAGAGGCTTCGGCTGAGGCGGATCAAAGAAACGTTTCATATTGTTAATGATATGGTTATTTGAGTTATAATTAAACGTACAAATATACTATGAATTCCGGATATCTGAAAGAAAATCGCCCATTTTCATTACATATTTCAATCTATTCTCCTCTACTCGGCAACCCTGAGTACCCCAGCAATTCCGAACTTGCCGAGAAATCCAAAACATTTGGCATTTCCAAATAAATTTCCTATATTTGCAGCCCATTTGTGGGATTCTGTCCCGACAATTGAATGCAATTTATTATTAAACAATTAATTACAAACAAAATGATCAAACAGTACGAAACCGTTTTCATTGCAACTCCCGTTTTGTCTGAGGCTCAGATGAAGGAAGCGGTAAAGAAGTACACTGACTACATCGTTTCAAAGGGCGGTGAGATCGTGTACGAAGAGGACTGGGGTCTGCGTCAGCTTGCTTACCCTATCCAGAAGAAGACTACAGGATTCTATTACATGATCGAGTTCAAGGCTGACACTCAGGTGATCGCAAGACTCGAGACTCAGTACCGTCGCGATGAGAGAATCATGCGATTCCTCACTTTCGCTATGGACAAGCATGCAATTGCATATGCTGAGAAGAGAAGAGCTAACAAACAGGCTAAATAATTAGGAGGACAAGAATTATGGCAC
>JBGVPH010000048.1:0-129325 GCA_045126915.1 Candidatus Cryptobacteroides sp.
TTCAGGCGGTGCTCATACAAGCATTAACATGGAGGATGCGAACGGCAATAAGTTTGTTGTGTTCTCTTCTAAGTATGCGACTTACGGAACATCTACTGTTGCACAGGGTTCAGGTACAATCAAGGGTATCTCTTCAATCAACAATGGCACAATGCAGATCATCTTCGCTCAGGCTTCTGACTTTGCTGGTCTCACAGGTACCCGTTTTGACGGCACAGAAGTGACTCCTCCGGCAGGTGGCGGAGATGAAGGTGACGAAGGTGGTGAGGATCCTGTAACTCCTCCAGCTGGTGGTGAGGGCGAATATGAGCCTAATATAAAGTGGACTCTCGGACAAAATGCTTATGATAATACGCTGACCGGAGATAATAAGCAGACTGCAATTGTAAACGGTGTTTCTGTAAGTAATCTCCTCAAGATTGGAACAAGTAAGAAGGTCGGTGATGCAACTCTTCATATTCCAGCTGGTACATCAAAGATAGGTTTCTATTGTGTCGCTTGGAGTGGCAAGAAAGCAACAGTTAAGTTCTCTGTGAACGGAACTGAGATTAAGACAATCACTCCAGCAGCAAACTCGGGTGCAACAGGTAATGCTCCATATAAAGCTTTAAATGTTGCCCCAACAGATTACTATGAAGTGGAAGTGTCTGCTACTGCAGCGACTGATGTGAAGGTTGAGACACTGGATGCTTCAAACGGACGTGCTCTCTTCGTTGGTCTTAAGGCCATTGCTCAATAGTATAATGATATTTTAACGCATAAAGGGACTGGTCGCAAGACCAGGCCCTTGTGTGGTCTAAAAGAGAATGATGATTTTTTCAAAAACATTCAAGTTTTCAGTAGCTGTAATCGCTGTCTGCGGCCTTATGCTGACTTCTTGCGTAAAGCCAAATGGCAATGTTGATGATGTGTTTGAGGTGTCTCTGAAAAGCACAAGTGTCGGTTCCGGAGAAGGCGAGCAGTTTGTCAGCGTAAAGTGCAGTGGAAAGTGGACCCTTGCACTTGTTTCAGATGAGGGAGAAGTTGATTGGGCTGAACTCAGTGTTTATTCTGGAGTCGGAAACAAGAATAACGTAAAACTCACTTATCAGGTAAATGCAGGCGAGACAGACAGAACGCTCAAGGTTGTTCTTGATAACGGTCTGTCTTGCAAAGAATGTTCAATGACCCAGCTTGCAGCAGGCAAGCATCCTGAGGAAGATCCTGAAGAGGATACCGGTGCTGGCTCGGGCAGCAGCTCCCCTTCTGGTGCTGAGGCTCTCGCTGCAACCGGTTGGCTTGAACTCCCTGCATTGGATAATCCTAACCTCGGCTACTATAGCCACAACTTCAAGATGAACGGTAAGACCTATCGTAACTACTCGTTCGGCTGGAGTCAGAAGGACAGAGTGGCACTCTGGGTGGCTTACCCTCTTTGTAAGCTTTATACAAACGGAAATGTAGGAAGAACAGATGCCTGGGCTCTTGATCCGCTTCTCGGCAATGATTCGGCAGCACCGTTCGGAGGTTATGCCGGTGATTATGCAAGAGGTCATCAGCTTCCTTCTGCTGACCGTCAGTGCTGCTATGATGCTAATGCTCAGACATTCTATGGTACGAATATGACTCCTCAGCTCAATGCTCACAATGAGAAGATCTGGGCTGATTTGGAGAACAAAGTAAGAGGATATGCAAATTCATCAGATACAACTTATGTTGTTACAGGTGTGATGGTAAGTTCTTCAAGCAAGAAGGAGAGAGACTCTTATGGTAACAGTGTGACTATCCCTGATTCATACTTCAAGGCTGTGCTGAAATACAGCACAAAGTCAACTCTCGGAACCTGGAATGCTGCAGCTTTCTATCTTGAGCACAGAGCATATTCCGGAAGTATCAGCAAAGAACACTCAATGTCGATCGATGAACTTGAGGCGATGACAGGTATTGACTTCTTTGTTAACCTGCCGGCAGTGGTCGGTGTTGAGCAGGCTGCAAAGATTGAGGCTGCGGATCCGGCAACTTCATCGGTTTGGTGGTAAAGACAAAAGATATGAAGAAAATAATTATACTTTTCACAGCCCTGTCGCTGCTTTGCACAGGAGCTGGCGCCCAGAAGGGCAATCAGAATCATGTCATAGGATTCTACAACCTTGAGAACCTCTTTGACACCTATAACGATCCTGCAAAGAATGATGAGGAGTTCCTTCCTGAGGGAAAGAACCAGTGGACTGAAGTCAAGTATCAGAAGAAGCTTCAGAACATGGCCAAGGTCATCAAGGCAATGAAGGAAGAGAATGGTGTGTGGCATGCACTTCTCGGAGTTTCCGAGATCGAGAACCGTCTTGTTCTCGAGGATCTTGTTATGGAACCACAGATCGCGGAGGCTAATTATCAGATCATTCATTATGATGGACCGGATAGAAGAGGTGTGGATGTAGCACTTCTCTACAAACCAGAGGTGTTCACTTTCCTTGATAGTGAATCCATTCCATTCACATTCGAGGGAAGTTCCATCGATTGGATTCAGAGCCAGGAGGAGAGGGATTATTTCAGAACTCGTGATATCCTGATGGTTCATGGAACCATTGATGGAGAGCATTTCGCAATTTATGTAGCTCACCTTCCATCACGTGCAGGTGGTAAGAAGGGTGGCAACCAGCTCCGTGACCGCGGTGGCGAAATCATGTATGAGCATGCAATGAAGATGCAGCAGAAGTACCCTGGAATCAAGATCGTCTGCATGGGTGACATGAACGACAATCCTACAGATCCTTCAATGGCTGTATATCTTCACGGAAAGGAGAACAAGGCAGACGTTACAGATGTTGATTTCTTCTCTCCGTTCACTTCTATGCTTAAGGCTGGTTTCGGTTCGCTCGCATATCAGGGGGTATGGAGCATCTATGACCTTCTCCTTGTGAATAATGCGCTTGCAAATGCACCGGAGGGAACATTTGCCATCAGACAGCTCCATAAGAAGGGCTATTATGGACGCATCTTTAATCCTGCTTTCCTGACTAATCAGAAGGGTCAGTACAAGGGTACTCCATTCAGAACCTTCTCGAATGGTGCTTTCATCGGTGGATATAGTGACCACTATCCTACATACATCGTAATTACAAAATAAATCATATGGTAAAGAAATTATTATTAACTATCGCAGCAGTTCTCTGCACGATCTCTCTTTTTGCTCAGAGCGACTTCGGTGGCGTCAAGGGTAAGGTTGTGAACCGTGCCGGAAGAGCTCCGATAGCAGGTGCAGAACTAGTTCTCTCTCAGGGTGGTGAGACAGTGGCTTCTGCCAAGGCTGATGCAGATGGAAACTTCCTTGTTGAAGATCTGCAGAACGGTATTTATGACCTGAAGGTCTCAGCTCCGGGCTTTCTGGATGCTAACGTGAATGTAACAATCGAAGGTTATGTTAAGGACCTTATCTTTGTCGGTATGGTCATCGAGCAGGTAGTCACAGAAGTTGATGACTCTAACTTCGCAGAGTTCGATATGGATGACTCTGGATTCGAGGATGCTCCTTCTATCCTTTTCGGTTCAAATGACCCATTCACCAATATCGCAAGTTATGGTTTTAGCAACATCCGTTTCAAGAACAGAGGTTATACTTCTGAGTCTCAGGATGTTTACCTTAGTGGTATTCCGATGAACGATGCCATTACAGGTTACTCTCCATTCTCTCTCTGGAGCGGTCTCAATGAGGCGATGAGAGCGAAGGAGACAACAGTCGGCAACGAGGTTTCTGACTATGGATTCGGTGGATATAACGGTGTCACCAATATTCACGCTATGCCATCAAGCGTTCGTACCGGCTGGCGTTTCAGCGCACTTACCAACAGCGCACTCTATCGTCTTCGTCTTATGGCTACTTATGCTTCTGGTGAGCTTGACAATGGTTGGTCATATGCATTCAATGTGTCTGCACGTATCGGTGGAAACGACTGGGTGAAGGGAGTTTACTATCGTAACTTTGCATACTATGCCGGTGTTGAGAAGAAATTCGGAGACATCCACAGACTCAGTCTCGTGACATTTGCGGCTCCTGGTCAGCGTGGTGCTCAGAATGCTTCTACTCAGGAGGTTTATGACCTGATGGGTGATAATATGTACAACAGCAACTGGGGATACCAGAACGGAAAGGTGCGCAATGCCCGTGTCCGCAAGACATTCGAGCCGGTTACTATCCTTAAGTACACCGCAACTCCTTCAGACGACCTCGAGGCATCTGCAACAGTGCTTTGGAGAACAGGCAAGAACGGTTATACTGCAATGGACTGGTACGATGCACCGGACCCACGTCCGGACTACTATCGTAACCTTCCAAGCTACTACTGGATGGATGATCCTGATTATGGTCGCCAGAATGCTGAGAAGGCAGCTTGGGCGCAGTATGCATGGGAGGAGAATATTCCTGAGTATGCACACCTTAACTGGGACAGACTTTATAACGTCAACTGGAATAACATTGATGCTAACGGTGATGCTCGTTCAAAGTATGTTCTTGAGGAGCGTCGTGTAGATCAGAACGATGTCAATATCGGAGCAAACGTAAAGTGGAATCAGAGCAAGGCTTTCACTCTCACAGGTGGTGTAAACTACAAGTGGAACAGAACAGAGTATTATAAGTTACTTGGTGACCTTCTTGGTGGTGACTATTATGTGAACATCGACCAGTTTGCAGAGCGTGATTTCGCTTCAAATCAGGCAATGGTTCAGAATGACCTTGACTATTATATGGCAAATGGTACCGCTCAGGTGCTCCGTCAGGGAGATAAGTATGGTTATGACTACTATGCAAATGTTCGTAAGGCTAACCTTTGGGCGAACGGTTCTCTCGATCTTGGCGGATTCAAGGCTAACCTTGCCCTTCAGGCAGGATATGAGAAATTCTGGCGAGAGGGTCTCGTGAGAAAGGGTCTTTTCCCAGGTCTCAATCCGGATGGTTCTGAATTCATGGTTGACGGCAAGAGCCTCACATCATACGAGATGGTAAACGGAGTAAAGACTCCTATCTCTTCAAAGGGTAAGTCGGCAGTTTCTGACTTCTTCACTTATTCAGCTAAGCTTGGTCTCCAGTATCACATTGTCGGTGGTCATAGAATCTATGCGAATGCAGGCTATTTCAACGATGCTCCTACATTTGCTCAGTCATTCATTTCACCTCGTACAAGAAACTCTCTCGTACCTAACCTTCAGACAATGAAGACCATTTCTACTGATTTGAACTATCAGTACAGCAACAACGGCTACAATGTCCGCGTGACAGGATTCTTTACCAAGATCATGGACCAGACCGATATGATGAGCTTCTACGATGACTCACAGAACTCATTCACCAACTTTGCCATGAGCGGTATCGATCAGCGTCATATGGGTATCGAACTCGGTTTCAAGGTTCCTCTTCCGCTTCAGGGCCTTTCTGTTGAGGGTGCTCTCAGCTGGGGTGAGTACATCTACACTTCGACTCCACGTATGACTCAGACCGTAGATAACAGTGCTGAGGTTGTACATGACAATGCTCCTGTTCCGTACTGGGCAAGTCATCCGATCTATAAGAAGGACGGCCTCGGTAACTACCTTAAGAAGGACGGAAGTGTTTGGAATCCGACAACAGATGATATCGCTGATGTTGCTGTAGAGAAGAATCAGAAACATTATGTGCCTTCGACTCCACAGCTTGCAGCTGATCTCGGCCTCAACTACCGTACAAATTCATATTGGTTCTTTGAGATCGATGCTCAGTATTTTGCAAATTCATATCTCGATATGAACCCAGGCTATAGAACAGACCTTGCAGTTAACGGTCCGGACGGAATCTGCACTCCTGTAGAGGTTGAGTATATGGCTGCTCAGGAGAAGTTCAAGCCAGTCTTCCTTCTCAATGCAAGCATCGGAAAGTCTTGGTATATCGACCGCAAGTACAACTTCGGATTCTCAATGAACATCCAGAACATCACCAACAACAAGTGGGTGAAGACCGGTGGATACGAGCAGACTCGTCTCATCGACAGCGAAAGCGCAGAGAGATTCTACCGCTTCGATTCGAAGTACTTCTATATGCAGGGAATTAACTATATGTTGAACCTCTATTTCCGATTCTAATATGAAAAGAATATATACAATTATATTGGCTGCTGTAGCGGTCTTTGCCGGATGTGAGGAGTTCCAGCCAGTGTTTACCGGTAAGTATGCTGATCCTAAGGAGCAGATTATCTACACTGATGCGGATTTCGGAAAGTTTACTCCGATCTCAGAGATCAAGCAGATGTATGTTGCCAACGGCAACAAGCCTTATGACATCACAAAGAGCTGTGTGATCAAGGGCCAGATCATTACATCAGACCAGACAGGAAACATCTACAAGAGTTTCTATATCCAGGATGCTACCGGAGGTATTGAGATCAAGATCGGAAAGAGTGGTCTCTACAATGACTACAAGGTAGGTCAGTGGATTTATGTTGACTGTACAGACCTTACCGTCGGAAGCTATGAAGGTATGCTTCAGGTCGGCTATAAGGATGAGACTGGCGAATATGAAACAGCATATTTCGAGCATTCTGCAATCATCGACCAGCACGTATTCAAGGGTGCGATGGCTACAGATGCCGAGCTTATAAAGCCTGTGACCATTGCCGGCAACCAGATTCTTGATGACAAGTACCTTGGAACTCTTGTTACAATTGAAGGCTGCAAGTACTCAAATCTTGTATTTCTTATCGGTTACATAGATCCTAATATTGTGAAAGAGTCAGACAAGAAGTCCAACTGGAACCGATTCTTCCTTGACGAAGAAGATGGTCACAACTGGGGCATAAACTCGTGGGCTATGTCAGAGGCATGCTTCAAGCAGCATGTTGATGATGGAGACTTTGATGCGGCTGTGATGAATGACGGAGTGACTGTCGGAGAGCGCAAGGCTAACATCAAGCCTCAGCCATACACAATGAATCAGTTCTTTGAAATGCCAGGTCTTTCAGGCAATCAGAAGTATCTCCAGGTACGTTCAAGCGGCTATGCAAAGTGGGCTGATGTAAACATTCCTGAGGCTGTGCGCAGTGGCTCTGCTACCATCACATTTACAGGTGTCCTTACCAAGTTCGACACAGACAGACAGTTCACCCTTATCGACCTGAGTGGTGTGAAGAAGGCAGACGGTTCACCTTGGTATAACTAGATGCCCGATCAGGCCGGGCATGACAACATCCCCGGCTTGACCGGTAAAATATCATCCCCGGCTTGACCGGTAAAATATCATCCCCAGCTTGACTGGGGATCTTAATATATGATCAAATGAAGAAATTACTATACTTTTGGGCAGTAGCTATGGCAGCAGTATCATGCATAGGTAACAATCCGTTTTTTGCTGAGTGGGAGACTCCATACGGAATTCCTGATTTCGATGCAGTGAAGGAGAAGCATTACCTTCCTGCTGTAGTTGTCGGAATCGCTCAGCAGCAGGCTGAGATTGAGGCTATCATCGCAAATACAGAGGAGCCGACTTTTGCCAATGTCGTAGAGGCATATGAGAAGTCTGGTGCCATCCTTGACCGCGTGACAGGTGTCCTCTTCAATCTTTCGGAGACAGACGCTACCCCTTCTCTTCAGGCAATAGTTGAGAAGGTGCTTCCACAGCTCTCAGTTCACTCTGATAATATCTTTATGAACCCTGCCTTCTTCAAGAAGGTAGAGGTTCTTTATAACGATATGGAGAACCTTGGTCTCAACCAGGAGCAGAAGATGGCTCTTAAGAAGCTTTACAATAGCTTTGTAAAGAACGGTATCGCTCTTGGCGAGGCTGAGCAGGCGCGTATGCGTGAGATCAATATGGAGCTTTCTTCGCTCTCAAATACTTTCGGTAACAGACTTCTTGCTGAGAACAATGCATTTGCTCAGGAGTTCGGTGTTGCTATCTCTGAGTATGGCGGAGCAATGGCTGCTACTGCTGACCGTGCGCTTCGTGAGAAGATGTTCAAGGCATACTCTTCACGTGGTAACAATGGAAATGAGAATGATACCAAGGAACTTATCATGAAGATGATGGCTCTCCGTGTTGAGAAAGCGAACCTCCTCGGATATGAGAATCCTGCACAGATGATCCTTATCGACAAGATGGCTGGCAATCCAGAGACTGTTGATGCGTTCCTTGCCGGAATCATTGCTCCTGCAGTAGCGAAGGCTAAGGCCGAGATCGTTGATATGCAGGCTGTTATGGATCAGGATATCAAGGCTGGTCTTCTTCCTGAGGGTTCTAAGATAGAGCCATGGGACTGGGCTTATTACACTGAGAAGGTGCGTATGGCAAAGTATGCTCTTGATGAAGAGCAGACAAAGCCATATTTCCAGATGGAGAATGTACGTCAGGGTGTTTTCGACCTTACTACAAAGCTCTTCGGTCTTCAGTATGAGAAGATTGATGGTATTGCAGTTTATCATCCTGATGTGGAGGCATTCAAGGTGTCAGATGCTGATGGTTCACTCATCGGTGTCATCCTTACAGACTATTTCCCACGCAGCACTAAGAGAGGTGGTGCATGGATGAATAACTTCGTTAACCAGGAGATTGTTGACGGCGTCGAGACACGTCCGGTAATCGTGAATGTAGGTAACTTTGCAAAGCCTGTAGATGGCAAGCCTTCTCTCCTTACTCTCGATCAGGTGGAGACTCTCTTCCATGAGTATGGTCATGCTCTTCACGGCCTTCTCACTCAGTGTACTTACAAGAGCGTTTCCGGAACATCTGTAGCACGTGACTTTGTGGAGCTCCCTTCACAGATCATGGAGAACTGGGCATTCCAGAAGGAGGTTCTTGCAAGCTATGCACGTCATTATGAGACTGGTGAGGTGATCCCGGAGGAACTCGTTGCAAAGATTGAGGCAGCAGAGCATTTCAACCAGGGTTTCATGACCACAGAGCTTGCTGCGGCAGCTATATTGGATATGAAGTGGCATATGCTTCCTTCAGTTGAGGGAATCGATCCACTTGCTTTCGAGGCACAGGTGTGCAAAGAGATGGGTCTTATCGATGAGATTATCCCACGTTATCGCACAACTTATTTCAATCACATCTTCAATAGTGGCTATAGTGCAGGATATTATAGCTATCTTTGGGCAGAGGTGCTTGACAAGGATGCATTCGAACTCTTCAAGCAGAAGGGTATCTTTGACAAGGAGACAGCAATGTCATTCCGTCGCAATGTGCTTGAGATGGGTGGAAGCGATGAGCCTATGGATCTTTACCGTCGTTTCCGCGGTGCTGATCCGGACCCAAAGGCTTTGGTAAAGGCTCGTGGTCTATAATTGATATATACACATAAAAGATAACACTAAATCTATAAACAATGGAAAAGGAATTTTCAAGACGTTCGTTCCTTAAGATGGGAACAACTGCAGCTGCTGCAATGGCAGTGTCTCCGTCTCTTCTGATGGGTAAGGAGAAGAAAGACAAGAAGGCTGCTCCTCAGCCGCTTGACAGAAAGCTTAAGATTCTCGCAGTAGGTATCGGTGGCCGTGGAGCGTCTGTTCTGAGAGGTCTTGAAACAGAGGATATCATCGGTCTGTGTGATGTTGACTGGAAATATGCTGCACACATCTTCGAGCGCTATCCGAAGGCAAAGAGATACAATGACTACAGGGTGATGTTCAAGGAGATGCTTGATGAGGCTGATGCAGTTGTCGTTGCAACAGCTGACCACACACATGCAATCATCGCTGCCGAGGCAATCGCAGCCGGTAAGCACGTTTATGTAGAGAAGCCTCTTACTCACACAGTCTATGAGTCTCGTCTTTTGACCAAGCTCGCTGCTAAGCACAAGGTGGCTACCCAGATGGGTAACCAGGGTGCTTCTGAAGAGGGTGTGAACCTTGCTTGCGAATGGCTCTGGAACGGTGAGATCGGTGAGGTGACTCGCGTTGAGGCTTTCACTGACCGTCCAATCTGGCCTCAGGGTCTTGAGCGTCCTAAGGAGGTTCAGGAAGTCCCTTCAACTCTCAACTGGGAGGCATTCATCGGTCCTGCACCAATGAGACCTTACAACGAAATCTACACTCCATGGAACTTCCGCGGATGGTGGGACTTCGGTACAGGTGCTCTCGGTGACATGGCCTGCCACATCCTTCATTGCGTTCACAAGGGCCTCAAGCTCGGTTATCCTACAAAGGTTCAGGGTACTTCAACCCTCCTTCTTAGCGAGTCTTGCCCTAACGCTCAGAAGATCAAGTTCACTTTCCCTGCACGTGAAAACATGCCTAAGCTCGCTTTGCCTGAGGTAGAGGTTCACTGGTATGACGGCGGTCTCAAGCCAGACAGACCTGAGGGACTTCCTGCCGGCGTTAATCTTAATGTCAACGGCGGTGGTGTGATTTTCTATGGAACCAAGGATATTATGGTTGTTGGATGCTACGGACGTAAGCCTTACCTTGTTTCAGGACGCGTTCCAGATGCTCCTAAGGTTTGCAGAAGAGTTGAACTCAATCACCAGCAGGACTGGGTACGTGCTTGTAAGGAGGATCCTTCAGTACGTATTCCTTCTGCTTCAGATTTCAGTGAGGCTGGTCCATTCAATGAAATGGTCGTGATGGGAGTCCTTGCGGTGCGTCTCCAGAGCCTCAATATGGAGCTTGAGTGGGATGGTGAGAAGATGGAGTTCACAAACATTCCTGCAGATGCAACCATCAAGAGTGTGATTTCAGACGGATTCACAATCAAGGATGGTCACCCAACCTTCAAGAAGACTTACACTGATCCGGTCAATGCACGTGAGTTCGCTAAGGAGCTCATCAAGCACACTTATCAGAATGGTTACAAACTTCCAGATATGCCAACAGAATAAACTTATCATATTATGAAGAAATTGATTTATGGAGCAGCAGCTCTTATGCTTATGACAGCTTGTGGTAACAACAACCAGGCACTCGTTATCGGTGAGCCTGTATATTCTGGTGAGCAGACAATCGTAGAGGTTAACGAGCCAGTTACCCCTAATTGCCCAGCTTACCTGGTGATCAACAATCCGGAGGTGGATCTCTCTGCTTTCCCAGTTGACAAGGACGGATACCATGTTCTTTTCAATGGTAATGAGAAGATGCAGGGTTGGAGAGGTTATGGAAAGGACCATATCCCTTCAAAGTGGATCGTTGAAGATGGTTGCATCAAGTTCTGCGGAACAGGCCTCGGCGAGGGTCAGGTTGCAGAAGGTGGCGACCTTATTTTTGAGCACCAGTTCCAGAACTTCGTTCTTGAGCTCGAGTGGAAGGTTTCAAAGGGTGGTAACTCTGGTATCTTCTACCTTGCTAAGGAGACAGCAGTAAGAAAGGAGGATGGCTCACTCAAGTATCAGCCAATCTACATCTCAGCTCCTGAGTATCAGGTTCTTGACAATGCAAATCATCCAGATGCTATGCTTGGTAAGGCAGGTAACCGTCAGTCAGCTTCTCTTTATGATATGATTCCTGCAGTTCCTCAGAACCAGAAGCCATTCGGTGAGTGGAACAAGGCAAGAATCATGGTGTACAAGGGTACTGTAGTTCATGCTCAGAACGATGAGAACGTTGTTGAGTACCACTTGTGGACTCCACAGTGGACAGATATGCTCCAGGCAAGCAAGTTCAGCGCAGCTAAGTGGCCTATCGGCTTTGAGCTTCTTAACAACTGCGGTGGCGAGGAGCACAAGGGTTACATCGGTATCCAGGATCATGGCGACGATGTGTGGTATCGCAATATCAGAATCAAGGTAATGGAGTAATAGCCATGAGAAAGATTGCATTAATTATAATAGCAGCTTGCGGAATGATTTCCGCAGGCTGTTGTCATTGTGGCAAGGCTCCTGAAAAGGATATGGCAGTGCAGCTTTATTCTGCACGTGACCTCATCGGTTCAGCAGAGCTCTATGCTCAGAATCACGAGCAGGTTCTCAAGGCTATTGCTGAGATGGGTTATACCGGTGTTGAGGCAGCAAACTTCAAGAATGGTCTCTTCTACGGTGTTACTCCTGAGCAGTTCAAGGCTGATGTTGAGGCTGCCGGAATGGAAGTGGTGGCATCACACACCAATAGAAAGCTTTCTGCTGAGGAGCTCGCTTCAGGCGACCTTACTGAGGCTCTTGCATGGTGGGATGCAGCAATTCCTGCACACAAGGCTGCCGGAATGCGTTACGTCGTATGTCCTTCAATGACAATTCCGGAGACTCTCGCTGGTCTTAAGGTGACTTGCGATTACTTCAATGAGATTGGCCGCAAGTGTAAGGAGGCTGGTATGTCATTCGGTTTCCACAACCATGCTCGTGAGTTCAAGAAGGTTGAGGATGTCGTGATCATGGATTACATGCTTCAGAATACTGATCCTGAACTTGTGTTCTTCCAGATGGACGTTTATTGGGCAGTTTATGGAAATGCTAGCCCGGCTGAGTACTTCAACAAATACCCTGGTCGTTGGAAAGTCCTTCATATCAAGGATAAGAAGGAAATCGGTCAGAGCGGTATGGTAGGCTTTGATGCTGTCTTTGCCAATGCAGAGCCTGCAGGTATGGTTGAGTTCGTGGTTGAGGTTGAGGGTTGCCGCAACGAGACCGCCCTCGAAGGTCTCCGCGTAAGTGCGGACTACCTTCTCAATGCTCCATTCGTGGCTCCTACTTACAAGAAGTAATTTGCCGGTTTGATCGGCCCCACGTCATTGCCGGTTTGATCGGCAATCTGTAATAAAATGTTCTCCATCTGCTTGTTTTGTAGCAGATGGAGAACATTGGTTTTTATAATGTATTGATTTGTAGGAATTTATAAAAAGTGCGTGTTCCTCACCTGTCAACAAACAGGCAGGTGGAGAACAGATATAGTATTGCTCTCAGTCGGAATGATACAGTTTCCTTTTTTGTTATCTGTCGAGCTGGTCGAGGGCGAAGGTGTAGGCACCGACTGAGATCGCCTTGCTGGCTCCCATCTTGGAGATTGCCACTCCGATGCGCTTCTGAGGGTCGTAGGTGACTGTCTTGTTGCTTCCGTAGATCTTGAGCTCTCTCTGGTCTCCACGTGCGAACTCTGCAAACTCCTCCTCATTATCGAGATCGTAGACCTTCATCTGAACTCTGTTGAGTTCCTCACCTGTGATTGTCTGCATCTTGCCACGAAGCTCTGCGAGAAGGGCTGGCATGATATATTTGCGTGCAGCAGTGATACCGCCGCCGATAACGATGAGTCCGTCAACCAAGGTAACAGCAGTAGCCATTGCATCACCAGCAACCTCTCCCATCTCTGCAAATGCCTTCTTGGCAGCCTCTGCATCACCAGAAATCTTTCCTTCAGCAATGTCATAGATGTCCTTCGGTTCGAACTTGTGGTCAGTGTCGCCTGAGTGCTCGGCATATACTCTCTTCACTGCGCGAACTGCAACACCATCCTCGACAATTACACCATTGTATTTCTTATGCTTGAGGCAGAAGGTTTCAACGCATGAGTTGTCTCCTCTGTTGAGCTCGCCGTTCACGATGACACCCACTCCGAATCCTGTTCCGAATGTGTAGCCCACCATATTCTTATATCTCTTTGCACTTCCAAGAGCCTCAAGCTTTGCATTTACCTCAGGAAGGGTTCCGCCGAGTGCCTCACCGTATGCGAAGAGGTCTCCATCGTTATTGATGAATACAGGTACTCCAAACTTTTCCTGGAGGAATGGTCCGAGGGCAACGCCTTCTCTGAACGAAGGGAAGTTTGGAAGATAACCTCCGATGATTCCGTTAGGGTAGTCTGCCGGGCCAGGGAATGCAAAACTTATTGCAACAGGCTTGTCTGAGAGTTTTTCAATTACAGCCTCAAATCCCTTTACCATAGTGCCGAGGCAGAGGTCGAGGTCCTGTGAGTTTGATGGAAGAGTGATAGGTTCTACGATATACTCGCCGCCTTTCATCGCGCCGAATACCATATTTGTACCGCCTGCATCAAGTGTGAGCACGATACGTGAATCAGTTCTGAAGTTTGCCATTATTATGTGTTATTAATATTCTGCTAATATAACTATTTTGTCTTTAATTCGAGTCTTGTGCCTTTTATTAGTTCATTATGTCTGACGAAAAGCATATCCTTGCCGCAAGAGTCGGTAGCCTTTATCCTGATCTTTCTTCCGTTTTCAAGGTTGATCTCGGCCTTGTCAAAGAGGGGAGCTCCTACAGCATATTCTCCTGAGCCAGGACAAACTGGATAGAATCCCAGAGCTGAGAATACATACCAGGCAGAGGTCTGGCCATTGTCCTCATCTCCACAGTATCCGTCAGGAGCAGAGCTATATAGCCTGTTCATTACCTCCTTCACCCATTTACGGGTCTTCTGTGGTTCGCCTGCCCAGTTGTAGAGATAGATCATATGTTGAGCCGGTTGATTTCCGTGGGCATAGTTACCCATGTCTGCAACCTGCATCTCTGTAATCTCATGGATACGATAGCCATAGTAGCTGTCGTCGTAGATAGGCGGAACAACAAAGACAGAGTCAAGCATCTGTACGAACTCCTCGCGTCCTCCCATCGCCTCCATCAAGCCATCAACGTCGTGAAATACAGACCATGTATAGTGCCATGCATTGCCCTCTGTGAAGGCTCCTCCCCATTTATATGGGCTGAATGGCTCCTGGAATGTGCCGTCTGCCCTCCTTCCCCTCATCAGATTGTGAGAAGGATCGAAGACGTTCTTCCAGTTCTGCGATCGTGCCTCCCATTTGTCAAGTTCCTCCTGAGGTCTTCCCATCTTCTTTGCCATCTGGAGGATGCACCAATCGTTATAGGCATATTCAAGGGTGCGGGCCACATTTTCATGGATGCCGCAGTCATATGGAATATAGCCGATGGTATTATAATACTCGTGTCCCAACCTGCCGGATGAACTTACCTCCGGATGAACGTTTTCAGTACCATGGACGATGCAGTCATATAGAACCTGCCAATCCTCCTCAGGAGTGATGCCTTTCAGCACGGCATCTGCAACCACTGAAGCGGAATTGTTGCCCACCATGCAGCCTCTATGGCCGGGACTTGCCCATTCGGGAAGGAATTCATTCTCACGAGCTATGTTTGCAAGTCCCATCTGGATCTCCTTGTTAACAGAAGGATAGACGAGGTTAAGCAGCGGGAATAATGCCCTGAATGTGTCCCAGAAACCGGTGTCCGTGTAAAGGTATCCGTCGCAGACCTGTCCGTTATAGGGACTATAGTGATATGGTTTTCCATCCTCGTCAATCTCATGGAATTTACGTGGGAATAGGGTGGATCTGTATAGGCATGAATAGAATGTGCGGTACTGCTCTTCGCTTCCGCCGCTCACCTGAATCCGACTAAGAACTTCGTTCCATCTGTCCTTGGCATCATCTCTGACCTGCTCGAAATTCTTATCTCCGATTTCCTTGAGATTTAGCCACGCCTGTTCCAAGGAGATGAAGGAAGATGCTGTGCGTACATTCACCTTTTCGCCTCTTTGAGTACGGAATCCCACCACTGCAAGAGCGTGGTCGCCCTCAAATTCAAGGACTTCTCCTAGACCCTTGGCAGGGGAGTCATACACCATCATGTTTTCCAATGGCTTATCGAACTGAACCACAAACCAGTTTCGGAAATTTTCCGGCACACCACCGCAGTTCTTTGTCGTATAACCCACAACTGCCTGTTGCTCCGGGAGTACCTTGATGAACGATCCGTTGTCGTATGCATCGATGATTACTCCCGCATTCTCACTTGCAGGGAAGGTAAAAAGGAAGGATGCCGCTCTGTCTGTCGGGCTGAGCTCCACATTTATGTCGTGATCAGCGAGATAGACCTGATAGTAATATGGCCTTGCTGTCTCACTTTTGTGGGAGAACCAGCTTGCACGGCTGTTCTGGTCCACTTGGTCGACCTCTCTTACCGGCATTATGGCAAACTGACCATAGTCATTGATCCATGGTGAAGGCTGGTGTGTCTGCTTGAAGCCACGAATCCAGTGAGCGTCATATCTGTATGCCCATCCGTCTCCCATCTTTCCTGTCACCGGAGTCCAGAAATTCATGCCCCAAGGGGTTGCGGTTGCGGGATATGTGTTGCCCGTCGAGAAGGAATGCTCCGACAGCGTTCCCACGAGGGTGGATACATATTCTTCCGGATTTTCAACATATTCCGTTTCTGTCCAGCAGCATCCTGCAATCAGCAGAAGTACTGTGATATATGCAGCTATAGCTTTCATGTTCAATACCATATATTCTTTTCCTGACCCATCCTTATTGTCAGAGTGCCGCCAGCGGTGATATCCTTATGTTCTATAAATCCCTTGTCGTAGGCTTTTCCGTTAAGCTCAACGCTCTGGATATACTTGTTATCTTCGCTATTATTTTCAACTATGATTCTGAATGTGCCGTTCTCTGTGCAGATCTCAGCCTTGTCTACTATAGGACTACCGAACCAGTAGCGTCCGGATCCTGGCTCTGCCTGATAGAATCCCATTGCAGAAAGTATGTACCATGCTGACATCTGACCTACATCTTCGTTGCCTGAAAGTCCGTCAGGTTTTGTGGAATATAATGTCTTGACCACTTCGCGGACTCTGTCTGCTGTCTTCCACGGCTCTCCTGCCATTGTGTAAAGATAGATGATGTGGTGGCTCGGTTCATTACCATGGGCATACTGACCTATGAGTCCGGAGATGTCCGGAGATGCATCTTCTCCTTCTATTGTCGAGCTGACAGTAAAGAGTGAATCCAATTTGCCAAGGAGAGCTTCCATACTGCCGAAACACTCTACAAGACCATCGAAATCATGTGGCACCAGCCACGTGTACTGCCATCCGTTGCCTTCGCAGTAGTCATCTTCGCGATGAGTCGAATGGAATGGACTGTATTCCTTTCTGAATTCTCCTCTGCTGTCTTTGCCTCTGATGAAGCGGAGCGAAGGATCGAACAGGTGCTTATATGATTGGCTTCGGTTTGAGAAATACTCATATGCCTCGGCATATTCTGCTTCACCTGTTGACTGGGCTAGCTTCTGTGCTGCAAGAGCTGCTGCTCCGTCAGCAAGTGCATACTCGAGATCATAGGCAACTGACTCGTTGAAAAGATCGCAAGGGATATATCCGTATTTCATTCTGAGGTCCTGTCCTCTGTCCGCTCTCATGGCAGATACCTTTATTGCCTCGAAGACCCTTTTCTGATCTATGCCGGGAAGGTCCTTTACAATGGCATCGGCCATAGGAATGATGCCTGGATTACCCACCATGCAGTTGGTCTCGCAGCCGTGGAGATGCCACACCGGAAGCTTGCCTTGCTCGTCGCAGATTGCAAGCATTGTCTGGAGCATGTCAGTATATCTCTCTGTCTGGAATATGCTGTAGAGAGGCATGGCTGCTCTGTAGGTATCCCAAAGAGAATATGTTGTGTGGGTGTTGTAGCCAGGGTTTTCGTGAGTCATTCCATCGGCTCCGCGATAGGCTCCGTCTGTGTCGCAGAAGATGGATGGCGCTATCATAGTGTGGTAAAGTGCTGTGTAGAAGATTTTTCTGACATCAGGGTCAGAGGTTTTGATCCGGATTCGTCCAAGTTCATCGTTCCAGAGCCTCTGAGCCTGAGAGACGGTGCCATCAAAATCCCAGTCTGGCATTTCTGCTCTGAGATTTGCACAGGCTCCTTCCATGCTTACAGGAGATATTCCCACTTTCATCATCACCTGCTCGCCCTTCGTGGTCTGGAAGTCTGCGCGCGCATAGATATTCATCATCTTGGACTCGTTCTTCCAAATCTTCTTTTCCTTCTGGATTACCTCGATATTCTGGAACGGTTTCGAGAACTCTGCATAGAAAAACACTTTCTGATTGTCTGCCCATCCGCGAGAGAATCGATAACCTCGTATGGCATTTTCTCCGCAGACCTCGATATGAGTATCCATCGGCCTGTCCCAGCAGCCTCCGTTCTCAAGGTCAATGACTATAGCTGCCTTATCTGAAGCTGGGAATGTGTATCTATGAAGTCCAACTCTTGAAGTCGCAGTCATTTCAGCAGTGATTCCATAACGGAGCAAAGGTACGCTGTAGTAGCCTGGTCGGCTGATTTCACGGCTTCTGTCTGCGTAAGACCATAGTCCGGAATCCGGGTCCTCTTTTCCTCCTCTGGTGTATTTCACGTCTCCGATGACCGGCATTACCGTTACGTCGAATAGGTCACCGATTCCGGTGCCGCTGAGATGGGTGTGGGAAAAACCGATCACAGTGGAATCACTTTCATGATAGCCGGAGCACCAGTCCCATTGCTGAGGAATGCTTGTCGGTCCCAGCTGCACCATTCC
This sequence comes from Candidatus Cryptobacteroides sp., assembly GCA_045126915.1. Taxonomy (GTDB): domain Bacteria; phylum Bacteroidota; class Bacteroidia; order Bacteroidales; family UBA932; genus Cryptobacteroides. Next base: position 18,264 of record JBGVPH010000048.1, read on the forward strand.
GAAAGGAACACTGGCACCGACGAAAACGTGTCCATGTCCTCCTGTTCCGATGCCGGTGTCTACAAAACTGATGTACGACTCCTGCTTAGCACAGCTGAGAGCGAGGATGAATGAGAAGGCAATGAATATGGATTTTTTCATAGCAGGCGTTTATTCAGTAGAGCTATTCACAAATATAAGCTAAAATTAAGTATTTTTGTTAAGTTTGCATAGCTTTAAGTGATGATGTATGATGACATTCCCGATAGCAACATATGATGAACTGGCGGCTCAGTGCATTTCTGATATGAAATCTGTTGCACAGACCGGAAAATACACCCTCGAAGCTCAGGTCAGAGCCTATGATCTTCTTGATTTCATTCTCTCTGAATCCTGTACTCCAGCTCTGCTGGAAGGCTGGCTTGAAGAGTTTCAGAAGGTGTATTCGGCCAATGCTGAGGCTCTTGCGGAAGCTTATGACCAGTCTGCCTTGGAGAAGGAGGCTGCAGAGGCTGTAAAGATCAGTGAAGATGCTCTGAAGGAGGCTCGTTTCAAGGCTGCTTCTGCAGAGAGTCTTCATCTTTTTGCGAAGGAAACCTTTCAGGTGTGGCAGAATTCGGGCGTGTTCATGCGCAGACGTGTTCTCAAGGATCTGAGAGACCGTGCCGGTTTCAAGCTTGAGAGTCATCGCATAGGTAACTATGTTGCCAAGACCTACGACCTGATGGAGGAAGCCCGCAGAGAGTTCCAGAAGGCGCAGCAGGAGTCTTTTGCAGCCAATGTTTCCTATAAGGTCAAGCCGGGACTCTATTCTGAAATCATAGAAAAAGCCTTAAATTTGTAGAATATAAGAATCATAAATAATCATGAGTACAGACAGAAGACTATTCCTTAAGAAGGCGGTCGCAGGTCTTGCAGTAATGGCAACCTCTCCTTCACTCCTTTCATCATGTGCGGTTACAGATGAAGAAACAAGAAAGATCAGACGCATCGCTCCAATCGTAGGAGAGTATGACGTAGTTGTCGTGGGTGGCGGTCCTGCAGGCTTCATTGCCGCCATTGCAGCAGCGCGTCAGGGTGCGAAGACTGCCATCATCGAGAGATATGGTTTCTTCGGAGGTATGGCTACCATCGGTTATATAGCGCCGATCAGTGTCTATGCTCTTAAGAATGAGCTTGTTATCGGTGGTATTCCATGGGAGTTCGTTCAGAGACTTGAGGCAATGGGCGGTGCATTCATCGAGTGGCCTAAAGCAAATGTCGATTTTGATATTGAGCTCTACAAACTCTGCTGCCAGAGAATGATTCTTGAGGCTGGTGTGGACATCTATACTCACTCCGCAATGGTCGGTTGCGAGATGGACGGTCACTCTGTTGATACCGTAATCATTGAGAACAAGAATGGCCTTGAGGCATTGAAATCAAAGGTGTTCATTGATTGTACAGGCGACGCTGACCTCGCTCATATGGCAGATGTCCCTATGCAGCCGAATCCTGATGGGGAACTTCAACCATCATCATTCTGCTTCATCCTTTCAGGTGTCGACACGGATAGCGAGCTTTTGAACAAGTGTATGTACCATAACGGAATCAATGGTCCGAGCCAGTGTAAGCCGGTACGTGAAAAACTGCTTGCGATGAAGGAGGCGGGAGTAGACCTTCCAGACTTCGGCGGTCCATGGTTCAACAATGTAATGCATAAGGGAAGTGTTGCTGTCAATATGACCCGCAGGGCTGCAGATGCGACTGATAACCGTAATTTCAGTGCCGTGGAGTGCCAGCTTCGAGAGGATATCTTCAAGTTTACCCAGGTGCTTAGGGAGAATTTCGTAGAGTTCAAGGACTGCTATGTGGCATCGACAGCACCTCAGGCTGGTATCCGTGAGTCAAGAAGAATTCTAGGTGTGCACACAGTGACAGCCGATGAATATGTGAATGCATATCAGTACGAGGACAGTATTTCAAGAGGAATTCATCCGATAGACATACATGCAAGTAAGGGTACAAAGCAGACCAGAATCGATCTTACAAAGCCTGCATATGTTCCTTATCGCGCCCTTATAGCTCCAGATTATCCTAACCTTCTCGTTGCCGGAAGATGTCTTTCTGCCGACCGTTCTGCTTTTGCTTCTCTTCGCGTGATGGCAAGCTGTATGGGTACTGGTCAGGCTGCCGGAGTAGCCGCTGCTCAGAGCATAGCTGAGGGCAAGCCTGTTCAGGAGATCGATACAGTCCGTCTTGTGACGACTCTTAGAGAGCTTGGAGCAATAATCTGATGATATGCCAAGGGAGATAGAACGCAAATTTCTGGTTACAGGGGACTTCAAGCAGGATGCCTGTGATTCCTTCCGTCTGGTTCAGGGATACATCTCTACTGATCCTGACAGGACTGTCCGCGTCCGTATTAAAGGTGAACAGGGCTTTCTGACCATCAAGGGGCGCAGCAGTCTGGATGGCCTCTCAAGATATGAATGGGAGAAGGAAATACCTGCATCGGAAGCACTCGAGCTTATGAACTTATGTGTCTCGGGTGTTATATACAAGACTCGTTATCTTGTGCCTTGTGGTGATCATACCTACGAGGTTGATGTGTTTCACGGCGCAAATGAGGGCCTTGTCCTTGCAGAGATCGAACTTTCAGATGAACTGGAGGCATTCGAAAAGCCATTCTGGCTGGGAGAGGAGGTGACTGGTGATGTCCGTTACTATAATTCCATGCTCAGCCGGATGTAGAATTACACACAAGTACGCTTTTGCCTATGGGCCTGCTTGTCCTGTAATTTAATTATATCTGTATGAAAAATTTAATTCCATTAGTCCTGACGGCAGTATTGTTTGCAGGATTTTGAAGGATATCACACATCGAAGCTTATCCGGGTCAATCATACTATGAATCTTTGATGAAATTTCCTACCTTTGTGGGATATGAAGCTTTCAGAATTAGGCACAGGTGAGCGTGGTGTGATCGTAAAGGTGTCAGGCCACGGAGGTTTCCGAAGAAGAATCAGGGAAATGGGCTTTGTCAGAGGCAGTAAGGTCAAGGTAATCCTTAATGCTCCTCTGAGGGATCCTATTGAATATGAGATCATCGGTTACAAGATATCCTTGCGTCGTGCAGAGGCTTCGAACATCGAAGTCATAAGTGAGAGCGAGGCAAAGAAGCTCCTTACAGAGCGTGAAGCTTTGCCTGCTCTTGAGACTGATGATGAATATCTGGAAAGGGAGATGACATCTCTCGCAGCTGAGAGACGTAAGGAAATCCGAGTCGCTCTGGTCGGTAATCCGAACTGTGGCAAGACTTCTCTATTCAATATGGCCTCAGGCAGCCATGAGCATGTCGGCAATTACAGCGGTGTCACCGTTGATGCCAAGGAGGGCCTTTTCGAATACGGAGGATATCATTTCAGGATAATAGATCTGCCGGGAACATATTCACTTTCTGCATACAGTCCGGAAGAACTGTATGTGAGGAAGAATCTCGTGGAAGACACTCCGGATGTTGTTATAAATGTCGTGGATGCTTCCAATCTGCAGCGAAATCTCTATCTTACCACCCAGCTCATCGATATGGACCTTCGAGTGGTCATGGCTCTGAATATGTACGATGAGCTGACCCTCAAGGGAGACAAACTGGATATAAAGCAGCTTGGCTATCTTCTCGGAATGCCTATCGTCCCTACTGTCAGCAGAACAGGTGAGGGCATCAATGATCTTTTTGACAAGGTTATCCAGATCTATGAGAATCAGGATCCGCATCTGGCAAGACATATCCATATCAATCATGGTTCTGAACTTGAACAGAGCATCCGTGCCATAAAGGATCTTCTGAAGAAGAACACAGACATCCGTTATAAGTATTCGACCAGATACCTTTCCATAAAATATCTCGAGGATGACAAGGAGGTTGACGGTGTTGTGGAGGCATTGCCTAACCGTGACGAGATCATTTCTGTGCGTTTCCGCGAGCAGAACCGTATAAAGGATATTCTCAATTCAAGCATAGGTTCTGCGATGATCGACGCGAAGTATGCTTTTGTACAGGGTGCTCTGGCGGAGACCTGGGAACCTTATCAGGGAAAGCGACGCAGGAATACCTTGACGGAGAAGATAGATGCATTCGTTACAAACAGATGGGCGGCATTCCCTCTGTTCTTCGTAATCCTTTATCTTGTATTTGACGGCACCTTTGTCCTGGGTGAGTATCCGATGAAATGGATAGAGTGGCTGGTGTCTGAGTTCGGATCGTTTGTGGCATCTGCAATGCAGGATGGCTGGTTGAAGGATCTTGTGGTGGACGGAATCATCGGAGGTGTGGGAAGTGTGCTGGTTTTCCTGCCTAACATTCTGCTTCTGTATCTGTTCATCTCACTACTGGAAGATTCGGGATATATGGCTCGTGCGGCGTTCATCATGGACCGCCTTATGCACAAGATCGGTCTGCACGGAAAGTCGTTCATTCCGATGATAATGGGATTTGGATGCAATGTTCCGGCTGTAATGGCTACCAGAACCATTGAGAACAGGAAGAGCCGTCTTATCACTATGCTCATCATTCCTTTGATGTCCTGCGCAGGAAGAATGCCTGTCTATATACTTATTGCGGGTGCCTTCTTCCCTAAGAATGCCAGTCTGGTCCTTCTCGGCCTCTATGCTTTAGGAATTCTGCTGGCAATCGTGGCGGCAAAGATTATGAGTGCATTTTTCAAGGAGGATGACCTTCCGTTCGTTATGGAACTTCCACCTTATCGTGTACCTACTGCAAAATCCATATTAAGACACACATGGGAGAAGGGACGTCAGTACCTTCAGAAGATGAGTGGAATCATTCTGGTCTGCTCTATGATCATCTGGTTCCTCGGTTATTTCCCTAATCATAATGCCTATGACAGTGTAAAGGAGCAGCAGGAGCATTCATTCATCGGCTATATTGGCAAGTCTATGGAGCCGGTACTAAAGCCGCTTGGCTTCGACTGGAGAATGGGTGTGGGTATTGTTTCCGGAGTGGCGGCAAAGGAGCTTGTCGTAAGTACTTTGGGAGTAATGTATGCTGACGACGAACCGGTGGATGTAACCGTTGAGGACTCCGGGGCCGATACTCGTCTGCAGAGGGCATTGCTGAAATCTGTGACACCTGCAGGTGCTTTGGCTTATATGGTCTTTATCCTCCTCTATTTCCCTTGTATAGCGACCTTTGTTGCAATCAAACAGGAAGGAGGCGGTTGGAAGTGGGCCATCCTCACGGCAGTCTATACAATTGTCCTCGCCTGGGTTGCAGCCTTCATCACCTTCAACATCGCCTCTATCTTTATTTAACCTCTATCTAATAGGAAATATGTTCTCCACCTGCATAATTTTATGCAGGTGGAGAACACTGCATTTTTGTAAGTCTCTGATTTATAGGCTTATATAAAAGTTTAATGTTCTCCATCTGCTGGAAAAACAGCAGATGGAGAACATCTGGATGTGTGTATGTACAATTCCGGGACTGGAAAAGAGGCGAGCGTTGATTATAGATTTCCCGATCAGTTATCAGTAACCGCCACCAAGAGCATGGTAGAGGCTGATCACACCCTGAATCTCTTCATATCTGTCAGTCACTTCATTAAGCTCTGCCTGAAGAAGATTCTGCTGGGCAGTCAGTACCTCAAGGTAGCTTGCTGAACCGTGCTTCATAAGGAGCTTGATGTTCCAGACAGCAGCCTGAAGGTGAACTACCTGCTTGCGATGGATGTCAAGTCTCTCTCTTGCAATCTCCCAGTTTACCAAAGCATTGTTCACTTCCACTCCTGCATCAAGAATGGTCTGACGGAACTTGTATGCTGCAGCTTCCTGCTGAGCCTTTGCAGCCTCAAGACGGGCCTTGTTTGCATTCTTGGCAAAAACCGGCTGCACAAGTGAACCTATTACGCCTGCTATGATTCCTGCAGGATTGATGACCATGGAACCATTGCCGTTGGTCCATCCAAGGCTTCCGCTCAGACTAAGGTTAGGGTAGAATGCTGCACGTGCTGAATTAGTCATATAGAACTTCTCGATGAGAGCCTGCTCTGCCTGTCTTACGTCAGGTCTTCTGGAAAGGAGTTGTACAGGAACGCCCTCTGCTAATTCTGTAGGGAATACCTGCTCCTCAATCCTTCCTCTCATGATACCCATGGGAACAATTCCCAGAAGAGCAGCGAACGAGTTCTCCATCTCAATGATCTGCTTGCGGAGATTGAGTACGGAAGCTTCAACATTCAGCTTATTGGACTTCGCCTGAAGAACAGCAGCCTCATTGGTCTTTCCTGCTCTTTTCAGGGCTTCCATTGTTCTGATGTTCTCTTCCCAGTTGTCGAGGGTTCTGAGACTGACGCTCAACTGCTTATCGAGCATAAGGAGAGAATAGTAGCTTCCTGCGATGGTGGCAATCAGCTGAGTCTGCACAGCCTGTCTGTAGGCTTCGCTCTGCTCCAATGCTGCAATTGCTCCCTTCTTGGCATTTCTCAGGCGGCCGAAGATATCTGCCTCCCAGGAGAAATCAAGTTCTGCAGACACAGTTCCCGGTGTTCCTCCCTGGACAGAAGCGGAAACTCCCGGCAGCAGTGCACCTTTAGCAGATAAGAGTGAGGCCTGTGCCTCCTGTACCTTGAATCTGGCAAGATTAAGGTCGGTGTTGTTGTCAACACCAATCTTAATCCATCTCTGGAGTTCCGGATCAGTGAACAGATCCTCCCATTTGAGGGTTGCAAGAGAAGTTGTGTCGTCTGCATCAGACACCCTGCGGTAGAGGCTGTCTGTAAAGCTCACATCCGGACGCTCATATTTTGTGTATAGGCCGCAGCTGCTCAATGAAAACACTGCTGTGGCAATCAATATAATCTTCTTCATAGTCATTCGCTTAAAGTTTCGCTCTCTGCAATCTCCTTTCTTCTATTAGGCATGACCTTCTCCTCAATGTACTGGAATACAATGAACAGTGCCGGAACAATCACGATGAGTGCAATAGTACCGATAAGCATACCGCCCACTGTACCTACACCGATGGAGATGTTACCGTTTGCTCCTACTCCGCTTGCAAACATCAACGGAAGCATACCGAATATCATGGTGAGTGAAGTCATAAGGATAGGACGCAGACGGGCCTTTGCCGCAGCCATCGCAGCCATAGTGATAGACATTCCCTCTTCTCGCTTCTGTGATGCATACTCCGTAAGGAGAATAGCTGTCTTTGCAAGGAGACCGATCAGCATCAGGAGACCGATCTGGAGGTAGATATTGTTCTCAAGTCCGAACATTCTTGCGAAAAGGAAGCTTCCGGCAAGTCCGAACGGAACTGAAAGTATGATTACGATAGGAATGAAAATGCTTTCATAAAGAGCACAGAGAATCAGGTAGATGAAGATCACGCAGATTGCGAAGATCACTGCAACTGAGTTTCCTGTGTTGGCCTCTTCACGTGACATACCACCGAATTCGTAGCCGTATCCTGCAGGGAGCACCTTTCTTGCTACCTCGCGTACAGCCTGAATAGCCTGTCCCGAACTATAGCCTTCTGCAGCCTGACCGTTGATCGAGATCGCTGTGAAGAGGTTGAAGCGGGAGATGGACTGAGGACCGTAGATACGGGTCAGCTTGAGATACTGGTTGATAGGAGACATCTCACCGCTTGAAGTCCTTACGAACATATTCTGAAGCGATTTGGTGTCAAGACGGAATTCAGGTGCTGCCTGAAGCATTACACGGTATAGCTTCGAGAATCTGTTCATGTTCGAAGCATAACTACCACCCACATATCCTGCAAGTACGTCAAGGACATCACCTGGTGAGGTTCCGTTTCTCTTGCACTGTGCCGCATCTACCTCCACGAGGTACATAGGATATTTTGTGTCGAAGGATGTCTTCGCGCGACCCACCTCCGGTCTCTTGTTGAGCTCGACGATGAAGTCATTTGTGATCTTGTGAAGGTCTTCAAGCTTACCGCCCTTCTGGTCCTGAACATAGATCTCAAAACCTGAGCTGGCTCCATAACCCGGAATCATACCTCGGGTGTAGATCATGATGTCTGCAGAAGTGATGTCTGCAGTTCTTGCATACATCTCCTCGATAATCGAATTGATGTCCTCGCCTTTGCCTGTACGCTCGCTCCAGTCCTTGAGGCGAATCATGAAGTTACCGGTTGATGAACCCTGACCGAACATCATACCGAAACCTGTAGTTCTCGAGTAGGCTTTGATCTGAGGAATATCGCATATTCTTCTGTCAATCTCTGCAAGTACCTTGTCTGTCTCTGCGATGTTTGTACCCGGAGGAGTGCGGACATCCATGTTGATAGAACCCATATCCTCCTTAGGAACGAGACCTGTCTTTGTGGTGTTCATAAGGTACACGAGACCGCCGCATGCAATCACAAGTAGAATGATAGTCAGCCACTTGCGCTTGAACATAAACAGAACGACGTGCTTGTATTTGTTCACGATCCTTCCGAATGCTGCGTCGAATGCGTGGTGGAATCTTGTTGAGAATGATGCCTTTTCACCAGAGCTTACGTCTGCGTGTGGTGTCATGATCAGAGCGCAGAGGGCAGGGGATGTCGTGAGTGAGTTCAGGAGTGAAATACCTACGGCTACTGCCATGGTGAGACCGAACTGTGTGTAGAAGGTACCGGTGGTTCCACCCATGAAGCTCACAGGGATAAATACTGCCATGAAGACAAAGGTGGTGGCGATGAGGGCAGATGTGATGCCGCCCATTGCTTCAACAGTTGCCTTGTACGGCGACCTGTATCCTGCATCGAATTTTGCCTGCACTGCCTCTACCACGACGATGGAGTCGTCCACCACGGTTCCGATGACAAGCACAAGGGCGAACAGCGTGATCATATTCAAGCTGAATCCTGCCGCCATCAGGAATGCGAATGTTCCCACAAGCGATACAATGATCGAAATAGTCGGGATGATGGTAGACCTGAAGCTCTGTAGGAAGATGAATACTACCAGGATTACAAGGAGAATCGCCTCGAAGAGGGTCTTGATCACATTCTTGATGGATGCGTCAAGGAAGTCCTTTGTACTCATGAGGTCCACGATTTCCAGTCCCTTAGGAAGGTCGGCGCGGATTTCCTCAACCACCTTGTCAATCTGGGTGATGATCTCGTTTGCGTTGGAACCTGAGGTCTGCGAGATATTGATGGTAGAGCCTGGATGGCCATTTACCATACCCACGTAATCATATGATCTTTCTCCGAGTTCTATGCTTGCAACATCCTTGAGTCGGAGGACAGTACCGTCGCTTTCCGCGCGGATGACCATATTCTCGTAGTCGACAACGTTCTCATAACGTCCGCGGTATTTGAGTACATATCTGAACGTGTTGTCTGACTCGGCTCCGAGAGTTCCGGTAGGTGCCTCCATATTCTGCTCTGCGAGGACAGCTGATATATCCTTAGGTACCAGGCCGTATTTTGCCATCTTGCCCGGGTCCAGCCAGATACGGAGAGAATAGTCTCCGCCTCGAACGTCCACCTCACCTACGCCGGTTACACGTGAAAGACGTGGTTCAATGTTGATCTTCAGGTAGTTGGTGATGAACTTCCTGTCGAATGAGTTGTCTGGGCTGAATACGGCAAGTGACTTGATTCGGCTGGTCTGACGCTTGCGCACAGTCACACCGCTTCGGGTAACTTCGCCGGGAAGAAGGCTCTGTGCAGAGGCGATACGGTTCTGCACATTGACCATCGCCATGTCACCGTCGGTGCCCTGACGGAAATAGATCTGGATGCTTGCCGAACCGCTGTTTGTTGCAGAAGATACCATGTACATCATGTCCTCGACACCATTTATGGCTTCTTCCAAAGGCACAAGCACACTCTTCTGTACTGTCTCTGCATTTGCTCCGGCATATGCCGCAGAAACGCTCACCGTAGGAGGAGCGATTTCCGGGAACTGCTCGATTGGCAGCTGTGAAAGACCGATCAGACCGATCAGGAGTATGATTACCGAAATTACTCCAGAGAGGATCGGGCGGTCAATGAAAGTTCTGATATTCATTATTCAGCCTCCTCTGTCTTGCTGGTGATCTGGGTTCCTTCCTTGATGAGGCCGGCGCCTTCCGCAATGATGACATCTCCTACATTGAGACCCTTCTCTACGATATATTCTGTACCGTTGTTCTGTGGGGATATCAGGATTTCTGTCGATGAAGCCTTGCCATCAACTACCTTGTAGACGAACACGCGGTCCTGAAGCTCGTAGGTCGCTGTCTGAGGGATGACCATTGCGTTCTTGCGCTCTACGGGGATGATTATGGTGCCGCTTCCACCATTGCGGAGAAGGTGGCTGCGGTTGCTGAACATTGAACGGATGCTGACTGCACCGGTGCTCTCGCTGATGGTACCGCTTATTGCATTGATCTTACCCTTGTGCTCGTATGGCTGACCGTTGCTCATTATCAGTTCCACTTCAGGCATCTGTCTGATGGCGTTGTCAAGGGTTCCGTACTGCATCACCATGTCAAGCATCTGATTTTCGGCCATAGAGAAATAAGCGTACACACGGCTGTCGTCAGACACTGTTACAAGTGGCTGTGATATGCTGCTGCTTACGAGTGCTCCCACGCGATAAGGGATCATTGATGCCACTCCGTTTACAGGAGATCGTACCTCTGTGTAAGAGAGATTGTTTCCGGCATTGACTTCTTCAGCCTTGCAGAGTGCCAGACGGGCCTTTGCATCAGTAAGCGAGTTCTTTGCAGTCATGAGGTCGAATTCCGACACGACATCCTGCTCGAACAGGTCTTTGTTGCTTTCATAGATGAGCTCGGCAGTAGAGAGGGCTGCTTCTGCACTCTTGACATTTGCAACAGCGATTTCGTAGGCAGCTTTGTATGGGGTCTGGTCGATTATGAAAAGTACCTGACCTTTCCTTACATTCTCTCCTTCCTCAATGAGGATGTCGGTGATCATACCGCTTACCTGAGGTCTGATCTCTACTGTCTGCACACCACTTATTGCTGCAGAGTACTCAGTGGCCAGAGTGATGTCGCTGAGGGCGACTTCCAACGTCTTGTACGTTGCTTCTCCTTTCTGGACCGCTGTGCCTCCCTGATTGCAGGATACAGCAAGAAGTCCTGACACGATTAGTGTGATTGCTAATGCTCTTTTCATCGATTATAGTTTAAATTCAGTTGTTTTCCTTTCTCCATATGTAAACCTTGTCCGAACGGCGGAGGCGGTTTTCTTCGATTGCCTTGCATGCCTGTTCGTTGCATCCGTCACCGCAGAGGCTCATAGCTTCCTCGCGTGCTCCCGGAACGACTTTCGACCAGTCGAGCGGAATTGAACAGAATGTTCCCTTTGATGCAGACTCTACCGGTTTGAGGTCTACACGTATTTCCGGAACAACATACTCTACAACGCCTGATGTAGGTCCGATGATGAGAATCTTGTCCCCTACATTGAGCGAGTAGGATTCGACCAGAATCTCTGCCACTCCAAGCTTGCCGAACCAGTTGGTGATTTTTCCGCAGTAAACCTTCTTGTGGGTTGCTTTGCTTCCGTACACCTCGCACCACTCGCCAAGCTTTGCACCCTGATAGTAACCGTCCCAGAATCCTCTGTTGAACACCTCGTTAAGTTCTTCCTTCAGGGATGCCGCAAGTTCCGGTGTATATCTGCCTTCGCACACTGCATCTGCTGCACGGCGGTAGCATGATGCGGCGCGCTTGACGTATTCTGCTGAGCGAGCTCGTCCCTCAATTTTGAATACGGTCACACCGGCATCTATGATCTTGTCCATGAACTCGATGGTGCAGAGGTCTTTAGGTGACATGATGTATTTGTTGTCGATTTCCAGCTCCATTCCGGTCTCTCGGTCACGCACCTGGTAGGCACGTCTGCAGAGCTGATAGCAGGATCCTCTGTTGGCAGATGCTCCGTACTCGTGAAGGCTGAGGTAGCATTTTCCTGAAATGGCCATGCAGAGCGCTCCATGTGCGAACATCTCGATCTCCACCTTGTTTCCCGAAGGGCCGCAGATGTTGTCGCGGTCGATCACGGACTTTATTGCCTTTACCTGGTCAAGATTGAGCTCGCGCGCAAGCACTATCACATCTGCGAATTGAGCATAGAATCTGAGCGCCTCTGCATTTGAGATGCTGAGCTGAGTCGAAATGTGGACCTCAACGCCAATCTGGCGTGCATATGCTATGGCAGCCATATCAGATGCGATGACAGCTGTGATTCCTGCTGCCTTTGCCGCGTCGAGGGTTTTGCGCATATCCTCGAGGTCGTTGTCGAAGAGTGCGATGTTGAGGGTGAGGTAGGTCTTCACTCCAACCTCAGAGCAGATCCTTACGATCTCTTCGAGGTCGGTCATCTTGAAGTTGTTTGCCGAGTGTGAACGCATATTCAGCTTTTCTACACCGAAATATACGGAGTCGGCACCACCCTGAATGGCAGCATGCAGGCATTCGAAGTTACCTGCAGGGGCCATTATCTCTAGTTTCTGGTTCTCCATTATTTTGTTCTTCCAATCAAGTTTTTTGCATAATTTTCAAGAGCGGCGACAGCTTCCGGATTCAGGTCGAGCTCAGCTACGTTAGCCATAGCCTGGCTGTGGAGTCTGATGATTTCCGCCTTTGCCTCCTCGCAGATTCCAAGGCTGTCATATATTCCAATGACTGTCTTGATCTTTTCTGCTTTCTGCTGGTCGGATTCAATAGGCATCGCCATTGCATCAAGAAGTTCGGCGCGTCTGTCTCCAGCCTTCTCGAATGCTCGAGTCAGCAGCCAGCTCTTCTTGTTGTTGAGGATGTCGCCACCTATGGCCTTTCCGAATACCTTTGGATCAGAATAGGTGTCGAGCCAATCGTCTGCAATCTGGAATGCCAGACCGAGATCGTAACCATATCGATATAGGTGATCACATATATTTTCATCTGCACCTGCTATGAGGGCTCCCATCTTTGCAGAGCATGCAATCAGAACTGCAGTCTTAAGTCCGATCATCTTGAGATAGTCTTCCATAGGAACGCTTTCTTCGTCTTCGAAGTCCATGTCGTACTGCTGTCCTTCGCACACCTGTGCTGCTGTGGTGGAAAACAGTTCAAGAGCTTTCGGAAGTACTTCTGCTGGAGCTTGAGCTATGAGCTTATAGCTTTCGATCGACATTACGTCTCCTGAGAGGATGGCCGTGTTTTCGTCCCATTTTCTGTAGACGGTCGGAACACCGCGACGGACATCTGCCTTGTCCATGATGTCGTCGTGGATGAGAGTAAAACTGTGGAATACCTCAAGGGCTGCCGCAGGGCCAAGTATTGCCTGTGTCATATCATTCTTGAAAAGGGAATATGTCAGCAGACAGAGTCTTGGACGGATGCGTTTTCCGCCGATTTCCATCATGTATCTCAACGGGTCATAAAGCCCGGCAGGTTCTGCCGTGAACTTGAGGTTTGCGAACAGTTCCTTGACTGCATTCTCGATACGATTTTCAATCATAATCAGTTTGTTTATCCGAACTTACAAAGATACTCAAAAAAGTTATATCTTTGTCCAGTTAATTGAAGGTATATGACAATAAAAGGACAAGCGACAGTTGTAAAGCACACGGGAAGCCATTATCTGCTCTCCCAACTCCCTGAATGGAATCTTTTCCCTGCTGTTCTCAGAGGAAAGATCCGTCTCAAGGGCAGCACTGCAACCAATCCCGTGGCAGTAGGTGATGTCGTGATGTTCGAGGCTGATGCCGAGTCGCTTGCGGATGTGTCCCTGGAAAATTCAGCAGTCATCACAGCTGTTGAGCCGCGCAGGAACTATATAATCAGAAAGTCTACCAATCTTTCACGTCAGTCGCATATAATCGCAGCTAATCTTGACAGGGCCTTTCTTGTCATAACATTGGATTTCCCTCAGGTCAAACTTCCTTTTCTGGACAGGCTTCTGGTGACCTGTGAGGTGTACAATGTACCTGCAGCAATCGTGCTGAACAAGTGCGACCTGTATGGTCCGGAGCATGAAGAAATGAGAATGGCCTTCCATGAGATCTATGAGGGCGCGGGATATCCTGTGATCGAAGTGTCTGCACGCACCGGGGAAGGGGTGGAGATGCTTAGGGATATGGTTTCCGGACGGGTCCTGCCAGACGGTTCAATCAATGAGGATTTCGATGCCTCCAGGCCTGTTGTTTCTCTCTTTTCGGGAGTTTCCGGAGTGGGAAAATCGTCGCTTATAAAGGCTTTGGATCCGACCTTGGAGCCGCGTGTGGGTGAGATTTCGGATGCACATGAGCAGGGACGCCACACTACAACTTTCTACGAAATGTATGCTCTTTCGACAGGTGGCTTCATTGTTGACACTCCGGGTCTTCGAGGTTTCGGTCTTGTGGATCTCAAGAAGGAAGAGATTGCACTCTATTTCCCTGAAATGCTGAGGGTTGCGGAGAACTGCCGGTTTGCACCATGTACACACACTCATGAGCCAGGATGTGCAGTGAAGGAAGCTGTCGAAAACGGAGAGATCAGCTACGAGCGTTATTCGTCCTATCTCGGAATGCTGGATGAAGAAGGAAAATACAGGTAATGCGTACCATCAACAGAGACATACTGAAACTTGCCTTGCCGAGCATTCTTGCAAACATCACCGTCCCATTGGTGGGTATGGTGGATATTGCTGTTGCCGGACATCTTGACACCAATGCAGCCACAATGATCGGAGGCATAGCCATCGGTTCCATGCTCTTCGATCTGCTCTACTGGAACTTTGGTTTCCTTCGCGTGGGAACAGGTGGTCTGACAGCTCAAGCATACGGAAGACAGGACTGGAAGGAGTGTGCAAGGATTCTGACCAGGGCTCTGGGAATATCCCTTGGAATTGCATTATGTCTGATACTGATACAATGGGTTTTCGTCAAGGCGGCTTTTCTTGTCGTTGAGTGTACTCCTCAGGTGCGTGAGCTTGCTTCACAATATTTCTTCATAAGAATCTGGGCTGCTCCGGCAACCCTTAGCCTGATGGCCTTGAAAGGCTGGTTCATCGGTATGCAGGATAGTGTGAGTGCGATGATTGCAGATTTTGTGGTCAATGGAATGAATGTTCTTATGAGCATCATCCTGGCTCTCGGCATAACTCTCCCATCTACCGGTACGTTAATCGAGGGTATGGGCTTTTCCGGCATTGCGGCAGGAACTGTGGTTGCGCAGTATTCAGGACTGATTGTGTCTATGCTTCTTGTGGCAGTCAAATATAGCAGAAGAGTCTTTGATGGCTTCTGTTTCGCCGACTTCAAGGGTGTGTTCAAAGGGGATGAGACGCGTCGCTTCTTTGTGATGAATGCGGATCTCTTCGTTCGTTCTCTTTGCTTCATTGCCATATACATCGGATTCACTGTGATATCAGCTCGTTATGGAGATATTCTCCTGGCAGTCAGCTCGATAATGATGAAGATACTGATGATATTCTCATACTTTACCGATGGTTTTGCATATGCGGGAGAGGCAATGACAGGCCGCTATATCGGTGCGTGCGACCTCCCGAACCTCAGGAAGACAGTCAAATGGACCTTCGTATGGAGCATGGGGCTGGCTGCTGCTTTCGTGGCAATTTATCATTTCGGTGGAGTGCTTCTTCTTAAGATGATGACTACTGATGTGGCTGTTGTTGAGGCCTCAAAGGCGTTTCTGCCGTGGCTTGTCCTGATGCCTGTTGTAGGATGTGCAGCCTTTACCTGGGACGGAATCTTCATTGGGGCGACAGGTTCCAAGGAAATGCGCAATTCGATGCTCTGGTCTGTGGTTGCTTTTGCTGCAGTATGGATTGTAGGCATCCTTATCTTGAACCGCTCGATGTCAGTACCTTCAGTGATTTCTGCTGCTCCGACTCAGTATGGCATCATTGCAATGCACATCCTGATGGGAGCCTATTTCTCTCATCTTCTCGCCCGAACCATCTACCTTACCCTCAGATCCCCACGCATCTACGATGATGTCAGCATCTAAGTGTCTGTATATTAGTCACTTAAATATATATGCCTGCTGCAAATTGCAGCAGGCATATATGTTTAAAGTGTTGCTAGTCAGCGATTTCGTTGCTGACGGTTATTTCACGCCATGCTTCTTGAGAATCTTGAGAAGCGGCTTCTCGATGGACTTGGCCCAGAGAGTGTAGCCGTAGTTGTCAGGATGAACTCCGTCAACTGTAGCGTTGTTGTCGTCAGAAGTAGCGTTGGTTGTCTGGATGTAGTAGACATTCTTGTACTTCTTGCAAGCCTCCTTCATAAGCTTCTCAGCCATCTCGAGCTTAGCAGCCTCATGCTTCTCATGACCCTGGTCGAAGTTTCTTCTCTCGCGGTAGATGGTCTGCTGGAAGATGAGCGGAATCTCAGGATGAGCTGCTCTGAGCTTCTCGATGAATGGGAAGAGTCTTGCCTCGATCATCTTTGCATCCGGGTTAGAGAATGCGTCGAAGACAAGCGCGTCGACTTTTGCGTCACATAGTACATCAGCAAAATACTGCTGAAGCTTGCTGTTGCCGCTGCATCCGAGGCTGAGCATCTGGATGCCGGTGTTTCTTGAGAACTGTGCAGGGTAAGTCATACCTCCGCGTGATGTGCTTGAACCGTGAGTATATGAAGAGCCGAAGATGCCTACGCGATAACGGAAAGGATTGTCTATAGCCTCGATTACGCTTCCCTTGTCCACTCCGATCTGTACGGAGTACTCCTCGCTGTAAAGAGGAAGATAAAGAAGGCACTCCTTCATGGTGTCATCCATGTTGCTTACAAGCCTTACAGGAGCTTCCAGATTCTTGTCTGAAGGTGCACTTGCGCCGGCGAACAGCCATCTGCCATCTTTCTTGATGTAAAGGTCATAACCTCTTGCGGAGATTCCGTTAGTGTTGGTAGGGAATGAAACGACAGTTCCATATTTTGTCTTTACATGAATTTCTGAAGAGTTGGTCTTGAAGGCGACAGAGATGCCTGATGACATTCTCACCTGACCGTTCTCGCTCTTTGTGAATCCCTTGTACTTCACGGTGTCTACTCTATGGTATGGGTTAGGAGTGTCCATAAGCTTGCCACAGAGAGTGAGTGAAGATGCCTCAATCCAGTCTTTCTTAGTGTCAGGCTTAGGTGACTTCTCGCAAGTTATACCATACTTGGCGAGAATCTCGAGGATAGGCTTCTCGATAGACTTCGCCCATACGGTGTAGCCGTAGTCGTCAGGATGAATTCCGTCAACTGTGGTCTCGTGTGAAGGTACAGTGGCATTTGTCTGAATGAAGTATACGTTCTTGTACTTCTTGCATGCTTCAGCCATGAGTTTAGCGGCCATTTCCTGCTTTGCGCTTTCCTTTGCGTCCTCAGAAAGACAGAAGTTTCTCTTTTCGCGATAGATGGTCTGCTGGAAAATCAGAGGAATGTCTGGGTGAGCGCTCTGGATCTTCTCGATGAATGGGAAGAGTCGCTCGTTGATCATCTTCGCATCAGGATTTGAGAATGAGTCGAATACAAGGGCGTCAACCTCAGCGTCGCAGAGAACGTCTGCAAAATAAGGCTGAAGCTTGCTGTTTCCGCTGCAACCGAGGCTGAGGAACTGGAGACCGGTGCTGCGCATGAGCTGCATAGGATAGCTCATGCCGGCGCGGCTGGTGCTGATGCCGTGTGTATATGACGAACCGAAGATACCGATTCTATGACGGAACGGACTCTCGATAGACTCAATGAACGATCCTTCCTGAGTACCGATCTTACATGAATAGATCTCTGAGTACATAGGGAGGTAAAGAAGACATTCCTTCTCTGAGTTGTCCATATCTTTGATAAGGACCATATTCTTCTCGCTCTCTGCGCCATGCTTAGGTGCATATGCAGCAGCCCAGAGCCATTTTCCATCCTTCTTGATGTAAAGGTCATATCCTCTGTAGGCGATAGGCATAGTCGCTACCGAACTGTATTCCCATCCCCAGTCAGTCTGTACAGTGATGACGCTGGAGTTAGTCTTGAAAAGTACTGCAAGTCCTGCAGGACAGCGCACCTGACGGTTTTCTCCTGTTGTAAAGCCTTTGTACTTGACTGTGTCGACCCTATGGTAAGGATTAGGTGTTTCCTTGTGGATCTTTCCGATGAGATTGAGGTCGGAAGCCTCAGTGAAGACATACTTCACATCTTTTGGAGTCTGAGCCAACGCTGCCACAGAGCAGAGAATCAGTCCAAGGATAAAAAGGAATCGTTTCATAATGTTATTGTTAATCGGTTTATTCTGTCATTTCGTCATCAAATACTTGCATTCTGTCGGAAATGCGATGCGAATTTATAAAAAAATGTCTTAATTTTATAACTTTGTATTAACAGAGGTATTATTGACCTGAACTTTTGACGACCGGACATGAGTCTCTACTCATTTTACAGAATAAGTAAGCCGTCTCAGGAATCTGTTCCAGAGAATGAAATACGCCCGAAGTATCTTTCCATCAGAAACAGGACTTTCTGGGGTGTTACTGTCGCGTACAGCCTCTACTATGTGTGCAGGATGAGTCTCAGCGTGGTCAAGCAGCCGCTTATTGACGAGGGTGTCCTTACTGCAGGTCAACTTGGAGTCATCGGCTCTGCTCTTCTCTTCGTCTATGCAGTAGGAAAATTTATGAACGGCTTTATTGCCGATTACTGTAACATCCGCCGCTTTATGTTCACAGGTCTTGCCATCTCGGCAGGAATCAACCTCCTGATGGGAATCCTGGGCATAGTGGACAGCATGGTGGCACTTCCTCTGTCAGTGATATTCATTCTGTTTACACTTCTCTGGGGAGTGAATGGCTGGATGCAGTCGATGGGCTCTCCTCCGGGAGTGATAAGTCTTTCCAGATGGTTCCCTCAGTCCAAGCGAGGAACGTTCTACAGTATATTCAGTGCAAGTCCGTATCTCGGTGAGTTCATCTCTTTCATCCTTACAGGACTGATTGTTGGCGCAGTCGGATGGCAGTGGGGCTTTGTGGTTGCTGCAGCAGCAGGTGGCGCAGGTGCTGTGCTGATTTTGTTGACAGTTTCAGATACTCCTGAGAGTCAGGGCCTTCCGTCAATCCAGCAACTGTCTGGCGAACAGGTGAAGACTGTTGACAAGATGCCTACCCGTGAGCTGCAGAAGATGATATTCAAGCATCCCGGAATATGGGTGATCGCCCTCTCAAGTGCATTCATATACATAACAAAGTACGCTATAGCCGGATGGGGAGTGCTCTTCCTTCAGAAAGAAAGGGCGTTCAGCCTTGAGCAGGCAACTCAGATCATCGCCTTTTCTGCTGTTTTCGGAGTGCTCGGCACTGTGTTGGCCGGATGGCTGTCTGACAGGGTGTTCAATAGTGACAGAATACGACCGGCAATCCTATCCGGTGCGGTGAGTTTTGTCTCTCTTGCTCTGTTTCTGTTTGCTGGAGGAGGCTATATGATGAATATATTGTATGTGTCGGTGTTCAGTCTATCGATTGGTGTCCTCTACTGCATTGTTGCCGGTCTTATGGCTGTGGATATTGTGCCAAGAAAAGCGACCGGTGCAGCATTGGGAATAGTCGGGATATCCAGCTATATTGCTGCCGGACTTCAGGATATAACAAGCGGATATCTCATTCAGTATAATACAGCTCAGGTGAACGGCGCTGATGTCTATGATTTCGGACCTGTGTCATATTTCTGGCTGGCTGCAGCTCTCGTGTCGTTCGTGCTGCCTGTACTGAACTGGAAGAAAATGAAAAATCAATAACAAACGAATATAATAATGAAACTTAACTTCAGCATCGAGTACAAGACAGCGTGGGGCGAGGAAATCGTCCTGTGTCTTGATGGAAAGCGTCACAGACTTGACTATGTGGCTGACGGACTCTGGCAGGGCGAGGTTTCGCGTACTTCTCTCAAGGAAAACCTTGAATATGGTTATGAGGTTGTGCGTGACGGTGTGACTGTGAGAAAAGAGTGGGGAAAGCACCTCCTTCCTAAAGGACTGTCTGCAAAGACTGTGAATGTGAATGACCGTTGGATGGACCGTCCGGCTGACGCACCGTTCTATTCTTCAGCCTTTACAAAGGGAATCTTCGGTAGAGGTGAGTCAAAATCTTCAGGAACATTCAAGGGCATCTGCCTTGTTGTGAATGCACCTGTAGTAAGACCTGATGAGGTTCTGGCTTTAGCAGGAAGCGGAAAGGAACTTGACAATTGGAACAAGGTCGTTCCTTTTGACGACAGTGCATTCCCTGTGTGGACTCTTTCTCTTGAGGCAGCAGAGCCATTTATGTACAAGCTTGTAATAGCAGACAGACAGACACTTCAGCCAAAGGCTTGGGAGGATGGTGAGAACAGAATAATGGCTGTCATCCCAGAAAAGAATGCGTGCTATGTTGAGGCTGCTGCTGAGCCTCGTTTCTCCGGCAGACAGTGGAGAGGAGCGGGTACTGCGATTCCTGTATTCTCCCTCAGAAGCGAGGATGACTTCGGCGTGGGTGAGTTCCTCGACCTCAAGAAAATGGTTGACTGGGCTGCAGAGACCGGTCAGAGTATTCTCCAGCTTCTTCCGATCAACGATACAACAATGACCGGAACATGGGAGGATTCATATCCATATAATGCAAATTCTACCTTTGCTCTTCATCCTCAGTTCATCAATCTTCCTGCAGCTGGAGTTCCTGTAACAAAGGCCTACAAGGAGATGCAGGCAGAGCTTAATGCACTTGATCAGATCGACTATGAAAAGGTAAACAACACCAAGCTCGAGCTTCTTCGCAAGGCTTATGATAAGACTTTTGCAAAGCTTTCTGCTTCAAAGGCTTATAAGGCATTTATTGCTGCTAATGAGGAATGGCTCATGCCATATGCGGCATTCTGTGTGCTTCGTGACATGAATGGAACTCCTGACTTCTCAAAGTGGAAGACAAACAAGAAATATAACGCGAAGAAGATCGCTGCTTTCTGTGAGGAGAACAGAAAGGAGGTGGATTTCTGGTGCTTCATTCAGTACCATCTTGATGCACAGCTTTCAGAGGTCTGCAGTTATGCTCATTCAAAGGGAGTTGTTCTCAAGGGTGACCTTCCTATCGGAATCAGCCGTACAAGCGTTGATGCATGGCTTTATCCGGAACTCTTCCATATGGATTCACAGGCTGGAGCACCACCTGATGCATTTGCTGAGGATGGTCAGAACTGGGGCTTCCCTACATACAACTGGGAAAAGATGGCAGAGGATGACTATGCATGGTGGAAGGCGCGTCTTAGAAAGATGTCGGAATATTTCGATGCATTCCGTATTGACCATATCCTCGGATTCTTCCGCATATGGCAGATTCCTCTCTGGTCAAAGAGCGGCCTTGACGGCTATTTCAGTCCTGCACTGCCTTATCCTGCAGAGGAACTCCAGAATCTTGGTTTCAGTGTAGAAGATAAGGAACTCTTTATCGAGGATCCGCATAAAGCTGGATATTATCATCCTAAGATCGGTGCAATGAAGACACGTGCCTACAGCATCCTTGATGCATATCGTCGTGGTTCATTTGACCGTATCTACAATGATTTCTTCTATCATCGTCACAATGAGTTCTGGAAGGACACTGCAATGCAGAAGCTTCCAGCCCTTCTTGACTCTACTGGAATGTTGGCCTGCGGTGAAGACCTTGGAATGATTCCGGCAACCGTGCCTCAAGTAATGTCTGAACTTAGAATCCTTTCTCTCGAGATCCAGAGAATGCCTAAGTCAGTGGAAGAGACCTTCGCTCATCCGGCAAATTACCCATATCTATCAGTCTGCACAACTTCTACACATGATATGAATCCTGTACGTGCATGGTGGGAAGAGGATAGAGAGGTGACCCAGCAGTTCTGGAATATGCTTATGGGTAACTATGGTGATGCTCCTTGTTTCTGCGAGCCGTGGATCTGCCGTCAGATTCTTGAGCAGCATCTCTGGTCACCTGCAATGCTCACTGTTCTGCCGCTTCAGGACTGGCTCTCTATGGACGGAGCTCTTAGGCGTGAAAATCCGAACGACGAGCGCATAAACGTGCCTGCGAATCCGCGCCACTACTGGCGTTATCGTATGCACATGACTCTTGAGAATCTTGCCTCTCAGAAGGAATTCAATGATACGCTGACTGCAATGATCGCAGACAGCGGCCGCAAATAAGATTTAGCGTTCAAGCCAGTCGAGGAAATCCTCGACGCGAGAACGGCTTACAGTCATCTCAAAGGAGGCTGGTGGATTAGATTTTATAAGAAGTCTGCCACCAGCCTGCTTTATTATGCTTAGGATGGCTTTCGTGTTCACGATGCAGCTGCGTGAAATCCTGAAGAATGAATCAGGATTCAGCTCGTCGCTGATAATATCAAGCGAGGAATCTATTATGTAGCGCTCACCGTCGAATGTCGTAAGATAATTGTTCTTCTCTTCGGAATAAATGAATGCAATGTTTGCTGTTTGAAGAGGAACAATACGGTCATTGAAACGGACAATGTATTTTTCCTTGTATTCTTTTTTGGTCTCTTTGACTCCCAATGCTTTAGCAAGGGCTTCATAGTCAAAGACATCCTTTCTTGCAACGCATCTTCCCACAGCCCTTTTCAGGTCCGCGAGTTCGATGGGTTTCAGAATGTAGTCGACGCTACCTGCTTCAAATGCCTTCAGTGCGTAGCTGTCGTAGGCTGTTGTCATTATTACCTTAGCCTTTACCTCAATCTGCCTGAAGATTTCAAAGCAGACTCCATCTGCAAGTTCAACGTCCATGAATATGATGTCTGCTGAATTGGACGGATCCTTGAGCCAGGAAACCGCACCTTTCACAGAAGTTGCAGTGCCAACTACTTTCAACTCTGGGAAATTCTGAGATAAAACGCGGATGAGGCTGTTCTGAGCCATTATTTCATCTTCAATAATAAGGACTCTCATATCTTTACAATAATGGTAATGTTACACAATAGTCGTTTTCAGTAATATCAATTTCTATGCTTTTTCCGCATAGGTCGAGGTATTGTCTGCTGATGTATTTGTGACCCAATCCTGTGGAATGGCTGTGGGCAATCTTCGGGATTATGTTATTTCTGACACGAGCAGTTCCGTCAGAAGCTTCAATCCTGATTTTCAAAGGATTGTCTGCACTAACGGCATTGTGCTTTGTGGCGTTTTCTATGAGAAGCTGCAGTGAGCAAGGAAGGATGAGTTTGTTGAGACAGTCATCAGCAATATTCATCTCTATCTGAAGGCCCTCAGTGAAGCGGACCTTGAGCAGATCCGTATATTTTTCGATGAAGATCAGTTCGTCACTGAGCTTTACCAGTTCCTCATCTTCGCTCTTGATCATATATCTGTAGATACCTGCCAGCTTATGGATATATGTGCTTGCCTGTTCATTCTTTTCCTCGCACACGAGGCAGTCCAGAATATTCAGTGAGTTGAACAGGAAATGCGGATTCACCTGACCCTTCAGCTTCATGTATCTGTACTGGGCTGTATGTGCTCTTTCCCTCTGCTTCTGGATGTCTTTCTTGGCTGTGAGGGCATAATTTACGATGTAGACAACACAGTATACAGTAATCTCCGCCAGGAGTGACACCATCAGCACGAAGGTGAAATTTCCCTTGAATCCTGAGTAGATTGCGAATGGAAATCCGAAGCCGACAATAATGGATTCAAGGCTTGCTGCAAGCAATGCAAAGATGGATAGATTCAGGATCTTGGTGAGTCTTGTCCTATTCTTGAACCTATTGTCTGTCAGTCTGATATACAGGATATTAAGACACACCAGAATAAGAATTCCTACGGAGTTGGAGACAGTGTCTTTAATGGTGTTATATATGCTTTCCTGGTCAAGGTCTAGCTGAGAAAAAATGAAGGCAACCACAATTCTCATTATGAAGATGCAACCCGCTGCGAGGAGCAGCCATTTCATGTATGGCGAGGAGAAGGATTCCTTCTTTTCTTCGGATTTTCCCAGCTTGAAGATACCCGCAATCGCGACGATGCTCCAACCAAGAATTTCGGTAGTGATGAAGGTCGAAACTGGCTGGATTATATAAGGCGAACTCATCGCAAGACTCATCAGATGTGCTCCCAAGGTTCCAAGCAGATAACCCAGGATATTTCCTACAAGAATCATTGATGCGGAGAACTCGATGGACAGGTCTTTCTTAAGGCAGATGATCAGCGTCATGGCCATCGTAAGCATTGTGAGCAACAATTCATCATCAACTCCGGCAAGACTGCAACATAGGGCTGTGACCAGATGCAGCAGAGCGAAAATGTGAATTATCCAGGCTGGTTTTATGCGTTGAAAAAGATTCATTTGTGCGTTTTTACTCGCCGAAGTTACGGATTTTACTCAGATTATGCAATTTTCCGTTACGATTCGTCGTAAAATTCCAACCATTCGTCCCAGTCTTTAAGCAACTCGTCAGTGCCACTAAATTTCTATTATTAATAATGTATACATTCGTAGACTTTATACCACTGAAAACACGAAAAACTAAAACCTTTTATATGCAAAAAGCTCAACTTACGTTCTGGCAGCTGTGGAACATCAGCTTCGGATTCTTCGGAGTCCAGATTGCTTATTCTCTCCAAAGTGCCAACATCAGCCGCATCTTTGCGACTCTCGGAGCCGACCCGCACAGCCTGAGCTTCTTCTGGATCCTTCCCCCTCTCATGGGAATGATCGTACAGCCTCTCGTGGGCAAGTACAGCGACAGGACATGGTGCCGTTTCGGCCGCCGAATCCCTTATCTTTTCCTCGGTTCGCTGATAGCCATCGCAGTGATGTGCCTTCTGCCGAATGCAGGAAACTTCAGTTTCACCTTTACAGGAGCAATGATCTTCGGACTCATCGCACTCATGCTTCTTGACACGTCCATCAATATGGCTATGCAGCCTTTCAAGATGCTTGTCGGTGACATGGTGGGTGAGGAGCAGAAGAGCAAGGCCTATTCGATCCAGAGCTTCCTTGTGAATGCCGGCGGACTCGTAGGCTTCATGTTCCCGTTCCTGTTCGCGTGGTTCGGCATCGCCAACACTGCGCCAGAGGGACAGGTACCGGACACTGTGAAGTATTCGTTCTACATTGGAGCGGCAATCCTCATTCTCTGTGTGCTCTTCACGACTTTCAAGGTGAAGGAGATGCCACCGAAGGAGTATGCCGAGTTCCACGGAATCGACCCGGACAAGAAAGAGGAGAAGGCACCTTCGATGCTTACTCTTCTGAAGAAGGCTCCATCTGCTTTCTGGACTGTAGGTCTTGTACAGTTCTTCTGCTGGGCAGCTTTCCTCTACATGTGGACCTACACCAATGGTGCTATCGCAGACACAGTGTGGGGTACGACAGACGTGAAGTCGGAAGGCTATCAGACTGCAGGAAACTGGGTGGGTATCCTCTTTGCCGTGCAGTCTGTGGGTTCTGTACTCTGGGCTCTGATCATCCCTAAGTTCAGGAACATAAAGACTGCTTACGTTGTCAGCCTCCTTGTCGGAGCAGCGGGATTTGCGTCAGTGTTCTTCATCCACGACCAGTATCTGCTCTTCATCTCGTTCCTCCTTATCGGAGTTGCGTGGGCAGCAATGCTTGCAGTTCCTTTCACTCTCCTTACCAACTCGCTTTCGGGTGAGCACATCGGAACCTATCTTGGCCTCTTCAACGGCACCATCTGTCTTCCACAGATTGTAGCTGCCGCTTGTGGTGGATTCATTCTCAAGATGGTAGGTGGAGCTCAGGTGAACATGTTCATCGTAGCCGGCGTGCTTCTGGCTCTCGGAGCTGTTGCAGTGTATTTCGTGAAGGAAAGAAAGAAGTAAACTCAATTTTTCTATAAATACAAACTATCTACTAACCAAACAAAATTCTTATGAATAGAATAATGTCGCTATGCGCAGCCTTTCTTCTGACTTTCCTGTTGGGGGGGGCAACCGTATTTGCTCAAAGCGGATACGAGGTTAAAGGAGTAGTTGTTGATGCAGTCGGACCTGTAATCGGTGCAACAGTCATCGAACAGGGTACCACAAATGGTGTATCGACTGGCCTCGACGGAGACTACGTCCTTACTGTCTCAAGCGCCGACGCAGTTGTAGAGATCAGCTGCATTGGTTATGCGAGCCAGACTTTCGTGGCATCTCAGGTGCCTCCAACTGTCACTCTTTCTGAGGATACTCAGTTCCTCGACGAGGTAGTCGTAATCGGTTACGGTACCGTGAAGAAGGAGGACATGACAGGTTCAATCGTAGCTATCAAGAATGAGGAGATCAACCGTGGTGCGGTTGTGAACACTCAGGATATGCTCAAGGGTAAGGTGCCGGGCCTGCTCGTGACTCCTGGTGACGGTGGTCCTGGTTCAGGATCAAGAATCCGTATCCGTGGTGCCGCTTCCCTCTATGCATCGAGTGATCCTCTTATCGTTATCGACGGTGTTCCACTTTCAGCTGATGCAGGTTCAGGTATGTCAAACCCTCTTGACTTCGTGAATCCGAACGATATCGAGTCATTCACAGTCCTCAAGGATGCATCTTCAGCAGCCATCTACGGTTCACGTGCTTCCAACGGTGTCATCATCATCACTACCAAGCGCGGTAAGGGCAGCAGACCTCAGGTAAGCTACAATGGTAGCGTGAGCGTTCAGCACAACTCTAAGGAGATTCCTGTAATGGGTGCAGATGAGTTCCGTGCATATGTTGCCGAGACATTCGACCCTGAGTCAACTCATGGCAAGTTCGCTGCAACTCAGATTTTCGAGAACAATACAGACTGGCAGAGCCTTATCTTCCGTCCTGCTATCTCACATGACCACAACCTCAGCGTTAACGGTAATGTGAAGGACCGCATGCCTTATCGTGCATCACTCGGTTATCAGGATCAGATGGGTACACTCTACGGTTCAAGCTATGAGAGAGGAACATTGGACATCAGCCTTGCTCCTAACTTCTTCGACAAGCACCTCACACTCGACCTCAGCGCAAGAGGAGTGTATGTTCACTCTGATTATGCAGAAGGCGGCGTAGTTGGAAAGGCTGCATTCTACAACCCTACCCGTGACCCATACTTCAGAAACGAGGATGGTTCTATCGACTACAGCACCAACAACGGTTACTGGGGTCCTGGAGCAGGTAGAGGCTCAGACTTCACACCTAACAAGCTCGTAGGTGAGGGTCCTCTTTCACTTCTCTATGACAAGTGGTCTTTTGCAAACACAGCACGTTTTGTAGGTAAGGCTGCTATTGACTACAAGGTTCACGGCTTCGAGGCACTCCGTTTCAATGTTGCATTGAGTATGGACGTTTCTGAGAGCAAGTCTGCAAACGGTGTAAACCCTGGTTCATTCCAGGCTTACTCTGATGATGAGGCTATCGGTGTAGGTAAGAATCATACAGGTTATAACAAGAACCTCAATGAAACTCTCGAGGCTTATGCTAACTTCAACGAAACATGGGGCAAGCACAATCTCGATGTGATCGCCGGTTACTCATGGGTTCGTAATTATTATGAAAGCCATGGTGAGTCTTTCATCAACGGCAAGGACGAGGTGTTCCTTAAGGATGGTGTAGACTACAATACAGCATATCCTTGGAGCAGAGGTGAGAACTATATGGTTTCATTCTATGGCCGTATCAACTATTCGATTGCATCGAAGTACCTCTTCACCGCTTCTGTACGTTATGACGGATCTTCTCGTTTCTCTAAGAAGAACCGCTGGGGTCTCTTCCCTTCGGGAGCCTTCGCTTGGAACATCAAGCAGGAGGACTGGCTCAGAGATACTAAGGCTGTGTCACAGTTGAAGCTCCGTCTTTCTGCAGGTCAGACAGGTCAGCAGGATGGTATCGCAAACTACTCATACATGCCGATCTACTACCTCTCAACCAACTCATACGATCGTTACAACATGGGTAGCGCAGGTCTTCAGTACTACTACACTCCTGGCAGCTACGATCCAGACATCACTTGGGAAACAACTACAACTTACAACGTCGGTGTAGACTTCGGTTTCTGTGATGACAGAATCACCGGTAACGTGGATGCTTACGTTCGTAATACTACTGACCTCCTCAATGAGGTTATCACACCTATGGGTGCGAACTTCGGTAACAAGATCCTTACAAACATCGGTTCTATGCAGAACAAGGGAGTTGAGTTCTCACTCAATGTAGTTCCTGTTCAGACAAAGGACTGGCACCTCTCTATCGGTTTCAACGGTACATTCCAGGATACCAAGATCACTAAGCTCAACACTTCTGATGATCCAAGATACATGGAGCAGGTTGTAGGTATTTCTAAGGGTACAGGTTCTATGCTCTCTTTCCACAAGGTAGGTTATGCTCCTTACACTTATTACCCATACCAGCAGCTTTATGATTCTAACGGAAAGCCTATCCAGAACGCATTTGTTGACAGAGACAGCGACGGCAAGATCACAGAGCTCGACAGATATGAGTCAGGCAAGAGCCCTATCCCTGGATTCTACTATGGTCTTAACCTCAAGCTTTCTTACAAGGATTGGGACTTCGGTATCAATGGTCACGGAAATGCTGATTACTGGATCTTCAACGACTTTGCTTCGTCGAACTCTACATCATCATTTGATGTGAACTCTGCTCTTCTTTCAAACTTCGCGACTGTAGTGAAGAGAACAGGCTTTACTAAGCCTAATGCAGGTGAGCAGTACTATTCGGACCTCTTCCTCGAGAATGCTTCATTCTTCCGTTTGGATGATGTGAACCTCGGTTACACTTTCAGAGATGTAAGCGATTACAACGGTACAATCCGAGTTGCATTCTCAGCTCAGAATGTATTCGTAATCACAAAGTATTCAGGAATCGATCCTGAGGTTCAGGGCGACAAAAATGGTGTTGATAACGTTATCTGGCCACGCCCACGTACTTATTCAATCCGCGTTAACTTCACTTTCTAAACAGGACAGATTATGAAAAGAACATTTAAGAACATATTTCTTGCTTTGACTTCATCTGTCATTGCATTTACGTCCTGCATCGGTGACCTTGATGTTAATCCGTTGAATCCGACAGAAATGTCGCCGAATCAGGCATACGGTTCCTCAGTTGGTTCATATCTTCAGGGACTTACAAAGATTTATTATTCATTCATCAACACCGGCGGACTTAATGTAGCTGACGCTGGTGCTTCTGAGCTTGTAAGAGCTTACTGGTCTTGCCAGGAGGTAACAGCTGATGCTTGCAAGTGTGCATGGAGCAACGACGCTTGGGTACGTGCTCTTAACACAAACACTTGGTCAGAGGCTCAGAATGATGCAACATATGCGGTTTACTGCCGTACAATCCTCGGTATCTCTTACGCAAACGAGTTCCTTCGTTCAACAACAGAGGATCTTCTCAATTCAAGAGGTTGCGACGAGAGTGTCAAGGCTCAGGTAAGAGCATTCCGTGCAGAGACTCGCTTCATCCGTGCTTATCTTTACTGGATGGCAATGGACACATTCGGAAACGTTCCTTTCACAACAGAGGAGTCTCCTCTCGGTGGTGGTTTCGTTCCTACTCAGGTTCCACGTATCGAGCTTTTCAACTATGTTGTAAACGAGCTCAAGGACATCGCTGCTTCAGGTGACATGCCTGCTGCAAAGTCTGATTATCCACGTGCTGACATCGGTTCTGTTTACGGTCTTCTCGCACGTCTTTACCTCAATGCAGAGGTTTACACTGCAACCGAGTATGCTGCAGGTACTCCAATGTGGGCTGAGGCAAAGGCTGCTTGTGAGGAAATCTACAAGCTCGGCTACACACTCTGCCCTGATTATGCAGCTCTCTTCCGTGGTGATAACGGTGAGAATGCTCAGGCTCGTGGCGAGTTCCTTTTCGCAATTCCTTACGATGCAGAGGATACTCAGTCATATGGTGGTACAGGTTACCTCACATTTGCTGCACTTGCTGCATCTGATGTAAATGACGAGACACTTGCTGACGGTTTCCTTGCTCCTACAGGAATCAACAACGGTTGGGCAGGTATCCGTGTTCCGGATCCATATGTTCAGACTTACTTCGCTCCTGCAGCTTATGACTTCGAGGCTGGTACATACTCTATCACAGACAAGAGAGGACAGATGTTCAACATCAAGGGACAGACTCAGGAGATGGCTCTTTATGAGTTCGTAACAGGATGGAAATGTTGGAAGTACAACAACTACCCTCATAACAAGGGTCCTCAGGATGCTGATGCACTCAATGTTGCAAGATCTAAGTCATACAGTGACATCGACTTCCCTCTCATCCGTCTTGGTGAGATCCACCTCATCTACGCGGAGGCTTGTATGCACCTTGGTGCAGAGGCTCAGGCTCTTCCTAAGCTTAAGGAGCTTGCTGACAGAGCTGGTGTTACTGCAGCAACTTCAATCACTCAGGACTTCCTCGTTGCAGAGCGTGCTCGTGAGCTTATGTGGGAGGCACATCGCCGTACTGACCTTATCCGTTACGGCATGTATGGTGGCAACACTTCTTACTCTTGGCCATTCAAGGGTGGTGACAGCGCATACGGTCAGACATTCGAGAAGTACATGGAGCTCTTCTCCATTCCTCCGACTGAGCTTGCTTCAAACGGCAAACTCTACCAGAACCCTGGTTATGTTAACGGCGCTGCCGCTGAATAATCTTAAATCAGAGAAAAGTTATGAAATTTACTAAATATTTGGTTGGTTTGGCAGCGTCGGCAGGAATGCTCTTCGGCTGTCAGGAACTTGAGATGGTTCAGATCTGTGACCCATCTGAAGTGATTCCACCGGTTCTCGCTGATGTTGAGAATATCACTATCACTGCAGAGAACCAGACTGAAACTGCTGTATTCACTTGGGATGCGGCTGATTTCGGTGCTAAGGCTGCTGTAAATTATGCTCTCGAGGCATCTTACGGCGAAAAGGAATTCTATGAAATCGTTTCAGGACTTTCAGGAACAAAGGCTGAGATCAGCTATGAGATTCTTAACCAGAACCTCTACAATGGTCTTGAGCTTCCTGCTGACACTCCTGTTGAGATCAAGTTGTATATCTCTGCAAGAGTAGGTGAGGGCCAGAAACACTACTCAGAGCCAAAGACTATCACAGTGCAGGTTACTGCTGCTGCTAAGGTTTATCCTAAGCTCTATATCGTAGGTTCATACAACGGCTGGTCACATGACAAGAACCAGTATGTCTTCGACTTTGACGGAAACAATGCTGTCTACAGCGGTATCATCGACTTTGGTGCAGACCACGCTTCCAACGAGTTCAAGATCACAGCCGGTGGCTGGGGTAATGATGAGCACTCTATGGCAGAAGGTCAGACACCTGAGGGCGCAAATACCGAGCTCGTAGTCGGTGGTGGTGCTAATATCAATGTTTACCAGGCTAAGCGTTACTATCAGATGTCATTCCTCAGAGAGGGACCTGCTCTTAAGCTTAACTTCAGCTTGAACTCACTCGGTATCTCAGGTGATTTCAACGGTTGGAGCTGGACTGAGATGACATTCGACTTTGCAACTCAGAGATTCTATGCTGACATCGAGATTCCTTCAGAGAGTGGTCTTAAGTTCCGCGAGTGCGCTGAGAACTGGGATCAGAACTGGGGAACAGCTGACAATTCAGTAGCATCCAAGAAGGGTGTTCTTGATGGTGGTGAGAATATCAAGGTTCCTGCAGGTAACTACCGTATGTATCTCAACATGAACAACCCTGTGGAGCTTGTTTGGGAGCTCAATGCTGATGATTATGGTGCAGCAGCTCCAGAACCAGATCCAGAGCCAGAGCAGCCAGAGGTTCCTGTGCTCGAAGGATGGGGTGTTGTCGGTGAGTTCACTGAGTGGGCTGACGGCAAGGACATCATGATGACAGAAACTGCCGGACTCCTCGTTGCTAAGAACGTTACAATCGAGGCTGGTAAGCAGTTCAAGATCCGTAAGGATGGTAAGTGGGATGACAACAGAGGTGCCGAGGGTGACGTCGAACCATTCGAGGTTACTATCGGAACTGCTCTCAAGGTTGTTGCAGGTGGTAAGAACCTTACAGTTGCTGTAAGCGGTGCTTATGATATCTATTTCGATGAGTCTAAGGATGAACTCTATGTTCTCGTTGCAGGATCAGCAGTTCCTGGAACAGACCTCGTAGCTTCAGAGTGGGGTATCGTAGGTGATATCAACGGCTGGGCCGGACCGGACATTACAATGTACAAGACCGCTACTGACGGCATGTTCGTAGCATACAATGTAAACTTCAAGACTGACGGTGGTTTCAAGATCCGTGCAAATGCAGAGTGGAATGATGCTGCTAACTACGGTCTTGCAGCAAGCGGCGCTGTTGAGGTCGGCAAGTCATATGACCTTATCTGCGGCGGTGGTTCAGGTAACATGAACATCAAGGCCGGTATCTATGACATCTGGTTCGACCTTACAAACTCTAAGGTTTACATCCTTGAGCCTGGCAAGACTCCTGAATCAGCAGAAGGTGGTGAGGCAGTAGTTCCGGATCCATCAGAGCAGACATGGCACATCGTAGGTTCATTCAATGGATGGAACCCTGGTGACGAGGCTTACAAGATGACAGCTGAGGGTGACTGGTATGTATTCAAGAACTTCACAGCTCCTGCAGGTTGCGAGCTCAAGTTCGCTCCTGGTGCATGGGGTGGCGACAAGGGAGGTAACGGTGAGGCTTTCGCTGTTGACACTGAGTTTGCAACAGGTTCTTCAAACATTGCGGTTGCTGAGGGTACATACAATGTTTACCTTAAGAAGGACCTTTCAGTATACAAATTCACTGCAGTTGCAGGTGGCTCGACATTCGAGCCACAGGCAACTCAGTGGGGTATCGTAGGTCAGGTGAACGGCTGGGCTGCTCCTGATATCACAATGTACACAACTCCTACTGCTGATCTTTTCTTAGCAAAGAACGTAACAATGCCTGACGGAGGTTTCAAGATCCGCGCAAACGGCGAGTGGAACGATGCTGCAAACTACGGTCTTTCAGCAGCTGGTCCTGTTGAGGTTGATCATGTTTATGATGTCATCACAGGTGGCGGTTCAGGTGACATGTCAATTACTGCAGGTACTTATGACATTTACTTCGACCTTGCTAACCTCAAGGTATATATCATGACTCCTGGCAAGAACATCTCTGAGGCTCAGGCTCCAGGTGCTGCTCCTGAGCAGACATGGCACATCGTAGGTTCATTCAACAACTGGAACCCTGGTGACGAGGCTTACAAGATGACAGCTGAGGGTGACTGGTATGTATTCAAGAACTTCACAGCTCCTGCAGGTTGCGAGCTCAAGTTCGCTCCAGGTGCATGGGGTGGCGACAAGGGTGGCAACAGCGAGGCTTTCGCTACAGACAAGGAGTTCGCTACAGGA
Organism: Candidatus Cryptobacteroides sp.; assembly: GCA_045126915.1. Lineage (GTDB taxonomy): Bacteria > Bacteroidota > Bacteroidia > Bacteroidales > UBA932 > Cryptobacteroides. Next base: position 51,556 of record JBGVPH010000048.1, read on the forward strand.
AGTGCAAACATCGCGGTATCTGAGGGTACATATGACGTTTACCTCAAGAAGGATCTTTCAGTGTACAAGTTTGTTGTTGCCGGTCAGGCTCCTCAGGTAGTCAAGGTTATCTACAAGAACCCTGACGGCTGGTCAAATGTAAACCTCTACACTTGGGATGGTATTGATCTTGGTGCATGGCCAGGAAAGGCAATGACTAAGGTTGGTGATGACTTTGTTTACGAGTTCCCTATGGATAATCTCGGAAAGTCATTCAAGCTTATCTTCAACAATGGTAGCGGTGCTCAGACCAAGGACCTCGGTCCTGTCACACTTGATGGCGACCTTGTATTCGATGCATCAAATACAAAATAATTATTTCAGCCTGTGGACCCTGACCGGTCCACAGGTTGCCATTTTAACATTAATATTGATGAAACGTTTATTTGCTTTTTGTTTAGCGCTAGCCGCTATTATTTCCTGCCAGGAAATCACACCTGACAACAATGCAACAGGTACGATAACAGTGACCCCTGCAACTGTCGAGTTCGGTATCGAAGGAGGTAAGGAATATCTGAACCTTAATCTCAATTCCACAGTAAAGCAGTGGGAAGTGATACAGGCAGCGGATGCTGACTGGTGCAAGCTCAGTGCGACAGGCGGAAAGGCGTCCACTACCGTGACCCTGACTGTGCCTGAGTATCTCGGAGAGCCGAGAACAGCTGTGCTTCAGTTCACATCTCCCGGATGCGAGCCTGCAATCGTGACTGTGACTCAGAGCGGAATCGGAACAGAAGCTATGCCTGCCGGAGCAGCACCGGGAATCAACTATAACGAGGATGGTTCCGTAACCTTTGTCTTCCGTGACAAGGATGCTCTGGGCAAGTCTTATGACTTTGCCTATCTGATCGGTGAGTTCACAGACTGGAAGGTGCTCCCTGAGTATATCATGAAGAGGGACGAGGCTGCCGGCTGCTGGTGGTATACCATGACCAATATCAACCCTACTAAGGAGTATATGTTCCAGTACTACCTCGGTTATATGGGTGGTGAAGGCCGTGCTTATGCCGATCCTTATTCTGAGATCATCTATGAGCCATACGACAGATATATAACAAGCTCGACTTATCCAGGTCTCCGCGAATATCCTAGTGCAACCAAGGGAGCTGTTTCCGCTTTCAAGGTGCAGAAGACCGATTACTCTTGGGCAGTGGCAGATTACCAGATCGAGGATCAGAACGACCTCGTGATCTATGAGCTTCACTTCCGTGACTTCACCACTACCGGTGACATCAAGGGTGCAATGCAGCAGTTTGACTACATCGAGGGACTCGGTGTGAATGCTATTGAGCTCATGCCTATCCATGAGTTCCATGGTTCAGACAGCTGGGGCTATAATCCTATCGCTTTCTTCGCTCTTGAGAAGTCATATGGTACAAGAGAGATGTATAAGCAGTTTATCGACGAGTGTCACAAGAGAGGCATGGCAGTGATTGTCGATGTCGTGTACAATCACGCTCATGAGAATCACCCTATGGCTGGTCTTTACTTCAACTGGAATACTTATAAGCCTACTTCAAATAATCCTTGGTTCAATGTTGATGCTCCGCACCCTCACAGCGTCTTCCATGATTTCAATCATGAGAATGCTCAGGTCAGGGAGTATGTGAAGGAGAGCCTCAGCTACCTTATCAATGAGTATAAGGTGGATGGTTTCCGTTTCGACCTTACCAAAGGCTTTACTCAGAAAAACAGTGGCGGTAATGATGCTGTGGCTTCTGCGTATGATCAGTCGCGTGTCGATATCCTTTCGGATTATACTGCTCATGTGAAAAGTGTCGATCCTAATGCAGTAGTCATTCTCGAGCATTTCGCTGACAGCGAGAACTCGGCACTTGCCAAGGCTGGTGCAAAGGTGTGGAAGAACTGTAATTACGTGTATCGCAATACAATGCTTGGTGGCTCAGACAACATCAGCGCTATCTGGACAGGCAGTGGCGACCTCTTCGGTGCATATGTGGGATATATGGAGAGCCATGATGAGGAGAGAATCTGCTATGGTGCGACTTCAGAGAACGCCACTGAAGTCTCTTGGGGTGTTGTAGGAACATTCAACAACTGGGGCAATGATGTTGTCATGACAGTTGATGCTCCGTTCTTTGTCGCAAAGAATGTGACTCTCACAGCAACAGATATGTTCAAGATTCGTGGAAACAAGGAGTGGAATGATGCATATAACTATGGCGCATCTTCAAAGGGATACAAACTTCCTAAGAACTCAGGTTACGCTCTTACCCTCGGAGCATCTTCACAGGATATGGCTGCTCCTGCTGCCGGTACATATGATATCTATTTCAGCCCGGATGCAGCTAAGATATGGATGATGGAGCCAGGTAAGAGACCTTCAGATTCTGAGGTACCTGCTACTGATAACGAGGCTCCACTTGCACGCTCGATGCGTCGTGCGGGCTCTTGTGCTGCCTTCTCTCTTCTTGTGCCTGGCCCTAAGATGATCTGGCAGTTCGGTGAGATCGGATACGACGTCACTATCGAAGAGAACGGCAGAACAGGAAGAAAGCCTGTGAAGACAGCAGAGTATATGGCTATGCCTGAGCGCAAGGCGCTTTATGATACATATGCGGGAATCATCAACTTCCGTATGGAGAATCCACGCTTCTTCGATAAGGATGCAAACTTCTCGTGGACTCCTTCAGGAGCGACCAAGGTCATCAAGTGTACTGCAGACGGCAAGAGCTTCTATGTGATCGGAAACTTCTCAAAGGGTTCTCAGACGGTTACTGCAACTCTTCCTTCATCAGGAACATGGACCAACTGGTTCGATAATACAGAAAGCTTCACCGGCTCGTCTAAGTCGTTGACTCTCAAGGGTGGAGAGTTTAAGCTTTTCGTAAACTGGAAATAATATTGTTATGACAATTTCAAAATTTGTACTGATGTCAACAATGGTAGCAATATCCCTCGTATCATGCAAGACTGCTGATCAGGGACTTGCTATCCCCGAGGCACCGCTCGAAGAGTGTGTATACAAGGGCGGCAAGACAGAGTTCTCCGTATGGGCTCCTGTCGCTCAGGCTGCTCAGCTGAAGCTTTACAAGACGGCTTCTGACCAGGATGCTTTCATGACAGTGGATATGAAGCTTGGAAAGGACGGACTTTGGAAGGCGGCAGTCAGAGAGGATATCAAGGGCTCTTTCTATACTTTCCAGGTACAGAAGGATGGCCGGTGGCTTCCTGAAACAGCCGGAATCGCAGCCAAGGCGGTAGGAGTGAATGGTTGGAGAGGTGCTGTCGTTGACTGGGATGAGACCGATCCTGAGGGTTGGGCAGAGGATAAGAGTCCCGAAATCAAACCTTCGGACATCATTGTCTACGAGATGCATCACCGTGATTTTTCTGTTCATGAGACTTCCGGTGTCAGCAATAAGGGAAAATATCTCGCTCTTACAGAGGAGGGAACAAGGAATCCTGATGGACTTGCAACCGGTATCGATCATCTTAAGGAGCTCGGAGTGACTTACGTTCAGCTTCTTCCTTCAACAGATTTCATAACAGTTGATGAAGAGCATCTTGAGAATAATCAGTACAACTGGGGTTATGATCCGTTCAACTATAATGCAGTTGAGGGTTCGTACTCTACCGATCCGTTCAACCCTGTGACCCGTATCAAGGAGTTCAAGCAGATGATCCGGTCTCTCCATAAGGCGGGAATGCGTGTTGTCCTTGATGTTGTATATAACCACACTACAGACGCGTCAAAGACAGGTTTTGAGCGTACGATGCCGGGATATTTCTATCGTATGCGTGCGGACGGAACCTATTTCGATGGTTCAGGATGCGGCAACGAGACAGCTTCGGAGCAGGAAATGTTCCGTAAATATATGATCGAGTCTCTCGAATGGTGGATGAAGGAGTACCATATCGACGGTTTCCGTTTCGATCTTATGGCAATCCATGACATTGAGACTATGAATATCATCAGCGAGCGTCTGCATGCCATCGATCCTGCTGTGCTTCTCTATGGTGAGGGCTGGGCTGCAATGGCTCCTGCCTTCCCTGAGGATAAGATTGCTTTGAAGGTCAATACTCATATGCTCAACAAGGTGGGTGCTTTCAGTGATAACATCCGTGACGCAGTCCGTGGACCTCTCGGTTGTGAGAATGCCGGTTTTATGGACGGTGTTGAGGGAAATAAGGCAAATGTCGAGTTCGGTATTGCAGGAGGTGTGGAGCATCCTCAGGTGAGTGTTGAGCGTTGGACAAATAATCCTCTCCAGCATGTGAGCTATGTGAGCTGCCACGACGACCACTGTCTGCGTGACCGCCTTGAGGAGGCTACCAAGGCTTCTGAAGCAGAGCGCCTTGCAATGGTCAAGCTTGCTCAGACTGCAGTGTACACATCCCAGGGTATTCCTTTTATCTTCAATGGTGAGGAACTTTACCGTCACAAGCAGGGAGTGAAGAACAGCTATAATAAGCCAGACAGCATCAATGCCATAGATTGGACTTATAAGACTCAGTATAAGGATCTTGTAGACTACTATGCAGCCTTGGCTGCCATCCGTCACGAGCATCCTGGTTTCTGTCTGGCAGATGCTGAGCTTGTGCGTGAGAAACTTCAGTTCATCGAAGTGGATGACCCGTGCGTTGTGGCATTCAGAATCAACGATCTCAGTGGTATAGATCCTTCGAGATCCCTGACAGTCGTTCTTAATGGTTCAAAGAAGCCTGTGAAGATTGATATTCCTGCCGGAAACTATGTCGTACTGGCTCAGAACGGTAAAGCTGATGTCGATGGACTCGGTGCTTTCTCTACAAGATACTGCACAGCCGGTCCTACTTCGGCTACAATCATGGCAGAGTATTAAAAGAATAAAATCAAAACAAGATATGAAGAAGATATTATTTACTATCTGTACAATCATTCTGGCACTTTCAGCATGCCAGCAGCCTGAGGAGCTCGTTCAGCAGCCTCTCGAGAACTGCGTTGTGTATGAAATGAACGTGCGTCAGTATACTCCGGAGGGAACTTTTGCAGCAGCTCAGAAAGAACTTCCTCGTCTTCAGGAGCTTGGAATCGATATTCTTTGGCTCATGCCTATCCATCCAATCGGAGTGGAAGGCCGTAAGGGAACTCTCGGATCTTATTATGCCATCAAGGATTATTGTGCCATTAATCCTGAGTTCGGAACAATGGCAGATTTTGAGGCCTTCCTTGCTGAGGCTCACAGACTCGGACTTCGCGTTGTTATCGACTGTGTAGCAAATCACACTTCACCTGATGCTGTCTGGACTACAGAGCGCGCTCCTGAGTGGTATGAGAGAAATGCTGAGGGTAAGACTACATATACTGCAGACTGGTCCGACACGGCCAACCTCAACTATGAGAACAAGGACGTATGGAAGGGTATGGCTAATGCAATGCGTTTCTGGATGGAGAAGGGAATCGACGGATTCCGTTGCGATATGGCTTGCGAGGTTCCTCTCGAGTTCTGGCAGGAAACAATCGCTGGTCTTCGTGCTGACTATCCTGAAATGTACATGCTTGCAGAAGGTGAGGAGCCTAAACTTCATTCACTTTCTGGCTTCAATGCTTCATATGCGTGGGAACTTCACCATATGCTTAACGCAATTGCACGAGGCGAAAAAAATATTCCTGAACTCCTCGAGTACATCGCAAAGGATGCAGAAAGACAGCCTGCAGATGCATTCCGCCTTATGTTTACATCGAATCATGATGAGAACTCATGGGCTGGTACCGAGTTCGAGAGAATGGGGGAGGCTGCTAAGTTGATGGCAGTGCTTACATTCACTCTTCCAAGCGGTCAGCCACTCATCTACACCGGTCAGGAAATGGGATGGAATCACAGGTTCCAGTTCTTTGAAAAGGATCCTATTCCTGCTTGGGAGAAGAATGAGTACTTTGATTTCTACAAGGAACTCATCGCTATCCGTCACGCAAACCCTGCTCTTGCTGCAGGTGACAAGGGTGGCAAGTTCGAGGTGGTTTCTGCTGAGGACAGCGTTCTTGTATTTACCCGTACTCTTCCTGAGAATAAGGTGACCGTTAAGGTTGAGCTTAAGGCTCCTTGGGCATATGAGATAACCGCAGAATAAAGAAAATAACCATATATGAAGAAGATAATTATAGCATTAGCGGCAGTGGCTCTGGCGGCATGTTCAGGCCCTGCATTCGATCCAGCAACAGTTGCTGACGCTACAGCAGAGCAGGTGACAAGGGTTGAGCCCCTTTCATGGTGGACAGGTATGAAGATGCCTCTTCAGCTCCTTGTTCAGGGTGAGAATATTTCGGAGTATAACGTGGCAATTGAAGGTGGCAAGGGTGTGTCTGTGGAGAAGATCGACAAGGCTGATAGTCCTGATTTCGTCTTCGTTGACGTGAAGATTGCTGCAAATGCACAGCCTGGTACATATTACATCGTCTTCTCAAAGGACGGACAGTCATTCAAATATCCGTACGAAATCGCTGCGCGCGAGGAAGGATCTGCTGAACGCAAGAGTTTCACAACTGCTGATATGATCTACCTCATCATGCCAGACCGCTTCGCGAACGGCGACACAAGCAATGACTCTACAGAAGACACTGCTGACAAATATGCACGTCACGAACTCTTCGGACGTCACGGTGGTGACCTTCAGGGTATCATCAATAATCTTGACTACATCAGCGGTCTTGGTGCCACTGCAATCTGGTGTACACCTCTTCTCGAGGATAACCAGCCTGAGCACTCTTACCACGGATATGCTTGTACAGATTATTATCATATCGACTCTCGTTTCGGTACAAACGATCTTTTCAAGGAGTATGTACAGAAGGCTCACGAGAAGGATCTCAAGATCATTATGGATATCGTTCCTAATCATGCGGGTTCTGCTCACTGGTGGATGCAGGACACTCCTTTCAAGGATTGGTATCATGTGTTCGACACTTACACCGGTTCGAACATTGCCTTCTCTACCAATATGGATCCTAATGCTTCCAAGAAGGACCTTTACATTCAGGAGAGCGGCTGGTTCGACAGATCGATGGTGGATATGAACCTCGACAACCCATATGTTCTCAGATATTTCCAGCAGTGGGCTATCTGGTGGGTAGAGTGGTCTGGTCTTGACGGATTCAGAGTGGACACTTATCCTTACAATGAGAAGGATCCTATGGCCGAGTGGTGCGCTGCTGTGATGAATGAGTATCCTAACTTCAACATTGTCGGTGAGGTCTGGACAGCTTCTATTCCTCAGCTTGCTTACTGGCAGGGCGGCAATGCGAACAAGGATGGTTTTGATTCGCATCTCAAGTCTGTGATGGACTTCCCGCTTCATGATGCTCTCCGTGCCGGCCTCAATGAGGACTGGGGCGGCTGGGGCCAGGGAATGGTTCGCGTATATGATATTCTCTCTCACGACTTCGTTTACCACGACCTCTCAAATATGATGATCTTCCCTGGTAATCACGATACTGACCGTCTTGGTGATGTTCTTCGCAAGAACCCTAAGCGTGTTAAGATTGCTATGGCTATGATGGCTACAATGCGTGGATATCCTCAGATCTTCGCCGGAGACGAGCTCATGTTTACTTCATGTGACCTTTCAATGGGTCACGGTGGTCTCCGCGTAGACTTCCCGGGTGGATGGCCAGGCGATGAGATGAATCTCTTCTCTGCAGAGGGACGCGCAAAGGCAACAAAGAATACTGACGGCCTTACAGTACCAAAGGGACAGGCAGCTGACCTTTATGATTATGTGAGCCACCTTTTCCAGTGGAGAAAGACAAAGGATGTGATTCACAATGGCAAGACAATGCACTTCATCACACGTGACAACACTTATGGCTATTTCCGTTACAATGATACTGATGTTGTCTTTGTTTATGTGAATAACTCTCCTGAGGCGAAGAATGTTCCGTGGTCATACTATTCTGAGATTTCAGAGGGTCTCAAGGGTGGTGTGAATGTGGTTACAGGCGAGCCTTGCGATGTTTCTGACGCCACTGTCGTTCCTTCTCAGTCTATCCTCATTGTAGAATATAAGCGATAGGGGATTGCCGGTCAAGCCGGCAATGACGCCCCTCCGTCATCCTGACTCTTTCCTCGTCATCCCTGACTCTTTTTTCGTCATCCCCGACTCCGATCGGGGATCTAAACCACAAAACAACAGATATGAAGAAAATACTGACAGCACTGGCAATGGCGGTCCTGATTGCATCATGTGCTCCAAAGCAGGGCCCTGTTACAGACGTCCAGACTCTTAAATCGCCAGACGGAAACATGGAAATGACCTTTCAGCTTACATCTGAAGGAACTCCACAGTATGCCCTCAATTATGGTGATCAGAAGGTGATTCTCCCTTCAAATCTTGGCTTTGATTTCCGTGGTGTTCTCAAGGCCCAGCAGCTTGTTTACAATGCAGACGGAACCATCTCCAAGGAGGACAGACAGCCTGTATATTCATTCCACGACGGCTTTGCAGTAGAGAGTGTAGAGACTGCATCTTTCGACGAGACATGGGAGCCTGTCTGGGGTGAGGAGAAGGAGATCCGCAACAACTACAACGAGCTTCTCGTGAACCTCGTGCAGACTTCGTCGGAGAAGAAGATGGCGATCCGTTTCCGTCTCTACAATGACGGTCTCGGCTTCCGTTACGAGTTCCCTTACCAGAAGAACCTCAGCTATTTCGTAATCAAGGAGGAACTTACTCAGTTCGCTCTTGCAGGTGACCACACAGCGTGGTGGCTTCCTGGAGACTATGACACTCAGGAGTATAACTTCACAGAGTGCCGTCTCTCCGAGATTGCAGGACGTATGAAGGAGGCAATATGCGGCAATGACTCTCAGACTCCATTCTCTGTGAACGGTGTGCAGACATCTCTCCAGATGCGTACGGATGAGGGTCTTTACATCAATATCCATGAGGCAGCCCTTCTCGACTATCCTTGCATGCACCTTGAACTTGATCCTAAGACCTTTACATTCACATCTCACCTTACTCCTGATGCACAGGGATGGAAGGGCCGTATGCAGACACCTTGCAACACACCTTGGAGAACAATTCAGGTTGCTCCAAGCGCTACTGCACAGCTCGCATCACGCCTCATCCTGAACCTCAACGATCCTTGCGTTTATGAGGATACAGACTGGATCAAGCCGGTTAAATATATCGGAATCTGGTGGGAAATGATTTCAGGTAAGGGTTCATGGGCATATACAGATGATTTTGCCTCTGTGCAGCTTGGAGTGACAGACTACGCAAATGCAACACCTAACGGACGTCACTCTGCAAACAATGAGAAGGTACGTCGCTATATTGACTTCGCTGCAGAGCACGGCTTCGACCAGGTTCTTGTAGAGGGTTGGAACGAAGGATGGGAAGACTGGGCAAACTGCAACAAGGACTATGTCTTCGACTTTGTTACTCCTTACCCTGATTTTGATATTGCAGCACTTAACAGATATGCACACTCGAAGGGTGTCAGACTGATGATGCATCACGAGACCTCGTCGTCAGTACGCAATTACGAGCGTCACCTCGATCAGGCCCTCGACCTTATGGATAAGTATGGATATAACTCAATCAAGAGCGGTTATGTGGGCGATATCCTTCCTATCGGAGAGCATCACTACAGCCAGTCACTTATCAATCACTATATGTATGTGGTGAAGAAGGCTGCTGAACACAAGGTAATGCTCAATGGTCATGAAATGGTTCGCCCTACCGGTCTTTGCCGCACATACCCTAACCTTATCGGCAGCGAGTCTGCGCGCGGCACAGAGTATCAGGCGTTCGGCGGTACAATGCCTCACCACGTGACAATCCTTCCGTTTACCCGTCTCAATGGTGGTCCTATGGACTACACTCCTGGTATCTTCTTCATGGATCTTGCAGCAGTCACAGACGGAAGAAATGACTCTTGGGTAAATGCGACTCTTGCAAACCAGCTGGCACTTTACGTGACAATGTCTTCACCTCTCCAGATGGCTGCAGACCTTCCTGAGCACTATGCTCAGTTCATGGACGCATTCCAGTTCATCAAGGATGTTGATATCGATTGGCTCCAGTCGAAGTACCTTCTTGCAGAGCCAGGTGAATATGTGGTGGTTGCTCGTCAGGGCAAGAAGAAGGGACAGTGGTTCTGTGGTGGTGTGACTGATGACAACAAGCGTACTCTTGAAGTTCCTATGAACTTCCTCGATGCAGGCAAGACCTATGAGGCAACAATCTACGCCGATGCAGAGAATGCTGACTACAAGGCGGCTCCTCAGGCATACAAGATCTGGAAGCAGGACGTTACTGCATCTGATGTGCTTTCGATGACAATGGCTCCAGGCGGCGGATTTGCTATCAGCTTCGAAGAAGTGAAATAGTCATTTGTCAGAAAAAAGTTCCGGTTCTGTAAAACAACCGGAACTTTTTTATTGTATTATGCTAGTCAGCGTCCTTCCATTCAATAGAAACATAGAAACGGTATTCCCACTCTCCGAACATATAGCTGTAGCCTTCCTTCAGTCCCTCATAAAGTTTGTAGGGGCCTCCCTTATGTTTACCCCACCTGTCCTTGACTTCTACGACGACATAGTCCTTGCCGACTTCAAGAACATCCACATGATGGTCAGCCCATGTTCTGTCCACTCCCCAGTCTACACGGCCTGGCTTCAATGCTGAGAGTGGCTTATAGAACACATAGTCGCCACCCATGTGTTTTCCTGTAACCTCGCACTCCTTATAGGAGCCGTCAATGAATTTAAGCGTAAGAACCTTTGCCATAATTTTGGTATTTAATGTTGTGAAACTTTATAATGTCTGACCGTCGATGAATTCGCGAAGGATTGATGTCGGTGGGATTGCGGCGATCTCCTGAGGGGAAAGCTCCACTATGTAGCTCAGGAACTTCAGGATGCGTGTTGCCTCCGTATATGCTGGAGAATTAGGCGCAATGCGTCTCAGGAGAGGTTCTGCATAATATTTCAGGACCGGAAGTTCAAAGATATGTGCTGAATTGAAGATTGCATCCGAATTCTCCTGAAAAGGGAATATGTTACGGTTCTCACCTCTACGAACGCTCTGCCATCTGAGGATTGTCTCCTCAGGGGCTACACCTCTTGTCCTGTTGTCACGGATCATTCTGCGCAGCATTCTGTTGTCAGAAGTAGAGATGTTGTTGTTTTCATCAATTGAAAGTGAAGTCAGGGCAGAAGCATAGACACGGAACACCTTTGACTGATCAACTCCTGGAATCATTGCCGGATTCAGTGCATGGATGCCTTCCATAATGAGGATGTCCTTTTCATCAAGTCTCATGAAGTTGCCTGTGAAATGCCTGCGACCTTCCTTGAAATCGAATTTTGGAATCTCGACCTCCATGCCTTCAAGCAGGTCGTTCAACTGCTTGCTGAGGAAATCCAGATCCATTGCCTCCAATGCCTCGAAATCATATTCGCCATTCTCGTCGCGAGGTGTGAACTCCCTGTCCACAAAATAATTATCCAGTTCGATCACCTTAGGATTAAGTCCGAGAATCCTGCACTGAAGGGCAAGTCTTTTTGAGGTGGAAGTCTTTCCGCTGGAAGAAGGGCCGGCAATGAACACAATCTTCACACTGCCTCTTCTGGCATAGATCATGTCTGCAATGTCTGCATATTTCCTTTCGTGAAGAGCCTCCGAAAGATTGATCAGATCGGTGATCTTACCGTCCCTTACGCACTGATTCAGGGTGCCTACTCCTTTGACATTCATTATTGCGCACCAATCGGAATGTTCCTTCAGTGCACCGGCAAGCTTTGATTGCCGCTTTATCGGGAGCACCTTGCCATAACTTCCATCCATCGGATACTGGAGGCAGAAGCCATTGTTGAATCCGATCAGATCGAAAGTCTTCAGGTATCCTGTCGATGGGGTAAGAGGACCGTGGAATGTGTCAGCCTGTCCGTCAAGGTAATAGACGCTGTAGGTTATCCTGCCGAGTGAACGGGCAAGATTGACCTTCTCTTTCTGACCATTAGCCTCAAAAAGTTTAACGGTATCTTCCAGAGTCTGCTTTGTCTTCTCAAACGGTAGATCGGCATCAATTATCTCTTTCATTCTTGCCTGTATCCTCTCCAGTTCCTCATCTGTCACGAAATACACCTTTGGTCTGCCGTCATACATCTCCTCCTTTTCGCGTATCTCGCAGTAGAGACCGCTTGGCAGAGAATAATCTATCACAAGAACCTTTTCAGGATACATTTCTCGTATGACATTCTGCAGAACGAAGCATAATGAACGGATATATGTCCTTCTTCCGTCAGGATGATCATAGTCTATGAAACGCACCGTGTTGGTGGTCATTATCTTGAAACTCAGATCTTTAAGCTGGTTGTTTACAAGGGCTGCGAGAGACGCTGACGGATAAATGCTGTCAGAAATGGTCTTGAGATCAGTGCCCATAGGGAAGGTGTGATACCTTCTGTCGTTTTCGCAATAGATTCTGATTTCTTCCATAGTTAAAGGATTTCTTTAAGGAATGGTCCGGTTACGGAATCCGGATTCTTTGCAAGTTCTTCCGGTGTGCCCTCCGCAACAATCATTCCTCCTGCCTTTCCGCCCTCAGGGCCCATGTCGAAGATATAATCGACACTTTTGAGAACGTCCAGGTTGTGTTCTATTATTATAACGGTATTTCCCTGCTCAACAAGTTGCTGCAGCACTCCCAGCAAAACCTTGATGTCGTCGAAATGAAGACCGGTCGTAGGTTCATCCAGAATATAAAGAGTGTTTCCAGTACCTTTTCTGGCGAGTTCTGCCGCAAGCTTCATTCTCTGACTCTCTCCACCTGACAAGGTTACAGCCGACTGTCCGAGCTGAACATATCCCAATCCGACATCCACAAGGGCCTTGAGCTTCTGGGATATCGAAGGTATGTTCTCGAAGAATTCATATGCTTCGCTTATAGGCATTTCCAGAACATCGTTAATGCTCTTGCCTTTATACTTTACTGCAAGTGTGTCGTTCTTGTATCTGCGTCCTCGGCATTCCGGACAGACTACGTTTACGGAAGGGAGGAAGTTCATTTCAATGACCTTGATTCCGGCTCCCTTGCATTCCTCGCATCTTCCGCCAGGAACATTGAATGAGAATCTTCCGGCCTTGAATCCACGTACCTTTGCATCAGGAGTAGCCTCAAAAAGGTTTCTGATGTCGTTGAATACCCCGGTAAATGTAGCAGGATTGCTTCGAGGCGTACGGCCGATAGGGCTCTGATCGATCTCTATGAGTTTGTCTATGTTCTCGATTCCGATCACCTCGTCGTAAGGAAGTGGCTGAAGCTTGGCATTGTAGAACTTGTTCTTCAGGACTGGCATCAGAGTTTCGTTGATAAGTGAAGACTTACCGCTGCCGCTGACTCCGCTGATTCCGATGAACATTCCGAGAGGGAAGTCTACTCCTACGTCCTTGAGGTTGTTACCTCGTGCTCCGCGGATTCCCAATGTGAGTCCGTTGCCGTTGCGACGCTTTGCAGGCACTTCTATCTTTCGTTCACCTCTAAGGTACTCCAGTGTCGTAGACTGGCCGATGATTACGTTTTCGTCGAGATTGCCGGTCAAGCCGGCAATGACGTTCGGGGTCAAGCCGGCAATGATGTTTTCGTCACACCCGGCTTGACCGGGTGTCTCCCCGCCGAGCAGTGCTGACAGCGGCGCACTCAGGCATATCTCACCGCCCTGCTTTCCTGCTCCCGGACCAACGTCAACCAACCAGTCTGCAGCCATCATAGTTTCTGCATCATGCTCGACAACCATGACTGAATTACCCTCGTCACGAAGCTTCTTGAGAGATGCTACCAGCTTTCTGTTGTCTCTCTGATGGAGACCGATGCTTGGTTCATCAAGGATATAAAGCACGTTGACAAGCTTCGATCCGATCTGTGTAGCAAGCCTGATTCTCTGGCTCTCTCCTCCTGAAAGTGAGGATGTTGCGCGGTCAAGCGAAAGGTAGTCAAGACCAACGTCAAGGAGGAATCCCACCCTGTCCTTAAGTTCCTTGAGGATGTCGCGGGCGATTATGTTCTCCCTCTTTCCGAAATTGCCCTCTAGCGAATGCAGCCACTCGCTCAGCTGGCTTATCTCCATTGCGGCAACATCGGATATTGTCTTGCCGTCTATCTTGAAATAGGTTGTTTCCTTGTTCAGTCTGCGTCCTTCACATTCAGGACATACGATCTTCTCGTTGATGTCGCTGACAATTCCAGAGAATGCCACCATCTCCGACGAAGTGCCTTCACCCACTCGGAAAAGTTCATCTGAGCCGAACACGATAAGGGAAATGACTTCGTCAGGAAGTTCCTCAATCGGGTCGTACAGTGAGAATGCATATTTTCTGGAAATGGACCTTATGACATCGAACTTCTTTGTCTCTCGAATCTTTCCCAAAGGAATGATACCTCCATCAGCGATTGAGATACTTCTGTCAGGAATGATCGAATCCATATTCACATCCACAATGATTCCAAGACCCTTGCAATGAGGGCAATATCCTTGCGGAGAATTGAATGAGAATGAATGAGGTGCAGGCTCAGCAAGAGAAATGCCTGTGTCTGGGCACACAAGATGTTTGGAATAATGAGTGATTTCCGAGGTCTCCATGTCCATGATGGCAAGAGAGCCTTTTCCCTGGTTGAGTGCTGACATCACTGAGTCCTTAATCCTCTTTTCATCCTTGACAGATGGCTTGAGACGATCGATCACGAGCTCTATGAAATGGGCCTTGTAGCGGTCCAGTGATGATATCTCGTTCAGTTCCATAAGCTCCCCATCCACTCTGACCTGAGTGTATCCTCGCTTGCGCATCTGTTCTAGAAGCTCTTTGTAATGACCTTTTCGGCCTCTGACCACTGGAGCAAGAAGATAGCATTTGCGGCCGGCGTAATTCTCCATTATGAGAGAGACGATCTGCTCGTCTGTATATCTTACCATCTCTTTTCCGGTCTCCGGCGAATATGCAGTGGATGCCCTTGCATACAGCAGACGCAGGAAGTCATAAATTTCAGTGATTGTGCCGACTGTCGATCGCGGGTTGTTTCCGGTTGTCTTCTGCTCGATGGCAATTATCGGGCTTAGGCCTGTGATGGATTCCACATCAGGCTTTTCAAGAATTCCCATGAAGTGCTTGGCGTAAGTTGAAAGTGTGTCCATATACCTTCTCTGGCCCTCGGCATAGATGGTGTCGAAGGCAAGGGATGACTTTCCGCTTCCGCTCAGTCCGGTGACCACAACGAACTTACCGCGTGGTATCGACAGGGATGCATCCTTGAGATTGTGAGCCTTGGCTCCTTTGATCTCTATGTAATCGTTCTTTTTTTCCATTTTATTATGGGCTTGTGACCCTGTTATTCTTCAAATGGCTCGTTGAAAGGCATCAGGAACGGGTTGGTCATGCGTTCTGTTGCTATGGATGTAGCAGGGCCATGTCCCGGAATGACATTGACCTCTCCATCGAGTTCCATAATCTTGCTGAATATTCCTGACATAAGAGCGTCATAATCAGCCCACTGATTGTCTGTGCGTCCGATGCTTCCGGCAAAAAGCGTGTCGCCGCTGAAAAGTATATTTTCATTACGTTCGAGGTAGCAGACACCTCCGGGAGTGTGTCCGGGAGTCTCGATTACCTCGAATTTGAGGGTTCCCACCTCTATGACGTCGCCCTCCCGGATTGCGAGAAGCTGAGCGCCGCATGCTGAACTGAAATCAGCGGGAACTGCAAGACCGAATGCATTGCAGAGCATAGGATTGGCTTCTTTGAGGATGACTTCGTCAGCCGGATGCATGTACACCGGAACCTGAAAATGCGCAGCGGCCTCTGCCGTTCCGAATATGTGATCGAAATGACCGTGAGTAAGCAGAATGGCTTTTACGCACAAATTGTTCTTATCTATGAAGTTGTATAGTCTGTCACGTTCGCCCTCTGTGTAGAACCCGGGGTCAATGATTGCGCAGTTTCCTGCTTCATCCCAAACCACGCTGCAGCGCTCCTGAAAGGCGTTGAATATAAAATATTCTGTGTGTATCATTCAAAAAATCGATTAATCATACAAAAATACAAAAAGAGTTATTAAATTTGCTAATTGATGTACATAAATTAAAACGAAGAATATGCATATTGCGATAGCTGGTAATATCGGCAGCGGAAAGACTACTCTTACAAAGATGCTCGCTGCACATTACGGTTGGACTCCTAAGTTCGAGTCAGTGGACTATAATCCGTATCTTGCTGATTTCTATGAAGATATGGAGAGATGGTCCTTCAATCTTCAGGTGTACTTCCTGAATAAGAGATTCAAGGATGTTGTGGATATCTCCAAGCTTGACGAGGTGATAATCCAGGACCGTACCATATATGAGGATGCAAGGATTTTTGCTCCTAATCTCCATGGCATGGGCCTTATGAGCACAAGGGATTTCGAGAACTACTCGGATCTCTTTGACCTTATGATGTCCCTCGTGAATCCACCTGATCTTCTCATTTATTTGAGAAGCTCGATTCCTAATCTCGTGAGCCAGATTCAGAAACGCGGCCGCGAGTATGAGAAAAGCATCAGGATTGATTATATCACAGGTCTTAATGAAAGATATGAGAACTGGATCAATAACTATCCTCACAAGCTTCTTATCCTTGATGTAGACCGCATCAAGTTTGAGAATCGTCCTGAGGATTTCCAGGAGGTTACAGACAAGATAGATGCAGAACTCTTCGGATTGTTCAAGAACGACTAAACTATAAGATTATGGCAGAGAGACTTACTATAATTGATTTCGTTGAGAAATATGTGTCGAAGTATTCTTCCAGACCGTTCCTTTGGGAGAAGAATCTTGATACTAATGAGTGGGAACTTACCACCTATGAAGAAACTTTGAGGAAGGCAAAGCGCATCGCTGCCGGACTTATGGCTATCGGTGTGCAGAAGGGTGATAAGGTCTCTTATCTCAGTGAGGGACGTGATATGTGGGTCATAGGTGAACTTGGTGTTCTTTATGCAGGTGCCGTGAACGTGCCGCTTTCCATCAAGCTCGGAGAAACAAATGATCTCGTGTTCAGAGTAAAGCACTCTGATTCGAAATATGTAATCACATCGAAGTTTCAGCTCCCTAAGATCAGAGCAATCCTTCCGGAATGTCCTATGGTCGAGAAGGTGATCATCTTTGATGAAGTTGCTGATATGCGCGAAAATGAAATCTACATCGGTGAGATAATGAAGATGGGTGACGATTTTCTCGCTGTTAACGAGGATCAGTTTGTCAAGAGATATTCTTCGGTAGGACCGGATGATTATGCAAACATAAGCTATACTTCCGGAACAACAGCAGATCCTAAGGGAATCCTTCTTACTCATAGAAACTATACAGCCAATGTTGAGCAGGCTCACTCTGTGATTGGCGTGGAGCCGGATGACAAGATGCTCATCATCCTTCCTCTCGACCACTGCTTTGCACATGTTGCCGGCTTCTACACAATGCTGTCATACGGAGCATCCCTCGGTATGGTGCCGTCAGGAAAGTCAGGTAAGGAGGCTCTCAGAAATATTCCTACCAGCATCAAGGAGTTCAAGCCGAACGTGATGCTTTCAGTGCCTACCCTTGCTAAGAGTTTCAAGAAAAACATCGAGACTACAATCAGCAAGAGTGGTCCTGCAGTAGAAAAACTCTATAACTTCGCTCTTAAGAATGCCATTGCATATAATAAGGAAGGTTATAACAAGGGAACCGAGTTTGTGGATATCTTCCGCAAGCCTTTGATGGCCCTTTTCGACAAGATCATCTTCAAGAAGGTGCGCCAGGGTCTTGGTGGCCAGATGAAGTTCTTCGTGGGTGGAGGAGCCCTGCTGGATATCGACCTTCAGAGATATTACTATGCTATCGGAATTCCGATGTATCAGGGATATGGTCTTTCTGAGGCTACTCCTATCATTTCTGCAAACTCGCCTGCAAAGCACATCTTCGGTTCGTCTGGAAAGATTGTTTCTCCAATGGAGATCAAGATTCTTGATGCTGACGGAGTGGAGCAGCCTTTCGGTGTAAAGGGTGAGATCTGCATCAAGGGTGAGAATGTTATGGCCGGCTACTGGAAGAACCCTAAGTCGACAGCAGACACAGTCGTTGACGGATGGCTTCATACCGGTGATATGGGTTATATGCGTGACGAGGAGATGCTCTACGTTGTAGGTCGTTTCAAGTCTCTTCTCATTGCTGCTGATGGTGAGAAATATTCACCTGAGGGAATCGAGGAGAATCTCGTAGAGAATTCAAAATATATTGATGGTGCAATCCTTCATAATAGTCAGGATCCATACACTATCGCTCTTGTGACTCCAAACAAGGAAGCGTTGAAGGCATATGCTAATGAACTTGGACTTGACCCGTCTACAGATGAGGCAAAGGCCAAGATGCTGGAGAAGATTCAGGATGAGGTACATGCATACAGGACCGGAGGAAGACTAGGCGGAATGTTCCCTGACAGATGGCTTCCTGCTGCAATCTGCGTGCTCCCGGAACCTTGGACAGAGCAGAATCACTTCCTTAACAGCTCGATGAAGGTCGTACGAGGACGAATCGAGGAAGCTTACAAGGCAAATATGGAATATGCCTACACTCCTGAAGGAAAGAATGTAGTCAACAAGATGAACCTTGCATCTCTTTAATGAAGAACAACGCGGAATCATTATGCGTACCTATGGAGCAGACGGAAGTTCTGCTCCATACTTGTTGTGCCCCATGCTCTTCCGCTATAATTGAGTGTCTTCTTAAGAATGGTGTAAGACCAGTAATATATTATTGCAACCCCAATATCTATCCTCTCGAAGAGTATCTGGTCAGAAAGGACGAATGTACGAGATATGCCCGTGCTTTGGGACTGGAGATAGTGGATGATGACTATGATCATGAGTCTTGGCTTAAGACAGTGAAAGGTCTGGAGAGTGAGCCTGAAAGGGGTGGGCGATGTCTCAAGTGCTTTAAACTCAGACTACTGAGAACTGCTGAATATGCCAGAGATAATGGATTTAAGGTAATCACTACAACTCTTGCATCATCGAGGTGGAAGTCATTGGAACAGATTAATGAAGCAGGACAGTGGGCCTGCTCTCAGGTTCCTGAGGTTGTGTGGTGGGACAGAAACTGGCGTAAAGGCGGGCTGCAGGAAAGACGCCTTCAGATAATTAAGGAGTACGATTTCTACAATCAACTGTATTGCGGTTGCGAGTACAGCCAAAAAAAGGATATGCTATGAAAAAGATTTTCTTGATGATGGCAGGGCTTGTCCTTGCCAATAGTCTGATGGCTCAGAATTATCGTTCCGAGAGACCAACTGAAAGAAACAGACTTTTCACTTCTGAGGTTGTTGAACTTAAGATACAGGAAATCAAGGCGCAGATTACCAACCCGAAGATTGCCTGGATGTTCGAGAACTGCTATCCTAATACCCTTGACACAACTATCCATTTTGATGAGGATGGTAACGGCGGCAGGGGAGACACATTTGTCTATACCGGAGACATTCCTGCAATGTGGCTTAGGGATTCCGGTGCTCAGGTATGGCCTTATGTAAGGTATGCTGCAGTTGATCCGCGGCTGCGTAAGATGATAGCCGGTGTGATTCTTCGTCAGTTCAAGCTCATCAACATCGATCCATATGCCAACGCATTCAATAATGGCCCTACCGGCGACGGACAGAAAGATGATGTCACTGGCTCAAGAAGGAATAAGAATGTTTTTGAGCGCAAGTGGGAGATTGATTCTCATTGTTATCCTATCCGTCTTGCTTACGCTTATTGGAAGACAACAGGAGACACTTCGGTGTTTGATGAAGAGTGGCTGGATGCGATAGAACTGACACTGGAAGTGTTTGAGGAGCAGCAGAGAAAGAAAGGTCATGGCGATTATATATTCCTCAGGGAGACAGACCGTCAGCTTGACACAAAGTGTTATGTGGGCAGAGGCAATCCTGTGAAGCCATGCGGACTGATTGCTTCCTCTTTCCGTCCGTCTGATGACGCCACTACATTTGAATTTCTGATTCCTTCGAATTTCTTTGCAGTTAAGTCGCTTCGTCAGGCAGCGGAGATACTTCTTACAGTAAATCATCAGACCAGGCTTGCAAAGGAGTGTACACAGCTTGCTGATGAGGTGGAAAAGGCGTTGAAAAAGCACGCAGTGGTCAAGCATCCTAAGTTCGGAAAAATATATGCTTACGAGGTGGACGGTTTTGGAAATGCATTCATGATGGATGATGCAAACATTCCGAGCCTGCTTTCACTTCCATATCTTGATCTGGTCGATATGAAGGATCCTGTCTATAAGAATACCCGTAAATTTGTTCTCAGCGAGTGGAATCCTTATTTTCATGTCGGCAAGGCAGGTGAGGGTGTCGGAAGCCCTCATATAGGAGTGGAGATGATCTGGCCTATGAGTATCATCATGAGAGCATTTACTGCTCAGAATGACAAGGAACTGAAGAAGTGTGTCGAGATGCTTATGAATACGGATGCCAACACAGGATTCATGCATGAGTCATTTCATAAAGATGATGAGGAGGAATTCACCCGTGAGTGGTTTGCATGGCAGAACTCGCTTTTCGGAGAGCTTATCGTCAATCTTGTAGAGAATGGCAAACTGGATGTTCTGAATTCCATCAAGACCCCTAAATACAAGAAGCCTGCAAAGAGACGATAAATTTGCAGGAGACGCAAAAAATACCCATTTTTGTAAAATAGTAAACTTCAAGATATGAAAACACTTTTATTCTTAGGTAATATAGGTGCAGGTGAGATCATCATCGTGGCACTGGTAATTCTTCTTCTCTTTGGCGGCAAGAAGATTCCTGAACTCATGAAGGGACTTGGAAAAGGCGTAAGAAGCTTCAAGGATGGTATCAACGACATCGAGAAGGAAATCAACGCTGAGCCTCAGAAGAAGAACGAGACATCATCGGAGGAATAATAATGGCTGAGGAGATCAAGGCGCAGGACGGTTCCCTTACTTTCTGGGAGCATCTTGAAGTCCTGAGATGGTCGTTATTCAGAGTCGCGATTGTAGTCTTTCTGGCTATGATCGTGATTTTTGTAGCCATGCCTCACATCTTCACTCCATTCGTTCTCGGACCAACAACATCTGAGTTTTTCCTTTACAGATGGCTTAGCTCTCTTGGGTCTCTACCGCTGATGCCGGACTTCTCGGCAGGCGATTTCAAGGTCGACATAATCAACATCAATGTCGCCTCCCAGTTCCTGACTCACATAAGTACATCCTTCTGGTTCTCCCTGATTGTGGCTTTTCCGTATCTTGTCTTTGAGGTGTGGAGATTCATTGCCCCGGCTTTGTATGACAATGAAAAGGCAAGTGTGATGACAGCCTTTCTTTTCGGAACAGTGATGTTCTATCTTGGCTGTGCAGTAGGATATATCTTTGTATTCCCGTTCACCTTCCGTTTCCTCGCTGAGTATCAGATCAGTGCAGAGGTTGCCAATCAGATCAGTCTGAATTCATATATGAGCACCTTTATGGGAATGGTGTTCATTATGGGACTTGTTTTTGAGCTTCCGCTTCTTGCATGGCTTATGTCAAAGCTTGGTCTCATCAACAGAGCCTTTCTTAAGAAATACAGAAAGGTCGCCGTGGCGGTGCTGCTTGTTCTTGCGGCAGCGATCACACCTACTGGCGACCCATTCACTTTGTCTATCGTATTCCTTCCTCTCTATGCCCTTTACGAACTCTCTATCAGAGTAGTCCGCGATGAAGCTCCTGAGGAAGTCTGATGTTGCTGTTATTTAGAAATAGCAGCGCGCAGAAGAGGAATTGACTCGCTGAGCTCCATTCCCTTGCGGTAAACACCTGCAGTACCTCCTACGAAAACGTTTGCACCCATGCCTGCCATAAGTTCGGCACGCTCGCAGCTTACACTTCCGTCAACACTGATGAGAACGTTCTCATATCCGTTTGAGTCAAGCCACTGACGCATTTCTGCAACCTTGTCAAGGATACCATCAACAAGCTTGGCACCTGCAAAGCCGGGGTGAACGAGCATAAGTGTCACCATGTCAGAGTATGCCATATGTGGTGCGACTGAATCAACAGGAGTGTCAGGATTAACCACAACACCGAACATACCTCCCTTAGCGTGAACGTCAGCTGCGAATTCGGTGAAATCCTTCTTGAGTTCTACGTGAGTAGAGATGATGTCTCCTGGGTTGATCTGGATCTTAGAGTAGATGAACTCAGGATCCTCACACATAAGGTGAATGTCCAAAGGCATGTTTGTTACGCGGTGCATTGCGTTAGGGAAGTCTGGACCGAATGTGAGGTTAGGTACGAAATGAGCATCCATTATGTCGATGTGAAGCCAGTCTACGCCATTGCGCTCAAGCTCCTTGATGTCTCGCTCGAGGTTCATGAGGTCCGAGCACATTACTGATACGGTAATCTTGTTTGCCATAATTAGAGTTTATTTAGTTTATCTTGATCAATTCCTTTTCAAGTGCAGTTTCAAGCTGCTTGTCATATCTCAATCTGACTTTTACGCCGGCTTCCTGGAACCAGTAGCGGGTTGCAATCTCCTCCTCAAGGAATGGCACAATCTCCTCCTTCTTCAGACGGATGAATCTTTCCTTGTCCATCTCCAGTGCCTTCTCCAAAGCCTTAAGCTCGTCAGCCATAGCTTCCGCAAGTCCATCCTCTTCCAACTCCGCCTTCATCTTGTCGTAATAGGTTTTTGCGCTGCTGCGGTAATCGAAGTTCTGAGTCTTTGCGAACCTTATGAAATCCTCGAAATTCTCATCTCCGAAATGGAAGTCATCTACAGCAGGGATGCTCTCGTGCCTGCGCGCGAAGTCGATGGCATACTGATCAACTACGCCTCCAAGAACGAGTGAATATACGAGTCTGCTGTATGATGGCACATCAATCTCTATGTCTGGCGTAATTCCACCGCCGTCTCTTACAATTCGTCCGGAAGCTGTCTTGAACTCCTTTGTCAGTGAGTCAGGAATATGTCCTACGCTGCCGTCTTCGTTTCTGTTGCTGTAGTCTATTGCCTGCACACAGCGTCCGCTCGGAGTGTAATATTTAGCAGTGGTGATTTTCATCTGGCCATTGTATGGAAGAGGTCTGATGGACTGGACGAGTCCCTTGCCATAACTTCTCTTGCCCATGATGGTTGCCCTGTCAAGGTCCTGAAGGGCTCCTGCGACGATTTCAGACGAAGATGCCGAACCAGAGTCGATCATCACTATCAAAGGCAGTTTTGTGTCGACCGGTTCAGTGGTTGTCCTATATTCTCTTGTCGCTTCCGGAGTGTTTCCCTTTGCTGAAACAATGAGTGAGTTCTTCGGCACGAAGAGTGAGACAATATTTATGGCTTCGCTCATGAGTCCGCCACCGTTGCCTCTGAGGTCAAGCACAAGGCGCTTCATTCCCTTTGCCTTGAGTTCCGTAATCTTCTGCCTCATCTCGCCTGAGACATTTTCGGTGAATCCTGACTGGAGAATATAACCGGTGGTATCATCAAGCATTCCTGCATATTCGATATCAGGGAAGTGGATGCGCTCACGGATAACCGGAATGTCAAGAGTGTCGCCTGTTCGAACCTTCTTTACTTTGAATATCACAGTTGTGCCCGGCTTACCCTTCATTCTGTCGCTGCTTTCCTTTGACTCCTCGCCCTTGGTTGGGATGCCGTCGATTGCAATGATCTCATCACCGCACTGAAGACCGTATTTCTGGGCAGGAGAATTTGCGTAAGGCTCGTTGATTATGACGTTTTCGTCCTTTTTCTTGTGGATGATGGCTCCGATGCCTCCATAGGTCTTGGACATCAGCATTTCAAGATCCTCGTTCTCCTCTTCCGGGATATAGATTGTGTAGGGATCAAGCTCTTCGAGCATTGCATCAATGCCGGCACGCATAACCCTGTCTACAGGCAGAGAGTCTACATATGAGCGGTTGAGTTCCCTCACTATTCCGTGGTGTATTTCGGTCCATTGTCCCAGTTTGAAGCCTTTTGACTGGCCAAGGACAGATGGGGTGGCAATTACCGCCGCGAGGATGAAAAGTATTATATGTCTGTTTATATTCATATTGTCCGTCTGTAATGAATCAAGAATACAAATTTAGAAAATTTTATACCTTTGCATATAACTTTATCGACTTTTTGATTCACATGAAGATAGTATTTGCAACAGGCAACCTCGGCAAATTGCGCGAGGCTTCGGAAATTCTTGGTGAGGGATTTGAACTTGTGCCGCTGACAGAAGTCGGCATTACAGAAGATATTCCGGAAACGGGTGAGACTTTGCGAGAGAACTCCCTTCAGAAGGCGCAGTATGTGCTGGAGCATTGCGGTTGCGACTGCTTCGCGGATGATACAGGACTTGAAGTTGACGCCCTTGGTGGTGCTCCCGGTGTCTATACAGCACGATATGCGGGAGATGACAAGGATTTCAATAAGAACATGGACAAGGTGCTCTACGAGCTTCAGGGCCTGGAAGGCAAAGCAAGAAGAGCTCGTTTCAAGAGCGTCATAACTCTAATGGTCGACGGTGAACCTCATTTCTTCGAGGGTACTCTTGAGGGTGTCATTGCTCATGAGAAATCTGGCAACGGAGGTTTCGGATACGATCCTATCTTCATTGCTGACGAATACCCGGGACTAACTCTGGCAGACATATCAGAAGAGCAGAAAAACGACATTTCCCATAGAGGAAAGGCCCTCAGGGCTATGGCCCAGTGGCTGCACAGCCGCAGATAGATATGACAGGCAGTACTTCACTGATACTTCTCCACACGACAAAATTCGGTGAGAATTCCATGGTCCTGCACACTCTGAGCAAGGAATATGGAAGGAGGGGCTTTGTCGTGCGTTCATTGAACAAGAAGATGATGTCAATGCTCCTGCCTATGAACATTCTTGAGGTTACAGTAGCTGATTCAGGGAAGAGCGGACTGCTGCCGGTCAGGAATCTTATGGTGAGTTGTCCTTTGATGGGAATCAGGAGCAATCTTTATAAGAACACGATGACGATGTTTCTCAGCGAGGTGCTGTATCGTGTTGTAAAAGAGGGAACTGATGAGCCGGGACTGTATGAGTGGTGTGAAAAGCAGATAATGCTGTTGGATGCAATTGAGACAGACTTCAGCAATTTCCACATACGTTTTCTTCTCGAACTGGCAATCGCATTGGGCTTCAGCCCCAAGATCGATGATTTGCGCCCATTCTTAGGTGATAATCAGTTTATTATAGAAAAATTCATGAGCACGTCCTTTGCGGAATCGATGCTCATGCCTCTGTCCGGATCTCTCCGAAACGAAATATGTGAGGGTGTCCTCCGGTATATAGAATACCATTCGGAGTCCACCCTCACAATAAATTCACTTAAAGTCCTTCGCGAACTGTTTATTTAACGCGCTCGCCGTATGAACGGTCTGTTGTGTTTACGCGGATTCTCTCGCCGATGTTGATGAAGAGAGGTGCCATGATGATTGCACCAGTCTCGAGAGTAATCTCCTTCTGAGCGTTGGTTGAAGCTGTATCACCCTTTACTGCAGGCTCAGTGTAAGTTACCTCAAGCTCTACATATGTAGGAAGCTCGCAAGTGAGGCAGCGCTCCTCGTCAGCGAGGAACATCATCTCAACGTGCTGTCCCTCCTTCATAAGGTCAGCGTTATCTACGAGAGCAGTGTCGAGGTGGATCTGCTCGTAAGTCTCCTCGTGCATGAAGTTGAATCCGTCCTCATCCTTGTAAAGGAACTGATAAGGTCTTCTCTCTACGTTGATGGTCTCGATCTTTGCACCTGCTGTGAATGTGTTCTCGAGGATACGTCCGTTCTCGAGGTTTCTAAGTTTAGTCTTTACGAATGCAGGACCCTTACCAGGCTTAACGTGCTGGAACCATACGATCTGGCATGGCTTGCCGTTGAAACTAAGGTAAAGTCCGTTTTTGAAATCAGCTGTTGTTGCCATAAAAATATAAATGTTTGTTGTTCGTAATCAATTCAGTATGCCTTATTTAGAGGCGTTTTTTGAAATCGGCTGCAAAAATATAAAAATGTCTCTTCCCTACCAAATTTTTACTGATTCTCCCCATAAATCTTCTCCCAGTCAGCTGCATATCTGTTCAATTCAAGGATGTCCTTTGCGACATCTTCGAGAAGCCATTTAGGAGTTGAGGTGGCCCCACAAACGCCGACTGTGTCATCTGCCCTGAACCAATCTCTCTTGATTTCTGCTGGGGAAGTGATATGGTAGGTTCTGATATTCAATGACTTGCAGAGGTCGCATAGCACTTTTCCATTTGAACTTGCCTTGCCTGAAACAAAGATTATGATGTCGTGCTGAAGAGCGAACTTCGTGAGTTTCTCGTGTCTGGATGCTACCTGGGAGCAGATGGTGTTGTGAATGAGGAGTCTTCCGCTGTTCTTGAAGTTTTCTACACTCATGCCATTGAATTTTGCCATTCTCTCAAGAAGACTTGCGCATACGCGTGCATATTCTGCCGGACTTTTGGTCGTCTGACTGAAGACCATTGTCGGTGCATCAAGTCTGATGGTTCCGTTTTCAATGAGTTCTTCCATCATAAGGAAGTTCTCTATAACTATAGCAGTTCCCTCAGTCTGTCCCACAAGTCCGAGAACCTCTGCATGTCCGGTCTTACCGAAAATCAGGACCTGACCCATTCCTTCGCCAGCTAGGCAGAGCTGGTATGCTTCCTTTATCTTCTTCTGAAGCTGGAGCACTACCGGGCAGGTGCAGTCTATTATTTTGAATCCGAGTTCTTCCGCAATGGTGTAGGTCTGAGGTGGCTCGCCATGAGCTCTGATGAGCAGGGTCTCTCCTGCTGCATTTACCATTTCGCCGAGGTCTTCCTTGTCTATAGTGACAAGCCCCATCTTTGTAAGACGTGAGAGCTCAGCATCATTGTGCACGATTGCTCCCAGTGAGTAGAGCCTCTCGTTCCTGTCAAGAAATTCTTCAGCCTTTCCAATGGCTCTGATCACGCCGGCGCAGAATCCGGAATTGGTGTCGATGTCTACTATGAGCATATTAGGTGGGTTTAGCATCCGAAACGTTCGGATATGATTCCCTTAAGCCAGTTCAGCTGGTCTTCCATCGTCATATATGAGTTGTCCAGAACTATGGCATCATCAGCCTTGCTCAGAGGGGAAGCCTCTCTGTGTGAGTCAATGTAGTCTCTTTCCTGAAGGTTGGCGAGAACTTCCTGAATGTCAGCCTTCTCACCTTTTGCATTCATTTCGTCTGCCCTTCTCTGCGCTCGCACGAGCGGGTCAGCTGTCATAAATATCTTCAGCTCGGCATTCGGGAAAACAGTAGTTCCTATGTCTCGTCCATCCATGACCACTCTCTTCTTCTCTCCGAATTCCCTGAGCTTCCTGTCTACGTAGTTTCTTACTTCAGGTACGGTTGCGATCGGGCTGACTTTGGATGCTACGGCCATAGAACGGATTTCCTTTTCAATGCATCTGTCTCCGATATATGTTCCCTCTGCACCGAAATGGAGGTCTACGCCTTCAAGTGCAGCTTCAAGTCCCGCCGCATCGATTACATTGGCATCATCTATGTAAGAGTTTTCGATCGCGTACAACGTTACTCCGCGATACAATGCTCCGGAATCAAGATAAAGGAAAGAAAACTCGTTTGCTATGATTTTTGCAAAGGAGCTTTTTCCTGTGGATGAGTAGCCGTCGATGGCTATTATTATATCTGGAATCTGCATTAGAAACATGTTGTTTTAAAAGGCAGACAAAATTATAAAATATTGCGTAAACTCCCAAAAATGTCGATATTTGTATAAAACTGTATATATATGAAGATTCTTATTATTGATGACGAACGATCTATCAGAAACTCTCTGAAAGAAATTCTGGCAGATGAAGGTTACGATGTAGATGTTGCCGAAAACGGTGTGATCGGTTGCACTATGGCAGACAAGGAAAAGTACAGTGTTATCTTCTGTGATATCAAGATGCCGGAAATGGATGGAACTGAGGTTCTGGACAAACTTATAGAGATGGGAATAGATTCAGCAGTTGTCATGATTTCTGGTCATGCTGATATCACTACAGCAGTAGACTGCATCAAGAAGGGCGCGTTTGATTTCATCGAGAAACCTTTGGATCTCAACAGAATCCTCATAACAATCAAGAATGCGACAGACAAGGTGTCTCTTGTCAAGGAAACCAGAATTCTCAAGAAAAAGGTCTACGGTCAGGAGATGGTAGGAGAGTCTCCTGCCATTGGACATATCCGTGATATGATTGAGAAGGTTGCTCCTACCGATGCCAGAGTGTTGATAGTGGGTTCCAATGGTACAGGAAAAGAGCTGGTCGCACGCAATCTTCATCAGAAAAGTAACAGGTCATCAATGCCTTATATTGAGGTGAACTGTGCTGCCATTCCTTCAGAACTCATCGAAAGTGAACTTTTCGGTCATGAGAAAGGATCATTTACCTCTGCAATCAAGCAGCATAAGGGAAAGTTCGAGCAGGCAGATGGCGGAACGCTCTTCCTTGATGAGATCGGAGATATGTCACTTGCTGCTCAGGCAAAGGTGCTTCGAGTGCTTCAGGAAAAGAAATTGTCAAGAGTCGGCAGCGACAAGGATATCAATGTAGATGTTCGCGTTCTTGCAGCTACCAATAAGAATCTTAAGGCAGAGATAGAGAAAGGTAATTTCAGAGAGGACCTTTATCACCGTCTCAGCGTTATCGTTATCCCTGTTCCGTCACTTGATGAGCGCAAGAGTGATATACCTCTTCTCGTAGAACACTTCATCGGTCAGATCTGTTCGGAAACAGGAATGTATCCTCGTGAGATAGATGCAGATGCTATGCAGCTCCTTGTAGACAAATCGTGGACAGGAAATATCCGAGAACTTCGCAATGTGGTCGAGCGTCTGCTCATCCTCTCCGGAGACCGCATCACCGCCTCCGACGTCAAAGCCTACGTGCTCTAATAACGGAAACAGAAAATAATTAAAGGTGTGGAAAGAATCACGTAATTCTTATCCACACCTTTTTATATTGATTCGCTTCTGTCTGCAGCACTGATGCTGGTGACCGTGCTACCCCTCTGGCCGCAGAGGGAGGGGCCCACGAAGTGGGAGGGATTGACACCAGCATCAGTGCTGCAGACGGAATCTGGTTTACACCAGTCCGGAGAATCCCATGAAGGCCATAGCAAGGATACCTGCTGTTACAAGGGCGATAGGAATGCCTTTGAATGCCTTAGGTACATTGTTAAGGGCAAGCTGTTCGCGAAGACCTGCGAAGAGGACCATTGCGAGACCGAAACCAAGTGATGTTGCAAAGGCATACACAGTAGCTTCTCCAAGGTTGAACATTCCGTCGGCAGCTGCAGCAAAAGGTGATGACTTCTGTACTACAGTAAGAGCTACTCCGAGAACTGCACAGTTGGTGGTGATGAGCGGAAGGAAGATACCGAGTGCAGAGTAGAGCGCAGGGCTGATCTTCTTGAGAACGATCTCTACCATCTGTACGAGAGCGGCGATGACCAGAATGAATGATATCGTCTGAAGGAACTCAAGACCGAAGGCGGCCAGAAGAAGATTCAGAAGATATGTAACTACTGTTGCAAGAGTAATTACGAAACATACGGCCATAGACATTCCGGCAGCTGTGCTCAGCTTGTTGGATACGCCCAGGAACGGACATACGCCGAGGAACTGCGAGAGCAGGATATTGTTTACGAATATCGCTGAAATGATGATAAGTATATATTCCATAATTATTCAGCCTTTTTAGATGTTACTTTTTTGAAAAGCACGATAAGGTATGCAAGTGCTATGAATGCTCCAGGAGCAAGCACGAATGCAAGGATTCCGTCTCCATCGAGGAACTTGAATCCGAATGCAGAGCCGCTTCCGAGAATCTCGCGTACGAGACCGAGGAGTGTAAGCGAACAAGTGAAGCCAAGTCCGATTCCCAGACCGTCGAGGGCAGAATCCACGACTCCATTCTTGTTAGCGAAGGCCTCAGCACGTCCGAGAACGATACAGTTCACGACGATGAGCGGAATGAACAGACCTAGTGTCTCGTAGATGTCTGGAACATAAGCCTGCATCACGAACTGGAGCAAGGTTACGAATGTTGCGATCACTACAATGTATGATGGGATTCGCACCTTGTCCGGAATATATGGAGCGATAAGTGAAATCGCCATGTTAGAGAGCACGAGGACGAACAGGGTCGCAAGTCCCATACTCATACCGTTGATGGCGGATGTTGTTGTCGCCAAAGTAGGACACATACCGAGCAGGAGAACGAATGTAGGGTTCTCTTTGATAAGTCCTTTAGTTATAAGTTGAAATTTTCCCATTTTCTGTTCCTCCATTAATAAGTAGATGCACCTGTCGCACTGTCAAGAAGCATAGGAGTACCTGCAATCGTGCTGAGTACATTGACTGCCACTTCAAGACCGTCAGCGTATGCACGTGAGGTGATTGTTGATGCTGTGATTGCATCGACATCTCCGCCATCTTTCTTTACAGCAAGTTTCTTTTCTACAGGGTTCCATCCCTTGAACTGGTCAGCAAATCCAGGCTCGACACACTTTGCTCCCAGACCTGGAGTCTCAGCCTGCGAAAGTACCTTGGTGTTCCAGATCACACCGTTGTTGTCGAAACCTACTTTGATGATGATAGGACCACCGAATCCGACCGGAACCACATTGATTGCACAACCGACAACTTCACCCTTTTCGTCGTATGCGAGGTTGTAAGTGTAGGTTCCTCCGTTGTATTCTACTGTCCTTTCCTCTTCGATTGTTACTGCAGTTTCAGGCAGAACTTCCTTTATCGCTGCCTCATTCTTTGCCTTAGCTGCAGCATCGATAGTCTCCTTTGTGAGAGCATATACGCCTGCAAGCAGTCCCGAGCACACCAGACAGATGGCAAGGAGGCAGATAGTCATATTCTTGAATGTTGATTGTACAGCCATATCCTACCTCCCGTATTTCTTAGTGTGGCACCACTTGTTGATGAGAGGAACCACTGAGTTCATGATAAGGATAGCGAATGACACTCCTTCAGGATAAGCTCCGAAGTAACGGATCAGCATTGTGATAAGACCGATACCGACTCCGAATACTACACCACCCCAGGCGCTCATTGGCGAAGTGACATAATCTGTCGCCATGAAGATAGCTCCGAGGAGAAGACCTCCCGAAAGGATATTGAACAGAGGGTCTGTGTACTCGGCAGGATTGATTGCCCAGAAAATGCCGCTGAACACAGCCACTGTCGCAATGATTGAAATGGTGATATAAGGCTTGATGACCTTGCGGATAAGAAGGTATGCAAATCCCAGAAGAAGTGCGATGGCAGAAAGCTCACCTGCAGATCCTCCGATATTTAGGAAAAGCATATTCAGGTAATCCATAGCCTCTGTAGCCTCCGGACCGAAGCCCTTGGCAATGCCGAGAGGTGTGGCACCAGAGTAAGCATCCACGATGCTGTTGGTGATGAATCCCTGCGGTTTTGTCCAATCTGTCATATATGTAGGGAACGAAATCAGAAGGAAGACGCGGCCCACAAGAGCAGGATTGAACAGGTTCTGACCAAGACCTCCGAAAGTCATCTTTGCAATTCCGATTGCCACTACGGCTCCGATGAATACAACCCACCAAGGAGTAGTTGCAGGAAGGTTGAGTGCGAGGAGCACACCAGTGATGACTGCAGACCAGTCTCCGATTGTGCAGGATGTCTTAAGCAGATACTTGGTAATAAGGTACTCCAGGAGTACGCACGATGCCACGCTCACTCCAAGAACAAGCAGTTCCGACCATCCGTAGAAAAGGACAGAAACCACCACTGCTGGGAGCAGCGCGATCACTACATCACGCATCAAAGACTTTGTGGAAGTCTTCGTATGAAGATGCGGCGACGGTGAAACGATTAGTTTATCCATTGTTTTGTCTGTTTTTTTGTTATTTATTATACGGGGTTGGGGTGTTAAAAACCGTGGCCACCCGCGGCCCCGTAAGCGGTCGCGATGGTCTCCAGAGAATGTCCAGTGGACATTCGTGCCGGAGCAGTAGGGCTTTAGCCCGCCGGCTAAGCCGCGTAGAGATGGGAGGGATTTAGTTTTTAACACCCCTACCTCGTATAATACGAATGACGTCGCCTTTGGCAATGCGGATAATATCCAGCAAAGGAATGTTTGCAGGACAGCTGTAAAGACAGCAGCCGCACTCGATACAATCCTGGATTGCATTCTCCTCAAGCTCATCCATCATGGAGTTACGTGCATACTTCTGAAGAAGGAATGGCTCAAGTCCCATAGGGCAGGCCTCTGCACATTTGCCGCAACGGATACATGCCGACTCTACACCGCGAACTGTCTGCTCGGCAGTAAGGTAAAGGAGTGATGATGAACCCTTTACTGTAGTTGCATCAAGGTTGGCGATAGCCTTACCCATCATTGGACCGCCACTGATGATCTTTGCAGTCTGCTCAGGAACTCCGCCGGCTACCTCTGCGATGTATGAGAGAGGCATTCCGATACGGAACTTATAGTTGTGCTGCTTCTCAACAGGAAGACAGTCGCCTGTGATGGTCATCACATTTGTAATAAGAGGCATGTTCTTCTGTACAGCCTCATAGACAGCGAGTGAAGTTGCAACATTCTGAACAACTGCTCCCACGTCGATAGGAAGTCCCATAGACTTCACCTGACGCTTCATGACAGCATCAATAAGCTGCTTCTCACCACCCTGAGGATATTTCTTCTTGAGAGACATTACAGAAATTCCCTCATATCCCTTAGCTGAGGTCTGAAGCTCGGCAAGAGACTCCTTCATGACTTTGATTGCCTCAGGCTTATTCTCCTCGATGCCGATCACTGCAGGGCATCCGCCGAGTACTTGCTTCATGATGGCAGCACCGATGATGATCTCCTTGCTTCTCTCGAGCATGATTCTGTAGTCTGATGTAAGATAAGGCTCGCACTCTGCACCATTAAGGATGAGGCAGTCAGCCTTCTTGCCTGGAGGAGGGCAGAGCTTGACATGAGTTGGGAAGGTCGCTCCACCGAGACCTACCACGCCATTCATCTTGATCTTATCAAGGATCGCCTTGTTGTCTTCCGGAATAGAAGTGACGATTTCAGAAGAAATATCGATGCCTTCTGCCCATTCATCACCTTCAACGTCAATTTCAACATGTACCATATTGTTTCCTGCGAGATCCTTGCGAGGCCCCACAGACTTCACTGTACCTGAAACAGGGGAGTGTACAAATGCTGAAATGAATCCGGCAGGCTCAGCAATCACCTGGCCTACCTTAACGATATCACCTGCCTTTACTACAGGAGTGGCAGGAGCACCGAGATGCTGTGCCATAGATACGAATACCTTTGATGGCAGAGGCAGAACCTCGATCTTGCAGTCCTTTGATATCTTCTTATCGCTTGGGTGGATACCACCTATAGAAAATGTCTTCATCATAGTCCTATTCCTCCTTCTTTTCTGTTTCAGTAGCCGGAGCCTCAACTGGCTTTGGCTTAATGACAGGGAAATTCACAGCGTGGATGGCACCTGTAGGACACTCGGCAACGCATTTCTTACAGAGCTTACACTTTGTGAAATCAATGTAGGCAACGTTGTTCTCCACTGTAATCGCCTCGAAAGGACAAACTTTTGCACACTTGCTACATCCGATGCAGGCAGCCTTGCACGCCTTTCTTGCCACGGCTCCCTTGTCTTTGTTGACGCAGGAAACGAAGACTCTCATATTCCTCCTTCCCTTGTTGCGGAGTTCGATGATTGCCTTAGGGCAAGCCTTTACGCAGGCACCGCAGGCAGTACATTTTTCCTCATTTACCACAGGAAGACCTGTCGCGGGATCCATTTCGATAGCTCCGAACTGGCAGGCAGATACGCAGTCTCCACATCCAAGACATCCGAATGAACATCCGGTGTCTCCGCTATAGAGAGCAGCCTTCACACGGCAAGACTGATAACCTCCGTACTCATTTGTTCTAGGACGATTTTCGCAACTTCCGTTGCAGCGCACGACCGCAACCATAGGTTCCTTGGCAGCGACCTCGCGACCGAGGACAGCTGCGACTTTCTGCATCACGTCATTTCCTCCGACAGGACAGAAACACTTCTCCAAGTCTTCAGACTCAACGCAGAACTGAGCAAACGCACGGCATCCGGCCTGACCGCAGCCACCGCAGTTGGCACCAGGCAATTCCTTCTCCACATCGTCGATTCTCGGGTCTTCCTCCACCTTGAACTTTTCAGCCACAATGTAAAGGACAACAGCGAGAGCCGCACCGAGGATGGTAAGGATTGCAATAGTCCAGATAATAGTTTGTGTCATAGTTTTATTTTATATAAAATGTGAATTCGTTCTTTAATCTTTCTCTGAACAGCCAGATTATGAAATAATAAACGCCGACTCCGGCAATGGCTGCAAGACCTCTGAAAACTTCAGTTTCAAAAACTCCAGACAAAGATAATATTAAAATCATTAAAACAGCCAAAGGAATCACATATGATATCCACACTGCCTTGAGACCCATTGTCATTTTGGTACACACCTCCACTTCATCACCTGTCTGATGAGTTGCATAAGGGTCGGTCGGAAGCATTATGTGCTTTTCCTGATCTTCCGACATTCCGCACAGATTTTTGGCGTGGCATGAGGAACATGCGGAAGATGCTATTATTTCAATCGTTGTGAAATCAGGGGTGATATCTATAATCTTTCCCCTATGAGTTATTTCGTTTTTCTTCATAATTCTTGTTTCAGATTCCCGATCACGTCGGGAATGACGTTTGTTTCAGATTCCCGATCACGTCGGGAATGACGTTGCTGCCGACTCCCTTGTCGTCATTGCCGGCTCGACCGGCAATCTATCCTCCGATCAGTGCCGAAAACGGATATTTAAGTCCTGAGCATCCGCTCATACGGCCGGAAGCGGTGCCCACCAGAATTGGAGCTTCAAAATATACAGGAACACGATTTTCGTCATCAGAAATCCATATCATCATATCCTCTTCACCGGTAAACACTTCTCCGGCAAGCAGTTTTGCTGCAAAGCGGATAGTCTTTACGGTTCCCAGACCTTTGACATGAATGGTCTCGGGACCATAGAATATGAAGTATACATTAAATATGTCATCGTCGATTGCAAAGGTCATCGGATAACGCTTTCCCGGTTCTACCTTATCCATGTCGATGTTTCTTGCGAAGAAGAACAGGGCAGGGAGATCGTATGTGCACGGTGTCAGAGGCAGTTCCAGATTCCTTTGTCCGCTGCTTGACGAATATACGTCAGCTATGATGTGTGGCTCTGCGGCATTCCAGTCGTATATGTAGGTGTTTTTGGCGATATATTTCCCTTCGTATGTATCGCGTGTGAACTTCAGTGGTCTGAGGCCGTCAACGGTGAACCATGACTTGAAGTCTTCCCTGACCTTGAAGAACATGTCGTACATACGTGTGGTCTTTCCTTTCACCGAGCATAGGAATGCCTCGTGCCCGTTAAATCTGACTGTGTCCAGCCTGACTGTAGCACTACCTATATCAGAATCAATCATTCCCCAATTGTAGTGCATGGTGAAATCCATTCTTTCGCCTGCCTTGTAGGCAACACCGGTTTCAGAAATGTTCTTTATCGGTACGCAGGAGGTAGCTTTATTTACAGAATCCTCCTGTGTGCGCATTGTGAACGGATTCACAAGCGTACACAGGAGGATGAATATTCCTGT
Source organism: Candidatus Cryptobacteroides sp. (assembly GCA_045126915.1). Classification (GTDB taxonomy): domain Bacteria; phylum Bacteroidota; class Bacteroidia; order Bacteroidales; family UBA932; genus Cryptobacteroides. Next base: position 87,337 of record JBGVPH010000048.1, read on the forward strand.
AATTATTTTCATCTTCAGCGGTTTACATAAATTCCTGGTTGCCACCGAAGTCATCGGCTCCACCTATCGAACCGATAGGGATGTAGCCTGGCGGAACAGACGATGCGTCCATAGAGGCAGCCTGGTTGATTATGCTGTCCTGTTCATCCACAAATCGCACCTCATCTGCGCGGAATCTCATATCCACGTCGGCGATGGCGCCGTTTCTGTGCTTGGCAATGATGATCTGTGTCCTTCCGATGTCATCAGGATTATCAGACAGACCCTGGTAGTCATATCTATGAATGAAGATTACCATATCTGCATCCTGCTCGATTGAACCGGATTCGCGAAGGTCGCTGAGCTGTGGTCTTCTGTTGCTGCCCTGGCGGTTCTCTGATTGACGAGAAAGCTGTGAAAGGGCAATGATCGGCACGTTAAGTTCCTTAGCCGTAGCCTTAAGTGTACGAGAGATGGCTGCAACTTCCTGCTCACGCATTCCGCGGAGTTCTGCAGGACCCTGCATAAGCTGGAGGTAGTCGACTATCACGAGTCTTACGCCTTTCTGCTTTACCAGTTTCTTGACCTTTGAACGGAACTCCATTACCGGAAGTGACGGGGTGTCATCTATGTATAAAGGGGCTTTGGAAAGTCTCTTGATCTGTTCTTCAAGCTGTACCCACTCGTGCATTTCCATCTTGACACCACCCTTGATCTTGTCTGCGCTGAGCCTTGTCTCTGACACCATCATACGCTTTGCAAGCTGTATCGACGGCATTTCAAGAGAGAATATCGCTACAGGCATATTGAAGTCAACAGCAGCATTTCTGGCGAGGTTGAGTACGAAAGCTGTCTTTCCTACTGAAGGGCGCGCCGCAAGGATGATAAGATCGGATGCCTGCCATCCGAGAGTGATCTTATCCACAGAAGGGAAGCCTGATGGCACACCGCTGAGTCCGCCTTCGAGGTTCTGAAACTTCTGGATGTCTGCCATTGCATCGTTGATGACCTTGCCGATCTCCTCCACATCCTTCTTTACATTGTTCTGGATTGCAGAGAAAATCTTTGTCTGAGCTGTGTCTATCAGATCGTCCACGTTGATGGACTCATCGTAGGACGATTTGAGGATGTCGTAGGAAGCAGTGATGAGTTCCCTCTGGATGAACTTCTGCTTGAGGATCCTTATGTAATACTCGATGTGAGCAGCTGCACCGATCTTCTGGGTGAGCTGAGCAAGAGCTACGGTTCCTCCGATGTTTTCAAGGTTGCCCTGAGCCTTAAGTTTCTGGGAGACGGAAAGCAGATCGAGGGCTATATGCTCGTTATTGAGCGAGCGCATAGCCTCAAATATCATCCTGTGCTTCTCAGAATAGAAGCAACTCGGCGAGAGCTCTTCCATAGCTTCGTCGATACAATTTGGCTCAATCAGGAGTGCTCCGAGGACAGCTTCTTCGACATCAAGAGCTTGAGGCGGTTTGTTTCCCATCTCAAGCCCTAATGTGTCAAGATTGACTGTCTGATTCTTTTTTCTGACTGATTTTCTCTTTCCTTCTTCAGCCATAAGACGGATTATTCGAAATCAGGATTTACAAGTATTCTTCCGCAGTATTCGCAGATGATCATCTTCTTGTTTGAAGCGATATCGATGAGTCTCTGAGGAGCGATTGTATTGAAGCATCCTCCGCAAGAGTCACCATTGAATACAGAAACTACAGCAAGATGATTGTTGTTGCTCTTTCTGATGCGGTCGTATGCGCTCATTGTTCTCGCATCGATCTTCGCTGCACAAGCTTCTCTGTTTGCAGTAAGCTTCTCCTCTTCAACAGCTGTAGACTCAACGATTGTAGCGAGCTCCTCCTGCTTTGCCTTGAGGTCCTCGTTTCTTACGCTCATCTTCTCCTTCACAACCTCGAGCTCTGTCTTCTTGTCCAGAATGCGCTCCTTGGTTTCGCTGATGTTCTTTTCAGCAATCTGTCTCAGGAGACCCTGGTTCTCGATTTCCTTGTTCAGTGAGTCATACTCACGGCTGTTAGAGATGTTCTCAAGCTGTGACTTATACTTCTCGATCTGTGTATCGCACTCTGCGATGCCGAGCTTGTTGTCAGCAATTGACTTGTTGTATTCGTCGATAAGATCTGAAATACGCACAGCCTTAGCCTTAAGATCAGCAAGCTCGTTCTCGAGGTTCTCCACTTCGATAGGGAGCTCTCCTCTGAGCTGGTGAATCTTGTCGATTGCAGTGTCTGCCTGCTGAAGCACGTAAAGGGTCTTGAGCTTCTCAGCAACGCTCAGATCAGAGTCTGCAAAGTTCTTCTGAATGGAAACGAATGTCTCTCTCTGGTCAATAGGCGTTTCGATTTTCTTTGTCTTTTTAGCCATATCGCTTAAAAATAATATATCGGGTTACTATTTATATTCTGTGTAATGCGAACCGCAAAGGTAGGAAAATTTTTCTTTATCAAAGAAAATAAAATATCAACTATCTCTATTTCACTCTCATAATGGCCAATGTCCATTATCATGAATCCCTCTGGAGTGAAGAAATGATGATAAGAAATGTCTCCGCTGATGTATAGCTGGGCTTTGGATCTGCGTGCGCTTTCAATGAGCGAACTTCCGGAACCTCCGCACATTGCAATACGGGAAATCTTACAGCCGACAGGAGCAGATGTCTTCACCATTTTCAGGGAGAATCGCTCTTTTACCAATGCTGTTGCCTCTTCTGCTGACACCGGCTCCGGCAGGTTTCCGACTACTCCCAGTCCTGTGCCATCACCGTCTTCTTCAAGGATCTCTACGTCTTTGAGCCCCAGTCTGGCCGCCATTGCTCCACTGACTCCGGCTATCACCTTGTCTGCATTGGTATGTGCTGCGTAGATACTTATTCCTGCTCTCACAGCTTTGATTACAGCTGCTCCGATCTGATCGTCCGGTGAAATCTTCTTGAGGCCGGAAAATATGAGAGGGTGATGGGTGATGATCAAGTCGGCTCCACACTCAATGGCTTCATCTACAAGCTGTTCTGTGCAGTCAAGTCCCAGGAGCACAGAGGTCGCCTCATCCTCAGGAGAACCTACACACAGACCGCTATTGTCCCAACCTTCCTGGATGGAAAGCGGGGCGAAGTCTTCGATTATCTGTATGATGTCACGTACTTTCATCAGAGTTCGTTTTTAATCTCTACAAGCTGCTGGCGGATGTCTTTAAGCGTCTCCAGCACTTTTGCCTTGTTAATCACATCCTTCTTGTCTCCTCTGAGCCTTTTGGCCGCACCTTCTATGGTGAGTCCCTCAACCTTCAGAAGCATCTGGATGTGCTTGAAGGTCTCGATGTCATCTTTTGTGAAAAGGCGGTTGCCCTTGGCGTTCCTCTTCGGGTGGATGTATTTCGGGAAATTGTCCGACCAGAAGCGGATGCAGGATGTCGCTTCGCCTAAGATTTCAGCGGTTTCGCCGATGGTGTACAGATATTTTTCCATATTCTAATCCATTGACTGACCTGTCATTGAAGACATTATCAGCATATTTACATATTCTTCAGGGCCCACGGATGCAAAGAAGTGGCTTACCGGATCCAAAGCAAGCGAATCCTTGTGTATCACTTCATAATGCAGATGTGGTGCGAATGAATTGCCGGAAACTCCGACATATCCTATCCTCGCTCCCTTCTTTACGATTCTTCCTTTGCGCACCTCGATGTCTGCAAGATGGGCATATCTGGTCTTGTAGCCGTTTCTGTGGTCAATGGTCACAACATTTCCCAGCCCCTTTCTCGATCTGGTGACTTCCGAGACGATTCCGTTTGCTGCAGCATACACCGGTTCTCCGGAAGGAGCAATCATATCAAGGCCGTTATGCCTTATCTTGACCTTGTAGAAAGGATTTACCTTGTCTCCGGTCGATGCTCCGGTCTGTGCGAAAGAGAATTTCTTGAGCGGGTTTGTCATAGGGGGGATAATCAGGGTGTCGCTCTTCAGAAGCGCTGCTATCTCCATAAAATTCCGTTCGATATGTTCTGCTCTCGAGTCCAACTGCTTCAGCCTGTCTTCAGTTGCCTTTACTATCAGCTTGTCCGGTATTGTATCAAGACCTGAAAGAATATCAATTGCATTGATCGGGTCTACATTTGGGGCTGATGCGTGGAAAATCTCTTCATAGATGCGGTCATCTCTTATCTTCAGTCCTTCCACTACGTCCGACAGAAGGCGCTCCTTCTCTTCGAGCATAGGCAGTTCTTCCTGATATGCCTTGTTCTCCTGTCTCAGTCTCTTCTCTTCATCCGTACTGAATACCAGCGCGAATACAAGATAGTACAGAACAGCCATAGATACTGATGCGACAAGAAATATCAGTATTCTGCGCAGTGTTGCCCATACTGATTTCTTGGCTTTCTTCAGTTTGTAATTGTTGTCGAGTATGTACTGACTGCTCATTATCGCTTCTTTTTCCTGTGTGAAGGATGCAGGGTTATCTTCTGTGAAGCATCCGCTGTGTTCTGCACCATTGTGGCGTACTCATCCGGTGTGATGGTCAGGTCGTAATAGTTTGCTGGGTTTACGTGCCTGTCTTTGTAGAGTACTTCATAATGCAGATGCGGACCGGACGAGCGTCCTGAATTTCCACTGAGTCCAATGCATTCTCCTCGCTTTATCTTCATCCCTTCTGCAACTCCGACTGTCTTGAGATGGGCATATCTGGTCTTGTATCCGAAACCGTGATCGATAAGTACCTGATTTCCATAGCCGAAGAGTTCAAACTTCACGCTCTCCACGACTCCGTCTCCTGTCGCATAGATCGGATTTCCCGGTTTAAGGGCAAAGTCTACGCCTGTGTGTCGCTTGGTCCTGCCTGAGAATGGGTCTGTTCTGTAGCCGAAGCTGCTGGATAGACGGTAGATCCTGCGGTCTGTGGTGACCGGTGATATCGCTGGTATGCAAGATGCCATGTCGCCTGCGCGTTTCGACAAGTGAGCTATTTCGTCGAAAGATTTGCTCTGGATATATGTCTTCTTTGTGAGAATATCAAGTCTCACGGCTGTGTTCTTGAGCAGGCCGCTGGAATAATGCGAGTACCTGTTTACACCTCCGAATCCGGCATTGCGGACATCTGAAGGAATCTCGTTCATACCGAAGATGGATCGGTAGATTCCGTCATCCCTCATCTGAAGGGTAGAGAGAGCATCCTCGTATCTGTCGAGCTGCCTGTTAAGGACTTCTGCTCTGGAAATAAGTTCTGCATTGGTCTTCTTGAGCAGGAGCGTCTTAGGGAGTTCAAGCTCAAGAACGGAGGTGTACAGCCAGAAATACAGTACCGCAAGTCCTATGCTGGACACGAAGAGTGCCAGGGACTTAAGTATGCGCGACCTCTTTGAACGTCTCTCCGCTTCGTAGATGAGGGTTCTTGGGTTGAATATGTATCGTTTATTCTTGGCCATAATCGCACAAAGGTAAGCAAATTCCGTAATACTTCTATAAAAAATATTATTTTCAATAAAATGCGCGAGAAAAGGTCTCCGTTGTTCGGCTTTGTCGGAAATTTAATGTATTTTTGCAAGCTATTATGTCCGCAGGTGTCTGTGGATTGGAAAATCAGGATAAAACGACAAAAGATATGACTTCAAAGGAAATTAGAAAAGCTTTCTTGGACTTCTTTGCTTCAAAGGGCCATCAGATCGTGCCTTCTGCACCGATGGTCGTAAAGAATGACCCTACACTTATGTTCACCAATGCAGGTATGAATCAGTTCAAGGACTGGTTCCTCGGCAATAGCCCGGCAAAGTGGAAGAGAGTGGCAGACAGCCAGAAATGTCTCCGCGTGAGCGGAAAGCACAATGACCTCGAAGAGGTAGGACGCGATACTTATCATCACACCATGTTTGAGATGCTCGGAAACTGGAGTTTCGGAGACTATTTCAAGGTTGAGGCTATTGACTGGGCATGGGAACTTCTTACCGAGGTTTACAAGCTGGATAAGGACAGACTTTATGCGACTGTATTCGAGGGTTCGGAAGCTGATGGTACCACACTCGACGTGGAAGCTATGGAGGCTTGGAAGAAGCATCTTCCGGAGGATCGCATCCTCCTCGGAAACAAGAAGGATAATTTCTGGGAAATGGGTGATACCGGCCCTTGTGGACCTTGCTCTGAGATTCACATTGACCTCAGAAGCGACGAGGAGAGAGCTGCTGTCCCTGGAGCATCACTTGTGAACAAGGATCATCATCTTGTGATCGAGATCTGGAACAACGTGTTCATGCAGTACAACCGCAAGGCAAGCGGTGAACTCGAGCTTCTCCCTAACAAGAACGTAGATACCGGAATGGGCTTCGAGCGCCTTTGCATGGCACTTCAGGGTAAAAAGTCAAACTATGATACAGACGTATTCACCGGAATGATCTCAAAGATTGAGGAACTTTCCGGTCATAAATATGGCAACACTACAGAGGAAGACATCGCTATGCGCGTCATTGCTGACCATATTCGTGCAATCAGCTTTTCTATCGCCGACGGCCAGCTTCCTTCAAATGTCAAGGCCGGTTATGTAATCCGCCGTATCCTTCGTCGTGCCGTACGTTACGGATATACATTCCTCGGCTTCAACGAGCCTTTCATCTGCCGTCTGGTTCAGCAGCTCGTTGATGATATGGGTGAGTTCTATCCTGAAATCGTTAAGCAGCAGACTCTCATTGAGCGTGTGATCAAGGAAGAGGAGATGGCTTTCCTTCGTACTCTTGACAGAGGTATCCGCCTGATGGACAACATTATGGCTAAGTCTGCAGAGACAAAGCTCATCTCAGGAGAGGATGCTTTCGTGCTTTACGATACATTCGGATTCCCAATCGACTTGTCTGAACTCATCGCTTCAGAGAAGGGCTACAAGATTGATATCGAGGGTTTCCAGGCAGAGCTTCAGAAGCAGAAGGACAGAGCTCGTAATGCAACTGCAATCGAGTCTGGTGACTGGGTTGAATTTGCACACTGTGACAACATCGAGTTCCTCGGTTATGATTACACAGAGCTCGAGGGAGTTCAGCTTACCCGCCACCGTACAGTTAAGGCAAAGAACAAGACTATGTATCAGCTCGTGTTTGAGCGTACGCCGTTCTATGCAGAGATGGGTGGTCAGGTTGGTGACACAGGATACATCCTTTCCGAGAGTGGCGAAAAGATAAACATCATCAATACAATCAAGGAAAATAACCTCACTATTCACGTTGCCGAGCGTATTCCTGCAGACTGCACAGAGAGCTTCAGCCTCCATGTAGATGCGGAGAGAAGACGCCAGATTGAGAACAATCACTCGGCTACACACCTTCTCCACCAGGCTCTTCGCGAGATTCTTGGTACGCATGTGGAGCAGAAGGGTTCTTATGTGTGTGACAAATACTTCCGTTTTGACTTCTCACACTTTGAGAAGCTCAGTGATGAGCAGGCTAAGCAGGTTGAGGCACGTGTAAATGCTCTTATCAGAGCTAACTATCCTCTCGATGAGAACCGCAATGCAACTATGGAAGAAGCTCAGGAGATGGGTGCAATGGCACTCTTCGGTGAGAAGTACGGTGACAAGGTACGCGTGATCAAGTTCGGTGATTCATGTGAGCTTTGCGGTGGTACACATGCTGCTGCAACAGGACAGATAGGCTACTTCAAGCTTGTTTCTGAGTCAGCGATTGCGGCTGGTGTGCGTCGTATCGAGGCTACAACAGGCGTAAGTGCTGAGGCTCTTGTTGATGATATGGCTGAGACTATCCGCGTAGCTAAATCATTCTTCAATAATGTTCCAGATCTTGCAGGAGCAATCAGAAAGATGGTTGAGGAGAACGAGGCATACAAGAAGCAGATGGAAGAGATCGCCAAGGAGAAGACTCTTGAACTCAAGAAGACTCTTAAGGGTATGGCAGTAGAGATGAATGGCGTTAATGTCGTGAAGATTGACACTGCAATGGATCCGGTAATGCTCAAGAATGCGGCATTCATGCTCCAGAAGGAAGTTGAGAACTTTGCAATCGCTGCTGCATTTGAGGCTGCAGGCAAGCCTCAGCTTCTCATGATGTACTCTGAGGATCTTGTTAAGGCAGGACATAATGCAGGTGCAGATGTGCGTGAGGCTGCTAAGCTTATTCTCGGCGGTGGCGGTGGACAGCCAGGTCTTGCAACTGCCGGCGGTAAGAATCCGGAGGGTCTTAAGGATGCTCTTGCTAAGCTCGTTGAGTCAGCGACTAAGTAATGAAGAAGCTAGATAGATTCATATTAAAATCATTTATAGGACCGTTTGTGGCGATCCTTCTGGTCGTCGTGTTCATACTTGTGATGCAGTTCCTTTGGCTCTATATTGATGAGCTTGTAGGAAAGGGATTGAGCATAAAGGTGATATTTGAGTTCTTGGGTTGGGGCAGTATCACAATGCTGCCTTTGTCCCTTCCGCTTGCGACTCTGCTGGCCTCTATGATGACTTTGGGAACCCTCGGTCAGAATAACGAGCTTCTCGCCATCAAGGCTGCAGGTGTATCGCTTCAGAGAGTCCTTGTGCCTCTTGGCGCTGCCTGCCTTGTGGTCAGCATCGGTGCATTCTTTGTTTCAAACGATCTTATGCCTGTGGCCTTCAATAAGATCTACACTCTTAGAGATGACATCGGAAAGACCAAGGAGGAAATCAAGATTCCTACAGGAACTTTCTATAACGGCATAGATGGCTATATCCTGCGTGTCAACGAAAGAGACGACGAGACTGGCGTAATGCACGGAGTGATGGTGTATAACCACACTGACAACAAGGGTAATACAAGTCTTACCATTGCTGATTCTGCGATGATGAAGATGTCGAAGGACAAGAGCTTCCTTTCCTTCACTCTTTACAACGGCGCCAATTACGAGGAAACCAACAAGAAAAACTACAGGGATACAACCCTTCAGCTCCAGAAGATCGACTTCACAAGACAGGAACTTTACATTCCACTCGAAAACTATGCATTCGAGAAGTCGGATTCCGCCCGTTTTGATGATGAGGTGAAATCCATGAATCTCAAGCAGCTCTACCATGGTCAGGACTCCATCGGAACCTTGAATTTCAAGGCTATGGCTGAAAACGTGAAGGCTATGAGGAATACAAGAAGCCTTCGTTTCAGCAGTCAGCTTGATTCGGCAGTTTGGGCCAGCAGACAGACTCATTTCCTCGCAATGGAAGAGAAGGGATGGAAAGATCTTGATGTGGAGATGAATGCTTGTGTCAAGGCAAAGGACATTGCGGATGAGATGCAGGTAACTCTCAGCTCATATTCGCGTGAGCGTTTCCACTACACATTTACGTTGAGAAGAATCGACATCGAGATACTCAAGAAATTTGCACTTTCAGTTGCGTGTCTTATCTTCTTCTTCATCGGAGCTCCGCTTGGAGCGCTTATCAGGAAGGGTGGCCTTGGAACTCCGGCAATCATATCAGTGCTCTTCTTTGTGGCCTATTGGGTGATCGATATTTCCGGAACCAAGCTTGCCCGCGATGGTGCAGTAGGCCCTTTCCACGGCGTATTCATCTCAAGTTATATACTCTTCCCGACAGGTCTTTACCTGACCTGGAAGGCAATAAATGACTCTTCTGTGTTCAATATGGATGCAATCAAGAGTGTTTTCAGAAAAGTAAAGATAAGGATAACAAGTATGTTCAAGAAAACGCGTATCGTCTACATGGGTACTCCTGAGTTTGCTGTTGCTCCTCTGGATGCTCTCAGAAAGAATGGCTATGAAGTGGTTGGAGTTGTGACAGTGGCAGACAAGGCCAGCGGTCGCGGATTGAAGGTGAATGAGAGTGCTGTCAAGAAATATGCAGTAGAAAACAATATTCCTGTGCTACAGCCATTATCGCTCAAGGATCCTGAATTCCTGGAGGCCTTGAAGGCTTGGAAGCCCGATCTTTTTGTGGTGGTTGCGTTCCGAATGCTTCCTAAGGTGGTTTGGGAAATTCCTAAGCTTGGAACATTCAATCTTCACGCAGCACTTCTGCCTCAGTACCGTGGTGCTGCCCCAATCAACTGGGCAGTGATAAACGGAGACAAGGCTACCGGTGTGACAACCTTTATGATTGATGAAGGAATGGATACCGGAAAGATCATGTACAGGGAGCAGTGCCTTATCGGTCCGGATGAGACAGTCGGCGAAGTTCACGACAAGCTTATGGAACTCGGATCGTCACTTGTGGTGCAGACTGTTGAAGCTATCATTGATGGAAGTGTGGAGTTCCGTGTTCAGAGAAGCTTCATTCAGGGGTCGGAGATTCTCAGACCTGCACCGAAGCTCAGTCGCGAGCTCTGTCATATTGATTGGAATGGCAAGACAAAGCATATATACAACCTCATCCGCGGTCTCAGCCCTTATCCGGCTGCATTCACTGAATTGGTCAAGGATGAGAAGGTGCTTCAGATGAAGATATATAAGACTGTCAAGGTTGTCGGAGAAGACTATGCGGCTATGCTTGCAGGAAACGGATTGGATGCAGCAGTTCCTGGTACAGTCCTTTCAGACGGCAAGACCTATCTTGCGTTTGCAACGGCTGATGGTGCCATCTCTGTGACAGAACTTCAGCTTTCAGGTAAGAAGAGAATGAATGTCAAGGACTTCCTCATCGGATTCCGTGAGCCTGCCACTTACATGACAACTCAGGGAACATCGTCTCAGATAACAGGTAAAAAGGCATAGGAATGGGCAGAAGCATCGTCATATTATGTGATGGAACGTTCCCGAAGAGGGAATATCCCCGTTATCTTATGATGACGGCAGATTTCATCATCTGCTGTGATGGTGCTCTAGTGAAGTTTCTTCGCAATTCAAAGGCAATCTTTGGGGAGGAAAGACTACCTGATCTTGTGATTGGCGATATGGATACCCTCTCTGCTGCAATGCAGAAGAAGTACTGCGATATTATAATAAAGGAAGAAGAGCAGGACCATAACGATCAGACCAAGGCTGTGAGATGGGCGGTGAATAACATAGCTGACCTCGAACATATATATATCTTGGGATCGACCGGAGGACGCCCCGAACATACAATAGGCAATGCCGGACTTCTGATGGAGTACACCAGGATGTTCTCTCTCGATGAAAGGGAAATCACGGTTGAAGCTGTATCAGATTATGGAACGATGTTTCCTGTTACAGACAGCATTTCCCTTGATTGTGGAGAAGGACGGCAGATTTCAATCTTCAGTCCGGACTCCGGCCTGAAGATCAGGTCAGAGGGACTCCAATGGCCTACAGATGATGTCGTCTTTGACAATTGGTGGAAAGCCACTTTGAACCGTGCCTCTCAAGATACCGTGACTCTGACTTTCAGTCACAAGTCACTTGCACTTATAATGATGAACTAAACCTCAGTTTATGAATACCACTAAATATTTTCCTGCCGTAGAAGACATTCAAAAGGCTTCCGGCGTTCTTGAGGAGATTCTTGAACCGACTCCTCTTCAGAAGAATCCTAATCTATCGGATGTTTATGATGCACAGGTGTATCTCAAGCGTGAGGACCTTCAGATGGTCCGTTCATATAAGATTCGCGGTGCTTATAACAAGATCCGTTCGATTGATCCAGCGACACTCAAGTATGGAATCGTGTGTGCAAGTGCCGGTAATCATGCCCAGGGTGTTGCGTTTTCGTGCAACAAGCTGCATATAATGGGTTCTATCTATATGCCTGTAACCACTCCAAGACAGAAGATTGAGCAGGTGAGGATGTTCGGTAAGGAATATATTGATATCGTTCTTGTCGGAGACACTTTCGATGCTGCTAATGCTGCTGCAATCGAATATGCGAAGAAGAGCGGTAAGACCTTCATCCCACCGTTCGACGATCAGAAGATTATCGAAGGTCAGGGAACCATCGGCTATGAGATACTTTCTCAGGTAAAGCAGGCTCCAGATTTTGTGTTTATTCCTATCGGAGGAGGTGGACTCGCTTCCGGTGTGGGTGCTTATATCAAGACCCTGTCTCCTCAGACTAAGGTCATAGGAGTGGAACCTGCCGGAGCTCCTTGTATGAAGGTGGCTATAGAAAAAGGTGAGGTCATCGAACTTGAGCATATCAATAAGTTTGTTGATGGAGCAGCAGTCAAGAAGGCTGGAAAGCTTACATATGAGATATGTAAGGATGTCCTGGATGATATCGTTACAGTTCCGGAGGGTGCAGTATGTACATCCATCATCAATCTCTATAACAAGAGTGCAATCGTTGTCGAACCTGCAGGTGCACTTTCCATTGCCGCTCTCAAATTCTATAAGGAGGAAATCAAGGGAAAGAATGTCGTGTGCATAGTCAGCGGCAGCAACAATGATATCACCAGAATGGAAGAGATCAGAGAGAAATCCCTGATTTACGAGGGATTGAAGCATTATTTCATTGTCAACTTCCCTCAGAAGTCGGGAGCGATACTTTCATTCATCCGCGACATCATTGGTCCTACTGATGACCTTGTATACATCCAGTATATCAAGAAGACAAACAAAGAGGAAGGACCGGCTCTCATTGGTATTGAGGTTGCATCAAAAGAAGATTTCAAGGCACTTATGAGACGTATGGATGCCCATAATGTCAATTACGAATACATTAACGAAAACGATAAACTATTTGAAATACTCATCTGATATGGACTGGAAATCACTTACCTTCTCTTACACCAAGACAAACACTATGCTGTGCTGCTTCTATCGCAATGGAGCCTGGACTCCTGTGGAGAGCAGAACAGACGACGATATTTCACTCAGCGCCTTCTCGGGTGCTCTTCACTATGGCATCGAGTGTTTCGAAGGACTCAAAGCTTTCAGAGGCAAGGATGGCAAGGTCCGTATGTTCAGACCCGAGGAAAATGCAAAGCGTCTTCGCAGATCAGCTGAGTTTCTCGGTATTGAGGCCCCTTCAATTGAGATGTTCGTTCAGATGTGTGCGCAGGTAGTCAGAGAGAATATTGACTTTCTTCCTCCATATGATAGCCGTGCATCGCTGTATCTCAGGCCAACTCTTCTCGGATATGGCCCACAGCTCGGAGTTGCATCATCGCAGGAGAGTATGTTCATGGTTCTATGCTCTCCGGTAGGTGCCTATACTGGCGGAAATCTAGAACCGGTAAATTGTGTCATTGCGAGAAACTACGACAGAGCTGCACCACATGGTACAGGTTCACATAAAGTGGGAGGTAACTATGCTACATCGCTTTTCTCCCTCAATATTGCTCACAAGCAGGGCTATAAGGCAGTACTTTATGTAACTCCGGATCAGCGTGATCATATTGATGAATTCAATTCATCAAACTTCTTCGCAATCAAGGGTAACAGCTATATCACACCTAAATCAGGATCAATCCTTCCATCGATCACCAACAAGTCGCTCGAAGAGGCTGCTGCCTATCTCGGAATGACTGTCGAGAGAAGACCTGTAGCGATTTCGGAACTTTCGACATTTGATGAAGTGGGAGAGTGTGGCACGGCAGTAGTGATCACTCCTGTATCACATCTTGATGACAAACCGTTCCTTGAGTCAGACGAGGTTACACGCTACACCTTCGTAGAGGAAGGTTGTGGCCCTAAGAGCCAGCGACTCTACGACTTCATTACTGGTATCCAGTATGCTGAAATAGAAGATCCGTTCGGCTGGACAGTTGAGGTGGACTGCTAAAGGGCGCAAAAGATGTATAGTGACGATAAGATAATAGAAGGTATTATCCGAGGCGATGTGAAGGCATATAAAATGCTCTTCCTTCGTTATTATGTTGTCGTCATGCGCTTCATCTGCAAACTGATCAAGAATCCACAGCTTGCAGAAGACACTGCTCAGGATATTTTCCTCAAGATATGGCAGGGTCGTCATTGTCTTGATAGCAAGCGCTCCATAAAGGGACTCCTATATTCCATGGCAAAGAATGCTTCTATAAATATCCTTAAGTCAAAGAATTCCAATCAGGTCAGAATCGATTCTTTAAGTCCTGAAATTTCGTGGGGGGGGGTCTGTAATACAGTTGAGGAGGATATGAATGCTCTGGAACTTAATTCAATGGTAATCAAGAATCTGGAGAAGCTGCCACCACAGTGCCGCCGCATATTTGTCATGAGCAGATATCGGAATATGTCAAATGATGAAATCGCAGCTTATCTGAACATCTCCAAAAGAACGGTTGAGGTTCAGATAAGCAATGCATTGAAGGAATTGCGCAATCAGTTGAACGTTTCCTGAGAATCAGAATTATGCTAAGGTTTCATAACCTTCACGGAAACCTTTCCTATGCACATCGCGAAATCTCTGACGGATTCGGGAGAATAAACTCCTGAATTGATATCAAGTGACGGATCCTGATGAGTCTCTACCATGATTTCTGATGACGGTCTTAGTCTGATGTAAACCTTTTCCTTGTTGAGGAGCCTTTTAGGCAGGATCACAGAATTCTCCAAGTAGCCAGGAACAGCATAATATGACATAGGCGCCTTCTCATATGCAAGAGGTCTGAGAAGGATATCGTCTGTGGCTGAAATATAATCTTCCCCATTCAAGGAATATTCAACAGCCCAATATGCAGGGAAGCCATAAGACGAGTCAGGAGTGCCCTTGCCTGCAGCCCAAGTGAAATCAAAAACCAGAGCCTCACCTTTATACCCAAGTGTGTTAGTTTCAACTATAACTGCAGCATCTCCTTCAAACCACTGAGAGGTCTTTGAGTCAATTTCCAGAGCACCGGCCTTTCTGCTTCCTATTCCAGGGCGGTGTCCGTCGTGCACTGAACGAGTGTTGTAGTCGGGTATCAGGTCGTATGTGGCATCTGCTGTGGTATAGAGGGATCCACTGCCAAGATCCGGAATTATTCTTCCTGCCGGAGTCTGCACTCCTGAGACCCATTTGAGCAATCCTCGGTCTTCAAGGTTGAGGGCATGCTTGTAGTTCCTGTCCCAGTTCCACTCCGCAATAATCTGATAATTTGAAGAACCATCCATAGGGATGTCGACCTCGTGGTTACTGATAAGTCTTAACGCATAAGGACCGACATTCCCATATCGTCTGAATTTGGCAGGTATAAGTATGCCTCTTATGCTGCCTACTCCATCGGGAAGTCTGTCTCCACGCCTTCTCCAATACGATGACGTGTTGACTGGAAGAAATATTTTGTCTCCATCTGAGTCCCTGACATATACTCCGGCTACATCTATACACTCTAAATTCTTAGGCTTGCGAAAATCATTCAGAGCGGAAGCCTGCACGACATATTCATTTACGTTAGTATAACTGCCCTCCTTGTTGATGAATTCCACACCTTCAATTACGATATATGTATATAAGTCAGAATCTTTCAGACTTGAAATCCTCTTTGGTGATGGATTAACCTTAACACCCTTCTCCAGAATCGTAACGTCATCTGCTCGGATTCCTGTAACTGTGCAGGCACCCATTTTATCAACAGTAGCCTGACATCCGGTAAGGTCAATCGACACTTTTGAATATCTGGGCATTCTGTTCTCATAGATATCATCAAAAATCACCCGTAATCCGGATTTTCCATCTTCACTTTGAATGTAGGCTGTCTTGTAAGACATCATGATGTCAACTTCATTCCATGAGATCTGAGGATTTTCACCCATGTTCATAGATGCGAAATCACTGATCACAATGCCTTCGATGACTGTTCCTGTAGGGAGGGTTTCACCTGCCATTGATCTGATATGTGAATATGGATCGGAGCATCCTGTAAGAATTGCTGCTGAGCATGCCAGAACAGATAATATCAGTTTTCTCATAATGTCTTATATTCAGGGTCAAACAATTCGTTAAGAATATCTGCCAGTTTGTATGCAGATGACCGTAACAGGCTCATCAGGTAGGGCTCATGTGCATCATAGTAACTCTTGTTAAGTGCAGTTCCCGGCTTTTCCCATCTGAAGATCTGCTTGGAGTCCTTTGCGACGCTATGCACCCAGTCATATAGTGACATATCTGCGATTGCTCTCCTTTCTTCAGGAGTGGCGCTGTCCAGATATGCGGCGTACGTTTCAGGATTACGATTGAACTCAGGATGACATCTGTCTGCTACATTGTCCAGAAGTTTATGCAGATTGGTATTCTTGCCTTCATAGGTATATTCCCAGATTCCATATCCTGCGGCAAGACCGCCTCCCATAGGATCGTGATGGTCCTTGTCAAATGAGTGAAGAATGTGGCCCGGGCAGGAAAGGTCTCCTACGATATGACAGATGAACTTGATGTTCACAATTACTGTGCTGTCCGGAAGATTCCTGTAGTTCTTAAGTGTGTCGATACAATTCAGAAGAGCTCCGTAAGCATCTCCGTTACCGTCCGGACGGTTTGACTTGGTCAGAGGATAACAGTTTTCATCCACGCTGACAGCATGCCAGTATGAGGTGAATGTATAATTCGGAGCATCACTGCAGTCTTTCTTCTCCCATGCTTTTGAGCGAAACTGATCCATCCATGATCCGACGTCCACCAAGGGTATATCAAGGTATCTGTCAAGTACCTGATTTGTGGTTTCTGTACAATAATCATGAGCCAGATAACTAATCAGGGAGTGAGACCATCCCCAGGCAAAGACTGTACTTCCACCGGCAATGCAAAGAAGTACGAGCATTGATATCAATCGTTTCATATATCCTACTGATTAGCAGATTTGCGTTTCAAAACATTAAATGGCTTGAGGTTGGTGACATAGAGAGTCTGGGCTTCTCCTTCTTTTCCGACCTTGCAGCCATTCAGGTCAAAGCGGACACGATCGCCGACTTTGAGATCGTTGAAGATTTTGCGGTCAAAGACTAGTTTCAATGTTCTGCCGTCTTCTGCAAGAGTGACATACACTGTTCTTAGATCCTTCTGATCTCCAACTTCTGTCACGATTGCATCAAATTCAGGAAGTCCCTTGATGAATTGGCGCTGCATTATTCCGTCGAATGTAATGGCGCACTGAGATTCAAGCATTTCTGGAATCCCAGCGTTCGCGCCGAATTCGAAGCCAAGCAGTACGATGCATGCTATAATAATACGTTTCATTATTAAAAGAGTTGTTTGTCTCGATTGCTGAACCTGCCGCAAAGGTAAAAAATAAAATTTTCATATGTGTCAGGTCCTGTTCGATTGTATTATAGGAAGAAATCGGACTTATTATGACAAATCTTAAAGACTATCTCAACGATACTCTCCTCCCTGATGAAGAAAAACAGGTGGTTGACCTTCTTGCTGAGGACAAATTGACTGCTGAATTGGACAAGGAATTGAAAGAATATTTCAATTCTATGACAGATAACGATCCCGCTGTGGCTCAGACTGCATATTTCAAGGCGAAAAGCGCTTTGGGATTGAAGAGGTCTTCTGTAAGCAGACGTGGTGTTTCGTGGATTATGGGAGTTGCTGCATCTATGATTCTGTTTGTTCTTGGTTTATGGACTTTCAATCAGTACCAAGATAATATTGAGCCTAATTGGATCGAAAAAAGAGTTGCAAATGGAGATATCGTTTCCTTGACGCTTCCGGACGGGTCGCAACTTTATATGAATTCAGGCACCAGAGTTACTTATCCGGACCGTTTCACAGGAAAGACGAGACAGATATTTATCGATGGAGAGGTGTATGCGGATATCGCGAAGGATCCGAAGAGACCCTTTGTCATCAATTCTGGTGATGTGTCGGTTGATGTGCTTGGTACAAAGTTCAATATGAAGGCTTATAGCGATGCTGAATGTGTCGAGGTAATACTTGTGGAAGGCTCGGTGCGTTTCAATGTTCTGCAAGAATCTGTTGAAAACGAAGTGATAATGCGACCGGGAAATATGTTGCAGTATCAGAGGAGTACTGGTGTCATCTCGCTGGATCAGTTTCCAAAGGATAAGTTTTCTGCTTTCTATGAAAACAGATCCATGCATTTCTTTAACATAATGTTGGAAGATATCGTGACAGACCTTGAAAGATTGTTCTGTACTAAGATTATCATCCTCAATGAGTCTATTGCAAAGACTAAGTACTTCGCTTTCTTCTGTAATAATGAGAGCCTCGAGGAGATACTCGATGCCCTTAATTCCGACAAAAAGATCAAAATAACTAAAAAGAATGGTGTGATATACCTTAAATAACAACACAATTATTAACAATTAAAACAAAAGATCATGAGAAACAAGTTATGCAGTTTGCTCGTGACTCTGATGATGATTGTGCCTTCGGCGCTTTCAGCTCAGAATCTCGATCTTAAACTGAAAAATGTGACTGTTCAGGATGCGATTACAATATTGCATCAGAACGAGAGTTACTCGATCATTGTCAACTCCGATGACGTGGATCTCAAGCAAAAGATCTCAATCAATGCACAGAATGCTACGATTCAGCAGATTCTGGAGCAGATCTTTGCGGGACAGAATGTCAGCTGGACAATCAATGGCAAGTCGATTTCTGTGACAAAGAAGGTTCCTGTGACTATTGCGGGAAGAACTGTTAAGGGACAGGTTGTTGATCAGAATGGAGAACCTCTTGCAGGTGCTACCATTCTTATTGGCAAAGAAGGTTACTTGACAGACCTTGATGGAAACTTCACATTATCGATCAATTCTTTCCCGGCAAGACTGGATGTGTCTTTCATCGGTTTTGCTGACCAGTCTGTAACTCTGGCTGGAACAGAGCCTATGCCTCTTTCTATCGTTCTTGATGAAGAAAGAAACGTTCTCGACGATGTGGTTGTCGTCGGTTATGCATCAATGAAGAAGCGTGACCTCGTAGGTGCTGTCGATATGGTTGACAGCAAGGTGATCGGTGACAGATCGAATGGTAATCTTGCCCGTTCGCTTCAGGGTGAGATTCCTGGTTTGAACATTCAGTTCAACGACTCCAAGCCGTCACGTTCTGCAAGTTTCAATGTCAGAGGAGAGACTTCCATCGGTTCCGGTGGATCAGCACTTGTTCTCGTAGACGGTGTCGAGGGCGACCTTAACTCAATCAACCCTCAGGACGTGGCTTCGGTTTCTGTTCTCAAGGATGCTTCATCAACAGCTGTCTATGGTGCAAGAGGTGCTTTCGGTGTGATTCTCGTAACAACAAAGAATCCGTCTAAGGGAAGACCTGTCATCAACTACAGCGGTTCAGTGTCTGTAAACAGAAGAACCGTGATTCCTGACATCATCACTGACGGACTTACATTCGTGAATTGGTGGAAGGATGCATATAATGGCTACTACAATGGCACCAAGGCTCTTCCTGACCATATCGACTCGACTGTTCCATACACAGATGCAATCTATGAGGAGCTCCTCCGCAGAAAGGACAATCCTAATCTTTCAGATGTGACAGCTCTTCAGGGACATAGCTCATTCGGCTGGGCATACTATGGCTCTACCAACTGGTATGACCTTTTCTACAAGGATGTCAACCTCTCGACTGAGCACAATCTTTCTGTTTCAGGTGGTAACGAGCATGCGGATTATTATATCTCAGGTCGTTTCTACAATATGGACGGTATCTATAGAGTAGGTAATGAGGATTATAAGAAATATGACCTCAGAGCAAAGGGTACTTTGAAAGTAAGACCTTGGCTCAAGATTACCAACAATATTTCGATGTCAGTAAGCAACCAGTATGAGCCTAAGCACCCGAGAAACAACTTTGCAGTGCAGAGAGCGCTCAACCACGTAGGTATGCCTCTTTCACCAGTAAAGAATCCTGACGGAACATGGACAGAGGCTGCTGCCGTAACAGGTTATGCTTCATTCTGCGAAGGAACATCTTACAGAACAAACGACTACGTATATCTCAGAGAGAAAATATCTGCAGATATCGACATTATCAAGGATGTTCTCAAACTGCAAGCTGATTATTCATTCAATTACACTACCCGTACAAGAGTGGACGTTCAGTCTCCTACAGAATACTCAAATCGTCCTGGTCAGATTCAGCTCGAGTCTGCTTCTGCCGGAGAGTCTCTTTCTCAGGTTGAGTACAAGACGAGATATCAGGCGTCTAACATTTATCTGACATATAGCCCGAATCTTGGTGAGAAAAATAATCTTAATGTTCTCGTAGGATATAATGTTGAGGATAAGAAGTATCAGACCCTCACTGTTTCTCAGATGGATATGATTACCACCACCAAGCCGTCATTCTCTCTTATGCAGGGTGTAGCAGAGGCTCCTTCTGCAGGTGGCTACACTTGGGCATATATGGGTGCTTTCTTCAGAGTCAACTATGGTTTCAAGAGCAGATATCTTCTTGAGGTGAGCGGACGTTATGACGGCTCGTCAAAGTTCCCTACATATTCAAGATGGGGATTCTTCCCTTCTGCTTCAGCTGCCTGGGTTCTCTCAGAGGAGCCTTGGATGAAGTGGTCAAGAAACGTTCTTGACATTGCGAAGGTACGTATTTCTGCCGGTTCGATGGGTAATGGTAATGTGGATCCATACTCATATACTTCAGAAATGACAGTGAAGACAGCTACAGACATCATTCTTGGTGGTGCATATCCTGTGTATACCAGCGTCGGAACAACAGTTCCTGTATCTCTTACATGGGAAAAGTCGACTACATATGACATAGGTTTGGATCTGGGCTTCTTCAACAACCGTCTTTCTTTCACAGGAGATGTATATCGTCGTTATACAACAGATATGTACACTCCGGCAAGTTCGCTTCCTGCAGTATTTGGAACATCTGCTCCAAAGGGTAATAATGCAGAGATGATGACCAACGGATGGGAGCTCTCGCTTTCTTGGAGAGATGAAGTGAATCTCGGAGGCAAGCCGTTCAGCTACAGCGTGAAGGGTATGGTCTGGGACAATGTTTCAAAGATTACCAAGTATGAGAATGCTACCGGAAGTCTCGGTACAGTAAAGGCTTACATTCAGAATGGTGGTACACCTTCTAACTATTATGTAGGTATGACTGTAGGTGAGATCTGGGGTTATACTGTCGAGGGACTCTTCAAGGATCAGGCTGATATCGATGCTTCTGCGGTACACAACTTCCAGCAGGCTTCTGATAAGATCACTCGTCCGGGTCAGGTAAAGATCAAAGACCTTGATGATACCGGTGTCATTGATTCAGGTGAGTTCAAAGTTGATGATCATGGTGACCTCAGCATTATCGGTAACACTCAGGCTCGTTATAGATTCGGTATCAATCTCGCTGCAAACTGGAACGGAATCGGACTTTCTGTATTCCTCCAGGGAGTAGGTAAGAAGGATTGGTATCCTGGCTCGGATGCGGGTTACTTCTGGGGTAAGTATGGCCGTCCGTTCTTCTCATTCATCCCTGCTATCCACAACTATACAGATGACATGTACAGCGAGGAGAAGAATAACTGGGACACAGCTTATTGGCCAAGAATCACATCTTACCAGTCAAATGGCTCTTACAACTGGACAAAGGTTCTCGAGATTCCTAACACCAGATATCTTCAGAATGCGGCTTATCTGCGTGTAAAGAACATTCAGGTGGATTATTCTTTCAACGAAAAGGTTTGCAAGAATCTCCGTCTTCAGGGACTTAAGGTGTATTTTACAGCAGAGAACCCATTCTGCTTCACACCGCTTCATAAGTATGCTCCTAACTTCGATCCGGAAGGATTGTCATATGATACTGACTTTGCTTCTGCGGCCGAGGGATATACATACCCGCTCTTGAAGACATTCACACTCGGTATTAATGTTACATTCTAAAGGGAGGAACCGGAAATGAAAAAATATCTATTAATATTCACTGCTATGTGTATGGCTGCAGTTTCCTGCCAGGACTTTCTGGAGCAGCCAAACCCTAACAAGATAGAGAGCGAATACTATTTCACAGATGAGTCTTCTCTTGAGATATACACAAACGGACTCATCAGGAGTTATGCATCTACCATTGATGATATCTTCGGTGGTGACAAGTACTCGGACACTCATTCATGGGATGGCCAGGCGGCTTATTTCATGGATAACTACAGAGCGGAAGATGCAACCAACTGGACAACATCCAACTGGTCTTCTCTCCGTTCAATCAACTACTACCTTGACAACATGCGCAAGGCGTCTGCATCAGAGGAAATCCTGAATCATTATGAAGGTGTAGGCCGTTTCTTCAGGGCGATGTTTTACATAAGCAAGCTCCAGACTTTTGGCGCTGTGCCTTATTACAAGACTATGATAGACGCTACTGATATGGAAGCTCTTTATAAGGGCCGCGACAGCAGAGAACTGGTTGCACAGGAAATTCTGAATGACCTTAATTATGCTTGCACATACTGTCTTACAGATGCAAAGTACAGAAACCGTGCTTCTTACATCCACAAGTATGTGGCTCTTGCACTCAAGGCTCGTTATTGCCTTTTCGAGGGTACAATGAGAAAGTATCACACAAATGACCCATCTACAGGCAAGCCTTGGACAAAGGATGAAAGCAAGATGTATCTTGATGAGTGTGTTGCTGCTTGTGAGGAACTGATGAATTCCGGAGTATATTCTCTTGCAGACAATCCGTCAGCACGCAAGACACAGTATCGTCAGATGTTTACTCATGAGGACGGATGCGGTGCATATGCAAACGAATTCATTTGGGCGCGTGATTATGATATAGCTATGGGTGTCACTTACGCAATCAATAACTACATGGTGAACTCTCAGCATGCAAACTATGCATTCAACCGTCAGTTCATCAACACATATCTCATGGAGGACGGTACTCCGTTCACAACAAAGTACGCAGATTACAACTCTGTTCCTTTTGCAGAGGAGTGCACTGGTCGTGACTATCGTCTTGCTCAGACAATCAGAACTCCTGGCTTTACACGTGACGGCGGCACAACAGCATGGGCTCCGGACGTGACATATTCAAAGACAGGTTATCAGCCTATCAAGTGGCTCGGCGACAACTCGTCAATGGATGCCAATACATCAGCTATTGCGACAGATGCTCCTATCATGCGCTATGCAGAGGTTCTTCTGAACTATGCTGAAGCAAAGGCTGAACTTGGTCAGATGACTGAGGCAGTTTGGGATAAGACCATCAAGCCTCTTCGTGAAAGAGCAGGTGTAAAGAGTGTATATCCTACAGAGGCTGACCCTTATATGGTGGAGTACTTCCAGAACCGCGTTACTGATAAGTTCGTTCTTGAAGTTCGTCGTGAAAGAGGTGTCGAGCTTGTTATGGAGGGACTCCGTTATAACGATGTCATCCGTTGGAAGCAGGGCGAATTGTTTGCAAGACCATGGATCGGTATATATATCCCGTCTGTAGACACTCCTCTTGATCTTAATGGTGACCTTGTTCCAGAGACTCTCGTTACAGCAAAGGCAACTATTTCAAACTACAAGATTCTTTATGTTGACGGTGCATCAGAGCCTGGTCACAAGCTTTCAGAGGGTACTAAGGGAAATATCCTCCCTGCTACAGCTCTTGAGCGTAAATGGCATGATTACAAATATGTCAAGCCGGTTCCTGCTATCGCCATCACAGAGAATCCGAATCTTTCACAGAACCCTGGTTGGTAAATTAATGAATTATAGAAATGAAAAATATAATTAAATCATTTGCATTGGTTGCAGCTTTGGCTTCAGTATTCTCTTGTCAGAAGAGCCCTGAAGTTTTCCAGATCGAGAATGATTTTCTCAGTGTAGATTGCACAGAGCAGTCTCTTGATCAGTATGTGAAGTGCAGCGGAAAATGGGCTGTAGACGTATCTGAGGTTAACTGGATTACAGTTACTCCAGAGTCAGGTGAGGGTAATGGTGTCGATTTCGACATGTACACTCTTAACATTGACTACAACTCAGGTGCAGAACGTAAAGGAACATATTATGTGACTTACAATGGACAGAAGGTGGCTGTCGAGGTTACTCAGGGTAAGTGTGCTTTCGCTTATGGCGAGCTTTCTCTCAGTGGTAACCTTGTTGCAGGAGAGAATGTCGCAGCCTCGCTGAAGCTCCTTTATGAGTGTGCCTCAGGCAAGGAGTCTGTGACTTTCACAGGTGTGGTTACCAGCACAACCGTAACAGGAATCACAGTTCCTGAGCTTGTTTACAATAAGTTCAATAAGGGTAAGGGCGAAATCGAAATTCCTCTTGCAGGCAAGCCCAAGGGAGCCGGCAAGATTCAGATCGAGCTCTTTGCAGACGGTAAGTCAGTCGGATCGGTTGAGAAGACTGTAGCTGCGGATGCAAATCTTCCAGAAGGACTTACAGTGGGCTGGAACTTCTATGCTACCGAGACAAATACTACAGAGCTCTGCCTTGCATCGAAGTATAATTACAGCTGGGGTACAGGCTCACAGGTTGACCCGTCATCACTCACCACACACCAGCATAGAGTTCTTCCTACCTACGGAAATTCTGATGCATATCTTACTGTAGTGGGAGACAAAGTGGCTAACTGGACATTCAATCCAAGTATTCAGGCTAACGGAATGCTCGTGAATGACTACTGGCTCTGCGTTATTCCTGTAAGAAATGTCAAGCCTACTCATAAGGTGACATTCGAGGCAGCTGCAGGTGGTGCCGGTTCAGGTCCGGGATATTATGTCATAGAGTATTCTTCTAACGGAACTAACTGGGTTGAGGCAGCAGGAGCTACAATAATGACATTCGGCGAGAAGTCAGGTCCGGTACACGTTTATGCTACTCCTGAGAATGCTTCAGGTGACCGTAAGAAGTATGACAAGGCTACTGACACCTCATACAGGAAATATGAGTTCGCTCTCACCGGAATAGATCCTATCAATGACGGAACCATCTATTTCAGAATGAGACTGTCTATTGACTTGAGAATCAATCCGGGTGACTCTTTCCTTGGTATAGGAAGCGGCAAGTGGGGTGATATGAAGGGTATTGAAATCACCTTCGTTGAGGAATAATTAATGAAAAGATTATTATTTGTTGTTCTGGTGGCCTTTCTCGCATCATGCGAGAAAGTGCCTCAGACACCTCCGAATAAGGATAAAAAGCCTGATCTGACGGAAGGCGTTTATAAGGTTGTCGCTCACAGAGGCGGCTATCTTGAATGTAATCGTCCGGATTGCTCGATATCTTCCCTTAAGTATGCCATAAGCATAGGCTGCTGGGGCTCGGAGTGTGACATATGCATTACAGGTGATAATAACGTCCTTGTCGCACATCCGAAGTCGGGTTATCTGATAAACGGACTTACTCCATACGATCACTCTCTTGCGGAGCTTAGGGCTGCAGGAAAGCTGGCGAATGGCGAAGAACTGCCCACTTTGCAGGACTTTCTGAAAGTTATTATGGATAAGGAGCTAAACCCGAACGGGATGATTCTTCAGCTGGACTGCAAGCGTCTTACCAAGAATGACAAAGAGATCGATGTCAATCATACTATACGCGCGATCAACAGGGCATGCGAGATTGTTCAGGAGATGAAGGCTCAGAAAATGGTCGAGTTCCTGATTCCTACAGGAACAGATATCTTCAATGCCGTGAACAGTACTGTGATTGATCAGTATGATATTTATCTGGCTTGGGCTACTTGTACGAATCCTGTAAGGTATGGCAAGGCTGGTGCGCAGCTTAACTACACAAAGGTTCTGGGAGGAAATACTACATACAGTCCGCAGGATTATTTCACTGCCGGAGTTCCTCTTGTCCTGTATGGTGCTGATACTGATGAGGAAATGGAACTTGTAATTCCATACTACAATAACCTGAGAGCCATCTTCTCAAATTATCCTGCAGCATTGATAAAGAAACTTAAATCAAAAGGATATTAATCAAGAGTAATGATGATGCATAGATTGTTCAAAGTATTAATGGCCGCGTTTGTGTTAGTGCTTGCGGGCTGTGTGGAATATGTAACTCCTCCAAATAAGCCGAAGGAACCGGAACCTGAGTATGAGATTCCGGAAGATCAGCAGACCTTGTCTTTCCGTCTGATGTCTTTCAATATCAGAGAGTCTACTGCGGAAGTGTCGGGAAACGAGTGGAGTCGTAGAAAGGCAGCAGTATACAGAATGTTCGAGGATATCAAACCTGATATTGTAGCTTTTCAGGAGCTTAGAAGAGAACAGTATCAGTATCTGTACGAGAAGTACAGCTCGCAGTATACCTTCTTCACTCATGCAAAGGACGGAGCTATCGCCAGCGGACGAGTTGCTGATATTACTGATGACACATCATTCAAGAATGGTGGTCAGCGTCAGGGATATATGGTGAAGACTTCTATGTTCGAAATGCTTGAGTGGGGTCGATACTGGTTCAGCGAAACCCCTGACAAGTCCTCTTACAGCTGGGATGCCGGAACTCCGAAACTGACTCTCTGGCTCAAGATGAAGGCTAAGGCGACAGGAAAGGAATTCTGGATTTTCAACACTCATTTCTTCCCGAGTGGTGACAATGGCAAGCTTCAGTGCAGCCTTATGTCAGTAGACAGGATGAAGCAAGCTGTTGGAGATACTGTCAAGGAAGGAAAGGGTACGAATGACAAGACTATTTTCTTCTGTGGCGACTTGAATATGGAGTATGCAGATGGTCAGAACCGCCTGGCAGTCTTGAAGGATTGGATGTGGCATTGTAATGTAAATGCTCCTGAGCGTGACGACTCCAAGACCTATTCAGGATTTAGAGACAATCCTGCAACATGGACAACAATTGACCACATTTTCTACAGAAATGCAGTAAACAAAGGTTATAAGGTTGTCGATGATGAGACAAAATATGGCGTGAGATTCATCTCAGACCATTTCCCGATCTATGTGGATTTCGATATGTAGATTTTGGGTTTTTTAGTTAGTTTTTGAGGGTGGCTATAAAGTCAGATTGATGATTTTATAGCCACCCTCTTTTCGGATCAGTTATGGTCGTCTGTTTAGAATCACCGTTTCTTAGCCGACGGTTTATTTCGGAGCGATTCGATAAAGGAATCCTGCAATTATCGTAAACACGAGATTAGGAAGCCACAGTGCGATAACTGGTGGAAGGGTGTCTGTATGCACAAACATCTGGCTGAATCTGAGGAAGAGGATGTAGGTGAAGGCAAGTGCGATGCCGATACCTATGTTCCATCCGATTCCGCCACGGCGTTTCTTTGATGAAAGAGCTACACCCATTATTGTCAGGATGAATGCAGAGAAAGGAAGAGCAAATCTTGTGTTCTTCTCGATGAGAGCAAATTTTACATTCGCGTCTCCACGCATTCTCTGTGTGTCAATCAGATTGTTCAACTCCTTGTAGTTCAAGGTCTCTACTGTCTTTTCAGTGAGATAGAAGTCCTTTGATGACAGTGCAATTGTAGTGTCAATCTGCTTTCCGCTGCGTATTCTGTCGGTAAGGTCTTCGTTGTAGTCTCTGATGAAATATTTCTTAAGAGTCCATGTGTCTGTATCTTCGTGATATACAGCAGATTCTGCGGAAATCTTCGATACAAGCTTATTGTCAACGATCTTCTCAAGAGTAAATCTGTAGGCTGTGTTGTTCCACGAACTGAATGACTCAGCGAATACGAATTCTCCTGGTGATATCTGGTAGTGCACATTCCTGCCTACGCTCTTGAATCGGGTCTTCACGTATTGATTCTCGAATTCCAGTCGTGTCTTGTTTGCGTCCGGAATGATGAAGAGATTGAGGCATAATGAGAAGAGGGCGATCAGTGCTGCAGAGAATATGTAAGGAACCATCATTCTGTGGAAACTGATTCCGCAGGACAATATGGCGACAATCTCCGAATCTGCAGCCATCTTTGACGTAAAGAATATGACCGTAATGAACACGAACAGAGGTGAGAACATGTTCATAAAGTACGGTATGAAGTTCAGGTAATAATCAAATACGATTGCTTTAAGCGGCGCTTCCTTTGCTACGAAATTGTCAATCTTCTCGCTTATGTCGAAGATTATGACGATTCCGATGATAAGGAGCAACGCAATGAAGAACGTTGTGATGAACTTCGAAACTATATATGCGTCTATCTTTTTAGGTCTGAGAAACATATTTCCTAAAGTCTTGTAGTTATCCTGCGTATTGTCTCGTCTTTCCAAGCCTTGAAGTCTCCTGCCTTGATGTGCTTGCGTGCCTCTCTGACAAGGTCGAGGTAGAAAGCCAGGTTGTGCTCACTGGCAATCTGTCCGGCGAAGATTTCACCAGCCACGAAAAGATGTCTGACGTAGGCTTTTGTGTATGTGTGATCTACGAATGAAGTACCTTTCGGATCAAGCGGGGAGAAGTCATCCGCCCACTTCTTGTTCTTCATGTTCATGATTCCATCCCATGTGAAGAGCATACCGTTTCGACCGTTACGTGTAGGCATCACGCAGTCAAACATGTCCACTCCGCGTGCGATTCCCTCGAGAATGTTTGCCGGTGTTCCGACTCCCATCAGGTAGCGAGGCTTGTCTTCTGGAAGAATAGGGCAAACTATCTCAAGCATCTCGTACATCTTCTCTGTAGGTTCTCCTACCGCAAGACCTCCGATTGCGTATCCTTCTCTGTCAAGGGCTGCTGCATGTTCTACAGCTGCGCGCCTGAGTTCAGGGTATACGCATCCCTGGATGATAGGGAAAAGTGCCTGAGAGTAGCCGTAAAGAGGTTCAGTCTCATCGAAATGCTTGACACATCTCTCCAACCAGCTCTGGGTCAGTTTCAATGATTTTTTAGCATATTCATATGTCGCATCACCTGGGCAGCATTCATCGAAGGCCATCACAATGTCGGCACCGATGATCCTCTGGGTGTCCATGTTGTTCTCAGGGGTGAAGATATGCTTAGAACCGTCTATATGCGAACGAAATACGCATCCGTCTTTTGTGAGCTTTCTGATAGGGCTGAGCGAGAATACCTGAAATCCGCCGCTGTCGGTGAGTATAGGTCTATCCCATGACTCAAATTTGTGCAGACCTCCAGCAGCCTTGATGATGTCAAGGCCGGGGCGCAGGTAAAGATGATAGGTGTTGCCAAGGATGATTTCAGCCTTGATGTCATCCTTCAGGTCTTTATGATATATGCCCTTGACTGAGCCTACAGTGCCAACAGGCATGAATATAGGGGTCTCAATCTGTCCGTGGTCTGTGGTGATGACGCCGCATCTGGCCGCGGAATTCGGGTCGTTATGTGTCTTTACGAACTTCATATTATTCATTTAAACCTTCAAAGATAACAACTTTTACTCAAAATCTTCTATATTTGTAATCTCTCCGTCTTTTTGGATAGGGGGAACAGAGTATTAACAACAATAAATTTAATGATATGAATAAATCTATCAAACTCAGACTCATTGTGATGAATGTCATCCAGTGGGCAGTCTGGGGTGCTTATCTTACTTCGATGGGACAGTATCTTGGCTCTGTAGGACTTGGCAGCAAGATCGGTATTTTCTATGCAATGCAGGGTATCGTTTCTATGTTTATGCCTACTCTTATGGGAATCGTGGCAGACAAGTGGATTCCGGCACAGAGACTTCTTGGTATCTGCCATGGTATCGCAGGAGCGGCAATGACCGGAGCTGCAGCTTATTGTATGACTTCAGGTGCACCTGAGTTCGGCATTCTGTTCGGCCTTTATTCTGTCAGCGTGGCTTTCTACATGCCTTCAATCGCGCTCTCAAATTCAGTTGCCTTCAAGATTCTTGCTGACAACGGATATGATACAGTGAAGGATTTCCCTCCTGTGAGAGTGTTCGGAACAGTGGGATTCATCGCAAGTATGTGGTTCGTGAACTTCATGACCAATGGTGACGGCGTGTCTTTCCAGAAGACCTATGATCAGTTCTATGTTTCAGGAATTCTCGGTCTCATCATGCTCGTGTATTGCTTCACTCTTCCTAACTGCCCATGTAAGGCAGAAGGAGGTCAGCAGCAGACACTTGCACAGAGATTCGGACTCGATGCGTTCAAACTTTTCAAGAACGCTAACATGGCTACTTTCTTCATCTTCTCAATGCTTCTTGGAATGGCATTGCAGATTACAAACAGCTATGCAACACCTTTCATTGAGCATTTTGCTTCCTCACCTGAGTATGCGGACACATGGGCTGCACAGAATCCAGTTGCTCTTTATTCTATTTCTCAGATTGCAGAGACCCTCGGTATTCTTCTTATTCCTGTTGCAATGCGACTTTTCGGTATCAAGAAAGTTATGCTTATTGCAATGTTTGCATGGGTTATCAGATTCGGACTTTTCGGTGCAGGAAACACCGGTTCAGGCCTTTGGATGCTTGTTGTTTCAATGATTGTCTATGGAGTTGCATTTGACTTCTTCAACATTTCAGGAGCACTCTATACCAATATGAGAACAAGTGAAAAGATTCAGAACAGTGCTCAGGGCTTGTTCATGCTGATGACAAACGGAATCGGAGCGACAGTGGGTACTCTTGGAGCTCAGGCCATCATGAATCATTATGTGTACAATGCAGCAACACCAGATTGGAGCACTCCTTGGTATATCTTTGCCGGATATGCATTTGTTGTCGGTGTACTGTTTATGTTGCTTTTCAAGCAGCCAAAGAATCCGAATGAGAAGGTTGCATAATAAATTTATTTCTGTAACTTTGTTAATCGAACTTAAACCATTTAAACTAAACATCTATTATTATGAAAAAGATCATTATTATCGCAGCAATGGTGCTTGGATTTGCAGTTGCTGCAGTTGCACAGCCAAGAGCAGTTGGTCTTCGTGGCGGATGGGGTGTAGAAGCTTCTTATCAGCATAGTTTCGGGGAGAATTTCCTTCAGGCAGACCTTGGACTCAATACATTCAACTCTCTTCATGGTTCGGTTGTGTACAACTTCATGATTGCACAGCCAGCATGGACATCTAGAGGAGAATGGGGCTTCTACGCAGGTCCGGGTGCGGCAGTCGGTATGGCAATGGGAAATGCAGAAAGCAAGGGCTATTTCCACATTGCAGCTGCTGGTCTGGTAGGTCTTGAATATACATTCTGGTTCCCACTTCAGCTTTCGTTTGATGTTAAGCCAACTCTCGGATTCGGATTCAACCACGGATTCCATTGGGGTATGATGCCGGCATTAGGCGTACGCTATAGATTTTAAACAATCAATCCTATAATCTGGCGTGCTTGAGGAATTCTTACGTCTTCAGGCACGCTGATTTATTTACTTCTGTATGAGAAAATTACTTTCAGTTATTGTCATTGCCGTTTTGGCTGCTTCGACATCTTTCGCACAATCTGGTACAAATGAATCAGCACCAAGCATTCCGCGCTCTATGGGATTCAGAGTAGGTGCTACTGGATTTGATGCTACCTATCAGCACATCTTCAAGAAGAATCAGTTCCTTCAGGGTGATCTGGGTGTGGATTGGGGCTATAATGCCAACGGAAGGCCGGGAATACATGCAACTGCAGTGTATAATTTCATCTGGGCACGTCCTGCATGGACTCATAAGGGTTATTGGGCAATATATTCCGGACCTGGTCTTACATTAGGATATGTGAATGATATGGTGAGCTACAGAGTCGGAAATGAAGTAAAACATACTCTCAAGACTCAGGGTGATGGCGGATTCATGGCAGCTCTTGCTGTTCAGGTGGGATTGGAATACACCTTTGAATTTCCACTGAGCCTTGCTCTGGAAGTCAGACCTGTCTTCGGTCTTCATATCAATGACGGTGTGGAGATTGCCGGTCAGCAGTATGCCAGCAAGGTAGGCTTCTACGACAACGGTTTGCTTGGCTTTGTTCCGACACTGGGTGTAAGATATAAGTTCTAGTCAATTCTCTCAATCTTGAACTGCTGGATCTTGTATTCAGCATCCTTGTAGCCTACAAATATTGTTACAAGAAACATTTCGCCGCCTGCCGTGAGTGTGCCCAGTGCATATTTCATGTTCGGGCGGCCTGCTTTATGGCTGACCTGGAATGTTCGCGGAGTGTAGGATTTGAAGAATGACTTTATTATCTGCTTAGCCTGATTGCGGCTGGAGTCGTTGGAATTTGAAAATATGGTTACTTCAAGATTGTCTGAAAACCATGCGGACAGTTTGTCTGCATCTCCCATTTCGATATATTTGGTGATGGGGATGAAAACATCATAACTGCCGTCCTGCCCCTTTGCTGAAAAGAGAACAGCCAGCATTCCAGTCAATGCAAGAATAAGTTTCTTCATTCGCAGTACCATTGAAATCCGGGGCAAAGATACTGCAAATTCGGTGCCTTCCAATACTTTACTTTTCACTTTATTTGCTATATTTGTGTCGTTATAGAACGATTTTTGTATGAAAATCACTTTGCTTACCGTCGGAAAGACAGATAAGGACTGGGTCAGACAGGGAATGGATATCTACGTGTCACGTATGAAACACTATTTCCCGTTTTCAGTCGTAGAGATTCCTGAACTGAAGAATGTTTCAGCTCTTAGCGAGGAACAGATAAAGGTAAAGGAAGGGGAATTGATTCTGAAGAATCTGCGTCCGACCGATGATGTGATCCTGCTGGATGAGAGAGGCAGGGAATATTCATCTATGGAGTTTGCGAAAGTGTTGCAGGATAAGATATCGTACACGGGAAAAGATATCGTGTTCATAATCGGTGGGGCTTACGGCTTTTCTGATGCGGTGCGTCAGAGGGCAGGCGGAAAGATTTCGCTTTCAAGGATGACTTTCTCACATCAGATGGTAAGAGCTATATTTGTTGAACAGCTTTACAGGGCCTTCACAATAATGAGGGGAGAACCGTATCACCACGAATAAACCGCTGATGAAGATCAAATACCTTACCTATAGGAACCTGATCCTATTGTTTTTCTTTCTAGCCATTGCGTTTTTCCTGTTCTCGCATGCCGGCAGCACTCCGGATAGTGATGCGAGAAGAATTGCAGACAGGACGGAACGTAAGGTAGAAGCGCGTGTGCGTGTTCTGGACCAGTATCTCGAAAAGGCTCGTGAGACTGATGCATACGGTTTGATGGATTTGAATGACATCCCGGATGATATGGTCATCTATAAGTATGTCAATGATTCGCTTCAGTCCTGGTGCAATCAGTTTTCTATCATCAATGATGATATAAGCGCAAGACTCGTCTTTCAGCGTCTTACTGATCAGAAAAGTACAATAGTCTCGCCTTTGTACGAAGTGTCAGAGGATCTTTCCTACATGAATCTTGGGCCGAAGTGGTATATTGTGAAATCTGTTGACATTCAGAATGGTGTCAGGATAATTGCAGGAATTGAGATACTGAATACTCTTATTGAGGGACAGCATAGAACCGAAAACGGTGTAAATCCTGTCTTGAATCTTCCGAGGAGATATTCCATAGTTCCATTGAGTATCAGCAACGGTTCAGAAGTTTCCATCCAAGGAAAACCTCTGTTCAAGATTGTGTATGATGCGGATTATTCATCTCCTACCTTTGATAATTCCTTGTTGAAGTGGATATCCCTGTTGTTCCTGGCAGTTGCCTCCGTCTTGTTTTTGGCTGCTCATCGCACGATAAAGGTCTATCTGATGGTCTTGCTCGTACTGCTTGGGCTTCTGGTCACCTCAATGTACTGGGGCTATAAGATGGAAGATTTCTCGTCTGTCTTTTCTCCGACACTTTATGCTGACGGGCCTGTGTTCTTCTCGCTGGGTGCACTGCTTCTCCTGAATGCTTTCATAACCCTTGTTAATCTGTGTTCCTATCTAGTAAGACGCAGAATAGATATGCACATAAGGAAAAACGAGAAGACCTACAAGAGAAATATCATTATATGCGGATTGATAACCCTGCTTTCTGCTGTGGCTACTTTTGTGTATTCTCACATATCAGTCCGAAGCCTCATACTGAACTCCGGCATTACACTTGAGCTTTACAGATGGAATACTGGCATTCCTTACACAGTTGCGGTATATGTTTCATATGCAGGAGTGTTCATCAGTATTCTTTTTCTTTTCCAGATGATGCGTCCGTTTGTGCGTCTTTGCACCGGACGTACATACAACATCTTTTCTAGAAAGCCTTTGGTGGTCTTTGCCTTCCTGTGGGCATTGTATATGACACTTACCTCATCTCTTCTTGGGTTCCGAAAAGAGCAGGACAGGGTGCTTCTCTGGGCAAACAGACTCGCTGTAGAAAGAGATATCTCCCTTGAAATCCAGCTTAGGTCGATAGAGGACGAAATTACCTCCGATCAGCTTATCGCCACTCTGGCCGGAATGGAGAATGCGGAGTCTATGATTCTGAACAGAGTGTCGGAATATTACATGAGCAGGATAAGACAGGCGTATGATATCGATGTGTTGATTGCCGGTGACGATAACCGCAAATCTCTTGCGTATTTCAATAACGTGGTCGGCAATGGTACACCGATCGCTGATGGCTCAAGCTTCTTTTTCCTTACCGACGGCAACGGTAAAAGCAGTTATGCCGGCCTCTTCCTTTTCTACAACAAGACTCTCGGTCTGAAGAGAATGCTTATCATGATTGAGCCGAATTCAAACATGGAGGATCGAGGTTATCATGATGTGCTTGGCAGGCCATCCAAGCCGGGTTCTATCAGTATTCCTCCAATTTATTCCTATGCAAGATATTCGGGCGGTAAATTGGTATCATTCAAGGGAAACTATCCATATCCTACAATCTCGTCTCAGCTAGGGGATGAGTTTGAGCGTGTACCTGATAGCAAGATTCTAAGAGAAAAGGGAAATGTGCATTTTATGCATCTTGTTGATGAGCATGAGGTGATCGTCATATCTCGTCCTGTGAGGACTTTAATGGTATTCTTTACGTCTTTCTCATATCTTGCGCTTGCGCTTACGCTTCTGCTACTGCTGTTTGTACGTGGACGACGTAGCAGCAACTTCAGAAGCAATTATTTCCGAACCAGGATAAACACGATACTCTTTGTCTCGTCCTGCCTCATCCTTGTGAGCATGACCATAATCAGTGTGCTTTTCGTGTATAAGCGAAATGAGGTGAATATGTACAATCTGATGTCTTCCAAGATCAACACGGTGCAGGCACTTGTGGAAGACCATGTGCGTCATGTGTATAATTGGCGGGAACTCAGGAATAAGGAGTTTTTCCTGGAGATAGAGAAACTTGGCAATACAACCAAATCAGACATCTCTATTTACACGCCGGAAGGCAAGGTGTTCCATTCTACAATGCCTGAGGTCTTTGAGAAGATGGTTTTGGGAAGCCGTATGCCGGAGGATGCGTTCTATAACATACGTTATCAGCATCAGAGATTCTACATCAGTCGAGAGATTGTTGCAGGTCGTACGTTGTGGTCTCTATATGCTCCTATCTTCAATGATAGTGGCGATCTGATTGCGATAATTGCTGTTCCTTATACGGATAAGAGCTTTGACTTCAGGCGTGAGGCTCTGTTCCATGCTGCCATGATCATAAATTTCTTCCTCCTGCTGCTTATCGGTTCCCTTCTTTTCAGTACACGAGAAGTGAATTCGATGTTCTCTCCTCTTCTGGAGATGGGTAGAAAGATGAAATCAGCAGACATCAACAATCTTGAGTATATTGTCTATAAACGCGAGGATGAAATATCATCTCTCGTGGATGCATACAATCGTATGGTTCGAGACCTTTCAGATTCCACAAGGCAGCTTGCTCAGGCTGAAAGAGACAATGCTTGGAGCCAGATGGCACGACAGGTGGCCCATGAAATCAAGAATCCTCTGACTCCAATCAAACTTGAGCTTCAGAGGCTTATCCGTCTTAAGCAGAAAGGTAATCCTGCTTGGGAGGAAAAGTTTGACAAGGTGTCGGATGTGGTGTTGGAACACATCGATATTCTTACAGATACAGCTAACGAATTCTCTACCT
The DNA here is from genome assembly GCA_045126915.1 of Candidatus Cryptobacteroides sp. Taxonomy (GTDB): domain Bacteria; phylum Bacteroidota; class Bacteroidia; order Bacteroidales; family UBA932; genus Cryptobacteroides. The sequence continues at coordinate 123,013 of JBGVPH010000048.1, forward strand.
TTGCAAAACTTTACAGTGAGGAACCGGTACTTCTTGATCTTGACCGCATACTCAAGGACCAGCTTCTGATTTTCGATAACAAGGAGAATATCAGGATATCGTATCTTGGAATGGAGGATGCTTATGTTGTGGCTCCTAAGCCTCAGCTCATACGAGTGTTCGTAAATCTTATCACTAATGCCATTCAGGCAGTTGAGATGCGTCAAAAGGAACTTGAGGCAGAAGGTGGAGATCCGTTTGTAGGCAAGGTTACAATCTATCTGAGAAACAGTATAAAAGATGGTTTCTATGATGTGGTTGTGGATGACAACGGTACAGGTGTAAAGGAAGAGAATGTAGGAAAGCTCTTTACTCCAAACTTTACAACTAAGAGTGCAGGTACGGGTCTCGGACTTGCAATCTGTCGCAATATTATGGAGAAATGCGGTGGTGAAATCAGCTACAAGAGGTCGTATTTGCTTGGAGGAGCTTCATTTACAGTGACAATACCAAAGAAGAATGATGAAGAGTGCTGATCAATGGATGACAATTGCTGAGAATCTGAGGAGGGAATGCCGTTTCGGGGAGGCAATCAATGCTTTCCGGCAGGCTGAAGCCTCTCCTGATGCTTCGGAGCAGATTAAGACAAAAGCTCGTGTATCCGTCGAGCTTATACAGGAAATCAACGGATTTGTGAATGTAGATTTAATGAACCCATAATAATGAAAAACCTTAATGACATCGTTTTGCAGTTTGACCTGAACGGTCAGATTGATGCAATCAAGCCCCTCGGCAATGGACTTATCAATGATACTTACAAGGTGACTACAACTGATGGCCCTTCCTACGTCCTGCAGAGAATCAATCATCATATTTTCAAGGATGTAGATCTCCTTCAGAAGAATATTGTGAGTGTTACATCTCACATCCGCAGCAAGCTTGAGGTAGCGGGTGCTGCTGACGTGGATCGTAAGGTTTTGACATTCATTTCTTTGAGAAATTCAGATCTGACATATTACTTTGATGGTGAATCATATTGGAGGGTGTCGCTTTTTATAGAGGATGCATTTACATACGAGACAGTGAACCCAGAGTATTCTTACTATGCAGGTCGTTCGTTCGGTCATTTTGAGGCAATGCTTGCTGATGTTCCAGACACATTGGGTGAAACTATTCCTGATTTTCACAACATGGAGCTTAGGGCTCGTCAGTTGGATGATGCAGTAGCTGCTGATGCTGTGGGACGTATGGCGGAGGCTGAAGTTCAGGAAATTCTCAAGGAGGTGCTTGTGCACCGAGATGAGATGTGTAAGGCTGAAAGGATGCATCGTGAAGGAGTACTTCCTAAGCGTATATGTCATTGTGACACAAAGGTGAACAATATGATGTTCGATGCTTCAGGAGAGGTTCTTTGCGTCATAGATCTTGACACAGTCATGCCAAGCTTTGTGTTCTCTGATTTCGGCGATTTCCTCAGAACTGCAGCCAATAAGGTAGCAGAAGATGATCCTCGTATCGAAATGGTTGAATTTGATATGGAAATCTTCAAGGCATTTGCTAAAGGATATGTCGAATCAGCATCGGTGTTCCTGACTCCTGTAGAATTGGACAATCTCCCATATGCTGCAGCTCTGTTCCCATATATGCAGGCTGTGCGTTTCTTTGCAGATTATATCAATGGTGACACCTATTATAAAATAAAATATCCTGAACACAACCTTGTGCGTACACGCAACCAGATGGCTCTGTTCAGGAGTGTTATGTCTTATCTGCCTCAGATGCAGGAGTATATTTCTACTCTGCGTAAAGGCTGATGATGTTGAGGATGACCTTGCTGGCCTTTTCCATGCTCTCGAGAGGAATGAATTCCATCTTTCCGTGGAAGTTGTGACCTCCTGCGAAGATATTCGGACACGGAAGTCCCATGAATGAAAGATTAGCTCCGTCAGTGCCTCCTCGTATCGGTTTGATGTTAGGTACTATTCCTTCCATTTCCATAGCAAGTCGGGCCTTCTCCACAATGTGGTAGTGAGGTTCGACTTCTTTGCGCATATTATAGTACTGGTGTCTGATGTCAACTGTGGCTGTGCCTGCACCATATTTGTCGTTGATGAAATCGACGCATTTCTGCATATATGCTTTCTTCTGTTCGTATAGGCCCATGTCATGGTCGCGGATGATGTATGAGAAAGTAGCTTCTTCTACTGTTCCGTTGAACCCGATGATATGGAAGAATCCTTCATAACCTGAGGTGAATTCAGGACGCTGTTCCACTGGAAGGAGGGCATTGAGTTCCATTCCTATCAGGATAGCATTGAGCATCTTGCCTTTTGCATAGCCCGGGTGGATATTGCGACCCTGAATCTTCACTGTTGCTCCTGCTGCATTGAAATTCTCATATTCGAGTTCTCCGACAGCGCCGCCGTCCATAGTGTAGGCATACTGTGCGCCGAATTTCTTTACATCAAACTTGACAACTCCTCTTCCGATCTCTTCGTCCGGTGTGAAACCTATCTTGATTTCTCCGTGCTTGAATTCCGGATGCTCAATTATGTACTGGACAGCATTCATTATTTCAGCAACTCCAGCCTTATCATCTGCACCCAGCAAGGTGGTTCCATCAGTTGTGATTATGGTCTGTCCCTTGTAGTCAAGCAGTTCCGGGAAATCACTTACCTTCAGACTAAGGTCTTCAACGCCCTTGAGAGGGATGTCCGATCCGTCGTAATTAGGGATGATCTGAGGCTTGATGTCGGCTCCTGATGCATCAGGGGCAGTGTCTACGTGTGCGATAAAACCTACTGCCGGGATTTCCTTGTCGCAGTTTGATGGTATTGTGGCCATTACATAGCCATACTCATCGAGGCTGGCCTCGACTCCCATTGCGAGGAGTTCGTCTCTCAGGATTTTCAGCAGGTCAAGTTCTTTGGCTGCACTAGGCTGTGTTTCCGATGTCGGGTCTGACTGCGTGTCCATAGCCACATATCTTAAGAATCTGTCTAAAATCTTTTCCATATAATATATTATAGTATCAATAAACTAATTCCCATAATTGCCATTCCTCCTACCACTCCGGCAATGGCTATATGGTGTTTGCCGTATTTCTCTGCAGTGGGCAGAAGTTCATCAAGTGAAATGTAGATCATAATTCCAGCAACAGCTGCCATAATCAGAGGGAATGCTGGACCGCCACCTGTGAGTTCCAGACCGAATATCTTTGTCACAACCAGGCAGAGCAAGGCTCCAATTACTTCGCTGAATCCGGAAAGTGTGGCGTAAAGAAGCGCCTTGCCTTTGCTTTTGGTTGCGTAATAAATAGGTATTGCGACGGCGATTCCTTCAGGAATGTTGTGTATTGCTATGGCGAATGTTATTCCAGCTCCCATCTCAGGGTCATTCAGGGCTCCTATGAAGGTGGCAATTCCTTCTGGGAAGTTGTGGATAGCGATAGCCAGTGCAGACATCAGACCCAGCCTCTTGAGCTGTGCTTCATTGCCCGCCTGCTCCATCATTCCCACAGCTGCTGTCTTTGCATTCAGTGAAAGACCTGATGCTTCGTGAGGGTTTTCATATTCGGGAACAAGGAAGTCTATCAGAGTGATCAGACCCATTCCGATGAAGAAGGCAGCAAGAACATATGCCTTACCATATTTGACAAATCCGCATTCCAGCATTCCGGCTTGCGCTTCCGGGAACATTTCAGCGAGGGAAATGAATATCATTACTCCGGCACTGAGTCCAAGAGCTCCCGCCAGAAAGTTGCTGCTGAGTTTTTTCTTAAACAGCACAAGTGCACCACCGATTCCTGTTGCGGAACCGGCGATCAGCGTCAATATCAGTGCACTTATTATTCCGTTCATTTCTTTTGTTTTAGATTCCCGATCAGGTCGGGAATGACAAATTGTTATTGCCGTCATTACCGGCTTTTTCGTCATTGCCGGCTTTCTCGTCATTACCGGCTTTTTCGTCATTGCCGGCTTTTTCGTCATTGCCGGCTTGACCGGCAATCTACTTCTTCACCTTCATTGCAGCATATACCATATATATAATGATAGCTGCATATGGGATGATTGCAACCGGCTCTGTCCAAGGAGATGGCTCCATGTACATGTCTATATCAGCAAATCTGAGGATTGCACTCACAACTCCCATCAATGCGCCACCTGCGATAAATCCGGAAGCAATGAGTGTGCCTTTTTCTGTGCGCTCCTCGTTGAGTGCCTTGTCCTTGCTGCGGCTGCCTACAAACCATGAAACTGCTCCACCAATGAGCATAGGCATGTTCAGGTCGATAGGGATGAACATACCGAGGGCGAACGGAAGTGCCGGAATCTTGAAGAATGTGAGGACAAGGGCGATGACTGCGCCGATGCCGTAGAGCAGCCATGGTGCATTGCCGCCATTCATCATAGGCTCGATTACTGCGGCCATGGCATTTGCCTGTGGTGCAACGAGTGCACCTTCTCCGGTGAATCCGTATGTCTTGTTCAGGACAAGCATCACTCCGCCGACAGTTGCAGCAGCCACGAGTGTTCCGAGGAATTTCCAGCTTTCCTGCTTTTTAGGGGTGCTTCCGATCCAGTATCCTATCTTGAGGTCTGTGATGAATGCTCCTGCTACAGAAAGCGCAGTGCATACAACGCCTCCGATTATAAGAGCAGCTGTCATACCTGCAGTGCCGTTCAGTCCCACTGCCACCATCACGATTGAAGCAAGAATGAGGGTCATGAGAGTCATTCCGCTCACTGGGTTGGATCCTACAATTGCAATTGCATTTGCCGCAACAGTTGTGAATAGGAATGCGATCACTCCCACTATGAGTACTCCTACTACTGCATGCCAGATGTTGTCGACAACTCCCAATGCAAAGAAACCGAATACCACAGCGAGGGTGACTGCTATTCCGATCACCACAATCTTCATTGATATGTCTCTCTGGGTTCTGATTACCTCAGCTTCAGCTCCATCTTTCTTTCTTCTGAATTCGCTTGCAGCGAGGCCAAGGGCTGACTTGATCACTCCGAAAGACTTCACGATGCCGACGATTCCGGCTGTAGCGATGCCTCCGATGCCGATATGTCTTGCGTAGTCCTTAAAGATCTGCTCAGGAGACATTTCACTTATGGTCTGGGTGATGCCAGTGTTCATAAGGTCTATCACCTGACCGCCCCAGATAAGATTGATCAGAGGTATGATTACAAGCCACACAAGGAAGCTTCCGCAGCAGATGATGAATGCATATTTGAGACCTACTATATAACCGAGGCCCAAAACAGCTGCACCTGTATTGACCTTAAGCATAAGCTTTGCCTTGTCAGCTACTGCTGCACCCCAAGGAAGGATCTTGGTTGTGAGTGTTTCGCCCCAAAGGCCGAATGTTGATATGATGAAGTCATAGAGACCTCCGATGATTCCGCTCACAAGCAGGGTCTTTGCTCCCTTGCCTCCGCCTTCTCCACTTACGAGTACCTGTGTTGTGGCCGTTGCTTCAGGGAACGGATATTTACCATGCTGTTCCTTCACAAAATATTTTCTGAATGGGATGAGGAACAGGATACCGAGGATTCCACCGAGAAGCGATGAGAAGAACACCTTTGTGAAGTTTACTGTAAGTTCAGGATACTTGTCCTGAAGAATGAAAAGAGCAGGAAGAGTGAAGATTGCTCCTGCGACAATTGCTCCCGAGCATGAACCGATAGACTGGATCATTACATTTTCTCCAAGAGCATTCTTTCTTTTAAGTCCGCTTGACAGTCCCACTGCAATGATCGCGATCGGAATGGCGGCCTCAAATACCTGACCAACCTTCAATCCCAGATATGCTGCCGCAGCAGAGAAAATGATGGTCATAAGTATACCGAGGCTGACAGACCATGGGGTCACCTCAGGATAGTTTTTCTGCGGCGAAAGCAGTGGCTGATATTCTTCGCCGGGTTTCAATTCCCTGTGGGCATTCTCCGGCAATTGAGTCTTCTTTTCTTCCATATATTATATAGTCTTTAATAGGAATACAAAAATAGTAAATTATATCTTAAAAATATGTGTTTTGTGGGCTGTTTTGTAGATACTTGATTTTCAGGTATTTACAAAATTGGCTCAGAAAAAGTGAAGATTTTTTAAGAAAAAAGTGCAGAAAAATTTGCAGGTAAAGAAAAAAGTCGTACCTTTGCAACCCGTTTGAGAAATAACGGACAGTTCATTGACAAGTTTGAGAAAAGATAACGAGGTAAAGTTAGAAGAAGAAATTAAATTAGTCTGTAACAAAACGAGATAGAGAGTCTATCGCGAAGTTGTGGACTGCAATTTCAAGGCAACGAGTAAATGAGAACAAGTG
>JBGVPH010000049.1:0-18597 GCA_045126915.1 Candidatus Cryptobacteroides sp.
AGACAGGTGACGCCGGCTCGATATACGAGCCTCGCCGGCTGCAACTCAACGCTCCGGCGAGCTCGCCTAAATGGCTCGCCTCGCGTTGGTCGCCACCAACCAGAAATGTCCGAGTCACCAACCATTTATGTCCACATTACCTAAGTTTGCATCATGAAGATAGTTTTTCTTGATGCGGCGACGATGGGCGATGTGTCATTTGCGCCGCTTGAGCAGTTAGGCTCTTTGGTATGTTATGACAGTTCAACTCCACAGGAAGCTCTGGAGAGAGTTTCGGACTGTGATGTTCTGATTATAAATAAAATCAGGGTCACTCCTGAACTGATAGATGCTGCGCAAAATCTGAAACTGATCTGCGAGATTGCTACAGGTGTGAATAATATTGACCTTGAGTATGCTGCAAAGAAAGGTATTCCTGTCAGGAACGTTGTCGGCTATTCTACTCCGACTGTTGCCCAGGCTACATTCATGCATATCCTATCACTGGTAGGACATTCCCCTTATTTCGATGCCGTCGTTAAGGACGGCAGGTATTCCGCTTCGGGAATGTTTACAGATGTAAGCGTCAACTGGTGGGAGCTTGCCGGAAAGACTATTGGAATCATCGGTATGGGAAATATCGGAAAGGGAGTGGCAAGGATTGCAGAGGCATTCGGAATGAATGTGTGTTATTTCTCTACATCCGGCACTTCGCATTGCAAGGATTATCCTAGTCTTCCTTTGGAGCAGCTTCTTGCAGAATCAGATATCGTTTCAGTGCATGCTCCTCTTAACGAGCGGACCAATGGTCTTATCGGTGAGAAGGAACTTGCCCTAATGAAACCTTCTGCCTACATAGTCAATATGGGCAGGGGAGGTATAGTGATTGAAGATGCTCTCGTGAAAGCAGTGGATGACGGTGTCATTGCCGGAGCTGCACTTGATGTGTATTCTGTGGAGCCTCTTCCTGCAGACAGCTGTTTCCTGAAAGCTAAGCATCCTGAGAGATTCCGTCTTGCTCCGCATGTGGCATGGGCAAGCCAAGAAGCACGAGCACGTCTTCTTGGAATGGTTGCGGATAATATTGCTAAAGGTTGGTAATTTACTTTGTCTGGTCGAATGTAAACGCCTCCCAAGGAAGTTCTGCGTCCTTGCCTCCATCAAGAACTGCGCTGGCATGGCAGAGCATAGGGAACATGCTGAGGTCTGCCTGACCAAGTTCAGCCTTGCGTGCCATTGCTGCATAGACTCTACGTGCAACAACAAGACTCTCGAGAGTCACACCTGCAAGGATTTCCAATGCTTCCTCATATGTCTTGCCTTCTCCAAGAAGGATTCCGATCTTTCTTGTACGGCCACCATATACAGTTACATAGAGATCACCGATACCGATGTTTTCACAATCGCGGGTAGCACCCTGCATCTCAAGGAGATAACGCATTTCCTTCACTGCCTGATAGAATGCTCCTGCCTGTGAGTTGAAATGGAGACCTGCCTCTTGCCCGTGATGACGGTTTACCAGTCCGATTGTCATGGCAATCGCAAGGGCATATCCGTTCTTGAGTGCAACTGCACTTTCGAGACCTATTACGTCATTGGTAAGTGAGATGTGATAGTAGTCAGTTGCCATTGCTTCCTTCATCATCTTGAGGTCTGCTGTGTTCTTTCCGCAGAATGCAACCTCTGTCTGATCGTGGAAAACAAGCTCATAAGATGTACATGGACCTCCGATTGCACAGACCTCTCTTACGATGCCTTTCTTTGCAAGTTCTCTTTCCCAATAGTCAGGATATGAGATGAGTGTACCGTCTTCAAGATTGATGAGACCCTTGGTCACAGAGAGTACAGGGATAGATGGGTCAAGATAAGTGAGGACCTCTTCGAGGAACCAATCCACGCCGAATGATGAAACGCCTCCGATTACGAAATCTGCACCGGCAACAGCTTCCTTCCAATCTTCGAACTGGTAGTATTTGATTCCTTCTGGGAATGGAATGTCGAACTTGAGGTGCTTGTTGCTCTTTCTGCATTCGTCGATAATCTCCCTGTCAAGTGGAGTACCCACGAGTCTTACCTCATTGCCGTTTTCAAATGCAGGATATGCGAGAGCCGAACCCATCATTCCTGATCCTATGATTGTAATAATCTTGCCCATATCTTTTAAATCTTTTTAATTTAGACTGCGTGCAAAGATAGTATAATATTTTGTAGAATGGTGCTGAAATCATATCTTTGTTGTACATAAAATATATGACAATGAAACCTATGAAATCATTTATTGTGTCGGCTTTGATGATGTCAGTCCTCTTGTTCGTATCGGAGACTTTGACTGCTCAGAAGCCATCTAAGGTTGGCAAGAGAATAACCCCTTGGGAAGAAGGCTGTCTTGATATTCATTTCATCAACACCTGCACCGGTGAATCCAGCTTTATAATAATGCCTGACGGTACTCAGATGCTTGTTGATGTGGGAGGTGCGGTTCTGACTGATGAGTTGTCTCTCGTCCGGATTCCGGATGACTCCAAGAGACCAGGGGAGTATATCAACCGTTATATATCAAAGTGCATGAAGTGGACAAAGAATCCGATGATCGATTATCTGTCCATCACTCATCTTCATGGTGATCACATAGGAACGTATTCGGAAAATTCCCCAAAGTCCTTCAAAGGCAACTGGAAGACTGCATCAATCACTGATGTGGTGGATAACAACAGGGTCGGTAAACTTGTCGACAGATGTTATCCGAAATATGACTATCCAAGCTATACACGTGAGAATAAGTATCTTGATAACTATATTAAATGCATAAAATGGCATGCTGCGATAGCTGGAATGAAGATAGAACGTTTTGTTCCGGGCTCAGACAAGCAGTTTGTCTTGAAGTACAATGCAGAGTCATATCCTGATTTCAAGATTCAGAACATTGCATCCAATGGTGTAGTCTGGACAGGTAAGGGAAATGAAACCGTAACTGCTTTCCCAGACAGTTCTGCCTTTGTCGGAAAAGGTAAGGCAGAGCACCATAGCCCTTCTGAAAATTCACTGAGCACTGTCTTTAAACTTTCGTATGGCGATTTTGACTACTATGCAGGAGGTGATGTGAGCCATAACGGTGACGAGTTTCACAGCTGGAAGGATGTGGAGACTCCTGTTGCCGACGCTGTAGGATGCGTTGAGGTAATGAAGGCGAACCATCATGGATGCTGGGATGCCAATAATGATTATATACTTGAGAAATTGTCACCTCTTTCTATAATTCTGACCGTGTGGAGAACTACCCAGCCTACAGGAGGTATCGCCAAGTATTTCAGCCCAAAAGTTAATGGTGGTGAGGCAGACCTCTTCATTACCCATCTGGAACCTGAAACCAGAGCAAAACTTGGAGATGACATGTCAAAGGTTTCCAGCAGTGAGGATGCTCATCTTGTGGTGAGAGTCAGTCCAGGTGGAAAGTCATATCATATCTATCTTCTTGATGTAAATAATGATTCAATGTGTGTAACCAAGGTTTTCGGACCTTATTATAGTCGTTAATTAATATGAAACGTTTCTTATTATCGCTTCTAATTGCAGTAATCGCGATCTGCGGTTATGCGCAGCCTCGAAAGACCATTGTAGCTGTTAATGTTGCACCGGAGCACGCAGATTGGCAATACCGTTGTGGAGAAGATGTGAAATTCGACTTCTCTGTCCTGAAAGCAGGTATTCCTCTCAAGAATGCAGAGGTTTATTATGAGATATCTGAGGATATGCAGGATCCTCTCAAGAAAGGAAATATGACTCTTAAGGATGGTACTGCGCAGATAAAGGCTGGAACAATGAAGAAGCCAGGATTTCTTCGTCTTCGTGTCTGGGCCACATATGAGGGTGCTAAATATTATGGTGCGGCAACAGCTGGTTTCGATATCGACCGCCTTGAGCCTACTACAACAGTACCCGATGACTTTGATGCATTCTGGGCAAAGGTTCTGTCTGATAACAACAAGCTGGAAATGCTTCCTCAGCTTGAACTTGTCCCTGAAAAGTGTACTCCTAAAGTAAATGTCTATTCAGCAAGCTTCCAGAACCAGAGGAAGGGATGCCGTATGTACGGAACAATGTGCGTACCTGCAGATCTGAAGCCGGGTGACAAGCTTCCGGCAATCCTCATCGTTCCAGGCGCAGGTTGCCGTGCCCGTACAGGTTACTACGGTGAAGCAGAGAAGGGCTATGTTACTCTGGAAGTAGGTATACATCACATTCCAACCGTAATGGATGATGAGATTTATGCTCAGCTTAAGGCTGGAATGATGGCAGAGTATCAGTTCTATAATATGGATGATAAGGATAAGTATGTGTACAAGGGCATATATGCCGGATGTGCGCGTGCAGTTGATTTCCTTGCTGGTCTTGACTTCGTCGATCCTGAGCGTATCGGTGTTGCTGGAGGCTCGCAGGGTGGTGCTCTTTCGATCACTACAGCTGCCCTCAATCCTAAGGTGAAGTGCCTTGCTGCATTCTATCCTGCCCTTGCTGACCTGACAGGCTATCTGTATGGTCGTGGTGGTGGATGGCCGCACGCATTCAAGAACGGATATATGGCAACCAAGGAGCGCATTGAGACTTCGCGCTACTACGATGTTGCAAACTTTGCACGTAAGATCAATGTGCCGGTGTTCTATTCATATGGTTTTAACGATATGGTATGCTGTCCTACTTCGACAACTGCAACTTATAACGTTATTCCATCATCAGAAAAGACACTCTGGATCGTTCCTGAAATCGAGCATTGGACTTATCCGGAGCAGAATACAGCCCGTTCACAGTGGCTAATGAATCAGCTTAAGAAATAATGATATCCATTTCTGCCAGAAAGCACGACAATTTCTCTATTGAATTTAAATGCGGCTTTAATTGCAATGATGATAGAAAGCGCGATGACTTCTCTGTCAACGCGTGGGTGTTCGTGCCTAATAGCTTGGATATCAATCCTGAGAACTATGGCAAGAATCAGTTCTATAGTGACATCAAGTCTAATATACGCTTGATGACTCCAGTGTATCTTCTCAGAGAAATAGCAGATGAATCATCTCTGCCACTTACTTCTCTGAAAAGTGCAATGGATGCTGTTGTTGCCAGTCCCAACGTTGCAGACATGGACTCGTATGAATATCAGCTGAAGATGTTTTCAGCGATATTCAGGAGTTCCGTGCGCAATCATGCCGAGCATATTCTGGACACAAAGTCCTTGGTCGCATCGTCATATCTTATAGCCGATTACATCTCATATTCTCTTCAGGCTGTACGCAAGTTCAGAGATTTGTATAGAATTGTAGATGTTCCGACAGTTCCTGATAGGGTAAGAGGATATTTCAGAATGTGCGATGAGTTTATCGGACATTGTCTTGACATTCATACAATAGAATTGATTAAGAAGATGGAATCCTCTTCTGAATCATTGGAACTTGCTGATCTGAGAAATCAGCTTGTGGCTATTGTTGCTGATGAAAGAAAATACAAGCATTCAGCAGATTATGGCATCTTGAATGGAGAAGGTGTGCATGATAGACGCTTGATATATCATCGTGGAATGTTGAAGAAGTTTGTTGAGAGCGAACTTTTCATACACCTGTCCAAAAAGAAGGACGGAATAGCCATTGAGCAGATGTATTATAGCATTGCTGCCGGAATCGCAATGATTTTTGCAACGGGCGTAGCTTGGATCATTCAGCTGAAGTACGGTAATATTACCTGGCCTCTCTTTGTGGCTCTTGTGGTAAGTTATATGATGAAGGACCGTATCAAGGATTTGATGCGATACTATTTTGCACACAAGCTTGGAAATAAATATTACGACAAGAAGGCGAGCATTACCATCGGAAAGAAACGGGTAGGAAAGATCAAGGAAGGATTTGACTTTATCTCTCTGAATAATGCTCCTCATGCAGTACTTGAGCGTAGAGAAAGGGCTTCTTTCGTTGAGGATGAACCAAGAATCTTTGATGAAAAGGTCATGCTGTATAGAAAGCGTCTTACTATTGACGGAAAGGCGTTGGCATCAGTGGATAACTATCCGATGAGTGGAATCAATGATATCATGCGTCTCCATCTTACACGTTTTACGCATAAGATGGATAATCCTAAGATTGATATTGATACACTGGATTCCGAGGGTAAACTTAAATCCATGAGTGTCCGTAAGACGTACTATATCAATGTCGTCTTCCAGCTCAAACATGACGAGCAGACAAAGTACCAGCATTTCCGCATCGTCATGTCACGAGACGGAGTCATTGAAATCAACGAAGTGTAAAAGGGGATAGACCTGATTACCAATTGATTTTGTTCAGAGTCATTGTCGAAAGAAGTTTGCCTGCCTTGTCATAGGTGGCCTCTTTCACCAGACCGATACCGTATGCGTACCATGATTTGGTTTTCTCTACTTCCTTCATCATCATCGCCTTTGTGGTGATGGTCTCTTCCAGAATGAAGCAGTCAAATGTACCAGCCTCAGTTTGAACTTTTTCTGTGCCGACAATCTTTCGTTGCTGGCCCAGGATCTTCATGTTCATTATGCTGATCTTGAAAGAGAATGTGTAATCCGGCAGATTCCCTACTTGTGGATAACGTGGTATGCCTCGTGTTTCACCAGAGACATTGACATGTTTCTTAACCTCCTCAATAGCCTTCTTTCTGTCTTCTTCTGAGATCTCTGACTTTTTCTCTTCTATAGCCATATCGACAAAGTCGCCCAATATGTCCTTTTCAAACATGGCCTGCATATTCACCATGTATTCTCCATCCTTAAAACTGTAGTACATGGAATTCTTGACGGTGTCAGTCGGTGATGCTACAGCAACTTCTTCAACACGTATCTTTATACATCCGTTGATGCCGTCACCTTCCATTGATTCGATAGACTGAAAAACAGTAGATATCTGTTTGCCGTTACCATCAGTTTCTATATATGACCATCTTGCTGTCTTTGGATTAGGAACAAGATACACGTCGCCTGCAACTTGAGTGTTGTTTTGTGCACTTGCTACATAACAAAAACTCAAGGAGATAAATGATACAAGAGTTATAATTATACGTTTCATAATGTGGCAAATATAGAAAATTTTCGAAATGTAATCGCACTCGCCTGTACGAAAAAAGAGAACCATTTTCATGGTTCTCTTTTTGATGTGCGGGCTGATTACAGATTATCGAAACCTATCATTCTATCTCAAAGAGTTTTCAGACTTCATTCAGTGGTATGAGCAGATGTTTGAACGCAAGCCTTGGGAATGTCCTATTTAATCACAGGCATTTATTGTTGAGAGAATAAATGCATATATTTGTAAAAATAAATTAACATACATATATGGAAAGGTTATACAATGCAGTTCACACAGCCCTTGAAAAAAAGAGAACAGAAGAAAATAAAAAGTTATTCTGTTATGAAGATGTAGGTGAGATTGTTAGTGAAGTTTATGAAGATTATGAGACCGCAGAAAGGGATGTAATCATCGAAATCACGCAATATCTATGGGATAAGTATGTGGAATATCTCAAAAATATAGTACCCGATTTGGAGATATTAGATGAAGATGCAGTTGGCTTGAAAGGATGGGATAGCGATGATGATTGGGATGATTGAGACGACGACAGAGAAGAACCTGATGAGTTCCCCAGCACAGAAACGATAGAAGTTGAACGATTTATAGATAAAGATAGGTTATACAAAATATCTATGACTAGAATAAAAATAATTCAAGGGGGAATTATATCACGGAATTAACACCATTCTCTCGAACAGGACCACCTCAGCGAGCACATCGTTGAGGTGATTTTGTATCCTCCCCACCCCTTTATTTTTAAGGATAACAGATGTTATCCCAACGGAAACGCACTGCGTACCCCGTAGTAACAGATACCCCTATAACAGTCTGGCGTGATGATTTTTCTAGAAAATTTAATTATCCTTTTTTAAATTTCCCTTGACTAGGTAAGCCCCTGCTATGGCCATTAAACCAAGATATATCGGAATTGCTGGAGTTGAAGAATAAACTACTGACGAAGATGACCCCAAAAATCGTTCATAATCGTTCATACAGTTCCAACTTTCAATAATCGAGTAAAAGTTCAGGTCTGCACCCAGTATATTTAATACAAAAAAGATGACACCAATTATTGGTGGTATCAAAAATACCACACCGATTTTAGCCTCGCAATTCAACGCCCTGAAATCTTTTATCCAAGTTGCTACTTTGTTCTTTATCCCTTTCATAATTACTTCACATTAACTTCACACTTTAGTTATTTGCATCGTCATCATAGACCTGATATATGTAATCAAGTAGTTTATCAGCATCATCTTCTATTTCTTCAAGAGTATCATAGGTATCACTATATGAGGATACATCGTACTTCGCATCATCAACAAGCCTTTTAATCTTGATAATTCGGTTCTCCATCTTTACAAGCTGCTCCTTTGAAATACTATAGTATCGTCTTCCTATAAATGGCTCAATTAAGATTATCGCAATAAAGATTATTACTGCCATTAACGCCATTCCGTATGCGAATCCGCTAATTTTACGTTTAATAGTATCCCGCATAATTGTTGATTTTTGAAATATATTTTGTTAAAAATCCCATCCATCCAACGCTCTTTCTATCAGGTATATGTCGTGGTCAAGTTCGAAAATGTTGTTATCTGCATACAACAGCACATCTCTTTTGAGCCTCTCAACTCGTGACTTTGAAAGCTCTATTGCATATCGCAGTTCTTCACTACTTATATAATCATTATACATTATAGTGTATTGCTCCGCCATAGAATCGTACTTATCAACAAGTTCTGAATGCTCTTGCTTTAATCTATCATACTCTGCTTCAAGGTTCTCATATTTTTTAGATGATACACAAGAGCATACACTACACATTATTATGGAAACTATAACAACTCGTTTCATATTACTTCATTCTTACTTATGACGTATTCGTTTCAAAGTTAGCAAACATTTCAGACCTTCTTCACCAACGAGAAAAATTTTTTCAATCCAGCTCATTACCAGCTTGTATATATAGATAATCAGCTGTATATTTGTATTAAACAAATGATGCATAACTTAATATATACATTAAAATAAACTCCATTATGTATTCAAGTATTCAGCACGATTTATTTGAATACGAATAGCAAATTTTAATGTAGTAGATTAATACAAAGATTAAATACAACACACTATGAAGCAGGCAATCATATATGCAAGGGTATCATCAAGCGGAGCGCAGGAGAACCGACAGAACACAGAGCGACAGGTCGTGTCACTGAGCGAATATGCTCGCTTCAATGGGTACGAGGTTGTCAAGACCTTTGAGGAGCACATAAGCGGAGGAAAGAAGAACTCAGAGCGTACCGGACTGCTTGAGTGCCTTAACTATGCAAAGGAGAACAAGGGTATGACTATCCTAGTATCAGAGCTCAGCCGATATGGTCGTCAGATATGGGAGGTCTTGGAGAGCATCAAGTTCTGCGTGGACAATGGTATCAATGTGTATTTTCAAAAGGAAGGGCTTGAATTGTTTGATGGTGACAAGGTCAATGGTGTAATGGCCATTTACATATCGTGTCTGTCCTTCTGTGCGGAGAAAGAGAGGGAGAACATTGCATTCAGGCTCGCTCAGGGCAGAGAAATGGCGATACAGAAGGGCGTGCGTATGGGAAGGAAGTTCGGAAGCATCAAGACCCTTGACACCTTGCAGAACGAGTACGGACACGTCATTAAAGCCCTCAAACGGGGTCATTCAGTCCGCAACACTGCGAAGATATGCGAGGTATCAACCTCAACGGTACAGCGAGTTAAAAAGGCGTTCTGCCTATAACCATATAAACGAACAACGGAGGATCTAGCAATCCTCCGTTATTCGTTACTGCCTGCCATATATAGGTTAACATCATTTTATCATATTGGGCTTAATGACTAACTCTTCACTTTCCGGCACAGCCCCATCCCCTTCTATGGACTTTAGCCAGCACTTTACGTCATACACACTGCTTACCTTCGTAATCGTACCCTTATACTCAAGATAACCGCACACCTCCTCCATATTCAAGGCTCTCTGAGCAGCATTTTCCCCGTTGAGGATATAGTATTCGACACCTAGCGCATCAGCAATCCTCTGTAACGTGTTCGGCATAAGTGGTTGCCACCCGTGTAGGATGCGGTTTATAGTCCCGAGGTGCAGACCGCTTTTCTGAGCGACATCAGACTGTGATATATGGTTGTCTTTGAGGAACTGATTAAGAGGAGCGACCTTTTTCAAATTTTCCGTCCTCTGTGCATTGGTAACTTTCTTCATTGAATTTTCCTTTAATCCTCAAATGTAAGCACTTTAACATTAACATCAAACATCTTGAAGGGATTTAATGACCTTGGTCAGTGTGTCTTCGATTGCCTTTATCTTACATTCGACCTTAATCCGTGCAATACCTTCACTACATCTGTCCCACTCAGCGAACAACGTGACTACCTTATAGAGAGCATCATCGTAATCCAAAGATATATATCCCAACCTGTGCAGGGCAAATTTCTTGAACATATCCATAAAGAAGAAATGCTGTTCACTCTCTCGTTGTGGATAGTCCCAATCCAACTGCATCATATCTTCAATGCACCCGTAATGCAACGTATCTGCCAATGCCTTGAGAACAGGTCTGTCAGCTTCAGATGTCTTAGCTACAGGCTCAGTCACTGGCTCGGCAATCACCTCGGGAGAAGCCTCAGTAACCTCCTCAGTAACCTCCTCCACAGCTTGTCTAGCCCTTAAGACCTCTTGAGCCTTACGCCCCTTCGCCTTCTTCTTCGTTTCCTTGACCACATCCTTCTGGGAGCCGTCGTATGTGTATATCCTATCCCAGTTGAGGGAATAGAAAGTGTAACGCCTATATACACTATCTGCATCTTGAGGGCATCTATGCCTTGTTATCAGTCCTTTGCTTTCCAACTCAGGCAGTATAGTCCTCTGCACTTGAGTACCACTTACGTCCATTGCATCATCGAAGGCTGATGCTACCATATAGAACAGATTATCGTCTCTGAGTTTTCCTGCACTATCCAACGCACTTTGACGGTCTATCAGCAGTCCTAATACTCTGACCGCATTGCTACTTAAATTGCGAGCCTTGAGGATGTTGTTTGGTATCTTGGTGTAGTTTCCATCGTCCTGTCCTGTCTTCTTACCTTTAATCATTTGTAATTCCTATTATCTTTTTATTCTTGAAGGGCACACGCGATGCTTTGTACCCAATGCCGTCAGTGACGGCTTTATTCTATATCTTTATTAAAAAGTTAAGTGGTTTAACAAAAAAGTCAAGTACTTTCTAGTATTTTTCTAGATATTACTTCTATTATATTTATATAGTTTATTAATAGTTAGTACTAAGAACACATAATCGTACATACTCAGAACACATCATACGTCAGTAACCGCAAGTACCGATGGTATGCACTTGGAAACCAGCATCATCTATACCTGCTACTGCATCCACAGCTTTGATATTTCATATAGATATTATATATTAGCCAGTGGTTTAATGTAATTATTAAGTTATTTGGATTTGCCGGAACAGATTTGTATATTTGAATACAGACGGGTTGGTCATACCTGTCGTCCGGCCGGACAAGAATAACAGACCTCAACTCTATGGTCTGAGAATAATCCAATAACATAAAATGCTGATAGACAATGAATATGAGCATTTATTTAACGAAGTAGGCATCAAGGACAGAGAAAGCCAAGAGATAGTCCTTGAGTACATTGTCAATCTCGCAAGGCTCGGGATTGAATGCGTAAATTATAAACATAAAACATTAATTAACAATGAATTGCAGTAAAAGAAACGAGACAAAGTATTGTGTAGTGTGGACTAGGGTCAGCACGAAGTATCAAGAGGAGAACGGAGGTAGCCTTGACTACCAACGAACTCTATGTGAGGAGTATGCGAAGCAGAATGACTTGACTATCAAGGGGTACTATGGTGGTCAGCACGAAAGTGCGAAGACCCCTGGGACACTTATCAAGAGTATGATTAAAGCCGTCGAGAAGGATAAGAGCATCAAGTACATACTAATCAGCGAGTTTGACAGGTTCTCACGAAATTCAGGACAGGCAATCAACATCCTGAACGACCTTATTGCCATTGGAGTGATAGTCATTGCCTGTAAGACAGGTCAAGACACAAGAGACAAGAACGGATTTCTTATGGCGAGCATCGGATTGGCACTAGCCCAATGGGATAATAGTAACCGAGTGGATAAGTTCTTGAGTGGCAGGCGTGACTGCCTTCTCAAAGGGGTATGGGTAGAGCCTGCTCCTATGGGGTACTACAAGGAAGGTAAGAGTAAGAACACTATCTGCCGTCTCAATGACACGGGCAAACTAATCCGGCAGGCCTTTCTATGGAAACTAGAGGGATTTTCAAATGGGGACATTCTTGACAAGTTGGAAAACAGAGGACTGAAATTATCACATCAGACACTACACAAGATACTTACAAACCCGTTTTATGCGGGCAAGGTAAAACATAAACTAATTGATAATCAAATGGTAGATGGAGTACACGAGCCAGCGGTAACATACACTCAGTTCCTCAAGGTTCAGGACATTCTTTCGGGGCGTACGGGTAAGTACAAGCATCGCTCAGACGTTCCTACTGGACCACTTAAGAAACACGTATTCTGCGACAAGGATAAGACCCCAATGACATTCTATACTAAGAAGAAGAACGGAAAGGAGTATGGGTACTACAAGTGCAATACAAAGGGCTGTAGCACGAACATATCATCGAAGAAGCTACACGATGGGTATACATCGATGCTCAGCGAATACGACCTATCTCCTAATTTGATAAAGATAGTAGAACGAGCAGTGAGGCAGTTACTGACAGAAGGGAACAAGGAAGTAACTGACAATGTGACCCAACTAAGAAAAAGACTTACGGAGGTTGAGAAGCAGATAAACGATACGAAGTTGAGGTATGGTATAGGAAAGATAGATGATGATATATTCCAAGTTGCAATAGAAGAACTACAGAACAGAAAGGGAAGATTACTAGTAGAACTTGAAAAATGTGAAAACACTTTATCGAACTCCGACAATGAAGTCAGTGAAATAGTCGCAACTTGCTGTCACTTAAGCACTTTATGGAATGATTCCAACCTTGAAACTAAGATAAAAGTCCAGCAATTAGTATTCCCTAACGGTATTTTCTGGAATCACGAAAACAACCGTTATCGAACTCCCGACAAGAGCCCAATATTCAATATAATTGACAGAATATCAAGGGATTATATACAAAGAACGGAAGTAGATTTCACTACTTCCGTCCCCTTGTGCGGGTTATGGGTCCCTACCAAAGAACACCAAACGAGAGTTCAAACTTTTCCCATTTTTCCAAAAGGCTTCCAAGTACTTACGTAAGATAAGCGACCGAAAACAAATTTCTCGCTTTGGTAAATTTACGGTAGTTTTTGGAATGATTTGTACCTCTCATGTACCTCGCACACGCATTCCCCATTGCAAAAGGGACATGCAAAGATACAAATTTCCCTTCGCAAAAATGTACCTGTAGTGTACCTTAACACAGATTTTTGCAACCCATCAAATCGCTAACTTACTAGTACATAAATTTTTAGTTTAACAATTAAAACTTTTTGTACTATGTTAACAAAAGTTAAGCTCAGACAGAAGCCACTAGCAGACGGCAAACTGTCATTGTACTTGGATTTCTATCCTCCTATTGCCGACCCGGTAACCGGCAAAAAGACACGCCGGGAATTCCTGCAGCTCCACATCTGGGAGAAGCCCAAAGGCTCCCTGCAGAGACAGCACAACGCAGACACCCTCTTCGTCGCAGAACAAATCAGGTTCGAGAGAGAAAACGCACTCCTGAAAAGCAACATCTACTCTGATCTTGAGAAAGAGCACATCGCCTATCTCGAGAGATCAGAAAAGAAATTCATCGAGTACTACGAAGAAAGCTTCAAGGACAAACCCCTCGCAAACTGGTACCGCTACAGCGGAGCATTCTACCTTCTCAAGAAATTCTGTCCGAAAGACATCAAGTTCAAAGACATCACCCTCAAATGGTGCGAAAACTTCAGGAACTTCGTCTTGAGAGCAGACAGCCTCTTCCATGAAGGAAAGACCCTGGCACAAACCACCCGCCACAACTACTTCCGCTGCTTCAGGACAATCCTGCTCCAAGCTTTCAACGAAGGATACCTCAGAGAAAACCTCAACGCCAAACTTGAGTGCATCCCTCGCAAAGACCGCCCAAGACAATTCCTGTCCGTATCAGAACTCAACCAGCTCATACAGACACCATGCTCTAAAGACAACCTCAAAAGAGCAGCACTATTCTCGGCACTCACCGGACTCCGCTTCGGAGACATCCAGGCACTCACATGGGAGAAACTCGAGCACCAGCCGGGCGAAGGCTACTACCTCAACTTCACTATGCGAAAAACCGGAGGCATAATGCGACTGCCCATATCCGAACAAGCCGTCGAACTGATGGGACGCAGAGGCAAATACGGCGAATACGTATTCCCGAAACTCAGCAGGGATCCACTATACAGAAAAGCCCTCAGAGAATGGGTATATGACGCAGGAATCCAAAAGCACATCAGCTTCCACTGCTTCCGTCACTCCTTTGCCACCAACCAGCTCACGGCCGGCACAGACATCACAACAGTCAGCAAGATGCTCGGCCACAGCGACCTCAAGACAACGATGATATATGCAAAAGTCGTTGACAATGTTAAACGAGAAGCGGCAGACCGCGTAAAACTTAAATTCTGATGAAACTTATAGAAGACTATCGTAACACACTCGTCAAAATTGACGAAATCGATGAGCTGATAATGGGGATAAGCCACGACGAACTGATCTTCTATAGGAACAAGATACAGAAACTGATAGACCTGATCGAAAGATACAAGGACATCAGCGTCAGCAAACCAGAAAACTATAAAGACGGAGTATACATTCGAGAAGGGAAATACACCGACTTTATAAAAATCATTGCAGCCATGTACGCAGAACACTACTTCGTCAAATCCGACGGATCACCATTCACCAGCCGCAAAGAGCTGCTGGAATACCTATCCTTAAACATCAAATTCAACATCAAGACCTTCAACAACAACCTCTTCAAATCCAAATTTGCAGGAGACGAATACCTTATGAAACCATTCAAAGAACTTGAAGAAGCCCTTGAAACCCTGCTCAACATAGAACGCAAAAGCCACAACAAATGACAACGGACTTACACGTTCTAGGTAGATTCCGGGTAGACGACTACCTGCAAAACACCTGAGCACTCAAAAAATAGTTACTCCTTTGTACCGTAAACCAACGACAGGGAGTAACTATCTGTCACAAAAAACCAAAAACAATGAACTACGACCTCATCACCACCAAAGAATTCGAAGACGGCATGGCCACCATTCTTCAGGAAATCAACCAGGTTAAATCGATCGTCACAAAACTCCAGGAAAACAACGCCCGAGACGAATGGCTCACCCTCGAACAACTGATCGAATACCTCCCCGGCAGCGTAAAGCCACGCACAGTCTATGACTGGGTCCACAAACGAGAAATCCCATTCCACAAACGCCGTAACGCCCTGTTCTTCCTCAAGAGCGAAATAGACGCATGGACCCAGATCAAGAAGACAAAGAAACTTAACAAAGAACAGCTATTCAAAGGAGTGACAGATGAAAACAGAATCATCAAATAGACACGCCAACCCACTCGAAGCCATCCGCTCCGAATTCGAGACCATCCCCGACACCACAGACATCGGAATGCTCTCCATCAAGTCCGCCAACAGAACACTGGAAGACGCCGCCCGAAGACCGGATCCGGAACAACTGTATCTGGAACTCTGGTACGAAGGAGAAGTATGCTGTCTCTTTGCAGACTCCAACCTCGGAAAATCCATCTTCGCAGTCCAGATGGCCGACACCATATCCCAGACCAGAAGAGTCCTCTACGTTGACTGCGAACTCTCAGACAAACAATTCCAGCTCAGATACACAGACAAAGAAACCGGCCAACGCCACCTCTTCCCCGACAACCTCTTCCGCGCAGAAATCAACCCCTGTGCAATAGGAGTCGAACGCTACGAAGAAAACATCATCAAAGACATCGAAATGGCAGCAATCAGAACAGCCACCGACGTCATCATCATCGACAACCTTACCTACCTCTGCAACTCATCAGACAAAGGCGTAGATGCCGGACTCTTCATGATGAACCTCATGAACCTCAAAAAGAAATACGGCTGGTCGCTCCTGATCATCGCCCACACCCCCAAACGCTCACTCATGAGCCCCATCACCCAGAACGACCTCGCCGGATCCAAGAAACTCTACAACTTCTTCGACAGCGTATTCGCCATCGGCCAAAGCGCCAAAGACAAACGCCTCCGCTACGTCAAACAAGTCAAAGTCCGAGCAGGAGCCTTCAAATACGACTCCTCCAACGTCATAGTCTATGAAATCGAAAAAATGGGAGACTTCCTCGGCTTCGAATTCAAAGAATTCGCCACAGAAGCAGACCACCTCAAACAGAGAACAGAAAACGAACTCACCCAACAAGAACTCAACGTGCTCAACCTGCACAAACAAGGATTCTCATACAGAAACATAGCAGAAAGAATAGGAATCAGCAAATCAACAGTGAGCAACATCGTCAAAAAGCACCTGTCCAAAACTGTCCAACCGTCCAACGACGATGGACACATGGACACCGATGGACAGCTGGACATCGACTGGATAGAAGACGAAAACACCGACGAAGAACTATAAACCCATAAACAATGAGCAGATACCATCTCCAGAAATACGCAGGAATATCATCCCGTCACACCTGCCCAGCTTGCGAACGCCCCCGCTGTTTCACACTCTACATCGATGACAACGGCAACATCCTTCATCCCACCGTCGGCCGCTGCGATCACGAATCATCCTGCGGCTACCACCGCACCCCACGCCAATACTTCCACGATCATCCGGAACATCGCCACTTTGTCATTCCGAGCGAGCGCAGCGAGTCGAGGAATCTGTTTCATCGTTCACATCGTCATGGCCGACTTGATCGGCCATCTCCAGGCATCATCCCTCCAGCCCTCATTCCGCCACCATCAGGAAGCAACCACCTCATCACCTACCTGAAAACCATGATCCCATCCTCAGCCATAGACCGTATCATCGCAGACTACCGCCTCGCCTCCACCCCGGACCAGGCAATCATCTTCCTGCAGATAGACCAGGACAACCAATGCCGCACAGGAAAGATCATGCAATACAACCCGTCCACCGGCCATAGAATCAAAGACCCCAACAAACCAGGCAGAATCAACTGGCTCCATTCAATACTCAAGAGAAGAAAACAACTTCCCCCGGACTGGCAACTCACCCAATGCCTCTTCGGAGAACACCTCCTGCCCCAGAACCAGGATAAAACCATCGCCCTCGTAGAATCCGAAAAGACCGCCATCATCTGCGCAGCCCTCATGCCCCAATACCTATGGCTCGCTACCGGAGGCAAATCCGGACTCACATCAGAACGCCTCAGCTCCCTCAAAGGAAGAAAGATCATAGTCTTCCCCGACATCGACGCCTTCAAAGACTGGCAGCAGAAGATCTTCACCTTCCCACACCTCGACATCCGCATCTCCCGCCTCCTCGAAGACAACGCCACCCCAGCCGATCGAGCAGCCCACATCGACCTCGCCGACTGGATCATACAATTTCTAACAAACAACAAGTAATCAAGAGAATTATGCTACCTTTGACTCAGAACATACATAACCAAACTATGGAGTACATTATATATAGTGACGAATCGATTTCGAGGGGCGAATATTTCTCCGACTTCTTCGGAGGTGTACTCGTTCGCAGCAGGGATATTTATGAAGTAACCACTGCAATTGAAGCCAAGAAACAGGAACTCAACCTTCTCGGTGAAATAAAATGGGTGAAAGTATCAGTAAACTATCTCGAGAAATATAAGGAAATGATGGACCTGTTCTTCAGCTTCATCAAACAAGACAAGCTCAAGCTACGCATAATGTTCCGTGACACCAACCAGGTACCATCGAACCTTGACCGCGACCATATAGCCAACCGCTATAACCTCCTGTATTATCAGTTCATCAAACACACCTTCGGACTGATCCATCACTGCGACAACCCAAAAGAAGACACATACCTGAAGCTATACTTTGATAAGCTCCCGATTTCCACAGAAGAAAACGACGCATTCAAAGCCCATATCGGCTTCATGCAGAACCTTCGTGCCTTCAAGAAAGCCAGGATAAAGATCCGTCCGGACGACATCGCAGAAATCGACTCCAAGAAACACAACCTCCAGCAATGCATGGACATTGTTCTCGGAGCAATGGCATTCCGTCTCAACAACAAGCATCTTGAGATTCCAGAGGGAGCAACACAACCAGGAAATAAGACAAGAGCAAAAGAATCACTCTTCAATCACATACTCGAACTGATTAAGGACGCCAACAACGATCCGGACTTCGATTTCGCACTAACCACGAAAGCATCCGGTCCGAAAGACTTT
>JBGVPH010000050.1:0-9299 GCA_045126915.1 Candidatus Cryptobacteroides sp.
GCCCTTGAGAAGCATGAAGTAGACGATACAGGTCACGGCAAAGCCGCCGAATATGCCTAT
The DNA here is from genome assembly GCA_045126915.1 of Candidatus Cryptobacteroides sp. Taxonomy (GTDB): domain Bacteria; phylum Bacteroidota; class Bacteroidia; order Bacteroidales; family UBA932; genus Cryptobacteroides. The sequence continues at coordinate 61 of JBGVPH010000050.1, forward strand.
CTTCCATTTCAACCTGCTTGAATACTTGAAGGTAAACACCATTCTGGTGAGCCACTGTACCACTGTACCAACCGTGAATGCAATCGCCACTGACACGAAGATGCCGACAATGACTGACAGGGCCTTCGAGGTGTTGAGATAGTCGGAGAACCCGAGTGCTCCTTCACCTGAGTTCATCTTCAGTAGAGCGAAAGCGAACGAGGCTCCGAGAAGTTCGAACACCATTGACACAGTTGTTGAAGTTGGCATTCCAAGCGAGTTGAACGCATCCAGGAGGATGATGTCCGTCACCATGACGGCAAGGAAGATATACATCAGTTCGCTGAATGCGAAATGTTCCGGCTGGAAGATGCCGTGACGGGCAATGTCCATCATACCGTTGCTCATTGTCGCTCCGCAGAACACACCGAGTGCGGCGACTATGATGGCCGTGCGGAATTTGGCGGCCTTGGCTCCGACTGCGGAATTAAGGAAATTCACGGCATCGTTGCTCACTCCCACCCATAGGTCAGAGACCGCAAGGGCGAACAGGAAGATCACAAAACATAAATAAATCCATTCCATATCTGATATTATTTGAATCTGCACAATCTTTCGGCTGCAAAATTACCCTATGGAGATTTCACGCCTTTTGCAGATGCATTAAAGTTCTGATACAGACCTGTTACAAATCAATTAAAATTGAATTTTATAGGATAATCATATCTAATAATGAGTATTTTTGCATCAAATCAGAATGTCTTATGACTACAGAAAGCATATTGATAGTAGACGATGAGGAGACCTTGTGCGAGGTTCTCAAGATCAATCTTGAAAACGAAGGTTACGATGTGGACACAGCCCTGAGTGCAGAAGAAGCCCTCAGGATGGACCTCAGGAAGTATTCGCTGATACTGCTTGACATCATGATGGGAGAGATCAGCGGAATACGTTTGGCCAGGATGCTGAAGGCCGACGTCAGCACATCTGACATACCTATTATATTCTGCACGGCTCGCGACTCCGAGGATGACATGGTGAAGGGTCTTAACCTCGGTGCGGACGATTACATCACAAAACCCTATTCAGTAAGGAACGTCATTGCGAGGGTGAAGACGGTGTTGAGAAGGACATCAGGACAGAAGGCGATGGAAAGGACGAACTCCCTATCGGTTGACGGGCTCTGTCTGGACCTGGACCTTAAGATATGCAGCGTCGACGGCGAGGAGGTGAAGCTCACAAAGAAGGAGTTCGAGCTGCTGGCCTTCCTTATCGCCAACAAGGGCAAGATATGCTCACGGGAACAGATTCTTGCAAACGTATGGAGCGATGAAGTCATAGTCCTTGACCGCACAATAGACGTGAACATAACGCGCATACGTCAGAAGATCGGCGAGTACGGTTCATGTATAATCACCAGAGCAGGATTCGGATATGGTTTCAGGAATTAGTCTTTCTTATCACAAGAAGCTCTTCACCTTGCTGCTTAGCTGCATTTGGGTGATGGTATTCTGCTTCATCGGATTCCAGTACTACAGGGAAAAGCAGTTCAAGACCGAGGTCCTGAACGCACAGCTGCAGCTGAGCAACAGCCACATACTGGGAGCACTCGGGTCCGGGATTCCGGTAGAGGATTATATTCATGCCATTCCTCTCCCCTTCGACGACGTAAGGATAACCTTGATTGGCGAGGATGGTGTCGTGACCTATGACAGCATGCATAGCGCTGATTCGATGGACAACCACCTCTCACGTCCGGAGATCCAGGCAGCGATGCAGAAAGGCAGCGGATATAACATCAGCCGCAAGTCTGCAAGCGACGGAAATCTGTATTTCTATTCCGCGACAAGGGGTGACGGGATGATAGTAAGGACAGCGGTCCCTTACTCATCGTCGCTGCGAGACCTCCTGAAGGCCGACTGGACTTTCGTATGGGTGATCATATTCATAAGTGTGCTGATCAGCGTAGCGGGCTATTTCTCGGCCCTCAAGCTAGGAAAGACAATAGAGAGTGTAAACAGGTTCAGGGAAGAAGAAAACGCTTTGAGGGAGGAACAGGAGAAAAGCCGGCTCAAGAGGCAGCTCACAAACAACATCAATCATGAGCTGAAGACTCCGGTAGCCTCGATACAGGTATGCCTTGAGACCCTTCTTTCGGGAATCACGCTTTCGGAAGAGAAGAAGCAGGAGCTTATAGAAAGGTGCTATATGCATAACGAAAGGCTCAGAAACCTCCTGCGTGACGTTTCGCTCATCACCAGGATCGAGGACGGCACCGGCACGATAGAGAAGGAAGAAGTGGTGATCAATGACCTTCTTGACGAGATAGCATATGAACTTTCCGTCATTCCGGAGGAAGAGAGGATGTCGCTGAAGATCGATTTCAGAGAGAGAGTAGTGGTCAATGGCAACCAGTCGCTCATAGGATCGATATTCAGGAATCTGACGGAGAACGCAATATCCTATTCGGAGGGTAAGACAATATATATAACCCTTGCAGAGAACACCCAGGACTCCTGCAGGATCATCTTCGAGGACGACGGGCAAGGTGTGGATGAGAGCAAGCTGCCGAGACTCTTCGAAAGATTCTACAGGGTGGACAAGGGACGCTCAAGGAGCAAGGGAGGAACTGGACTGGGCCTGGCGATAGTCAAGCATGCAGTGCTATTCCATGGAGGTACAATCAGCGTCACCAACCGCCCTCAGGGAGGACTCAGGTTCGATTTCACGCTTAAGAAACAGTTCTGACATGCCAAAACTCAGTCGAAATGCAATGATAGGATACCCTTGTGGCATCATTACCGGTGTTGCGTACGGACTCAATCCCCTGTTCGCAAAGCCACTGATCAATGCTGGTGCTTCCATAGAATCCATCCTCTTCTTCAGATACACGATAGCGGTTCTTCTTCTGGGTGGCTATCTGCTGATCAGGAAGGAGAGTTTCAAGATAAGCCTCAGACAGTCTGCTGTCCTTCTTGCATTGGGACTTCTGTTCACTGCCAGCAGCACATTCCTCTTTGAATCATACAAGTATATTGCTTCGGGGCTTGCGACCACACTCGTATTCCTCTTTCCCGTCCTTGTGGCCATCATCATGGTGTTCCTCAAGGTTGTTCCCTCTTGGCCGGTATGGCTTTCGATTGCAGTAACATTCGCCGGAGTTGTCATAATGACAGGAGGTATAGGAGAAGAATGCGCGAATCCTGTCGGAGTGTGGCTGGCAATAGCCTCCGCGTTTGTCTATGCCCTATTTATAGTCATAATCAACCGTAGCAAGAGGATCTCCACCATATCAAACTCCCTGCTTACATTTTACGCGCTTTCCGTAGGTGCTGCCGTCTTCTTCACAAAAAGCCTATCTTCCGGCACTGAACTGATGAACGGGATAAAAGGCGCGAACGCATGGTTCAACCTTGTCGGTCTGGCCATTTTCCCGACCATAGTATCTACTGCCACTCTCGCTGTTGCCACCAGAAACATCGGTGCTACAAAGGCTTCCGTTCTCGGCGTCTTCGAACCGGTTACAGCCATTCTTGTTGGAACTCTGGTATTCGGAGAAGCACTCACCTCAAATATAGTCATAGGCATCGTTATATCAGTCATCGCTGTGACCTTCATGATTGCTGCCACAAAACGTTGAAGTTTTAGAAATAGAGAGAATCAGCCAAACTGACAACGAGATATAGATTTAATTTTCGGATTTTAGGATAACAATGTGAAGATAAATTTTCTACTTTTACAATAAACCAGCATTCCTTAAGATGTGAGGTTATACTTTCAAATTTAATATAAACAAAAGAACATTACGAATATAAAGATTCGCAACTATAGTATTATATTGATTTTTTGAAAGAATTTAACTAAATTTGCACGCGTTTTGCCTTTTATAGGGCGATCAAGCCAATATATATGCTTCTAGTTGTTAATTTCGATATCAAGGCGTCCGAGAGACAGGACGCATTCTTCAAGTTAATAAAAGAACTTGGAGAGAGTATCGCATTTATCCCACATAGTCTTTTCCTTTATACGAATTTGTCCAATAGAGAACAGGTATATCAGAAACTAAAGGGTGGACTGAATGACGAAGATCTTCTTTTGATATCACAAGTTGATCTTGATTCCATTTCAGGTTGGCTATCTTCCAGTGTTGTCGAATGGCTCAAGACACGTCAATAACAGATTTCCTTTAACCATATGCTCACAAAATTAACTTTAGATAATTTCAAATGCTTTTCTAAACCAACAGCATTTGAATTGAGACGTGTAAACATCTTTACCGGTTATAATGGAAGGGGAAAATCAACTGCAATGCAATCACTGCTGCTTCTCGCACAATCTCTGTATGACAACAAACATATGAGAGATTTGTTGGTTAATGGCATCTTCTGTAAGTTGGGTCTATTTGAAGATTTATTGAACAATAGAGGTAAATCTCAAACCATAGATATAGCAATCGAGACTGACAACCCCGATGAAGTAAAGGATGTGCGTCTATCATATGAGGAGAAGAGTGATCGTAAAGGTAAGATTGCTGCACTCTTCTTAGACGGAAAAGACTACTTTGAAAAACGTCAGGAAATAGGAAAACCAGATTCAATCTCTGGTGACTCATCTCTTTCAAACTTTCCTCCTCAGATACATACCCTTTTTAATAATTATGCATATGTTTCTGCGGACCGTCTTGGACCAACTGCTTTTGAGGTGAAACAGGATCTTTATGATAACAATCCAATCGGCAACAATGGAGAGTTTCGTCTTAATGTCCTTGCCGGAAACGATAGATTGAAGTCTAAACTTTCTGAGATAATAGTCAGAGTTATGGAAGGTGGAGAAATCAATCTCAAAGGTGATCATGAAAGTGAGAAAAGTCAGGAAGTGCTTAAATTATATTTCAGCACACTGGATGGCACTCGTTCGATAAAGTCGATTAATAGCGGTTTCGGATACAGTTATATAATACCAATTCTGCTAGCAGCACTGAACATGAAGGACGGATGTCTATTCATCGAGAATCCGGAAGCTCACCTTCATCCTTATGCACAATCGCAATTAATGAAGGAGCTGATATCTATTGCCATTGATAATAACATCCAGCTATTTATCGAATCTCATAGTGAACATGTAATCAATGCAGTTAGACTTTGTGCTCTACTTGATGGAAAATATCAGAATTTCACTAATGAAGATGTCTCAATCTATTTCTTCAACAAAAATATGGAGATATCTCATTTAAAGATGCACTCAAACGGACAGATGGACAACTGGCCGATTGGTTTTTTTGATCAGGCAGAATCAGATGCAGCTCAGATTCTGAGGTTAGGACTTCTAAAATGACAGAAAAGATGACTGCACACCTTTATCTGTCAAGTGAATCATTCAAATATAATGGAACTGATTCTGATGACGCAATTAAGAATAAACTTGTTCTTTTTTACGATTTAGTCAAGACTCTCGTTGCTAATAAAAATGAGAACAAGTTATTTGTATTCCATACAGCTTTTTTGAATTCACCTATCTTCAGTGACGGTACTACTGTAATGGAGATTATTCGGAATCAACCCGAGTCTTATAACAAATACGGAAAAGATGCTGTCACTCTCTTATGTAGCGTATTTAAACACTTTAATAACGAATACACAACATCTGAGGATATAACAGAATACCTCAAATGGGAAGATGAGAATAATTGTCACGGAGTTCTTGTCTTTGACTCCAGAAGTTCGCTTCCTTTATCTCACCAAGTAATCTCAAGTGTCAATGGCTGGCTTCATTTCAGACGCCATTATCTTGCCAAGTACCCAAAAACGTCTGAATTCTTTGCTAATGAATTAATGAAGTATTTCCCAGGAATAGTATTTCATAGTACATTATCGCAACAAATATCTGATGTATATAAGAGTCATCCATTTTCAATTGTTAGATACCTTACCGCAATGGAAGAAAACCTTGTTTCAGATTTTTCCAATTACGGAAAAGACTTTATTGGTTTTCTCGACTGGTTTGCAAGTAAACATGGTTTGGATGGTGCATCCTTAGAAGGTACAAAAGACCGCGATAGGTTCACCTTCACTTTTAAGGATGGGACTGTGGCATATTGTGAACCGCACCTTAAGATGCACTGTGATGACAATCAGAATTCAAATCAACATTGTAGGATATACTTTAGAAAACCGCAATCCAACGATGACGAATTGGTATATGTTGGCTGCATATGCGAGCACCTTTAACTGGCATCTTACAAGTAAGATAGAGATATCCCACCCTCAGACAAAAGGGTGGGATTATCTGATATATGGATAGCAGAACTATCTGTTTCTTGCTGCGTTCACGGCATCCTTGAAGTCCTTTACAGGGCGGATGGTGAAGGAGTAGCTGTAAGCCTTGTCAAGGAGTCTGTGGTGAACCTCAGGTCTTGCCTTGATGCTCCATGTATCTGTTCCTCCGACTCCTGCCTGAGCATGATCGACATTAAGTACGAATGAACCCTCAAGCAGATCTTCCTCACCGATATGCTTTGCCGCCTCAAGTGACTCCTGAGTGGTGTTCCATGCAGAAATGCTCAGAGGTGCATCCCCGATGAACTGGATACCCTTTCCTGTCTTGTCAGTGAGGGTGAACCAGCGCACACCTGTCCTGTTTCCGTTCTCCTGCGGATAGACATAGTCTGTCATCAAACCCTTGATGTCAGTCTTATATGTTCCGAGAAATACTCCTGCATGTCTGTCGCAGTAGTTCTCCCATGGGCCGAGTCCGAAGTATGTCACATCGGAGTAACGTGAATCGATCTGTCCCTGTAGACCGATCCTGATAGGCTCAGGCATCTGCTCGTCAATCCTGATATCATAGCCGACATCAAGGGTTCCGTCAGGATGCATGGTGTACTTCAGGCAGATGACTGCCTTGCCATCTGATGTAACGACCGCCTCGACCACAGCATCTGCTCCATTCACGGATGAGATGACCTTAACATTGTCGGCTTTGACGTTCATCCACTGGCCCATAAGCTCCTCTGCCTTCCAGCCTCTGCGGTCATTGTCGGTACCTGCACGCCAGAAGTTAGGCATGAATGAGTCTGCTATGGTCTCAGCACCTGAAACAGCATAACCACAGAGCATTCCGCTGCTCTTGTCTATCCTTGCCACATTCTTACCCGCTGCAAGCACATAACATCCTTCTGACTCTGTCATGAGCGGAGCCTTGCCCTTGGCTGATGCCGGAGCAGCTGCAGGTACTTCAGTCACGAACTGCTCGAATGCACAGATAAAGCCAGCTTCAGCATATGGAAGAGCTGCATTTTCGTGAGCGTGAACCTCAAGCATGTATACTGCGCCTGGCTTGCGTTTGAAGTCCTTTACAGGTACAGCCGCAACTGCGCTCTCACCAGGAGCAAGGACAGGAACATCGAAAGATCCCTTCTGGAGGGTTCCGTTCTCGTCCTTGAGTTCCCATGAATATGAGTATCTTGCAGTGCTATCGAAGAAGTTCCTGTTAGTCACCTTTACCTGATTTCCATCAGTAAGCTGGAATGTAACAGGCTGGAACACGTATTTGCATACGTATAGCGCCGGCTTAGGAGTCCTGTCTGGGAATACTACACCATTAATAAGGAAATTGCCGTCATTAGGATCGGTCGGACGCTCATAGTCGCCTCCATATCCCCAGTTCTTTCTTCCTTCACTGTCAGTCCTTGCAAGTCCCTGGTCCATCCAGTCCCAGATGTGACCGCCAAGGAGGGACTCATGACTTCTGATGAGGTCCCAGTATTCATCAAGCGAACCTGTAGAGTTGCCCATCGAGTGTGCATACTCGCACATGAGTATAGGACGGTCGATGTTAGGGTTGACGGCCATCTCCGCGAGTTCCGTGATTGACGGATACATACGGCTGACGATATCTACGAACTGAGGGTCGTTCGGATTTGCTCCACCCTTCGGCTCCACTATCTCCTGACCGACTTCAACCACTGCGCTGGTGAAAGCCACCGATGTCAACGGAACATAATCAGGATGCATCGGCTGTCCCTGAGCACCTTCATAATGTACCGGTCTTGTCGGATCATAATCCTTGGTCCATGCAGACATCGCAGCATGTCCAGGACCGGTTCCCGATTCGTTACCCATGGACCAGATGATGACTGACGGGTAGTTCCTGTCGCGGACAACCATTCTCGTAGCCCTCTCAAGGAAGGCTTGTGTCCACTCCGGATCATTTGAGAGCATACCGCCGACGTGGTGAGTCTCAAGGTTAGCCTCATCAATCACATACATTCCGTACCTATCGCAGAGTTCGTACAGATAAGGGTCATTAGGATAGTGACATGTCCTGACTGAGTTGAAGTTGTTCTGCTTCATAAGCCTGATGTCTGCCTCCATGTCCTCTCTTGTGACAGTCTTTCCAGTATGCGGGTTATGGTCATGCCTGTTGACTCCGTATAGTTTCACAGGGACTCCGTTGACAAGGAGCTTCTGGCCGTCGATACGTACGTCACGGAATCCCACTCTGCAGCTGCGAGCCTCGATAAGGTTTTCGCCATCCCATAATGAAAGAACGAGAGTGTAGAGATTAGGAGTCTCGGCTGTCCACTTTAGAGGATTCTCGAACTTCTGCTCCATAAGAGGATAGTAAACATTATCCCTCTGAGGATACTGCTCGCCCAGGACGTCCTTTACCAAGACCTCCATCTTCTCACCTACAAGATTGCCTTCCGCATCATGAAGGACGGCAGTGATCTTCATTCTGTCTGTATTGACTCCTTTAGGAGCTTTCACTGAAGGTCTGACCTGAAGACGGGCGTCCTTGTATTCGGCATCAAGAATCGTCCTCACGCCGAAGTCCTGGATGCATACATCCGGATTATGCAGAAGCATCACCTCCCTGTGTATTCCAGACATCCTCCAGTGGTCGGCATCCTCAAGATAGCTTCCGTCCGTCCATTTGAACACTCGCACGGCAAGGGTGTTCTCACCTTCCCTGAGTATGTCTGTGATGTCGAATTCGCTAGGAAGACAGCTGTCCTCTGAGTAGCCAACTTCCGTACCGTTAACCCAGACCTGATGTCCGGAATATACTCCTCCAAAATGAAGGATCACTCTTCCGCCTTTCCATTCTGCTGGCACGTCAAATGTACGGACATAAGATCCGACAGGATTGTCTCGGTCAATGTACGGAGGGTTTAACGGGAACGGATATGTGATGTTGGTATAGATAGGATATCCGTAACCCTGCATCTCCCAGCATGAAGGGACCGGGATGTCATTCCA
>JBGVPH010000051.1:0-7372 GCA_045126915.1 Candidatus Cryptobacteroides sp.
AGGTTCAAAGAATAGGAATTTGAAATGCTTTAATCTGTATTCCGGTTGCGGACCGCCGGTATCCGGATTTTCGCACGCCATCAGTCTGACGTCGATTCCTCTGCATTTAAGACGGTCTATCAATGATAGTACGGCTGTGCAAACACCATTACCCGTCATGTACGCATTGTTGCATAAAATCAATACTTTCATAAGATATGTCTGGTTGTGAGACCTATGTCTCTGGTTGGTTAAGAATCTGTTTTCGCAAAAATACAAAATAATTTTGTACAAGGTATAAAATCCCGCATTCGATTCACATCGCTGCGGGATACTGCAAAAACTAACTATGAAAATAATGAGTACATCTATTTGAATGTCAATCAATATTCATCTTCATTCCACAGGAAATCTTCCTTTGTGGGATAATCGGGCCATACATCTTCGATACATTCGTACAGGTCATCCTCAAGTTCTTCCAGGTTATCCACTACTTCAAGTGGAGCGCATGAGCGTATGGCGTAAATGTTGCTTCTATAGCACCAGAATAGTTTTTTCATAGGTTAAGTTTTAGGTTGGGTGTCTTCTGATGTGAATCATGAGACACCTTTTTCAGATTGATTGCGTTGTATTCTTTTCACATCAAAAAATGCCGTAACTGCAATGACTGTCGAACCTGCAAAGTCCAGTATAAGATCTTCCATTGTATCTTTCAGGGCTGCACGTCCCTGCAATGGAGTCGTAGAATCAAATGTTCCGCTGCTCATCAGGAATTCCTGTGAATTGAGTCCGAAGATGCCGTCTGCAGCATATTCCCAAATCTCCCACATAGCCCCAGCTGACAATGCAAAGGATATTATCCAGACTGACACCCATATCGGTGAAGATGTATCACTTGAATTGAAGGTGCTGTATATGGCATAGCCAAGTATGCCAAGCATGATTCCTGAAATCGCATGCAGAACAATATCCCACCATGGGAATCGCCCATAGAAATCAAACAGATCTCCCATTACCAATGATGCAAAGCAGAATCCTACAAAGGCAATTTCCATTGCTTTGGGAATCCCTCCCTTGATCATTTTACCGAGTATGAGAGGCAGCAGGGTAACAATGATCATCAGAAGATTCTCAAAAAGCTGGAAAGTTATATGCCCAACAGCAGCATCGTCAGCCAAAAAGATGACAGATACGATCTGGGCTATCAGCAGCAGGGTGGAAAGAGTAAGTATGATTCTTGAAAATCTGGTCATTGTCTTAAGCCTTATTGTGTAACCCACTGATTATATGATCGATTATCAACTTACATGAGTTCATGGTTCTGTTATCCTTTTGAGCGTCCAGCATGGTCTTCCGGCATTCCTTTTCCTTAGATAACTTCACTGCATATCTTGCCGCAATCCTATAATCATCGCTATAAAACGAAATATTTCTATCACTATAAAATCGTGCGTTCTTGTCTTCTACGCCTTTTATCGGTAAAGTGTGCACCAATGGTATCCCCCAGTCCATTGCCTCTGTGCTTGTAAGTCCGCCGGGTTTTGTCAACAATACATCACAAGCAGCCATCAGCAAAGGAATCTTATCTGTATAACCTATTATCCTTACCATAGACGAATCCTTGAATTTCTTGCCAAGACTCTGTTTCAAACGTTCGTTCTTTCCACAGACGCATACAATCTTATCATCCGCAGCACACAAGTCCCGAAGGTCATTTATAAGATTCTCAAGGTTTCCGAATCCCATCGATCCTCCGATTATTAAAAACCATTTGCTGTTATATGAGCTGCAATCCCACCAAAATTCCGATTCTATTTTCTGCCGTGCTTCCATACGAGAAGTTTTTGCATTCAATGCTCCGGACAGACAAGGGATGCCGGTCGCAGAAATTTTTTCTTTCGGTATACCTTGTCTGGCATATTCAGAGATCAGGTCTGAATGAGCTATCATATACCCATCTAAGTCTGTTTCAGCAAGAAACGGATAACAGGTGTAGTCTGTTGAGACAAAGAAAACGGGTATATGCAAGTTATTTCTCGACCTCAAGTAAGTCAGCATCTCCGCCGGAAACAGATGGGTACATATAACGGCATCATATGCATTGTCAGATATCACCTCTGATAGCCTTCCCCGCAATAATTTACATAGGTGATAGACCGGTGATTTACCGCTATGTTTTCTGTTGCTGTACCACTCGCCCAACGCATATATACTGCCGAATAAAGAAAGCTTGACTGTAGCATCATACAAACCAGATACAAATTTTGAAATCCTGGCATTTCTAAGGCTCAGAGCGTCAAGCACATCACAGTCGACCCCAGCTGACTTGGCATAATGCTGCAGAGCCTTTGCTGCAGAATTATGTCCCTCTCCAGTATTGCAGGACAATATTAGAATCCTATAAGACATAACTTATACTTGTTTCTCATCTATCTTTATGAAATCCTTCATAAGGTTTTTCATCTTATTCTGAAGTATTTCTGTCTGTTGACCAATATATTCAGAATTCAGGCCATAGATGGGAGGATCAAGTCTGTATGGCGGTGCAACTATCAGTTTGGCTCGTTTCCTCAAGATTTTATGCGGACCATCTATATATACCATTACAATCGGAACCTTGGCAAGGGCAGCAAGCATGACCACTCCCGAGTGGAACGGCAGCTGCTCGCGGTGTTTTCCGTGAGCTCCTTCCGGAAAAATGGCCACGCTCTCCTTCTCTTCATGCAGTACCCTCAATGACTCGTGCACCCATGAGAGGTCCGGATTCTTTCGGTCGATAGGTATGCATCGTGTGTGGCGCAGAAAGAATCCGAATCCTTTCTGCTCGAACCTGTCCTTGGCCGCAAGGTTATGAATGCGGTCCTTACGGAAAACGGTATTGACTATCGGGCCGTCGAGATGGCTTGTATGATTGATTACGAGTATGGACGGTTCACGCAACTTGTCAGCCTGCTTCTCTACCTCAAGGAAATATGGCTTGGGGCGAAGAAGCAGTCGTACAAGTGCAGAAGTTGTCCTTTCTACGGCTTCTGTACCTTTCCTCATAGCGTCTTCAATGTAATATATTCAATGACTTCTCCCACAGACGTGAACTTCTGCACGGTGTCGAATTTGAATTCGAATCGTTTTTCGATGGCAAAGCTCATAAGGAGGATTGTCAATGAATCCAATCCGAGATCTTCCACCAGCCTGGTTTCAAGCGTCACCTTGTCTGTGTCAATTTTGGGACTGATCTGTTTGAAAATTGTCTTCAGTTCATTCAGTATGTATTCCTGGGTCATAATATAAAAGGTTAGTTTCGTGATACTTTCAGGGTTCCTGTTCGCTTGAAGTCTTCCTTACGGACGGTAAGCTTCGCTATCCTGTGGGTTGAAGGCAGAGTGGCATTCACCTGTGCAAGGACATTCTTGAAATAATTCTCCACTTCTTCCCATTCAGTTCCTGTAAACTCTTCCATACGAGGCAGAATCTCGATGGTGATTACCCCGTCTTCCTCCATTACAAGACAGTCACGGAGCTTGTCACATTTGTAGAAAGGCTCTTCAAGGCTCTCCGGACTTACATTCTCGCCGTTTGAAAGGATGATGAGATTCTTGATGCGACCGGTGATGTACATATATCCCTCGCCATCGAAGCGGACAAGGTCACCTGTCTTGAGCCAGCCGTCCTCTGTAAGTGTTTCCGCTGTCTTCTCCGGATCACCATAATATCCAAGGAACACGTTGTCACCTCTCATCCACAGCTCTCCATCAACGACCTTGACTTCCTGACCAGGGTATATCTTGCCGACAGATGTCGGTTTCTCCTTGACGTCTACATTTCCGGATGTAAGATTACCGCCTTCGGTCATGCCGTATCCGGCAAACAGGCTGATGCCGATGGCGTCGAATTCATTTATGAGCTTAGGTGGCACATTGGCTGCGCCTGCGATTATAAAACGGAGCTCTCCACCAAGGAAATCCTTTCCGTACATCTTGATAAGCCCCATCAGGATCTCGCAAATGCCTGGTACGGCAACAAGGCAGGTAGGTCTGATTGCTGGTATCTTTCCCAGAGTTTCCTTCACATTCGCTCCAGACACCCATAGTCCTCCGGTGTATAATACAGACATGGTACCCCTGATAAGACCGAAAACGTGACTCAACGGCAGTACATTGGCATATCTGTGACATGCGAGCTGCTTTCCAGGACCGTAGCATCCGTTCAGAGAGCCTCGCATGATAGCTCTATGAGGAAGGATCGCTCCCTTTGGAGCACCTGTGGTTCCTCCAGTGAAGAAAATCGCAGCAGGATCATCGGGGCTGACAGATGCAGAAGGAGCTGTCTCATTGCCCAATTCTGCAATCTTCAATGTCTTGCATGGGACAAGTTCCGCCACACTGCAGAATGCTTCCCCATATGCAAGCACCTTTACGTTGAACTTCATGCAGCAACCGATGACAGCCTGTTCAGGAAGCTGTGACGGAAGGTTGATAGCGACATAACCTGCAGAGGTAACTGCGAGAAACATCTCGATAGCCTCTGGTGTCGTATTGTCCAGGATTGCAACCTTGTCTCCTTTTTCAAGGCCGAGAGAATTCAGCAATGCTCTTTTGTGTGCTATATCGTTACACATCTTCGCATATGTACATGTACTCTCCGTGTCAGATAGAGCAGGCAGGTCATGCCATTTCTGTTCAATCCAGGCTACGAATTCCGGAATAGTCGGAATAAATTTCAGCTGTTCCAGCTCTTCTGCCGGCAGCATGTCTTCAAAATATCTGTCCATAATTTTATTGTTTGATAATTATTAAATCTATGAATAAGTCTGGGCATCTATTGCAACCTTGGAGTATGCGAATGTCTTAAAATAACCGTTGCGGTTGAAAAGGCTGAACATAAGCCACAGATATGCATAGATGTTGCTTATCTGTCTCATGATGCGGGGCATCGGAACAAGTACTCTGAGAAATATCAAACCTACATTCAGTGCCATGAGAAAGTTCAGGAACCATTTGGTGTCTCTGAATGTTACATAGTTTTCCGCTTTCTCTTCTACATTGATGTATGCTGTCGAAGTGAAATGTGGGAACATGTTCTGAACCGTTACCTTGCAATGTCCCGATTCTACATCTATCTCCATTTCATCCCCAGCTAGAGTGCCTGAATGCTTTCCGTTGATGTAAATGTCACGCCTGGTGTGACGTGTCCACCAGTTTCGTCCGAATTCCTTGATTGTAAGTTTTGCCATTATTTGTGTTCTATTATATATGCTGTCTGATTGTTGAGCGAAGATGAGATGACAGAATCGAGATCCATAAGGCTTTCTGCCATTTCTTTTGGGAGAGCCGTGCGGCTTTCCTGCTATTTGCCACGCGTACAGTGACCTCCTGAGTTGATTTCTTTCCGCCGATACCTGCCACAAGCCTGATAATGAACTTGCCATTGCAATTTGGTACAGCTATCCGTGTTGATCCGGAATCTGAGACCACGATCTTGTCAGTCTTATGACCTGAATCAAAGATCAGCATCAATGAATCCGGGCACCCCGGGCAATCCCATCTAATGTCAATATATTCACCCTCTTTCGCTTTCCTTTTGTCAGTTTCAAGTGTCATTTGTTTCTTCATGTCAACATTTTTAGTGTCGGAGGCGAATCAGCAATTCATTTGCCATATGTGCCATGAGTAAACTTTTGGGATACTACAGTTGAACTTTCGGATAACGAATGGAATATTGGTAATTTCTTGGATTTAAGGCATTATCCCAAAGGGTAACAGTATTATCCCAAACATTCCCTGAATGATGTATTTGTGATAAAAGGATTGAAATTTGTATGTCAAAAGGTAGATTGTCATGAATAATATGAGAGATTTGAAGGATTTCAATATCAAGACGCTTAAGGAAAGTTTCCCAATGTCATCTCAAGTGGGGCTTGGCGAGGATTTCTGCATATTTGATGTAAGATATGACACAGATATGAAGAAAAACTTCTCTAGACCACTCAGGCTGGAAGGCAATATCATTCTGTTCTGTGTAAGGGGATCGATACGAATGTCAATCAATCTGGACGACTTTGATATAGTAGAGGGTAGCCTGGTAATAGTTACCGCACAGGATATCGTCAAGGTTGAAAGGATATATAGTCAGAGTCCTGATCAGCTGCACTTCGTAATGATAGCAATGTCTGAAAACTTTGTTTCCGACCTGAAGGTGGATTTCAGAAAGATACTCAATGAAGGTCTCATTTTGATTGAGACTCCTGTAATCAATCTGAACAATGATCTTCAAGAGATATTTACGGACTATCTGAAACTACTTGCAAGGATTACTGACAGCGGACTGAGAATGACTCAGGACTCTGTGCGTTCATTGGTATCTTCCATGGCCTCCATTGCTGCAGGTCAATGGCTTGCCAGTGTTGACAAGATAAAAAGCAGAAGTCTTGTGTCCACAAACTTGAGAAGCGACCACAAGAGACTGGTATTCAAGCAGTTCATGAAACTGATTCATGAAAACTACTCAAAGGAGCATCAGGTGATTTACTACGCAGACAGACTGTGCATAAGTCCGAAATATCTGTCAAGATTGTGTAAAGAGATTTCCGGAAAATCAGCGCCCGAATGGATTGATGCCTATATAATGCTGGATGCAAAGAATCTTCTGAAATATTCCACAATGCCGATCAAGGAGATTGTATATAGGCTCAATTTCTCAAATCAGACTGTATTCTACAAGTTCTTCAAGAAGCATACAGGAATGACCCCTACTGAGTATCGTAATTCGCAATTTTTGTAGAAAATCAAGACATGTCTCTTCTGACAATAACTGAACTGGAAAAGGCTACACCTCTATTTCACGGGAAATTGGGAAATGCTTTCTGCAAGGGGCTGATGCGTATGCTGGCCGTTGACAAGGTCAATGACCTATATGAGAGCAATTCAGAATTCAGCGGTCCTGGGTTCGCTTCAGCCATTCTACCAGGGAGGTTATTATGTTCAGATGCCCGATCAAGTCGGGCATGACAATTTTAGATTACCACTCCAGTACATTATAACTAATTGATAATCAATTAGTTACGAGATTGTATCCATCAAATCGGGAGCATCTCATTGATTTCCAACGGCATAACCGTTTTTTAACTTAAGTGATCAGAATGATCGCAATAGTCAAAGGTAATGATTTATTATGATATTGCAAGGTATCAAGTGTTAAATCTGTTATCACCTCTAACACCAAATTGATGTTAAAAACATCGCATTTGATATCACGAATCATCAATTACAAAGGTAGCAAAAATATATTGAAAATCAATGCTTTATATGAAGAATTGACAGATATCTAATTCATATAATATTAAACGTATTTATCTATTTACCCCAAATGACTTTCTTTCTGACTCTTCATATTTCTC
>JBGVPH010000052.1:0-47676 GCA_045126915.1 Candidatus Cryptobacteroides sp.
AGGGCGCCAAACGAGCAAAATCGAACGCACCCCTTTCAAGCCGCATGAAGATGTTCGGGGAGAAGCTGAAGGCGAAGTGGTACGTCTTCAGGGCCAACATGAAGTACTGGTGGCTCTCTCAGAAGAAATGGCAGAAGGCACTTTGGATTGCGCTGCTGGCTCTCTGGCTTGGATTACTCTTCTCATCCATAGGAAGGAAGCCTGAGGTGAAGGTCTCATCAGACCAGGTCCAGACAGCATATCTGATGCGATAACTATGACTTCCGGTTTACCGGAGCATCAGAGTTTTTCATATTAACATTAAAACGATTCGTGCTTTATGATAATCAGCATACTTACCATTCTCCTAGTGATTGCACTGCATCTGTTTCCAAGACGGATCAGGGAGAAGGTGTTGTATAGGATAAAGAGAGCATATGCAAGAATCAGAAAGGAATTAAAAACACATAAAGCAGTATAATTATGACAAAGGTATACGTAATGGAAAGCTGCCCGGACTGCACACAAGTCAAGCAGCTGTATAAAGAAAATCCTGAATATGAACTCATAGACATCGGTCAGCAGGCGCGTAGTCTTAAGGAATTCATAGTCCTTCGCGATAGTCATCCAGCTTTCACAAAGGTACGCGAACGTGGCAATATCGGCATTCCATGCTTTGTAAAAGAGGATGGTTCCGTATTCATCAGCCTTAAGCACTATGATGCATCAATGGCTGTGGAGACTGCACCGGAATATACTACAGGTGCCGCATGCAACCTTGACGGAACAGGATGCTGATTCAATCATATTTCATAGTTAGTTTTTGTGTAGTGGTCCTGCTTCGATGAGAATCGAGAGCCGGACTATTTTTGTAACTTTGTTGCCATGACAGGAGAATATTACAGACATTTCAAGGGCAACGTCTACCGTGTCCTTCACATAGCAAAACATTCGGAAACCCTCGAGGAAATGGTCGTATATCAGGCCATGTACGGAGAACGAGGTGTATGGGTAAGACCCAAGTCTATGTTCGAGGAAGTGATCGAGAGGGACGGAAAGGTCTTCAGACGGTTCTCTCCGATTTCTGCAGAGGAAGCCGAGAAAGTTATCAACAACAGGTAGGGCATATCGCAAAAAGTTATATCTTTGTATCCCATTTTGAAAAATGGGTCCAACTGCGGAAGTAGCTCAGTCGGTAGAGCATCAGCCTTCCAAGCTGAGGGTCGCGGGTTCGAACCTCGTCTTCCGCTCCCATCATGAAGCCTCGGAGATTTGAGACTCTGAGGCTTTTTCTTTTAAAGATACGTATATGGTAAAACTAAGCAGAAATGCCATCATAGGATACCCGGCCGGCATCATCACCGGCATCACATATGGACTGAATCCACTATTTGCGAAACCCCTGATGAACGACGGGGCTTCCACTGAAGCCATCCTCTTCTTCAGGTATGGCATTGCCGTGATTCTTCTGGGTGGCTATCTGCTGCTGAAGAAAGAGAGCTTCAAGATTACTCTCAAGCAGGCAGGAATCCTTCTTGCGCTGGGATTGCTCTATACGGCAAGCAGCACCTTCCTATTTGAAGCCTACAAATACATTGCATCAGGTCTGGCGACCACGCTGGTGTTCCTCTTCCCCGTAATGGTAGCAATCATCATGGTCTTCCTGAAGGTTGTTCCTTCATGGCCGGTATGGCTGTCGATCGCTGCAACATTCGCAGGAGTGATGATAATGACAGGAGGCACAGGCTCTGAAGCAATCAATCCAGTTGGAGTATGGTTCTCGATAGCATCAGCCTTTGTCTATGCGCTCTTCATTGTCATCATCAACCGAAGCAAGGCCATATCATCAATCTCAAATTCCCTGCTGACATTCTATGCCCTGTTGGTAGGAACGGTCGTTTTCATCACCAGATGCTCAATATCGGGAACAGAACTCATGACAGGACTCTACGGAGGGATGGCATGGTTCAATCTCATAGGACTTGCTGTTCTGCCGACCATTGTCTCTACAGCGACCTTGGCAATAGCCACCAGAAATATCGGTGCCACCAAGGCCTCGGTTTTGGGAGTCTTCGAACCTATCACAGCGATTCTAGTCGGTACTTTGGTATTCGGCGAGGCTCTCACCTCTAACATCATCACAGGTATCATGATTTCCGTTGTTGCCGTGACCTTTATGATCACGGTTACCAAACGATAGACACATGGCAAAGAAGACAATCATATCGGATTTCAGTGCTCTGAAAGGGAAAGTCACCTTTTCGGAGAAGAAAACTGATGTCAAGGCGGCACCAAAGGTTACACCTACTACAACAACGCCAAAGTCAAAAGATTCCAATTATGGCCTTAAGAACGGCCAAAGCGTAATCCTGATGGATTCCAACCTGAGAGGTAAGATCATCGGACTCGGCAAGACCGTAAGAATAGAACTAGAAGATGGCCTTGTCATAGAATCAGCATACGGAGAGTTTGCGGTCACTGACAAGGCTGAGATTGCAAGTCTTAAAGAAACGAAGGTCAAAGCAAAGAAAACCAATATGGAACCTAAGCGATCAACTCCTATAAATCCTGATGGTTCTCTAACGATCGACCTGCACATTGAGGCGATTCCAGAAGGCATAAATGTCCCTAAAGGACAGCAGTTGCAGTTCCAGATGGACACCTTCAGAAGAGTCATCCGTGAAAATGCTAATCGAAGAGGAATGAAGATCACCTTCATCCACGGCATCGGTGACGGCATACTAAAAGCTGCAATCCGAAAGGAGCTGGACGAAGTCCTCTCTCTCAGATGCAGCTATTCAGTTGGTGATCCAGCAATCACCGTTGTCTCTATAAAATGACCTTTGTTATTACTCAGCAGGAGTCCACTTACACCTTACCGGTGAAACGATCTCACCTGTCTTCTTAAGTTCTGCAAACACCTTGTCAACCACCTTTCTGTCAAGTCCTGAAAGTGTTGCCACCTCACCTGCTGCGATAGGCTTTCCTGCCTCTCTCATTGTCTTAAGTACGAGTCCCTTTTCCATATTCTTATCCTTTTTATTTTGTTTCCTTATTGTGAATTATTCTAGTTTAATACAAGTATAAGGAAAGATTTTGAATGTGCAAACATCTAGTTCTTTTTTCTTATGGCATACGCAGATTGCGTTCCTCGAGTTCATTTAGGATTTCATCAAACTTATTCATAATCCAATTAACTACTTCCCCATTCACGATCTGCTCAGTAATATGATAATCCCAAGAACACATTGAACCAGGTAAGTATTCCCATCCATATGGCCAATAATAATTTGGTTGTTGATTCAAGCAATTAAGAAGCACAAAGTCCTTCTTAAAAAGTTTACTACACCTTGGAGGCTCGTTATAACAGGAGACACCTACATATATATCGCTCCAACTACGTTTTTCTGTAAAAACATAAAGAGCAAAATATTTCCATTCTTCCTTGAAAACACAGGCACCATCCTCTTCCACTTTGAACACCAATCCTTTAGACTTTGCATATTCACCTAGAGGATTCCATATATATGTTTCGATTATACTATTGAGCCACTCGTTTTGTATCTGAAATAGTTCTCCGACTGCAAGCACATTTTCCGGCGCCAACGCAATAGACTTTAATTTATCGATATACTTAGTATCCATATCTTTATATGTCAATTGTTTTACTAAATCTGAATATTGACGGATTACCTCCCTTACCGGCAAATCATTCGGAATCAATTCTAAACACTTATCTAACCACAATAGAATTTCTGAATCGTATGAAAGGCAAGAGTAATTGAAAGTACGTTTCCCTATAGAGCAGTCTGAAGGTGCATGACCATCCAACGTAAGATAGAGCAATTCATAGCCAGCCGGGAATTTCCGATCACCATAGTTATGATACCTTAACAATTGGTTGCACTGATCAGAGGCATAAATCTTATTTTCTATTATGACTGCATGAGTACCGTCTTCAATTATGATATCAATCCTTCCTCCTTCAGTCTCCGTGACAGTTCCTATCACACGTTCTAGAATATTTGGAGAGCACAATTCATAATTGATATAACCATCTTCAATCTGCATTACGTCCAAAAATGCCTTTAGGAATAGAGAAGATGCACCATGACTTCCTTTGGGATTAAGCAGTTCACCTATAAAGGCAGAATGTAATCTGACCTCCTCAGACTTTAGGCCTATTGTATTGAATAGATTGAACGATTCGCCTCGTTCCCATCGCTCACTCTCCACTTTCTTTGACTCTATATAAAACTTAGAAACGCTAGAAAGCATGTTCTGCAATATTTCAAGCTTCTGTTTCATCTTCACATACTATTTATTCTCTATTGCTACCATAGGACCCTTCTTACATTTTTCCAACACAAATGGAAACGTAAATCAACAGAAATACAACATCTCCACATTTATGCTGACATATCAATGACAATCGTGATGATCGCATGCCTCACCATTATCCTTGACATTGCCTGCAAGGTATGCAGCAACAAGTTCATCCACATTACCTCTGCAGCCACGGATAACCTCTATCCTCTGGGCTTCAAGCACATTCTTTGCACCCTGTCCCATGTTGCCGGCCAGCATAACTGTCACGCCCATCTGTCGCAAAACGGGAGCGATACCGCTCTTGCATCCGCATCCTTCCGGAGAAGCCATCTTGCTGACATTTGTCACCTTTCCGTCAATGACATCAAATATCGTATAGTATGCGCAATGACCGAAGTGGTCATCTATGCATCCGTCTCTTGTTGGTATTGCTATCTTCATTGTATTATTGATTAATCACTTTCCACCTTAGTCTCCACACACCATTCTCAAACGAATGGCTGATGACCTTGAATTTACCGATTTCGCTGGTATTCTTCACATGAGCGCCTATACAGGCGCAAGCATCATAATCCCCTATCCTTACGATGCGAAGAGTCTCTGATGCATCCTCAGGAAGCTTGCTCAGGTCAACAATGGCTGCGGCCTGTTCACGTGTCATGAACTCAATGGTGACATCCTGATTCTTGGAGATTTCTTCATTGACCTTTGCTTCAATCTGTGCAACCTGATCTGCAGTCGGCTCGGCATCTAAGAGATAGTCACACTTGGACTTCTTCTTTTCTACATGAGCATTCCTCGAACGAGGACATCCGAACATCTTCACCATTGTAGCGTTCAACAGATGCTCGCAACTGTGTGCCGGCTCATACTCGACCTTAGTATGCGAATTCAGCACTGGTGTTTCCATAGTTATTTTTCAATAGGTTTACCTGCTGCCACCCAGCCGCGGAATCCTGTTCCAAGTTCCAAGACCTGATACCCTTTCTCTGCAAGGATACGGGCAGCGTTCTTGCTGCGGTTGCCGCTACGGCAGTAGAGGGCTACCGGCTTGTCCTTCGGAAGAGTCTTAAGGGCAGTCTCAGTATAGGTATCCTCAAGGACATCTATATTGAAATGCGTGCCCGGAATATAGCCCTCTGCATGCTCTGCAGCGGTACGCACATCCAGCACCACATATGATGTATCGGCCACAGCCTTTGCGAACTCTGTTACATCTACTGTCTTGAACTTATTGTTCTGGCCAAAGAGGCCAAAGAATGAAAAACTCATAACTATCGTTATTAGAACTCTCTTTATCATAATTCTAGAACTTTTCCCTTATCAGATGCTTTATAGCTTCTATAGGATGATAAATCATCATCCTTGGACCCGCCCATCTCATCACCGTCCTCATCTTCCCACGCATGTCCGGCTTATAACAATGAATCGGGCATTTCTTACATGTTGGTTTCTCATTTCCGAACTTGCACATGTCAAGACGAGCCTCAGCATAACTCAACAAATCTGAGCAGTTCTTGCAAAGTTCCTTGTTACCTTCATATCTTCTGCAGTAGAGCCGAACCATCATCCCTACCGTCTTCTTCTCGCTCTCTATCCTGTCCATCACATCATCAACATTATCCTTCCCTCTGCCAAACAGAAGGTGTGCGTGGCATGAGTAATAACGTAGAACACCTGTTTAGCACTCACCGGCTGTCCGTCCTTACGCAGATGAAGACGCTGACGGTTTATCATATCAGCTATCTGTTCGCTGCGCATTCCTCGGTTGGAGGTGGCAAGGCAATACACTATGGCTTCTTCTATCTTCATATGACAAAAATACACAATAATATTCATATCTTTATCTCACTGATAGCAGGATTAATATCCTGACCACCTGAAATTCTGACCGTAGGCATCCTTCCGAGGGTGCCTATGTTATTTTGGATTTCTGCAAGACTTGCAGGGATTTCGTGATTAAATCTTCCTGCCATACCTTTGCACTGTCAAATAAAAAAAGTTCTTGTCGTCCAATGGATAGGACACTAGCCTACGAAGCTTGAGATTAAGGTTCGAGTCCTTACAGGAACACAAATGGAGTTTTGGCAGACCAGGTGTATGCGCAGGACTGAAAATCCTGAGAACGTGGTTCAATTCCACGAGACTCCACTACACGGTGATGATAGTTCAGCTGGTCAGAACGCCGGATTGTGGATCCGGAGGTCACGGGTTCGAAGCCCGTTCTTCACCCAAACTATGGAAGCGTGGGTGAGCGGTTTAAACCACCTCTCTGCTAAGGAGGTTGTCTCATTGCAATTTCATCTGATTTTATGTGTATGTTTCGGATAATTTTGTTATCTCTACAAGAGATTTCAGATAAAATCTAAAGCCTTTCTAAATCATCGCTGAAAGGTATCAGAAGCCATCCGACGAGTCATTTCTGACGACCATCACATGCTCTTTTGTGAAACGATCGGAATACTTTTAAACATACATTGAAAACCAACGTTAGTGGAACGTGGTTATAAATACAGGCTATATCCTCATAAGGATCAGAGAGAGTTGATTGCACTTTCGGTTGTTGCCGCTTTGTATATAACCAGTGTTCAGAAATTTGAGTATCGTTTCATTGTTTTTTGGGGTGGCACTTGTTTGAGAATCTTTCATGGGTTACAACGCTTCAGTGAAGATATGGATTTCTATAAGATAGCTCAAAATATATGACCGCAAGCTAAAGATGTTTATTGAGTTCCATAACAAGTCTATGAACTGTTGTATACAACTCTTCTTCTGCAGGGTTGCCATGCAACAAGGGTCTTGAATAGTTAAGAAATAAAAATAATGTTAAAGCGATGCAATAAATTTGGAGCAAAAACGTTATTTTTGCAAAGCAAAAAGTTGCAGAAACAATGAATCGAAACATATACGTTACAAAGATAAAAACCTTACTCAATATACTGAAAGGCGAGATTAAGGATAGTGGAAAGTTGAATCTGCTTGATATCAACGTCCATGCAGAAGATTTCTTTAGAGATCTTCTAAACTTGATTTATGGCTGGCAGTTACAGAACATGAATCAGTGGAACCTGAATGCTGCTGGTGGCGATTTGTGGTATGACTATGGTAAGATAGTGATTCAGGTGAGTTCCACTGCGACGAAAGATAAGATTCAGACATCAATAGATAAATTGAGTGCAGAGCAATTTGCTGGATACAGGTTTAAGTTCTTGCGCATAGATGGAAATGTGATAAAGCTCCGCAAGGAGTCGTACAATACTCATGATGACATTGTCTTTGATCCTCCTGCAGATATCATTGACATATCGACTCTTCTGAAAGATATTGCACATTTGGATATATCTTGTATGAGAAAAGTCTGTGAACTATGCGAGAAAGAGATAGTTCCATTGGATACGCCAAAGGTCACGGAAACGGACTTGGCTATTGTTGTGAAAGCACTCGCAACAAATGTTAAGGATTGGTCAAAGGATCGTAGGCCAATTAAGTATGATATTGAAAAGAAAATAGATTTTAATCATCTTGAAGAGAGAAGACGCCTTATCAACGATTATAAACTCTACATAGGTAAACTAAATGCTGTTTATGGGGAGTTCGTTGACAACGGCACTGACTGCGAATTTATTATTCTTCAGAACCTTAGTGATATGTACTCACGCTATTTGGGCCAATATGAAAGCAATGCGCTTTTTGACAAGATAGTAGATGAGGCCAGAGAATTGGCATTAAACAGTAAGAGTGCAGAAGATATTCCAGTGGATAGGGTGAATATTTGCATCAACGTGATAGTGGTAGATGCGTTTATCCGTTGTAGAATTTTTGAAGACCCGGAGGGATATAGTTATGTTGATGCCTGAGAATATAGATCCGAAGAAAAGTATTTACTATACTGGAGCTATGGTATTGCAACTTATACAAAGAAGTGGCAATATCAGTGTGATTAATCTCTATTCAGAGGTTAAATTACAATACGGGATTTCTTTCCCTGTTATGCTTTTAAGCCTTGACTGGCTTTATCTAATTGGAGCAGTAACGGTAACTAAAAGTGGAGAGGTGAAGTTATGTATTTAAGCAAATTGACAATATCATCACCAGGAAAGGTGATTAGAGATATAGAATTCCATAAGGGGTTGAACCTAATAGTGGATGAAACTCCTGAAAATACGACAGGAACAGGCAACAATGTCGGTAAGACAACGGTATTGCGCCTAATAGACTATTGTCTTGGCGGCGATGTTGACGGTATTTACCGTAACCCCGAAGATAAACATGAGAGCTATGCGCTTGTGAAGGATTTCCTGATTGGTAACAATGTCATCGTGACCTTGATATTGGTGGATGATTTGGATACGCCATCAAAAAAAGTGGTGATAGAAAGGGATTTCAAGACGGGACGTAGTTCCCTTATTAGAATAAATGGTAAGGATGTAACCAAGAAAGACTTCGTCGCCGAGTTGGAATCTGCTATTTTCCCTGAGGTGAAGACTGAGACGCCATCGTTTAGGCAGATTATTGCTCACAATATCCGTATTGACAATTTGCGTTTGGAGAATACGCTGAAGACGCTCACAATGGGAAAGAATGAGGAGTATGAGGCGTTATATCTGTTTATGTTTGGTTGCCCTAATGACAGTGCTGCCAGAAAGACTCAGTTGGCACAAGAATTAGACACGGAGAAGAAATATAAGCGCAGAATGGAACGTAATCGTTCGAAGAATGAGTACAAAGCCGCTCTAAGCGTCATTGAGTCTGACATAGAAAAACTGGTTGAACGGAAGGACAACTTGAACATTAATGAGAATCTGCAACTGGATATTAATAGTCTGAATGCCTTGCGAGCCCAGATAAACAAAGTGACTTCAAGGACTTCGTTGTTGAGTCTGCGTAGAGAACTTATCAATGAGACGGTGGAAAGTTTTGACAAGCAGAATTTTGGGGAAGATGTAGTTCAGCTTGAGATGATTTACAAACAAGCTTCGGCCTACGTACCCAAGATGCAGCGAACTTTCAAGGAACTTGTGGATTTCCATAATACGATGCTTGAGAACAAGAAGGCATTTGTGGCTCAGGAACTCCCATCAATACAGGAAGAAATAGAATCCCTCTCAGTCGAGTTGGAGAGACTGAAAGAAAAAGAAACCGTGATGGCTGAGAAAGTGTTGAAATCCGACACTTACGAAGAGCTGGAAGTTATCATTGTACAGTTGTCGGAATTATCACGCAGAAAAGGTGAGTTTGAATCGTATATATCCCAAATAGAGTCGGCTGAAAAGGCGATTAAGGAGAAGTGTGAAGAGATGAAGAAGATAGATGACGGCTTGTTCACTGCAGATTTCGCACAGCGATTGGAGACTCAAAGAGATAAGTTTAACAAGATTTTCTCTGAAGTGTCTCATGAGATATACGATGAGCAGTACATAATCAGCTATGAGGTTGATACCCAGAAAGGTAAGCAATTGTATAAGTTCCATATCACAGATGTGGCAAATTTCAGTTCTGGAAAGAAACAGGGTGAGATATCTTGCTTTGACATTGCCTACACGGTGTTTGCCGATCAAGAAAGTATTCCTTGCTTGCACTTTATCCTTAATGATAAAAAAGAACTTGTGCATGGTAATCAGTTGAACAAATTTGCTGAAGCAGTTAATAAGTACAATGTACAGTTTGTTTGCTCAATGCTTTATGACAAGTTGCCACCGGTGCTAAGGAAAGACGAACACGTTGTTGTAAGGCTATCGCAAGACAGTAAACTGTTCCGAATAGAAGAATTAGCTCAATCAGAATAAAGAATAGGAATTTTATATGATATCATTAACCGCGGAACAAAAAACGATTGAGGGCATCTTTGGATCCCCCAATGAAACATATGTGATACCGATGTATCAGCGCCCGTACTCATGGGGCTTTGACCAGTTGTATGAATTATACAAGGACCTGATGAGTGCTTACAATGAGGATGAGCCTTACTTTCTTGGTAATATCATTATGGCACGGAGTAAAGACTATAGCAACGATGGAAAGAGTTCGGTGGTGGACGGACAACAGCGTATTATAACCATCTGGACGCTGATAAAAGTTCTATCGCTCTATCTGCCGGATATAAATTCGCTGCAAAGAGCGCTTTACGTAGTACCTTGGTCTGGCAAGGATCAATTGCCAAAAATAGAATCAAAAATATTTGAGAATAACGACGATGATGCAATAGATGCTATCTTTAAGTATGATAAGGAAAAGATAGAAAGTCGTTACAAGGCGGTGGCAACCAGCGATGGTATCAATGAGAGGAAATGTGAATCGAAAGTGGAATATGCCCTATTGTATTTCTATCAGCAATTTGTGGCTTTGAAGGATGACAAATTCGACCTGGCTGGTTTTGCCCAGTTCCTGATGAGGAGAGTAACGATGCTCCCCATTGTGCAGAGTGCAGACGGACAAGAAGATGCAGAAAATAAGGCTTTAACCATATTTGAGACCATCAACAACCGAGGTATGGACTTGGAAGATGCAGACATCTTTAAAGCCAGACTTTACGACAGCGCCTACACCAAAGAGCAGCGTGAGGAGTTTATTGCTATGTGGGTGGACTTCAAAGCAGACTGTGACGAGCTGAAACTTTCGGTGGACGACATTTTCAGGTATTATTCGCATATCATCAGAGGAAGACAACATATCACCTCGAACGAAAAGAGGCTGAGGGAGTTCTTCTCTAACGAACCGTTCTCGCCGCTGAAGACTTTGAATTACAAAGAGGTGCTGGAAGATCTGAATAAGATACTGAGCATCCTGAAGTATATGAACAAGGAACGTGGTGATAGTAATGATGTAGGAATCTGGCTACAAATTATCAATGCCTACACGAATCAGTATCCGACCTATGCCTTGGTGGTGTACCTGTACTATAATAATGTGGATACGGACGAGGAAAAACATCGTTTTATCTCGTTCTTGCAATCACTGATCAGGTATTGCTTCTATATGGGCAGTACGACTTCGGTGAAGTTCAACATCTATAACATGATTAAGGTGATAGCCAACAAGGGGGAAATAGATGCTAACTATACTGATGTTGCTCCAGACTATTTCTCGCATCTGGGAAGACTACAAAATGCTTTTGCACTGTTGGCCTACTATCTGGATTCGAAAGAACCTATACCTACGCGCTTCACTGTGGATAAGATAGTGAACTTGAGAGATGAGGACCTGCTAGGCGAGGACTGGTCTGGACACGATCTTGGTGAAATATGTAATAAAATAGGCAATCTAGTAGTGACGGACTTGCCTAAGCGGTATAATTCTGTGCTGGAAAAGTATGATTACTATAGGCATTCGAAGAGCGAATATGTGAAGAACGTCTTTTCTTCGCCTACTTTCAGTTATGAGAACTGGAAGGAACGCAACAGTCACTTGCAAAAAGTGCTTGCAAAGTTCTTTAACAAACCAGAAAACAACGTAGAGAATGATTAACAAACTGAAGTTGGAGCATTTCAAGGCATTCCGTGAGCCGGCAGAGCTGGTGCTTGATGGAAAGAACGTGTTGGTATATGGTGAAAATGGAGCCGGTAAGAGTTCATTGTATCAGGCGCTGAAGATAATATTCCATAGGAAGTGGATTTTTGATTCCCAGATAGCACCTACGGTGACAGACCCGCTAGACAGGCGTAATGCGGAAAAGGACGTGTTGAGCCAATATAACCATCAGTTGACGCCGCTTGTTGATTTCAAATTGGAGATTGACGGGATGGATTATAAGGCGTTTACCCCTACAGGGATAGATGTGACTATGATTTCGCGGGATGACATTCTTGCGGAGGATGAGATAGATGTGGTCAATCTGCTGAAAAAGTCCATTGTTGGAATCTCGGATGCGGAGACGTTTGTGGCGGCGAATAAGGACACGATAGAAACCTATATTAATCTTTTCTTAAAGGATTATTTCTACGAAGATAATCTCACTGTTTCGCTGAAATACAGCAGACCTAATTGGTTTCTATCTATCAAAGATTCTATTAGGGACAGCACAGGACGGTTCGAGAAACTGATAGAATACTACAATGAGGCAAAACTGCATGCAATTAAGTTATTGCTGTTGATGACTGCTGCATTATTAAATGGCTCTGAAGGACGCGGAGATGATAGAGTGCTGGTGCTGGATGACGTGATTTCTAGTATGGATGCCGCCAATAGAACAATGTTTATTGAGCTATTGGCAGACTTTTTCAAGGATTATCAGAGGATTATATTTACTCATAGTATTTCCTTCTTTAATCTTGCAGAATATGTTTTCTCAACGGTACACCAGCAAAGAGATGAGTGGAAGCGTTTTCAGATAGTTGAGCATCAAGGTAATTCAGAAGTTGTTGAGAGAGATTCGCAGGATTTTGCGAGAAATATAAAAAGAGATTATAGCCCAGGACGCAATGAGGGAACAATTGGTAACCGTATTCGCAAACGCTTTGAGTTTTTGGCTGGTGAGGTTTCTAAACTGATTTGTGCGGGCGGTATTGCTGAAAGTGGACAAATATTACGTTCTATTCTCGCTCCCAAGAAACTGTATTATGAGTATGATAGGGCAAACAAAAAGTTGCACACTATATATGATATGGTGGACGAATTAACAGCCATCATAGATGCAGACTCTGGGTGCCAACTTAAAACACGACTGGATAATGTAGTCGGAAGATATGTTTCTGGATCTGAATTAGGACAGTTGAGAGATACGCTTTGTGAAATGATGGTGTACCAAAAGGTTACTATGCATCCTTTGTCTCATGCCACAGGAGCGATGCCATTGTCAACCCAAACAGAGGTTGAGCGTTCCATTACTTTGTTATATATCCTTGAAGGTCAGTTAAATTCATTGATAGGAAGAGATTTGTATTCGATATAGGATGAGCAAAGAAGTATTGCAAATTATCTCCTTATAGTCATACCGTCATAAGACATCTGCTGAACTAAGAGCTACAAATATCGGTCAAGTTCAGGACGCTATTTGTGGCTCTTTCTATGAGCAGCAGGTTAAGATTATACGGCAACTGAAAGAACAGGGTAAGGAAGAGGCGGCAGACGAGGTCAAGAATAATCTGCACGACGGGACTTTCTCTACAACCTTCAATAACCTGCTTCGCAGTAGTATATACCAGCAGTACAACAACTTGATGGTGATAGACATTACCAGTAACACCTACTATACTATAGCAACAGCAGCTTTATTTATTATGGAACTATCCATAATATTGTGTAACTAGGTATTCAATAATAGCAAAAGCACACTCTTACCTATCTATTATTTTGGAGGGAGAGATACTAATCAATGAATTTGCCGTAGATTGGTAAAGTGTACACAATATCTTTATTATTACGGAGTACCACTTTATAACGACCTTGAAAGCTTTCTTCATTGTCCAGTCTTTTAACCCCGTACGGGTACAATTCCATACTTTAAATAACCATCTATACCCGTAAGGGTATAAATTAGGTACAGAATCTTCAGGAACTGTCCCTTTCACTTTCCTATCCAAGAACCTTCAGAGAGCTTGCTAGCACTTCCGTGAAGACCTTCTCGCATCCTGAAGCATCAATATATCGGTTGGTGCGAAGCCTTCCTGTCAGATGAACTATCGATCCTCTGGTGAGTGACTGGATATTGACCTCGCCACCTTCGAAGGCTGCAACACACATCCACGTCGCTTCAACGACCTTGTTTCCTTCAGACGTCTGATACATGTGTTCAGTCATCACACTGAAGTTGGCTACGATGGTGTCATGTACCGGCGAGATCCTCACTGTGCCGACCCTTCCCTGAAGTTCGACACGATTGATGTACTGTGTATTCATATCGGTATTGTAATTAGTGATATTCTTATTTGATATTATTTCTTGATCTTGAATGAAGCCTCATCCGCGAAGCTGTAGCACTCTTCCTTGCTGATTATCAGATGGTCGAGCAGGTTCACTTCAAGCAGCGTGGAGGCCTTCTTCAGGTTGGCCGTCATCTTGATGTCGTTTGGGCTAGGCATCACCGATCCGGACGGATGATTGTGATAGAGGATGATGTTTGATGCATCCAGACTCAATGCCTTTGCAAGAATCACCCTCGGGCTTATAAGGACATTGTCCACCGAACCCTTGAAGACCATCTCTACCGAAATCACGGTATTGCATGCTGTCATGTATGCCACCCATACCTCTTCATGAGCCAGATCCCTGAGCATTCCGTACACCAGGCCGGCGGCCTTTTGGGAATCGGTCACCGGTTGCGACTTGTCCGATGAATGCGACTTGTTGTACTGGGTCACCACCTGTCGGAGGGCTCTTACCTTGGCCGACTCTTCCTGAGTCATTCCGTACAGCGAACCATTGAAGTTCTCACTTAGAAGGATATCCAGAGGAATCTCCCCATTGACCTTCAGTCCTAATTGAGCTAAAGCTTTCATTATATCTCTGATTTAAAGGTTGTTAATGAATTTTAAGCAACCAGAAGGTCATCCGACATTCAGTACCGAAAGCACAAGGAGAATACTAGCCTTGGCTGGAGATTCTCTGCAGTGAACGAAGTGGCTTTTGGAACGAATACGAGGATGAAATACCTTCGCGAGAAATTCAGCTGCAACCTTATCAGAGATATTCATATTTCCATTACTCCCCTTCTTTTGTATTCAATTTCTCCCACTTGGAAAATCTCTTTCAAGCATGCTCTTTTCCATTCATATACGGCATTCCTGAGCAGTCGCATAATCATTCCCAACTAGGAGTTTCTGAATACTGTCAAGACGGTCTTTTTTACCTCAAAATTGTCAATCGCATAGGTAAAGGATAGAGAATCAATCTCTTGACCGGAAAACTCCCCTACACCGTTAAAAAAAAGTTATAGAATATAATTCTATAAAGGCTACCCGAAAAGAAAATTATTTCAGTTTTGTTTGGCGTTAAAATTAGTTTCTTTTAACTTTGCCCTCAGCAAGGTTTTAAAATTATGTCATACGAGACTGAAAAAAGAGGCTGTTTCAGGTCAGTCCTGATTGCCTGTATCGTTCTCTTCGCGTCCTCTCAGGCGGCCTCCGCCCAGAGGACGATGAAGGGACAGCTACACATCGGCGCGCAGGCGTCGCTTTCAGCAGATCCACGCGTTCCCATTGGAGGCGAACTCTCCTTCGGAAGCTATCTGCTGGACTCACACATCTCCGGATGGATCAACGTCACTCCGGACTACATCTCTCTCCCAACCGGTCATCAGCTTGGATACATCCCGATCAATGTCGGAGCCGATTACATGTACAGGGTCGCAGCCACCAGAGCGCGCAGCGTCAATCTGTACGTGGGCGGCGGCGTGTTCCTTGGCTGGGAGCTATACGACCCGTTCAAGAGGGTACCTTCCTATATCGACACCGGGTTTGGAAAGGGGAACTTCATCTACGGAGTGGCGCCCGCACTGGAATCCGAGTTCTTCATCACAAGGACGGTAGCTCTGACTCTAGGGGCGAGAATGCCGGTAAGCATATCATCAAAGACAGAAATACTGAAACTGCACCTGAAGGCAGGACTCAGAGTAAACATATAACAACGGCAAGGCAGCTAATTCTCAGAGTGTTAAACTCTTTAATACAGATCCCACAGGTCAAGTGGGCATTCAGCAGTAAGTATTCTTTAAGGCAGGTCCGCTGGGAAGTGCACCGGCCTTTCCTTCAGACAAATCAAAAAACATCATACAGCAATGAAAAAGACAATCATAATACTCATCGCATCACTGGGTCTGGCCCTGTCGGCATCAGCGCAGAACTGGGCCGTATCCACCAACGTGATGGACTACGTCAGCCTGGGAACTATCAATGCTCAGCTCTCAGCAGGCGTAGGCCGCAGGATCACCATCGAGGGCGAAGCCAGATACAATCCGTGGATCTTCCACAAGGGAGACGTATCGAAGCAGATGCAGAACAAGCATCAGACCTATACCCTGGGAGTACGTTACTGGCCCTGGCACATCTACTCGGGATGGTGGATCAGCTGCATGGCCCAGTACCAGGAGTACAACAGGGGCGGCATCTTCTCTCCCAAGACCGAGGAGGGTGATGCATTCGGACTCAGCGCCGGAGCCGGTTACTCACTCATGATTCATGAGAACATGAACCTGGACTTCGGTCTGGCCGTATGGGGAGGACAGAAGACCTACGTCACCTATGCCTGCCCTGCCTGCGGCAGGATCACTGACAAGGGAGGCAAGTGGTTCTTCATGCCGAATGAGATCAGGGTAGCGGTCCAGTACATCTTCTAATCACCTTGGATATGCTAGTAATCATCGACAAATATCCGATCGAGTCTTCCCTGTTCCGGAACTGCTGCATCAACGAAAGGCTTAATCTGGCCTACTTCATCCACAGACCGAATGGGATGGAAGGAGAGCTGCAGCTGCCTATTCTCTTTGAGAATGCCTGCGACACCAGGAAGTTCGTTACGGAATATTACGAAGCACTTTACAATAATGACCCTCAGTACGAATTCAAGGGCGAGGCATGGTTCAGCCTTGAGCTGTACATCAGACTGAGGGACGGACACAGAAACTAACGATCAACAGATATGAAGATACTTCTAAGACACACCAGCATCGACTTCAGTCACTATGACGCGGTCTTCCTTCACGACACCTTCGCCGTGATCAGCTTCCGCGTCAAAAGTGAGATAGAAGAGAAATGCATGCAGCTGCCTCTGGTCTTTGAAAGCGGAAGAGCTGCACGTGAAGCATACAAAAGGATACTCCAGGGACGCAACACGAGCGCAAGCAGCGTGAGCATCAGCGACTTCGACTGCAGCTGGCCGATGGAGACAGCCCAGAAGATCGAACAATATGCTCAGCATATGTACGACTTCGACAGACCTATAGAAGTTTAACGAATCAATTCAGCCATGAAGATCAAGACCTACTGCAAGGAAATAGACCTTGACGATTTCATGCAACTGCAGTTTGAACCTGAAGAATGCATGATAACCTTCATAGGAGTACAATGCACGGAGAAGCTATACTTCCCATCTAGAAAGGACGGATTCGAGTTTTACTTCGAGATTATCGAAGGCTTGTATTCTGAAAAAAGGGTAGTTGACCTAGAGCACATTCAAGTAAGCTATGGTCACGTTAACATAAATTCAATGAAAGAGATCATCCGAGATAGACTTAAAAACTATGAACCAGATGAAGAATAGACTGCTACATATGATGCTGATCTTCCTTAGTGTAATCAGCATCTGCTCATGTGTTCAGGAATTAGCGGTGATAGACTACTCCTTTGAGTTCGCAGCTGAAATCACCTACGACAGTCAGGCCGATGAACACAGGTTGACCCTGACACGCAAGAGCGGAGCAGAAGACAACCAGTACAAATTCGTTTTCACCCTTGACGGTGAGGCGAATGTGTCGCTGACTGACATGAACGGGATGACTCACGAGGGATCATTCAAGGATAGCTTCGGCGATGTATCTGCCAAGACCTACACCCTGTCAAAGGCAGTTCCGGGTGAACACACCCTGAGTCTGGACATCTCGACGCCGGAGTACTCGCAGTCTCTGGCCGTGACCTATCTTGTCGAGGACTTCTCCTTTGACTTTGACACTAAGGTCCTCTTCGACGAGAAGACCAAGACGCATTCGCTTGAAGTGACCCTCAAGGAAGGCGCACCGACAGACACATACACCATCTCGTTCACGATAGATAACCAGGAGCCCCGAAAGACCTACCAGGAGACATTCACCGACAGCATCGTCAAGACCTACCAGCTTTCGGTTCAGGAACCGGGAGAGCATACCGTGAACCTGGAGATCACAACCGGCAAGCACTCGCAGAAGGCGGATCTGCCGTATACCGTGAACGACTACTCGTTTCAGGTGAAGGCTGACATCGAATACGATAGGGACAACCTGTCGCATATCCTCTTCCTGACACTCATGAGAGGATCCAGGGATGAGGCATATACGGTTTCCTATACCGTTGACGGAGGACACACGGTGAAGCTCACAGATGAGAGCGGAAAGCAGCTTGGTGCATCATTCTCGGAGAGCTTCAAGGATGCCACTATCAGGTCATACGATCTCTCCCGCGCGGAGAAGGGCAAGCATAACATGCAGCTGATCGTAAGCACCAAGGACTATTCCCAGACCCTCGAGGTCCCTTACGCGGTGGACGCTCTCCCCTTCACCATACATGCCGAGATGGACACCAGCGGCAGCGGTTCGGTAATGATGCTTACTCTCAAGGAAGGCGACACTGCAACCGATTACAATGCCACCATACAGATTGATGGAAAGACGATAGCATCACCGAAGGTCAACTTCTCCAGGAATCCGATCTACAGGTACACGCTGCCGACAGTCAGACCCGGCAAGCACGACGTTTCTGTCCAGCTGACCGACACTTATACTATCCAGAAGGAGTCCGTCAGCTACAATGAGCCGGTGAGACATCCGTATCTGGACATCACCCTGAAGTACAACGAGAACTCCGGAAAGCATATAGCCGAGATCGGTGAGAACCCCTACGACATTTCCCTGAAGTTCGTGACCTCACTGACCCTGAAGGGACAGACGACTATCGCCATCTACGACTCCAGATACTGGGGCGAGACCAGATATGAGACGAAGACCAAGACCATGAGCGACAGCAATACGGCCTCAGGAATCTACGGCGGCAATTCGGTGACTCTGATCGACAGGGACGCGCTTGTCACCAAGCTCACCGGGTCATACGAGATGAGCGATGTCGTGGAGTACTTCTATGACCCCGGCTATGGCGGAGAAGACTCCGGCAGAGAATGGTACGAGAAGACCGGAACCGAGAGGAAGTACTACAACCTCAAGGAAGAGACCCTCAAGATAGACATCACAGGGGAGAAGGTCAGCGGTGTCACACTCAGGGTAAAGAACCAGATCGGTTCCATGACACTTAACGGAAAGTCTAATTCATCAGGTACAACTTCTATCAGCCTTTAGATATGAAAACAAGAGTAATTACCCTAGTGCTCACCTTCATAGCACTGACATCATGCATCCATGAGTTTCCGGTGTCCGACTACTCTTTTGACTTCTCGGGCGTGGTTGTGTATGATGCAGAGGCAGACCAGCATCGCCTGACCCTCACCTGCAACAAGCGATCCTGCGAGGACTCCTATAATGTGGCATTCCACGTGGACGGAGAGAACGTCATCACGCTCACAGACATGGAAGGACAGACATATACGGATTGGTTCCAGACCTCATTCGGCAATACGGACTCCCGCACCTATATCCTCTCCGAAGCACCGGTGGGAAGTCACCTCATACAGCTGACCATCAGTACCGAGGAGTTCTGCCAGAGCATTGAAATCCCCTATGAGGTCACCAGGCAGAAGTACGACATCCATGCGGAAGTAAGTACAGCCGGGACAGAGTCTTCATCAGTGCTGATGAGTCTTACTGAAGGGAATTCGAAATACACATATGAGGTTGATCTCCATATTGATGGAGACAGCTTCATCAAGCAGGCTGTCGACTTCAGCGAAAGTCCTATCTGCACGATTGACCTGCCCAAATCGCTGCGTCCACATGAGCATTCACTGACACTATGTGTAAGTGACGGCATGACTGCGAAGCAGTACAGCATCGATTTTCAGGAGCCTATCAGGCATCCGGAGATACCGGTCACACTCTCGCACGACCAGACCACCGGTTATCATGTCGCCGTCATCGGATACAATCCTTATGGCATCAGAATAGACTTCAGCGTCTTCCTGGAGCTCAAGGGCCAGTCTTCTTTCTATCACGAAGAGGAAGACTTCTGGTGGAGAAGACCTGAGTACAAGTACATCACCGAAAAGGACGAGCGTACTCTGTCTGAGAGCGGATCCGACTGCACGGTCAATCTGACAGACCGCGACGGCATAGCGAAGAAGATAACCTCGCAATGGGAGACCAGCTACATCTGGAGTTCACATTCTACTCCGGGAGGTGGGGAAGACTCCGGGGAAGATTACTCTTACATCTCCGGTTCCACACCTGCCTTCTATCAGATATGCCGGGAGGATCTGAGCATTGACATCAGCGGAGAAAAAGTCTCGGGAGTCACACTCAAAATAACGAACCTGATCGGAACGATGAATCTCAACGGCAAATCCAACAGTTCTGGAACAACTAACATCACTCTTTAAGATCATGATACTACTGATTTTCATACTCATTGCCATCATAATGGTGTTAATATTCCTTTTAAATATGAAAAAGTTCAATAGCAATATAGCCAGTACCCCGACTGTTTCAACTGAGATAACCTATATCGCACCCCACGGAAGCACTCTTCTTTCGATATCGGGTGACCTAGCTGAACCGGATGAAACCTTTGACGTATTCTTCGAGTTGACCAGCGGATACGACATCAACCTATATGACTCTGCAGGGAACAAATACGAATATTGGTTCCCGTGCATGATTTCCAAAGAGCATAAGCATGCCTACAGGATAGTCACAGCCAGCCCGGGCAAGGATCTTCTGACATTGACCATAATCGGAAGAAATCAGATCATAAGACGGTATCTGGAAATAGATTTTTCAGAAGACTAGAATACCCTCCAGTGCCGGGAGAGTTAGATTTCATAAAGCAAAGAAATAGTTTTTTCATAGGTTAAGAATAGTTAATAAAATATTGTTGTTACGGCAGTCCCGGAGACGGCACCTCCGGGCTTGCCAATCCCCTAGAAACATACCCAGATGAAGAGAATAGCTTACATATTCTTAGCGATAGCTATACCCTTTGCGGTCGTCTCCTGCGCCTCTCAGCGCAAGATGAAGACCCTCCAGAGCGGTACTATCCGTCCTTCTCTCGCCCTGACCAAGGAGCAGGACTTCATCCCTGACATCCGCAAGGATCTCAAGGCCCAGAGGGACACCTTCGTCATCAAGGACGGCGACAAGGAGATACTCATCATGAAGGCCATCAAGAACGAGGACGGAGAGATGGTAGCTCACGACGTGCTTGATGCGGCGGTGGTCACCGCACGCTTCCGCAACGTGGCCGAGAGGAACGGCCGTGTGGACATAGAGTTCCAGGTCATCGTTCCCCAGAGTATGCAGGACAGCAAGTGGCAGCTGAGGTTCCGTCCTCAGATGTACATCATGCAGGACACGCTGGATCTTGACCCGATCATCATCACGGGAGCCGAGTACCGCAAGGGACAGCTTAAGGGATATCAGCAGTATGAGAAGTTCCTCGCGACCATCGTGACCAACCCCGATGAATTCGTGAACTGGTGGCTGCTGGAACTCTTCATCGAGAGGAACATGCCTGATCTGTACGCATTCAAGAGCGACTCCACCTACGTCTCTGACGAGGAGTTTGCCTCTGTATATGGCGTAACAGAGCAGGAAGCCATCGAACATTACACTGACGACCTGGCACGTAAGGCAAACAACAAGCGGATATCAAGACGCGAGAAGATGTACCGCAAGTACGTCAAGGTTCCGATAGTGACAGATGGTTTAAGACTTGACACAGTCATTCAGACCTTCAACGGAGATTTCATCTACAGATACGTCCAGCCGATCAAGACACGTCCGAAGCTCAGGAAGGTCGACGTAGTCCTTTCCGGAGACATCTACGAGTCTGACACGAAGATCTACGACATCCCTATAAGCGATCCGCTCACCTTCTACATCTCGTCACTCTCGACGTTCGTTGACAACCGCGAGAGATACCTTACCAAGGTCATCGAGCGAAGGGTTGAAGAGAACACCGCCTGCTACATCGAGTTTGCCTCAGGCAGCTTCGAGGTTGACGAGACGATGGGCAACAACCCAGATGAGATAGGACGAATCAAGGATAACCTCATGTCGCTCATACAGAACGAAAAGTTCGATCTGGATTCTATCGTAGTCACTTCATCAGCATCTCCGGAGGGAACCATGAAGTTCAACGAAAGACTCTCCCAGAAGCGTTCGGAAGGCATCTCGGACTACTTCTCCAAGTGGATGAACCACTACCAGGACTCACTGGAAAGAGAACGCGGATTCGCCGTGGATGAGGAAGGAAACATCATCATCGAGAAGCGCACGCAGATCCCGATGATGGGACGAAGCAGCGGAGAGAACTGGCAGATGCTTGACAGACTCATTGAGAAGGACACAGTGATGACTGAAGATGAGAAGAAAAGTTACATCTCTTCTGCAGACATCAAGGACATTGACCAAAGGGAAAGGTCTCTTCAGAACCTTGGATGCTACCGTCACATGAGGGAGAAGCTGTATCCGCACCTGAGGACAGTCCGCTTCGACTTCCACCTGCACCGCAAGGGAATGGTCAAGGACACCGTCCACACCACAGTTCTTGACACCACATACATGAACGGAGTCCAGGCCATCAGGGACAGGGACTACGAGGTGGCACTCACTCTCCTGAGACCATACAACGACTACAATACGGCCATAGCCTACCTCTGCATGGACTACAACGCGAGTGCGATGCAGATCCTGGAGAGCCTTGAAAGAACAGCGCAGGTCAACTACATGCTTGCCGTGCTGTACAGCAGAAGAGGAGACGAGCAGAAAGCCGTCGAGTGTTACGTACGTTCCTGCTCTCAGGATCAGACCTACATCCACCGAGGCAATCTGGATCCAGAGATATCCGTCCTGATACGCAGATACGGGCTCAATGCCCAGCCGGAGGATGAATTCGAATACTCACTTTAATCAATACCAACTTTAATCACCTATACAATGAAAAGAAAATTTCTATTACTGGCGTACTCCCTCGGAGTACTCATGGCCTGCAACAAGGAAGGCGTTGCCGTGCCACAGAACCCTCAGGACCTTCCCGTAGTGGGCGAGGTGACAACCGGCAGCATCCCTGTCCACCTTTACATCTCTACAGGCATCCAGACCAGAGGCACATCGGTCAACGACAAGGAGGATGAGATCCTCAATGCCATCCTTACGGTCAAGGGATACGACGCAGAGAACAAGGTCAGCTATACTGACAAGTACGATGTCAGCGGAAGCGCGGACGTGATCATCAACCTCAAGCCATGCACCCGAGCTGCATTCACTGTGGAGAGCGGCAGCGTCAAGGACGGAGTCATCCTGACCGCACTGGAAGAGCAGAAGACACACTACTACGCGAAGGGAGAGATCAGCATGGGATGGGACGATCTTCAGGCAGAAGGTGCCACACACATCATCGAGCTCGTAAGACAGATCAACAAGATCACCATCGACAAGATCTCGGTTGACTGGAACAACGCGAACTACGACACCAAGGAGTTCCGTGTAAAGAGGATGTATCTGTGCGACGTGCCTCGTTACCCTGAGACCTCTTACGAAGAGGTACCGCAGTCCATCTACAAGGAAGGATTTACCGGAACAAAGGTTGATTTTAAATACTACAACTTCAACGGACTGGAGGTCTTTAGGTACAAGCCAAACAACGTTACGTACGTAGGAGATATCTTCAGATTGGATGAGCAGCTCCTGGATGAGATGGATGTGGTCATCAGCAAGGCAAAGCCTTACGACACGCAGCATGTCTTCTATTCCTACATCTGCAACAACGCTCTGACTGTTCCTAAAGTCGACTTCATGCAGGGAGACAGGTATGCATTCACCGTACCGATGACGACCATCGTTCTTGAGGCTGAGATGGACGGCTCTCTGATGTACTATCGCTTCCCTATCCTCAAGATGCAGGAAGGAGTAGCCTCGCCAGTTCCTGTCAACACTCACTTCCGCTTTAAGGAACTGATCATCAAGGATCTCGGATCACCGACACTCTACGGAGACAAGACCTTTGAGAATGTGAACTTCACTCTTGTCGACTGGACTGACGACATCAGAACAGACGCCTCTGAAAACATCTAAATCACTTCAATAACATGAAAAAGACACTTTTACTCATGGCAGCCGTCGCAGCGATGGCCTGCTCATGCGACAAGGACGGCGACTGCGTTCCTTGTCAGAAGGAGGAAGGTCAGGAGCAGACGGCAACACTGCAGGTGTCGCTGGATCTCGAGGGAGAACCTCAGACCAGGGTCACCAACTACGTGACCGCCCAGCCTTACGAGACCGCGGTCAATGACGTGCAGATCTTCGTGTTCGACTCCAAAGGAGCACTCGCCACTTATCTGGATGCCGACACCAAGACCAGCGGCATCAGCATCAACACCATCTACGGGCAGAAGACCGTGTATGCGGTTGTCAACGGCCCGGACCTTTCAGCAATCACCACGCAGGAGGATCTTGAGCACACTGCCATCGATCTTGGTGCCAACAGCACGACTTCCAGCAAGGGATTCGTGATGGTGGGATCGTCCACCTGCAACGTAAGCGGCTCTACCGCGACAGTGAGCATTGCCGTAAAGAGGCTCGTGGCCAGAGTCGCCCTTCAGAAGATCACCAACGCCCTTCCGGCTTCGTACGGGTCGCTGACCGTGAACAACGTCATGCTCATCAATGTGGCAGGAAACCAGAACCTCGAATGCACAGCTGCCATCTCGACCTGGTACAACAAGATGGGAAGAAAGGACGGTGCAACATCCACGTCACAGATCATCGACGGAACCACAAATCTCGCATCGCATCCTTCACTCACCTTCATAAGTGTGGGCAAGTCAGTGGCAAACGGAAGTCCCCTTGCTCCGGCGACGCCATACCTCTTCTACACCTATCAGAACAACTGTACCGCTGAAGGCAGCGGATGGGCAACCACCTTCTCAGCCAGAAAGACAAGGCTGGTCGTGACTGCTACGATAGGAGGCACGAAGTACTACTACCCTATCTCCATCGACTCACCGACCAGGAACACCGCTTACACGGTCGAGCTTACCATCACCGGCCTTGGATCGAGCGATCCGGACATCCTAGTCGAGAAGGGAGCTATAACCGCTACAGTCACCGTCGATCCATGGCAGAACGGAGCAGTCTATAGCGAAACCATTTAATCACTCAAACCACTATAAATCATCAAAACAATGAAGAAATCAATTTTCGCATTCGCAGCCGCCCTTGCAGCATTGGTGGCCTGCAACAAGAACGAGGCAACCCCTATGCAGCCTCAGAACCATCCGGAAACACTCGAGCCATGTGAGCTCACAGTAGGTATCTGCGGAGCCATGACCAAGGCTACTGCAGTCACTACTGAGAACGAGGCCAAGGTGAACAATCTCCAGATCTTCGTCTTCCGTGGCGATGACCTTGATGCATATGCATCGGTGGACAACGCCAAGGAGCTCACACTCTCATGTACAGCAGGAGAAAGAGAGGTCTATGCGCTTGTGAACGCACCGGACTACTCGGCAGTTCCAGGCAAGGCTGCGCTCCTTGCGAAGGTATCGGAGCTCAGTGCCAACAGCCTTACCAACTTCGAGATGGTGGGCAGCAAGAGCGTGACACTCCCTCAGACATCGACCGTATCGATCGATGTGAACCGCATCGCCTCAAGAGTAGTACTCAAGAAGATCACACGCAACTTCACTTCTGAGGCTCTTCAGGCTCTTGACTTCACCGTAGATGCTATCTACCTCATCAACGTGGCAGGTAACACCAGCTATGACCTCACAAAGGCACCGGCTGCATGGTACAACGTAGCCAAGAACAACAATGAGCTTGCAAGCCTTCTCTACGATGCACCAGCAAGTGCAGTTCCAAACGGTCAGAGTTATACTCCTGTACACACCTTCTACGGATATCCGAATGACCTTTCAGTGAACACAACACGTCTTGTCATCGAGACCACGCTCGGAACCACCAAGTACTACTATCCGATTAACCTCCCGGCGATGGAGTCAAACAAATCGTACGAGATTGAGGAGGTGAAGATTACCCGTCCAGGTTCGGACAACCCTGACGAGCCTGTATCGTTCGCAGATGC
This sequence comes from Candidatus Cryptobacteroides sp., assembly GCA_045126915.1. Lineage (GTDB taxonomy): Bacteria > Bacteroidota > Bacteroidia > Bacteroidales > UBA932 > Cryptobacteroides. The sequence continues at coordinate 26,175 of JBGVPH010000052.1, forward strand.
TTCGTTCAGCGTAAACGTAATCGACTGGACAGTGGTTCCTGTGACTGAAGGCACAACCATCTAATCTAGATCAATATGTTCAAGAGAGGATTATTCATGGCCTTCATGGCCATCCTCTCCTTGGCATGTACCAAGGAGAATCCCTCGGAGCAGACGCCGCAGCAGGTGCAGATGGCGACACTTCAGGTGAACGTCTCTGACGTGGTAACTACAATAGCAACATCTGTGAAGGACAGCCAGATAGGCGTAGGTGAGGGAGACATCCAGGTGTTGGTGTTCAACTCAGATGGCAACCTCGTTGCCTTCGGGAAGAACAACGCATCCTCAAGCAACCTCACTATCAGCCTGCCTACCGGCGTGGTCAAGTGCTATGCGGTAGTCAACAGTACCGAGAACCTGTCGACGGTTTCCAAAGAGAGCATCCTTCTGCAGAAGACCTCATACCTGAAGAACAACGCCACCTCCAAGATGGAGATGATCGGAAGCGCGACGAAGACCGTTTCAGCGGGAGTTAACAGCGTCACGATTGCTGTGAAGAGGTTTGCAGCTAAGGTGCAGATCGACAAGATTACACCGGCATTCACCTCGCCCGCTCACAAGGCGATGGAGTTCAAGCTGACCGGCATCTACCTTATCAACGTCAACGGATCATGCCCGTACAGCCAGGTATCCACTGCTTCGACCGACAACGGTCTGTGGTACAACAGGCAGAAGTACGTCAGCGGAGAGTGCAACTCACTCATCAGCGACAGATTCGACTCACCGGTAACCTTGCAGCTGTCAGCTGATACCGTGACACCGTACACCACATCGCACTACCTGTACTGCTATCCTAATCCGACTACTACAGATAGCTCTGCGGACAGCTGGTCTCACAGGTACACTCGACTGGTAGTTGAGACGACCCTCGCAGACAAGACCTACTACTATCCGGTCAACATCCCGACTCCGGCAGCAAACACCCTGTACCAGATCACCAACATGAAGATCACAGGACTGGGAAGCGATTCTCCTGACAAGCTCGTGGAGAAGGGAACGATATCAGTCAGCATCACCGTCACCGACTGGAGTACCGGATTCTCCAAAGAGGTAGAGTACTAGAATATTGGGGACGCGGGACAGGCGAAGTGCCTGGGCCAGGAGCGGGGCACGCAATTGCGGGGCCGGCCACTCCGATCAGGGGTTCGACTCCCCTCGTCCCTACCAATACCAAAACACACAAGAAATGGCAAAGACTAAGACACTTATCATCCTGGCGGCATTGCTGTCTCTGGCCGCCTGCAGCATCAAGGAGGACCGCACTCCTTGCCCGTGCTGGCTCTCGATAGACTTCACCAAGGTATCACAGAAGAATGTGAACGTAGCGGCCTGGGGAGACGGTGAGCTGTTCTCTGAGAGAATTGCAGTGAACGACTATCAGGAGACTGAAAGCTACGAGAAGACGGTCCCGAAGGGATACGTCTACACCTCGGTGGTGAGCGGAGAAAGGGACATGCAACGAAGCGGAGCACGGCTCACCATCCCCCTCGGACATGATGCGGACAGCATCTATGCACATGCAGCGTCAGTGGAATGCCTTGGTGAATTTGCCAAGGACACCGCCGAGCTGCATAAGCAGTTTGCAAGGGTCTTCATGAGCGTGGAGATTCCAGAGGGACATGCCTACCCGTATACGTTCACAGCATACAGTGACGTGGCGGGAATGGACATGAGGGATCTATCACCATTAGAAGGTGAGTTCAAGCATGATTTGCAACTAGGAGAAGACAACGTCTGCATGTTCTGCATCCCTAGGCAGAAGGAAGACGGAGGAGAGCTGAGGATCGTCATCTACGACAAGGGGCAGGCCATCGAGACCATCCCTCTGGCAGAGTGGATAGACAAGACGGGATACAACTGGCTCAAGAAGAACCTTGACGACATCTACATCGGCGTAGACTACGCCAAGGCCGAGGTCAGCATCACCGTTCAGGGATGGGACGAAGGCATATCATTCAAAGTGGAAATCTAATCTGAATCATGATGAAAAGAAAACTACTGCCAGCAGTGCTGGCCATTATTGCATTATGCGGCTGTCAGGAGAAGATTATCACTCCAGAGGCGATTCCATCGGATCCTGCGGTTCCTCTTGAACTTTCGATGAGCACGGCGGAGCTGACCAAAGGACTCATCAAGGATACTAAGCTTCCTGACGGATCATCGGTCGGAATCACGATAAAGGATGACTACGGAGTATACACCGGTGAACTCTTCACCAATGTAAAGTACACCGCCGAGATGGAATCAGGGAACCAGGTATGGTCCTCGGATTCCCCTGTCATGCTCTCGTCAGAGACAGGTACGGCATACGCCTATTATCCTTACGCAGAGGCATGCACTGATATCACAGCCATCTCCATCAGGGCCAACTCCACAGTCCAGACCGACTTCATGTGGGGCATCCCGGTATCAGTGAGCAAGGACAACAGGAAAGCGACATTAGTGATGAAGCACGCTCTGTCTGCTGTAAGAATAACCTATGTCAGAGGCACATACTCCGGAACTGGAAACGTGAGCAAGGTATCCTTCGGAGGTAACTGCATAGCGACTGCAGGAACCCTTGATGCTACTGATGGTTCGCTTTCGAACCTCACAGGAAAGGGAACAATTTTGACTCCTCCTCAGATCACCACTACACTCTCATCCACTCTTCAAGAGTTCGAGCTAATAGTCATCCCTACCGGGGAGAAGCAGGGAAAGATCGTCATCACCATCGACGGCAAGGACTACACGCTTCAGTTCGGAGATATCGACCTACGTCAGGGACAGATAACCCAGTTCCACCTGACGGTCAACGACGGAGAGCTCTCGCTCTCGGACATTACCGTCAGCGAGTGGACTTATGCAGACTCGAAGGATACCGCCATCAAGGTGACAGATAAGGTCACCCTTACCGGTAATCTGGATGACATAGCGATATATAACTCCGTCGTCAATGGAGTGGTTACCATCACAGCCGTTCCGAAGACCAAGGGAGGCTTCAAGGAGGTGGAACCGGTTTCAATCAACTCCAATGCGACTCTGTCGCAGAACTCAGATATTCACACCGGGATTCGTACAATCAAACTGTCTAACATAACAGGCAACGTGACCGTCACGTTCTACGGTACATACTGTTATGACCTCTTGGCAGAGCTGACTGTTAACGCTGGCGAGGCAACCAAGATGCTGTACACCTATGTCAGCACATCGACAAAGGAAAAGGTCCTTCGAATCCGTGAGGGAGACACTAATATTCCCGTGGAATCCACCCATACGTTTGACACGGGAGGCAAACACATGCTCAAGTACTCATTCACCAACCATACGATCGCATACGACATCTTCAATGGAGTCACTGCGGTAACAGGCATAGAAATCGGAGACTGCGTGAATTCTATCGAAGGATACGCTTTCAAGAGTACATCGATAGAGAGAGTGGTCATTCCTGAATCCGTAACTTCTTTCGGTTCTTCCATCTTCTACGACTGCGTCAAGCTCAAGCACGCGGTACTCCCAAAAGGAATAACGGAGATCTATGACTCGATGTTCAGAGGATGCGAGTCTCTTCAGAGCATAGATATCCCGGACGGGGTGACCAGATTCGGAGACTTCGCATTTGACGGGTGCTCGTCGCTAGCTGCCATCATCCTCCCAGCAGGAGTGACATACGTTGGCAACTACTGCTTCAGCGACTGCAGCAACCTTAGACACATCGTGTCTTTCCCTGTCCGTACACCAACCCTCGGAGGAAACTACAGATACAACTTCATGAGGGTTGCCAGCAACGGAGTGCTGGCTGTTCCAGAAGCAGCCAAGACAGGATCCAACTACTCTTACTGGGTATCTTCCGGAATCAACCTAGGCTCATACGGATGGACCCTTGTGTACATGGATGAATAACAACACTAAATCTCAGATATCATGAAAGCATTTAGAAGAATACTGAGCGCAGCAGCTGTATGCTCGCTGCTGGCATCTTGTCAGGAAAGACTGCCAAAACCGATCACCCTTGATGAGAAGGACAGTGCACCTCTTGAGCTGGAGGTCATAGCCAATCCTGCAGGTGTAACCCGAGGACCGCTATATGACACGGTCCTTCCGGAAGGAGCCCGCATCGGAGTGGCCATAGTCGAGAACAACCTCGACACATACAACGGGAAGACCATCATGAACATACCGTACGAGGCTAAGACCAAGGACGGCTCGCAGGTATGGGAAGCGGTGAACGAAGAGATTCTTCTCACGAATACATCAGGCAATGCATACGCCTACTACCCTTACTCAGAAGATATCACATCGCTGAAGGAAATCCCTCTCAAGGCATCATCCACCCATCAGGTCGATTACCTGCACGCCAAGAAGGTTGGCGGATTGAGAAAGAGCAATACTAAGGCAAGCATCTACTTCTATCATATTCTAGGAATCGTAAGACTCTCCGTCACCCGAGGCACATATACGGGAGAGGGAGTAATCACGTCGGCCTCTGTCGGAGGAGAAGGCATCGCAGGCAAGGCCATGCTCAACACCATCGACGCAAGGGTCACAGACTACGAGGATGTAGGAGTACATATAGGTCCTCCCATCGAGCCGTTCACGATATCATCGGAGAAACAATGGAGAGACATCATCGTGGTCCCTACAAAGACCGATTCGAAATTAGAGATCGAGCTCTGCATCGACGGCAGGAAAGTCATGGTCGAGACCAGCAGGAACACCACCATATCCGGCGGATATATAAACAACATAAACATAACCATCGACAAGGGTTCCGCATACGTTACCAGTACAGACGTTACCGAGTGGACTCATGACAAGTTCAGCAACAGGATCGAGCTGAAGGAACACACTGTGACCTTCGCAGGTAATACCGAGGCCCTGACCTTTGACTCCAGCGTGGACGAGGAAGGCAATGTAAATATCATCGTTGCACCGCAATTCACGATTGACTCGGAAGTGAAGCCGGTTACCATTGATGGGGAGGCGACTCTGGAGCAAAACGTGGATGAGGAGACCGGCATCATGACGATAAAACTCAGTGACATCAATTCGGATGTCACCATCAACTTCAACGGGTTCTGGCTGTGGATGACCTTCGTGCATGAAATCACCGACATCAGCCAGCCTACAAGAATCTACTATGGAGGATCTCCTGAGAGGATCAAGATGGACGGCGTGGAGATCAGCACTGAGATGTATCATCAGTTCGAGACTACGGGAGAGCATGTGATGAAGATGGCGATCAAGAACTACAAGGGTTATCAGTACAGCTTCATGCAGTACATACTGACGGTAAAGTCAGCCATCTTCCCGGAGGGAATGGAAACGCTCGGAGCATGGTGCTTCCTGGGCTGCTCGAACCTGAAGGAAGTATCTCTGCCGTCAACACTGAAGAGCATAAGCTACCAGGTGTTTGAACGCTCCGGCCTTACTTCCTGCGTCGTTCCTGACGGGTGCAGGATGAGCTATGGAGTATTCGACGACTGCAGCTCACTGACATACGTGAAGCTTCCGTCAGACATGACCGCCATACCGGACGGCACGCTGGCCGGATGCAGCAGCTTGGCTGAGTTTGAGTTTCCGGCTGGGGTAACATCCATCGGCCACAGCGCGTTCGAGGGAACGGCCATAACCAGCATTGCCTTTCCTGACGCTGTCAGCGAGCTGGCCGACGAGGTCTGCAAGAGCTGCAAATACCTCAAGGAGATACGTCTTCCTGCCAGTCTGACAAAGATAGGCAGACAAGCATTCAGCTTCTGCGAGTCCATCGAGAGGTTCATTCAGGCAGACGGATCGTATGAGGAAGGCGTGTTTACCATTCCGGAAGGTGTCACCGAACTAGGAGAGATCCCGTTCTACTTCCGCTCACCTACCATAAAGACAATGAGCATCCCGTCCACTCTGACCACTGTCGTAGACCGAAGCTTCAGCTGCCCGAACTTGGAGCGGTACATCATGCCTAACGGGAACCCGTTGTTCGACATTCGAAACAACTCTATCGTCGAGACGGCCACCAATCGTCTGATTGCAGGAGCAATCCTCAGTTCGAAGATCCATGAGAGCGTGACCACTATCGGCAAGGAGGCGTTCTATGAGTCATGCATTGCTAGCGTGGACCTTCACGCAGGTGTAACTATGATCGAAGACTACGCCTTCGACTACTCGGACATCACCCAGATCATCTGCAGGGCCACCACACCTCCGACACTTGGGGAATCGCCGTTCAGACTTACCAACTACAGCGGCAGAATGAAGGTTCCAGAAGAGAGCATCAGTCTGTACAGGAGTTCTTGGTTTCTTACTGATGTCGGATACCTAGGTTGGACAAACTACAGATGGGGACTCGTTGCACTTGCTGAAGGAGAATAAACAATCCTCATGAATATGAAAAGATACATTAAGCCAATGCTTGCCGCCGCTTTCCTGTCTGCGGCGGCATGCTCCCCTATCGATGATCCGTGTAAGGGTCCTGATACTCGTCAGGGAGAACTCTCGATAAGTGTTTCCATGGAGGAGTCTACAAGAGCAATGATTACTGACAGCATGCTTCCGGATGGATCCGAGATAGGATTAGCACTCTTTGATAGCGACGGGAGCATCTACATGGGAAAGAGATATGAACATATCCGCTATGTCGCAGAGAATACTCAGGATGGGCAGATATGGAAAACCAATAGCTCCGTATTCCTAGGGGCTACAGAGGCGACACTATACGCATATTACCCATACTCCAGTTACTCATACGACATCAGGGACATCTATGTGCAAGCTAACAGCAATGAGCAGTATGACTTCATGTACGGTGGACCATACACAGGTCTGACTGCCGACAACAGACATGCAAGCATACATCTCAGGCATGCACTCGGAGCTGTGAGAGTATGTACCCGAAGAGGAACGTATGATGGTGTAGGTAAGATCAGCAGCCTGGGAGTCGGAGGAGATGCGACTGCCTCAAGCGGGCAGTTTGACGTCACCCAAGGGAAATTCACCAGTTTATCGGTCGGAAGCACAATCTACCCCACCACCACGTTCCAGCTATCAGAGGAACCTAATGTACAGGATGTCCTGCTTATACCGACCGGTGAGCCAGGCAGTTTGACAATCAAGATGACGGTCGACAATGTCTTTTTGGAAACAAAAGTTCCTGATTTTCTCCTTGAAGCAGGAAAGATATCTCAGGTCAACGTTTCGGTTGATTGGGGTATGCTCAAGGTTACCGGAGTGACTGTCCAGCAGTGGTACAACTATGAGCGAGGCACTGCGAGTGTTCCTACCGATCACAGGGTTAGCCTGGAAGGCAATCAGGAAGGTATCTCAATCGGCATTGTCATCGGCAATGACGGTAGTGTTACGGTAACGGCCGTCCCGTACATATCGAAGGATGCCAAGATCAACCCGGTTACCTTTAAGGGTGAGGCCACCTTCTCCCAGCAGATGAACAAGAGTACTGGTGTGCGGACGATCAACATCGAGGACATACAATCCGGCGTGACGGTGACATTCGACGGAGTATCACTCTGACAATCAGAAAGACACATAGTTAAACATAAATTACGTTGTTTCATCATGGGCTGTCCGGCCGAGAGGTCCGACAGCCCTTCATCTTAAGTATCAACCATCTAAATCACAATATCATGAGACGAATCATTTCATTCATCGGGGCAGCTCTGCTCATGTGCTCATGCATCTATGAGGACCTGAGCGACTGTCCGAACTACATCCAGGGCAACGGAAGACCCGTGGATGTTGAGTTCAGCGTCAGCTGCAGCGACTCCACTGAGACGAAAAGCAGTATCTCGGCCTCAGAGACGGCCGTGACCAACCTGAACCTGCTTGTCTACTACGACGGTAAGCTCGAAGCCTCATCCTACATAGAGTCCCCGACATCCTTCTCCATGAGTCTTGTCAAGGGACGCACATACAACATGTACGCTCTGGCGAACATGGGAAAGGTGACGGCTCCATCGACAGAAGATCAGATGCTGGGTTATCAGTACTCCATCAGCAAGATCACCGACATCAAGCAGGGTTTACCGATGTGCTGGAGCATAGAGGAGAAGACCATCAGCGGGACATCCCCCAGCATCAGCATCATACTGGAGAGGATGGTGTCGCGGATCAACTTCAATATCGACAGCTCTGAACTGGAGGACTTCACGGTGACAGCCGTGAGGCTCCGACAGGGAGCTCTGAAGATGTACCCGTTCTTTGAGAACGGCAGCGGAGGAAGCCGTGCGAGCAGTCCTTCAGATGTGGGTGACGGGGACTGGGCCAGCAGTTCGGACCTTACGAAGCTGAATGCCGGAGGGAAGGCCACCTTCTACGCCCTTGAGAACTGCCAGGGAGTGCTTCTTCCGGGCAACAAGAGCGCTGAGTCAAAGATCCCGAGCGAGATTCCGTCCAGCGCCGATCTGTGCACCTACCTGGAGATGACAGCGTCATACTCGGGAGAATACGAAGGTGTGCCCGTGTCTTCGGACAATGTGGTCTATCGCTTCTACATAGGAAACGACAACTGCTCAGATTTCAATGTCAGAAGAAACAATAGCGTGGATATCAGCCTGACTGTAACCAGGGACAGGATCTTCGATGAGAGCTGGCGGGTCAGCTACGGAGAGGAACTCCCGAATATAGCCTATGGCCTCACAAATTCCGAATCATCTGTCAGCCTTAACGTAGGAGGTAGTACTACCCTGTCCGCCACTTACTACAGAACTGTCGACGGGGGAAGGGACAGCGAAACGGATGTGACCTCTTATGCGGCATGGACTTCAAGCAACCCGTCCATAGCGACTGTCGACGGTGGTAAGATTACAGCTGTATCAGCGGGAACGGTCACCATCACAGCCACCTACAACGGATACAGGGCCACAACGACCGTGACAGTCAATAACACTATGGGATATGGCCTTGTAATGAGCAAGTCTTCACTCAGCGTCCATGTAGGTTCAACTGAGGAACTGTCCGTCTACTACGTGACATACACCAACGGTGTGGAAACATCAAGGACAGACGTTACTTCATCGGCCACTTGGAAGAGCAGCTACACTTCAATACTCACGGTATCAGAAGGTACAGTCACAGGAGTAAGCAAAGGCCAGGCAGTAGTAACTGCATCATACCGAAGCTACAGCACCTCATGCACGGTTACAGTGACTGAGAACGTGACATACGATTATCAGCTCACCCCGACAAGCACGAGCCTGGTAAACGGAAGAACCACAAAATTCACAGTCGTGAAGCGTACCTTCACCAATGGAACCCAGACCAACGGCCAGGATGTATCTTCGACATTCACATGGACATCAAGCAACACATCCGTTGCTACGGTAGGCAGCAATGGTGTGGTAACTGGAGTCGGAAAGGGAACGGCTACCATCACTGCAAAGTACGGAGAAACGACACTTACAGGTACTGTCACTGTAACACCTGCGTATACTTATGAGCTGGTACTGAACAGGACCAGCATGAGCATGGCCAAGGGGTCAACAGCTTCAATTGTCGCCACATACAAGACATATGCAGATGGAGTGTTGGAATCTTCGACCGATGTAACCGTCTCGGCCACCTGGTCATCCGGCAACACCTCTGTTGCCACTGTAAGCGGAGGAACCGTTACAGGCAAGGGAGCAGGAACTGCAACGATCACTGCGACATACAACGGCAAGAGTGCGACATGCAGCGTCACCGTAGTGGGATCAGCAACCCTCTCGCTCGGATGGACATCCGCTACCTTAGAGAAGGGTTCGGTAAGGACCAATGCGGCAATCTACAACCCGAACAACGGAACAGCCTCGACCAATGTCACCTCAAGCGCAGTATGGAAGACCAGCAATGCAGGAGTGGCCACTGCAGGCAGCGGTACCATCACCGCCCAGGGCAAGGGGACCTGCACCATCACGGTGACCTACAACGGTCTGAGCGCCAGCTGCACCGTAACAGTCACGGATAATGACACGCCGCAGCCGAACGCATATGTGTCAAACATGTCGGTTCAGTCTGTCAACATACCTGGCACAAGCAATTACAAGCTGCAGCTTTCGATCAGGTTCAGCGATGGTACAGTGATCGAGGATGCTCCGTACACATGGAGTGTGACATTCGCTCAGAACAGCGCCATCGCGACAGGCACCAGCGGAACAGGTCCACTTGTATATATGGGTGGCGGATCGACATATACTATGGCTGTTGCCATACAGACGCAGGAATACTATTACAATTCCAGCGGCAACAAGCAGCAATTCTCGACGGGCACGTCATTCTCGCACAACACTTCTTGGAAACCTTAAATCCAAGGCATAATAAAGGGAGGATCGCAATGTCCTCCCTTTATCGTACCTATCAAAATGAAAATCCCATCTTTACCTTGAGTGAAGGCTCAAGTGAATCCCAGAAGTCAGGAGAACCTGCTGTTCTAACTATCGCGGAAGATCCACCGCTTCCGTCATATAGGTAATCGCTTCTTCCGAAATTAATGATCTCTCCTTCAATGGTAAGGAATGAGGTTCCAAGAAAGATCTGATGCACTCCTGCAGACAGGCCTATATTCATTCTGCAGCGTCCGACAACATGCAGGCTTACACCCAGATCCAAGGCAGAGAACCATCCGGCATTTCCATACTGGATGTAGCTGTCCTCCATGTCTATATACTCGAAGCGGCCATTGGTAAACCTGTCTTGAGAGTACTTCACTCTGCCGGCATCCTCACGTGTGTACATCTCCATGAATGAATAACCTAGGTCCATCTGAATGTACGGGGTCACTTCACTGTCAAGGAAGTCACTGCGAAGACGGATGAAGACAGGAACACAGGTATTCTCGACCTTTCTTCTGACTGTTTCGCCACAGGTGAGGGTCTTGTTGGAGTAAGAGTGTGCGCCTGTTCCGAAGGCGAGGGCAAACTGCGGCAGGAACCTGTAGCCGATGGCGATATCGGTTCCGTATGAGGAGTTGGATTCGTTGTTACCTCTCCTGCCGTTAAAGACGGTTCCGGGAGCAAAATCCATAGAGACATATACTCCTCTGCGGAAATATTCTGAGTCACCAGACTTATCTGTGGCAAGCAAAGCCGATGACGAGATCAGCAGACTGACTAATACGATAACTATTCTTCTCACGACGAATGAATTTAAGGGTTGACATTAATCCGGACAGCTGCCCAGAACGAGCATGAAGATGATGCCGATGAACCAGAAGATGGCTTTGAATGTGAACTTGATCACACCGAACAGAAGGTTGAAGACAGTTCTCATGATTGACAGTATTTATTGTTGTTACTTGATGGCTTGGTCAAGACCATGACCGGAGAACCCATCTATTTTTGTGCAAATATATACATTCAGTTCTATTTAACAATATCTTTATTTTGTATTAACTAATTCACTAGTAACACGTAATATCATTACTATCGTTATTACTAATTTGGGTGGCCCTCAGGTGGAGCTTTCATTCATATCGCCAGGAGAGTGAAAATGCAAGGGAGTGCGAAAGAAAACGCAGTTTCGTGCGCTTTTGTTTACGGCAAAGTAGTATTCAGATTCGATGATCCCGACGGTCGCTTGCGGTTCACTGGGGCGATGGAATTTTGCGCAACACTGAGGCCCACCCAAAGAGTAATGGCTATGGCAGCAGGTCTCCCCGTCCGTATTCCCTCAGCAGTTCTCTGGTCTTGTCCATGTCATTGATTGTTGATGCGCTGGCCAGATAGAAAAGTGCATCCTCGGCACTGTTGATTGCAGCTTCAATGTCTCTGAGACCTTTCTCACCTTCTTGATCTGTCAGTTCATGTTGCCTGATGATCTTCTCAAGCGCAGATGCCGTAGTATCAAGGGCATCGATTCTGGCATGATGAAGTTCCTGGTTTCCGCAACCGGTAAGTCGTGACACGCTGTCACGGTTTGGTCCAATTGAATTTTTCATAAAACGGTTTATTTGGTTAATGATATCAGGTGACTGATCTCTATGGGCTCGATGACAGGGACCACGATGCGTCGCATGGATCGGCTTCGGATGTGACGTAAGCAATGGCGGATTTCATCATCTCCCCCGGGCTGCGATGATGAAATTAATCACATCTGAACAGCTGTGCTGAGATCTCTGCGAATACGGGGATGTCATCGAGCCGCTACGGGATCAGGAACTGTTTCTCTAAAGCCATATTGATGATTATTAAATTCGGGACACAAACTTATGTGGGGAGAGTGCCATCTAACGGCACTCGATGTTAAATTGATAGTAATGATATTACTCAATACATATAATCACATTATTGCCGATTTTGAATGCAGTGAAGGATTGATTAGGGAAAAATATCTATATTTGTCAAACATTTGAAATAATGACGGACAACATACTTACGTAGTTGCTGTTGAACTCCCTCCTAAAGTACGACATTTGATTAGCATGAGTTCAACGGGCATGTACGTCTGCGCTCTGGCGTGGACTATGCCTGTTGATGCTGAGGCAGTCGTACGCCAAGGAGGAAACGGTCATGGTCCGCGCCTTTTTTAGAATAATAATGTAAACGATACGGGGCTTCATGAAGAAATTCATGGCAGCCCCTTTTAAGTAACTCAAAATTTCTAAAGGAATGGATCACGGAAGAATCGTAAGGCTCCTCAAGCTGATGGAACTGCTATCCAGCAATGTGGACTACACTATTCAGGAACTCATGGACAGACTGGAGACATCCAGAAGAAGTGTCTTCAGATACATCGATTCTCTTAAGCTTGCCGGCTTCACTATGAAAAAGAAAGGCACTAGCGTTCACAAGCTCCTGACCAACTCATGCCACAAGATCGAGCTGTCCCAGCTCATTCACTTATCTGACGAGGAAGCGTACTTGCTTCACAATCTTCTCGGCGCACTCACCAGCGATTGTCAGGTCGCGATCAATCTTGAAAAGAAGCTCACCGCCCTGTTCGACGCAACTAGCGTAACGGAAATCATCGGCAACAAGGTCGCCGGTGAAAACATCATGCGGCTCAGGCAAGCTATTGATGAGAAGAAACAGGTCACACTTGTTGGCTATGAGTCCGGAAACACCATGAGCATTTCTGACCGTCTTGTCGAGCCAATAAAGTTCTCGACCAACTATACCGACGTGTACGCATATGAGGTATCCACTGGCATCACGAAAGTATTCAAAATATCCAGGATCAGTCAGGTTGTAGAATCTCTTACCGACTGGCAGCATGAGGACAGGCACGAAACAATCGAGACAGATTGCTTCAGGATGACCGGGAAAAAGGACATACCTGTCACCCTCAAGATGACACTCAAGGCCAAGAACCTTCTCATTGAGGAGTATCCCTTATCATTAAAGTATATTTCATATGACGGACACACTTGGTGGTTCAAAGGTAATGTGAAGGACCTTCATGGAGTCGGTCGTTTCGTCATAGGACTGGCTGATCAGATTAAGATAATAGATTCTCCTGAACTAAGTAATTATCTGATGAATTTCAGAGATGCATATATTCAGGAGCTGATTTGATATCTTAAGAAGATTATAGATAATATTAGAAATAATTGTATTTTTGCATGTAGCATTTACCCAATCAAATATTTGAATTGTCTGTTTTACGTCATAGAGTCACCTTTGACCATATAACTTCCGATAATTCGACATTATAAGAACTTATCGTATGACACCCGAAGATAAAGCCAGAAAAGTCATAGATAAACTGTTCAGAAATGCCGGTTGGCAGGTACTGGACCGTGATCATTACGCACCTAACATATCGGCTGTCGCCCTTGAGGAAGGACTTCTGAATGGAAATTTAGAAGCTGACTATCTGCTCTTCCTTAACGGAAAGGCTGTCGGCGTGCTCGAAGCGAAAAAGGAAACTGTTGACGTGTCGGCAGATTGGGTAAAAGCTCAGGCAGAAAACTATGTAAAGAAAGTCCCCGCAACTTATCAGACTATCGCGAAGCCTCTTCCTCTGTTATACCTCTCAAACGGAAAGACAGTATTATTCAGGAACGGAAACATACCTGATTCAGAATATGAAGAAATCAATCGCATCCATTCCCCGAAGGAGATTACCAGGATGCTTGGGTTGGAGGATGAGTTTTCTGCTTTACCGGCACTAAAGAAACAAGGTCTTCGCGACTGTCAGTTCGAGGCTATCGCTGAGTTGGAGAAGAGTTTCCGATCAGGACAGAACAGAGCACTGATGGTGCTTGCCACAGGATCCGGCAAGACTTATACAGCATGCCTGGCTGCATACCGTTTCCTTTCATATACCCCGATGAAGAGAGTGCTCTTCCTTGTAGATAGAAACAACCTCGGCAAACAGGCGGAAGGAGAGTTCGGGATGTTCAGGCTCACCGAGAACGGAGACCCGTTCAACACCATTTTCTCTGTGAACCGTCTGCGTTCAGCTAAGATTCCATCAGACTCTAATGTCGTCATCTCTACCATTCAGCGCCTGTTCTCACTTCTCAAGGGAGAAGACATAACAGATACTGACGATGACGAAAATTACAACGATAGTAAAGAAGACAAGATCATTGCACTTCCGGAGAATCCTAATCTTCCGCCCGACTTCTTCGATCTGATAATCATTGACGAATGCCACAGATCCATCTACGGATCTTGGCAGCAGGTACTCAATTATTTCAGTTCGGCCAAGATGATTGGTCTTACAGCAACACCGGCACCTGAAACCCTGGCATTCTTCAATCATAACAGGATCGTCAACTACACGCTGGAAAAATCCATTGCCGACGGAGTCAATGTTGACTACCGTGTATTCCGAATCAAGACACAGGCAACTGAAGATGGAGGAGCGATACTTGAAGGAGAACGTGTCAACCGCATAACGAAGTATACCGGAGAAGTCAAGAATGTCAAGGCTGAATCCGCAAAGACATACACCAATACAGAGCTTAACAGAAGCATAGTCAATCCGGCTCAGATAAAACTGATTCTTGAAACCTATCGCGATTCTGTCTATACGCAGATGTTCAGCGATCCGCCTCGTGAGGCTAATTTTGACTACCTTCCTAAGACGCTCATCTTCGCACTAAATGATGCTCATGCTACTAATATTGTAAAGATAGCGAAGGAAGTGTTCGGTAAGGAAGATGATGACCAGTTTGCACAAAAAATCACATACTCAGCAGGAGACAGCAATGAACTGATCCGTCATTTCAGGAATGACAGGGAATTCAGAATAGCAGTAACAGTGACACTTGTTGCTACAGGTACAGATGTGAAACCGCTTGAGGTAGTAATGTTCATGCGAGACGTCGAGTCAGAAGCGCTCTACACCCAGATGAAAGGACGTGGAGTTAGAACCATCGGAGACGAGCAGCTGAGAAACGTCACTCCAAACGCATACAGCAAAGACATGTTCTACCTGGTTGATGCCGTTGGGGTTACAGAACATGAAATGAGGGTAACCCGTCCTGGAACAGAGCCCCAGCCTCACATGATATCTCTCAAGGAACTCCTTGAAAAGATTACTCATGGCAATGTGGACGACGACTACCTCAGAACTCTAGCAGGCAGGCTGTCACGCATCTACAACAAGTGCAATGAGAAACAGAGAGTGCATTTTGAGGAACTCGCACAGGCTGATATGAAAGCCATTGCAGTCAACATCTACAATGCTCTCGAAAACGGGAAGCTTCCAGAATACAAGGACATCAACGATCCCAACAATGAAAGGAAGGGACTGGTTGCTGCTCTCGCAAACTATCCTGAAGCAAGGGAATACATACTCATACTGAATGCAGGATTCATTGAAATCCTGCAGCCTGGAGAGGACACGCTTATCTTCAGCGGATTCTCTCAGGAGGAAGCAAACGACACAACAAAAGCATTTGAAACATATGTCAATGAGCATAAGGACGAGATTGAAGCCCTGAGAATAATCTATAACAATCAGGGAGAGCCTCTGACTTATGCAATGCTAAAGGAGCTTGAGCTAAAGTTGAAATATGCTAACAGCAAGTTCAACCCTACTCTTTTGTGGAATACATATGCCATCATCAAGCCTGAGCTTGTAACTAAATTTTCCACAAAAGAAGAGAAGGAGGCTCTGACTAACCTGATACAGCTTGTGAGATTTGCATACAACCAGATCCCACGCTTGGAGAGTCTCTATCCTACTGCAAATAGTTTCTTTAATCTATGGTGCGGTAAGAGAGGACGTGACATAACCGAAACTCAGAAAAACATTCTCAAGCAGATAATAAACTACATAGTATCAAATGGAACGTGCACGATAAAGGATATCCGCGAATGGGATCGCACTTGTGCGGCACAAATCATTCAGGCATTCGACAGCAAGCCCGAAGTTGTAAATGAATCCCTTGCATCCTTATCCCAGTTCCTCATCTATAGAAAATCAGCTTAATAATGGCACAGAAGACATCAAACGAACAGTCACTGACCAAAAAGGTCTGGACACTCGCAACAACCCTGGCGGGTCAGGGAATCGGATTTACAGACTATATAACTCAGCTAACATATCTCTTATTCCTCAAAATGGATGACGAGAACGTGAAACTCTTCGGAGATGACTCTGCAATCCCAGAAGGATACAGATGGAGCGATCTTATCAACCTTGACGGCCTGGATCTAATCGAACAGTACGAGAAGACCCTCAAGGAGCTCAGCGAGCAGTCTAATCTCATAGGTACAATCTACACAAAGGCGCAGAATAAGATAGACAAGCCAGTCTACCTTAAGAAGGTCATCACTATGATTAATGAAGAGCAGTGGCTTGTTATGGACGGAGATGTCAAAGGTGCCATCTATGAGAGCATCCTTGAGAAGAACGGACAGGATAAGAAGAGTGGAGCTGGCCAGTACTTCACTCCCCGCTCACTTATCTCCACAATGGTAGATGTAACTCGTCCTCAGATTGGCGAGACTGTATGTGACCCAGCATGTGGTACAGGAGGATTCCTGCTTGCCGCATATGACTATATGAAAGTACAGTCATCAGATAAGGAGAAAAGTGAGTTCTTGAGAGAGCATGCCCTTCATGGCTATGACAATACAGCTCTTGTCGTGACTCTTGCCTCCATGAACCTGTATCTTCACGGAATCGGCACAAGCCGAAGCCCTATCCTCTGCCAGGACTCGCTTGAAAAGAGTCCATCAGTTCTTGTTGACGTAATTCTCGCCAACCCACCGTTCGGAACCCGTCCATCAGGTTCAGTCGAGATCAATCGAGAGGACTTCTATGTAGAGACAAAGAATAACCAGCTCAACTTCCTCCAGCATATGATGGTTATGCTCAAGAATGGTGGACGTGCCGCTGTCGTTCTTCCTGACAACGTCCTCTTTGAAGGTGGAGCCGGAGAAGTCATCAGAAAGAAACTTCTTACCGAATTTAACTTGCACACTATTCTTCGATTGCCTACAGGTATCTTCTATGCTCAGGGAGTAAAGGCAAATGTACTCTTCTTCAGCAAAGGAACTCCTACCAAGGACATCTGGTTCTATGATTATAGAACAGGTATCAAGCACACACTTGCAACCAACCCGATGCAGCGCCAACACCTTGATGACTTTGTAGAGTGCTATAAGTCAGAAAACATACTTGCACGCAAGGAAACCTACGACGCAGAAGCAAATCCTAACGGTCGCTGGCGTAAATATAACGTCGAGGATATTCTAAAACGAGACAAGACCAGCCTCGACATAACCTGGATCAAACAGTCAGATGACGACAATGATTACACTCTGGCAGAACTCATGTCAATGATTCAGGAAAAGAGCGATAACATCTCAAGGGCAGTTGCTGAATTGCAGAAATTAATGGCAAACATCGAGGAATAATGGATACAAAGAAACTTCGTCAGAAAATACTTGACCTCGCAATCAGAGGAAAGCTCGTCCCACAGGATCCTAACGACGAGCCAGCATCCGTATTGCTCGAGCGCATCCGTGCGGAGAAAGAACAGCTCATCAAGGAGGGGAAAATCAAGCGAGCCAAGAAGTCCGCTGCTTCGGATACATCCCATTATGAGAATGTGCCATACGTTATTCCAGTCGGATGGGTGTGGTGTAGGCTAGAAGATATTGCATATGTTGCAGCAGGAAGCACTCCTAGTAAGGAATCTTTTGTTGAAAACGGCGTGCCATACATTAAAATGTATAATCTTCGTAATCAGAAAATTGACTTTGAATTTCACCCGCAATATATTACTGAAGAAGTTCACAATAATAAATTAGCTCGTTCTAGAACTCAACCGGGAGATCTGTTAATGAATATTGTTGGCCCCCCTTTAGGAAAACTTGCTATCATACCTGAATCTTTATCCGAAGCGAATTTTAATCAGGCTGCTGTCCTAATCAGACCTCTTAAGTACAAACCAGCAATTACAAAATATTTGTTTTATTATCTATCAGAATTATCAGAAATAAACTCTATATCGACCAAAGGATCAGCAGGACAGGTCAACATATCACTAACTCAATCGCAGCAAATGAGAATTGCATTACCTCCTCTTGCTGAGTTAGAGCGTATCACGCAGAAAATAGAATCATTATTTTCGAAGATAGATGTAGTCAAAACGTCAACAGGTAACATATATGACCTTATATCTAAAATCAAGTCAAGTATTTTAGAGAAAGCCCTTTCTGGTAAGCTAGTATCTCAAGACAAAACAGATGAACCAGCCATAAGGTTGCTGAAAAGCATAAATCCCAACTATGATTCTACCGATAACCGCCATTATGAGAATGTGCCTACAGGATGGCAGTTTGTTAAGATAAAGGATGTTTTTACAATCAATCCTAAAAACAAAGTAGATGACGATATTGATGCGGGTTTTGTTTCTATGTCAATGATTGATGACGGTTATAGAGATTCATATCAGTTTGAAAAAAAGAAATGGGCGTTGATTAAGAATGGCTTTACGCATTTTAAAGATGGGGACATTGCTGTTGCCAAGATTTCGCCATGCTTGGAAAATCGAAAATCAATGATACTCAAAAATCTTCCAAATGGAATTGGCGCTGGTACAACAGAATTGCATATATTTAGATCGGCGATTGTAGATCCTAAGTTTGCACTATACTTTTTCAAGTCAGACTATTTCATAAATCAATGCGTCGGGACTTTTAACGGTGTGGTGGGTCAGCAAAGAGTTGGGAAAAATATCATCGAAGATATCATGTTCCCATTGCCTCCTTATAAGGAACAAAGAAGGATATCAGAAAAAATCACACAAATATTTATGTGTCTAGATAAGATTACAGCGGAATTATAGTACCGCCGTTATCTTATCTAGGAAATAAAACAACTCATTAATTTTCAATAATATCCTTTTTTGTTCGGGCACAGGAGGGAATGGTATGGTAGCATTCCTAATTATCTCGCCTGAAATCGCCTTAAATGTTGATCCTGTTGCATTCTCATCAAAATAATCTTTTAGAGTTGACAACATATAAAGCCAGAACAAGCAGTCAATATCATATTTAGGACGAAGTGAACACAAACCTCTTCCTATACATATTTCACGTTTTGTAATATTAACAATACCAACAGGGGCTCTTACACAAAGAAGAAGACTTTCTGGTACTGCAACCTTTGATGGAGCAGTAGTGTACTGACCTGATTCAGAAAGATATTTTTCGGTAAAATTTAACTTTCCTTGGTGGAATTCTATGCCAGATTTTCCATTAATTGTGTCACCAGCAGGAGATTGTCCCATAGTGATATCAAATATGTCTTTCAATTGACATATTTCCCATGAGTCAGGTAACTGCTTATAATGGCGGTTATGAGATGAGAAACCTCCCAAGATTTATGACTTGGGAGGCGGTTATAAAAATTACCAGTTCACGATTTTATCTACAATCTGTTTCTGTTCTGTTGCAGTTCTACGTAGATAGATTCTTGTCGTTTCAATGCTTTCATGCCCCATGAGATCCGCAAGTAGAGCAATGTCATTAAAGCGATCTAGAAAGTTCTTTGCAAAACGATGACGAAATGAGTGTGGATATACAACTTTCGTATTGAGCCCATATTTCTCAGCAAAGTGTTTTAACTGCATAGCAACACCGCGAGAAGTAATCCTTTCACCAAAACGGTTCAGGAAAAGATATCCGCTTTGTCTGCTATCGTCCTCCAACCATTTGATTGCTTCAGACATGAGCTTTTTAGGAATATATATTCTCCTAATCTTACCCCCCTTTGTGTAAAGGTCAAGATATCCTGCATATACATGTTCCACCTTAATCTGCAAAAGTTCGCTTACTCTCGCGCCTGTTGCTGTTAGGAACCAAACAACAAAATACCAGTCAATAAAGCCATCTTTCTTGAGTTTTGACTTTAAGAATTTGTAATCAGCATCACTTATTACATTCTCTAAGAAGTTCTTTTGTTGAACCTTTACAAACTTCATCTTAAGCCTATCTTTCTTGATAAACTCAAGATACTTGTTGATTCCCTGCAGACGTAGATTTACTGTTTGCGGCTTGAAGTGCTCCACCAGAAATCCCTTGTATGCAAGCAGATTCTCTTTTGTGAAATCTCCATAATTGGAGATGAAGTGTGACACGGTCCACACATACGATTGAACCGTATTCTTAGCCAAGTCTGACCTGGATAAGAATGACTTAAACTTGTTTACCATAAGACATTTGTGATTAAATGTTACGGTAATAAAATACTACAAGTAAATCCCATTATGAGAATGTGCCGTTTGAAGTGCCGGGAAATTGGTGTTGGGTGAAGGTTGCAGACATAAGTTCTGTAATTGTATATGGTGTCAGTGAGTCAGCTAAGTCAGAAGGAAAATTTAAGTTACTTAGAATCACTGATATTCAGGATAATGCAGTAAATTGGAATACTGTCCCTTATACTGATTATCCTGAGAGCAAGTCAGAAAACTATATCTTACAAGCAGGAGATATTCTTTTTGCACGAACAGGTGCAACTGTAGGGAAATCATATTTAGTCGATGATGATGTTCCAGAAAATGCGATATATGCTTCATACCTGATTAAGGTGAGGGTAAGCAACATGATTATCCCTCAATATGTAAAGTATTTCTTTGAATCCGGATTCTATTGGGAGCAAATCGCGAATAATTCTGTTGGCGTTGGACAACCTAACGTTAATGGTAGCAGTCTTGGAAACTTATGGGTACCAATCCCACCAATTCAAGAACAAAGGAGAATCGTTGATAAATTGGTATCCTGGTGTTTAATGATTGATAAGATATCTGAAAATCAAGAGTTAATAACTCAACAAATAGAAGAGTTACGTAACCATATATTAAACTTAGCCATATCGGGAAAACTAGTGGCTCAAGAACCAAGCGATGAGCCTGCAATAGAACTTTTGAAGAAAGTAAATCCGGCGTATAAACCTTGTGATAACCGCCATTATAGGAATGTCCCTAAAGGATGGGCAGTATGTAAGTTTGAAGACATATTAGAATATGAGCAACCGCAACAATACATAGTCAACTCGACTGACTATTCCGATGAATATGAAATCCCTGTTC
>JBGVPH010000053.1:0-82023 GCA_045126915.1 Candidatus Cryptobacteroides sp.
AGATTCAGAACGCGTCATCACGCATCTAATCATATGAAGAACATCTTCGGCGATGTCCCTTGCGGATTCTCACTCGCCGGCTAGACATACCTTGAAGGAAGCCTGATGGAGACATCGGGCTTTTCTTGTGCCCTATAAACAACGAAGGCACCCTTTCGGATGCCTACGGCTGCAGCATGTGGACTGCTTGCTATGTACCCCCTGTAAGACTCGAACTTACACGCTTTTGTGGCACCACAGTCTGAGTGTGGTATGTCTACCATTCCATCAAGAGGGCATATGTTGTGGAGCAGGTTGGTTACGATCCAACTCCCTCGGATTTTCAGTCCGCCGCAATGACCACATCTGCCACTGCTCCATTTAAGACAAAATCCCTGCAGCCTGCAGGGATTGTCCCTGTCTGTATCAGGCAGCAATCCCCATCTTGAGAAGTGCCTGACGTGTACGGCAGACCTTGGTCTTGACCGTGTTCTCTGTACAACCAAGCTCGATGGCCATCTCCTTGTAAGGAGTATCTTCCATAAGCAAGATTGCTACCTTCCTGTACTCAGGATTCAACCTGTTTACGGCCTTCCAGAATCTCTCCTCGAACTCCTGTTCAAGCAATTCGCGGTCGGCCACGAAGGTTCTGTCAACCAAGACCGATGAACGGTCGAGGTCATAAGGTGCATCATCCTCGTCGTAGTCCTCATCGAGGTCTACAGTCCAGTAATTGCGATTGCTCTTGGCCTTTGCGCAACTGTTCACCCTATTCCTGCAGGTGCGGAAGACATAGCCGTCGAAATTGAGGCTGAGGTCTGCCTTCTCCTGGTTCTCCAAGAGTCTCAAATAGGTATCGTGAACAAGGTCATCGATATCATCATCTGAGAGGATGGAGTAAAACTTACCCGCCATACGACGGACAGTCTTACTTACTGTGTTGTACAATGATGTGCCGAATACATCGGCATAGGCACCCTTGTCTGTAGGGGCGTAGAATGGTTTAATCATAGCTGGTTCATGATTAAGTTAAGTGGGTATTTCCTGCCATACCCATAAAGGCAAGTTTCGAGATCGTGGCCGATTCTAAAATCTTAATAGCTTAAATACGTTTGGCCTAACGTGAAAACTGAACCTTACTTGATCATTGAACTTTATTACGGTTAAACTTATATTCTACTGAGTCCTTCTACTTATACTTTGTACTCTATTACACGTTACAGTAAAAAATCAACTTTTTTTTGATCTTTTTCTTTCACGATGCAAATCTAGATATGAGGTGCGCAGTCTTATTGCGCAGCAAAACTTTTTTTAAGAAATTTCAAAAAAAAAGTAGATTTTCAAGAAGGCGAACAGCGATATCACAGTCCCTGGCAGCAACAATGGTACATCAGCCTTTGGATGAACCACCTTTCTATGGTTGCCGCTTCTCTTGACGCTGTCTCGCCTTCAATCCTATCCTTTGACCACTGCAATCGGCGAAAGTCTGGTCAGAATCTTGACAAGATCCTGCTGATTGGCCATCACCTCGTCGATGTTCTTGTAGGCGCTGGCGGCCTCATCAAGATGATTCTGCGATCGGATGCCGTGGATGATGCCTTTGCTGTCGAGCATCTCGATCTCCTTCTCAAGCGAGAGGGTCTTGATAGCCTCTGTGCGGCTCATCAGTCTGCCGGCTCCGTGAGACGAGCTCATGAACGACTCCGGACATCCGAGTCCCTCTACTATATAGGAGCTTGTGCCCTGCGATCCCGGTATGATGCCGATCTCTCCCTCCCTGGCACGGACGGCACCCTTGCGGTGAACGATGACGTCATTGCCGTAGTGGTGCTCCCAGGCAGCGTAGTTGTGCGCGATGTTGATCATCGGCTCGAACTCTACTTCTGGAATGGCGTCAGCAATGATCTCCTTGATGCGGTCCATCATCAGCTGTCTGTTGCAGAGCGCGAAGTCCACGCAGTAGCTCATCTCCTTCCAGTAGGCAGTGAACTCCTTGGAACCCAACGGGAGGAAGTGCATCTGCCATGACGGGTCGACTGCTGTATGGTACATGGCATTGAGCTCCTTGGCTACTTTGTTGTAGTAGTCGCCGACCTGCTTTCCAAGATTCCTCGAGCCGGAGTGAAGCATGATCCAGAGATATCCGTCATCATCCTTCTGAAGCTCGATGAAGTGGTTTCCGCCACCAAGGGTGCCCACCTGGCGTCTCGCTGAGACATACTGTCTGCTGACCACATGAAGCTTGTCGATGTCATGTCCCTGAGGCATGAGGGCCTCATCCTGGAGTTCGGTGTGGTGATCCATGCCAAGAGGGATCCTGGCGCGGATTCCCGACATGATCTGCTTTCGTATGATGTCTTTCGATATGTCATCCGCCATGAGGTTGGTCTTGACCGCGCACATACCGCATCCGATGTCTACGCCGACAGCATTGGGAACGACGACCTTCTTAGAGGCGAGCACACCTCCGATAGGCATGCCCATTCCGCCATGCACGTCGGGCATGAAGGCGAGATGATGATATATGAACGGGAGTCTTGAAAGGTTGTCAATCTCCTTCCATGCATGAGGGTCAACGGTCTTTGCCCAGACCTTGACAGGTGTGTCATTCAATAAAAACTCGTTCATAATCTCTATATATCAAATGTTGTTAAAATATTCAGGAAAAAGTTGTTCAGGCTGTCATAATCCTGAGGCTTTTCATCCGGGAAGGTCCCGAACAGAGACTCGATCTCTTCTGCCGTCCTGGCGGCGAAGTTGATGAGCTCATCACTCACTATGGTCGTATTGTGCTCCCGGCTCTCCCTCTTCAGCTCCACCATCCTAGCGATCTCATCCCTTATCTTCTGGTCCGGAACCATCTTCTCCACAAGTTCCTCAAAGAGTACCGGAGGATAGGTCTCGTAGGTCGCTGCCCACTTTGCTGCCAGAAGTCCTCGCATGTGGTACATGAATCTCTTAAGTTCGCAGCCTCTTTTCTCAAGGTATCTCTTGTCGTGATTCATGGCCATGTGATAGTAGTGGTTCACTGCAGAGATCAGTCTGAAGTAATCTCCCATGAGAATGCTCATCCCCATGAAGAAATCCTCGTCCCTGTAGTATACGATAGGGGAGTTCAGCCACTCGGCAAAGGCGCAGTTGCCCTTTCCCATGAGCAGGAGCGCCTTCTTGATATCCCAGCCGGCAAAGTCCAGGACTCCGTCCGGATCCAGCTCCTCGATCACGTCCCTGCCTTCCACAAGCTGGAGATACCATTCCTTCCTATGCACGTAGACAAACCTGACGTCGTAGTCGCTGTCCTTGGAGGCAAAGCCCCAAGCCCTGCTTCCGGATTCAACCGCAAGCAGGACCTTGACATCGTATCTTGACTCAATCGCCTTGAGTCGCTGTAATATCTTTTCTTTCATGACTTTCAAAAAAAATGGATGGCGCAACAATCATATAGAGATTGTAAATGGAGTTGAATTGAACGGGTCAAACATCTCCGAAGGATCATGGAGTCGAAGTAACTCTATACTACGGCAGCCATCCTGTCTATTTCAAAAAGTGGTGCTACAGGCGCATGGGCTCTATCAAAGGCTCGGTTTGCACCGAAGAATAGCCTATACAGACTCTGGATCGCGAAGAAATCCCACACTACGGCAACCACTATGTCGTTTTCAAAAAAGCGGTGCGACACTCGTTCGGGCATTGCCGACACTCAATTAAGAGCACGAGTAAACTGTAAAGTTTGTTGACACTCGTTATGGATCACGAAGTACTCCCAAACTACGGCAACCGCTTTATTATAAAGAGAAGCAACTGGCGAAACCGGAGCGGGGCGTGCGAATAGCCCCTATTGGCTCAAATGTGAGCGAGGATCAGGGGTAGCGAAGTATCCGGCTTCTACGGCATCCTCTATATCATTATATGTTAGATCTCGATCTTGTTGATCTGGGCGAGAGTATCCTCTCCGCTTTCGATAGCCTTGAGCACATCGAAGACCTTGTCGCTCCAGCCGGCGATGAGAATCACATCATCCGAGACTAGCCTTACAGGAGCATCTCCGTATCCGGCGAGGTCGAAGAGATAGAGCTTCGCCTCTGGATACATCTGACGGTACCTGTTCCAGGATGCCTGGAGATGCTTGTCTGCAAATCTGGAATCCCACATCTGCATATCGGTGAACATCATCACCTTGTCCATCCTGATGTTGTTCTCGATGAGGTAGTCGATGACAGCGTATCCGTTGGTGCTGTATCCTACCTCGCCCTCTCTCTCCTTCATCTCGATGGTGTTCGCAAGGATATTCTCCTGCGGAAGGTTCAAGACCTCCCAGGTGTCACCGAACATACCGCTGATGACAGACGAACACTTGCTCTTGAGGAGCATCGAGAGGAGGATTCCGATATCGTAGTTCATCACTGAACTCCTCATCGAGATAGGGGAGAACATTGAACCCGATACGTCGGCCGCTACAAGCACATTGGTATCCGGACCGAATCCCTCAAGATTGGCAACCGATGCCTTCACAGCTCTCTCGAGTGCAGAGAGCAATGTGCTGGTGTGCACGGATGTGACGCCTGTAAGCTCCTTGTATGCCGCAAGGAAACGGAACGGCAACTGCTTCGAGTTCTCCACCTTCACCGGGTCGGAGATGGTTGCTGCAACCTTCTCGATATGTGCACGCGACACCTGCGCCTGGAGGATATTCCTAAGGTTGCGAAGAAGTGCCATATACCCTACCTTGTTAGAGTCGATGAGCTCCTCCCACAACGCCTTCACTGCAGCCTGCTTCTCCTCCTGTGAGGCAAACGACTTCTGTCCAAGCTCCGAGAGCTGGGTCTCCCAGGTATAAGGAGTCTGAAGACTGTCAGACACGATCTTGTCGAAGATCGCCTGCTGTGCCTCGCTCTCTGCCTTAGGATGTACGATAAAGAGTGCATCCCTGAGCTTCACCTCGAGGTTGGACCTGTTGTGCTTGGCGAACTGGTATTCGTCAAAGCGGTTGAACGCGCTCTTGAGACCCTCCTGCACCTGGCGCGAGAGCTTGCTGAGCTTCTTGATTCCCTTGCCCTCGCTGTTGCGGAGCTGGTAGCACATAAGAAGTTCCATAATCTCGTCTGCGCGGAGCACGCACTGCTCGATGGTACGTCTGACGAGCGAGTCGCCGTTGTGGATCTTTGCAAGCTCCACGATGAGAAGCATAGGGATGCTTCTGAGGTTCATCTGTGTGCGAGTATACACTGCAAGCTTCGCCACGAACTGAGGGTCCACCTGGCGGATGAGAGCGGCGATGCGCTCCATACGCTCGTCGTTCGACTCGTAGAACTTGTCGGACAAAGCGCTGGTTACAACAGCAGTATAAAGCTCCATCTCTGGAGTCATCTTATATGCCTTCTCACCTTCGTGGTTCATCACTGTTTCCTTCTCTTTAATCATACTGTTGTAATTCATACTTCAATTCCGTTTTCTTCTAATACGTATAGGGTATTGCGACGTTACAGTCGATAATGTGATTTTTTGGAAAATCGTTCTGAGTTGCCCTCTGGATTCTTTATACACAGAGTTGTCTTCAGCGTTACACTTGAATATTGACAAATTTCACTTACGTCTATATGTCTTCATTCATCCAATGACTGACATCAGGTCCCTTCGTCTTAATACATCGCAAATATCGTGGGGTTACAAGAAATCTTGAAGAATCTGCAAGGCTTGTAGGTCCCGATAATTTTGATGGTGCAAAATAAAACCATAGCTACGCAGTCTTATTGCGTAGCAAAAAATATTTCGATAAATTTGTAAAAATTTCATTCCTATGCCAGTAAATCGTAATGCACTGATCCGTTATAAGACCATTGACAACTGTCTTCGCCGCAGACAGAGAAAGTGGACTCTTGAAGACCTCATCGACGCCTGCAGTGAGGCCCTCTATGAATATGAGGGTATCGACAAGGGCATCAGCAAGAGGACTGTTCAGATGGATATCCAGATGATGAGAAGCGACAAGTTGGGATATAATGCTCCCATTGAGGTCTATGAGAACAAATACTATCGCTATTCGGATCCGGACTACAGCATCACGAATTCCCCGCTCACCGAGGACGACATGAAGCTGATGGGCGATACTGTGGAGATGCTCCGTCAGTTCGGAGGCTTCTCGGCTTTCTCCGGAATGGAGGATGTCCTCGGACGCCTGGAGGACCATGTGTCTTCCATGAGGCACAAGAGAAAGCCGGTCATACTCCTGGAAAAGAACGAGAGCCTCAAGGGACTCAAGTATATCGAGCCTCTCTACAAGGCCGTTATTGCCAAGAACCCAGTGAAGATCATCTATAAGTCCTTCAAGTCCCAGGACATGCAGAAGTTCATCTTCTCGCCATACTTTCTGAAGGAGTTCAGAAACCGTTGGTTTGTATACGGTTGGAAGAAAGGGGACGGCATGCTCTACAATCTTGCCCTGGACCGTATTCATGAAATGGGAGCAGCGCCGGGAGAGACCTATATAGAGAATACAGTCGTCGATCAGGATACCTTCTTTGATAATCTGATCGGTGTCACGAAGGAAATCAACTCGAAGGCTTCAAAGGTCCGTTTCTGGGCAGCACCGGCTCAGGTGCCTTACATCGAGACCAAGCCGCTCCATAAGAGCCAGTTCATCGTTCAGAGGAATGAAGACGGTTCGGCTATCTTCCAGATTGAAGTGGTACAGAACTATGAACTTCAAAAGGATCTGTTAGGCTTCGGTGAAGGTGTCAAGGTGCTCTCACCGAGAGATCTGGTGCAGAAAATGGCAAAAAGATTGAGTCAAGCTGCGGCAAATTACAGATGATGTGCAATATAATGGCACATAGATGCCATAATTTTGGCAGAATCCCAAAAATAAGTTGAGTTATGATGTACAATGATGTCAAGGCAGGAGACATTCCTATCCTGTCCTTTCTCAAGGGAACCGATTACGCCATGTATGTCGGTCCTGAACTGTCACCTGACCAAAGAGAGATACTGAGGAATCTCGACCTTACGATTCCTGTCATCTATCTTCCTGAGATTCTGGAAGGACTGTCCGACGCAGTGGTGAAGTATAACTTCCCTGGTGTCACTATCCCTGAGTCCCTGACAGTAGAGAACATCTATGCTCAGATCAGAAAGGAGTTTGAGGGAAGGATCACTGCCCAGAGCAGGCTCATCGTCAGGTACAGCGGTGATGTGCTGATGATGTATGATGCCAAGGATGAGTTCTACCTTATACTGGCATTCCTCAGAAGCAAGTTCGAAAGACCTTCAAAATATGTCGTAAGCAAGTCTGTTGTATCCAGACGTAATCAGATTCTGGAGGATCTTCGTAAGCATGTCAGGTCATTTGATTTCGAGAAGAAGTTCGAGGAGGTCTATGAGAACGAGATCCTGCCGGCCATGACCGTGGTAGAGGAGAAGTGTTGCTGCTGCTATGACATGTCGAGCGACCTTTCGCCAGACGGTAACCTGGACCAGGAACTTCAGAAGGCGACGGAAGAGGCAGAGAAGATGATCAAGAATTTGCTTCTGAACGGATGTCCTCCAGAGATGATCCTCTCATGGATAAACCAGAGCGTTAAGCTGAGCCGTCTGAAGATAACCAAGCACTTCAAGATCTTCCTGACTGATTATGACAATGAAGAAATCAAGATGGGACCTCTCCCGAAGACTGTATTCCTGTTCTTCCTTCGTCATCCGGAAGGGATCATGTTCTCGCACCTGCAGGATTATCGTGATGAACTCAGCATGATATATGGCCGTGTATGCACAAGTGATGACCCTCAGAAGATGGAGGACAGCATCTACCGTCTGACCGATCCGTTCGATAACTCTATCTGCGAGAAATGTGCGAACGTGAAGAAGGCGTTCGTGGTCAAGATCGCTGACAATATCGCGTCCAATTATTATATATCGGGATCTCAGGGTGAGAAGAAGGGTATCCCACTAGACAGAAGCCTGGTGGATTGGGAGTGTGAGCTATAGGTCTTCCTGAGAGGCTCCTCTTACGCGGCTTCGCCTGAGTACGACTCCGCTGTCGTCATCCTGTGACCTATAATAATAAAGTGTATCATCCGTGTGCATCTGCGCTCGGATGATTTTTGCTAGTGCCTTACCCTGTCTGTGGAATCTTTTTGCCTTGAACCTCTTGTCCATGCAGTGATTGTTCCATTCCGCATAGGTGTTGAAGTAAAGATACCAGTCATAGAGCCCGGGAACATGCACACTGTATCCGTCCAGCTCAATCATGTCAAGATGGTTGCAGCTGTATGAGTTGCCCTCCTCGTCCTTGATGATGACGAGAAAAGGTTCCGGGGATATGGTGTAGGTTCTGCTCATGACTTGTACAAAAGTACATATTCTCTTTGGCCGTGGCAAGAGTTTTACAAGCCTTGCGAAGATTATTTTTCCAGGCTTACTTGGGCTACCTTTGCTACCGTTAAGATCCCCAATAGATTACGATTTTATAAAAAGTTGTGTCTCACTTGTAACCGAATCGGAATTTCGAGTATATAGTAAGTGAGCGTGAAACATATCGTAGCAAGTTGCGCCAGAGTACGTTTAGGACGTAGAGAGTAGGGCATATGTCATAACTCGCTGAGAGGCCTTGCTACTGCTGCAGGAAGAATATTGATGGGAATTGCGCCCTTCGAGAAGTGTCTTCCCGTGGCAAAAAGGAATCAAGTGAGAGTAATGGAGTTAAGGACACTTGTCCCCGTACCTTACGATGACCATTTGGTTCCACGAGCACAGGTTGCACCAATCGTTTACGGACGTTGAGAGAGGGCTTATGCATACTTTCGTTGGAGGCCCTGTGCTTTTTTGTTTGACAGATTAATTGATGATATATGATAATAGGACCACCACTCAGAAAAGAGTGTCCGTACTGCAAGGCAGTGAAGGAACTCATGAGCCTCAGAAGTGGAAACACTATCGGAGGCGTCCATTGGTCAGATACCAAGAAGGAGTATCCGATGCTTCCGAGAAATTCGGAAGTGCAGAAATGTCTCAGATGCGGGAAATACTATTTCCTTGCTGATGCCAAGACGCTCCCTTCTGGAGAGGATCCTTTCCTCAGTCTGTTTGATAAGTTGAGCAACGAATTAGATAATGAATCTGTATAATAACAAGCTTTGAGTATGGGTCATTTGAACTTTGAAGAGGCTAGGGAAGCCCTTGAACAGCTGTATGAATCATCCAATGAAGAGAGACGATTCATATTGAGATTGTATGTCCTTTATGCCTTCAATGATAAATATATAAGAAGCGGCCATCAGCACAGTTGTAAGTCCGAGGATTACAAATACTTCGTGGAGAACTGTAAGGAGATGCTTAAGATGCCTCAGACCATTCCTACCTTGAGGGCGGAGTTGTATCGCGAGATGGGCGAGTTCGAGAAGTGCATTGAGTATCTCAATACATTGGAGCCGGCTGGTGAACATGAGAACAAGGTCCGAGAGAAGATCAGGGAGAAGGCCTTGAACAGGAATCTCTTTGCCTTCAGGTTGTAGGAGGTGTCATGATGGATTTGCTGAAGAGACTCCGGTCCAAGAAGCCGGCTCCCGATCCGCATGAAGGCAAGCTCATAATATGTCCTTCACTCACTTCGATGTATGTGGATACTGACGGAAAGCCCTGTGAGGTCCAGTCGGATACCATCTCGAAGAGGGACTACCTGTGGGTAAGAGACAGCTATTCTGTCATCGTGCCCGGTCTGAAGGAATGGTGTGAGCGTTATCGTCGTGCGCTCGATCCTGAGACTCTTGCCGTTGCATCCGGTTTCGACTGGAGGGGCTGGCATCATGACGGCCTGCTCTTTCTCAGTGAGATCCATAGCAGGCTGCCGAGGGAGGTGACCTTGAGATATGCAAGGCCCCAAGGTGACGGGAGCGGATTGGTGGAAGACTTCGATGTTACACAGGAGACTCTAGATAAGCTTCTCGAGCAGCTTGGATATGTTCCGTATGACAGGGAGCCTGTCATCGAGGATAATGTCGTGGTAGGAGTGAAGAGCGAGGATGGCTATCTATGCATCAGACTCAAGACCAAGGGTACATATGACACCTTCACGTTTTCATTGGAGCCGGACAGTCTGGACCTGTTGAAGGGATTCCTGGAAAGAATCATCATGTGTGACGGGAAGCCAGTAGAGTGGGAAAGCAATCATGAGCAGAACGGAATGTATTTCTTTCCGCAGACAATCGGATCTGTCAGGCATATGGGTCAGCTGCAGATCTATACGGCAGGGAAGTCTGACCCGGACTACACGGCTTATGTGAATGCACGTCATCTGATAAGATCCATCTACCGGAGTATCATGTCAAATGCCGGCACCTTCAAGGATGATAACGCCTATAAGGGTCTGCAGTCGAATATCATAGAATGGTACATAGACGACAGACTGTATGAAAGCGCATCCTTTCTCAGAAGGAATCCTAAGCTGACCAGGTGGCTGAGTCCGGCCCTGCTGCAGTTCAAGGATTTCTTTGCAGACATATATGATTCCATCTATGAAGACAATGCTGTATAACTGATATACATGTGCAGAGATGTTGTCCGGAGTCGTTCCGGACGTTGGGGAGAGGGCCTGTTCCATCAACCCGCCGGAATCTTCTCTGTATATGAAACCCCATCATCAGTCATTCTCGCCCCATTTGTATTGGATCACGACAAACTGATGATGGGGTCTGTTGCATCTGTAATCTCAAGGCACTTACCTTGCAACTGGATGCCTGTCAGGTTCTACTTCATGAAGTCATCCCTTAACGCCATCGTGTCCGGGTCTGTCCTGTGATAGGCTCTGATGACAGCCTCCTGGCTGAAGACTCTGCTGATGGCATCATATGCCGCGATGAGGACGTCTTCTGCAGTTACATAGTTGTCTCCTTCAGGAGTCAGGTCCATTGTAATGGTCATGTTCTTTTCTTTTAGACTTAGTTGCATAATCTTTAATTTTAATGGTTTATGCAAAGGTCCGAAAGAAAACATTGTCTTTTAAACAGATAAATCCGGAGCTATAGCTGCTTTATCCGACACTTGGCGAAATGGGACAGCCCCGCATTCGCGAGGCTGAACTACTGGTACGAGCCGCCCGAAGCGTAACACGTCCCTATAATATCCATTGCCTTTAAGTTCTGAGTGGTACTTAACTTAATCTTCAGTGAAGAGGCCGGACCTTGTTCCTACGCCAGACAATGAAATTTATTTTACAAGAGTTAACGGATGGGCGGACGTTCCATCATCGGTCGCAGCAAGGCTGCCCGGCAGTCTCCGAATTTCTGCTCGTCGTCGACTCTATTCCTCATCAAATTTATAGGTGCCCTTTGGAAAATCCTCAGACAACTTCAAGTCATGGCGAAGTTCCCTGCGAGTGGTAACTGTGGATGTCTGAGTCTGAGGATTCCACCCTTCTTTCTCGACCTCCTGCCATGTAACATTGACGCCTTTTCTTTGCCATGCAGGCAGAGTGTCGTAGTCGATTCCATACTGTAAGAGTAGTTCCTTCTTATCTTCAATGGACTTGCCCTTTATCAGACTCTGGGCATCAGCTGCATTATATCCTTTCTCCCTCAGAGTCCAATAACACCAGGAGTTCAATGCATTGCGGTTGGCGTCCTCCTGCCTCCAGCTGAAGTAGTCGTCCACACGCTCCTGGTCCGGAAGGGGAATGATCCTGCAGTCAAAGCATGCCGGGATGCCGAGCTGCAAAGAGAAGTAGGCACTTGCTTCGCCGGCAAGAATGGAGTTCAGCTTTCTGACCTTTCGGTTGAACTGATTGGAATCTGATGCCAAGAGAAGCGAGATCTCGTCACTCTCGGTGAATCCTCTCACGATACTGAATCCGCTGTCTTTCATAATGTGCATGACAGTGCCGACCATGAGGTCGCGGAAGTCCGCATCAAAAGGCTTCTTGAAGTCGCATGTCTCTTTGGTGAGCTTGGTGAAGCTTCTTCCATCCAGCCTGGCTATGATGAATTTCTCAGGCTCTATATACTGGTCAAGAGACTCCTCATAGGTTCTCATGATCCTGTCTAAATCGTCAAATCTCATCTTCAATCCATTTAGTGATTCTGAACTCTCCGTCCTCTATACTGACAAAGTTAAGTTCATCGAAGCCTTCATCCAAACTTGGCATCTCGATTTTATTGAATGTGGCGAGAATACCTTTCTTTGGTACCTGTCTTTCCCTCTTCCCGTTGCGCTCCAGACAGTCTGCCAGCTTGCTCTGAAGGAAGTATCCTACCACGCGAAAATCGCAGTGCTTTCCAGGAGTGATGTATCTTGCTCTGTCGGCTTTTGTCGGGTTCGTGTTATCGATCACGCAGTTCCTGTTCTCATCAAGGCACGTCTGGATGAGAACAGCTTCCTTACGTCTTGTCTTGAGCAGGTCTAAGCTGATGTGCTCGTAGCCTTTGTTCTTGAACTCCCTGTCAAAGAAGGTGCTCTTGCCAGATCCCTGCAGGCCCATCAGGATGACCATGGTAGATTTTGGATCACAATTATCTGAACCATCTTCTTCCTTATACCGGAATTTGACAGCACCATAATCTTTGAGTGTCTTCTCCAATTGTGAGAGAAGTATTTCTGATGCCTCATTGAAACCTCTGTAGTGCCTACTCAGTCTAATCATAAGAAGAAGACTTTCAAATCCACCCCAATTCATGTTTGGATTAATACCATGAGATAGCAAGACTTTAGCTGTCTTAGGACATCGGTATGTATAGCATAGAACAAGGCACTCTTCATCCAATCCCACTCCTGCGTCAATGAGCATTTGGACGATTGCAGCCTTCCGCTTGTCGATATTGCGAAGAAGATCCAGATCTCCCTCAAGTGATGGGTATTCCCAGAACGTGCACTCGTCGGCTTCGCCCCATTCAGTGATAACGGAGCTCAAGGTAACCCCTGTAAGGTCGAAGTCACCCTTTAAGTAGTCTTTCACAGCAGCGACGTCAAGTCTTTCGATAGCAGATTTAAGTGTCTTGTCCATTGTCATCATAGTGATTAAATGAGAAATATAGGAAACCCCTAAACAGCATACCAATCCCGTTGACGTTAGAGGTTTCCTATGGCAGTCTTCCTTCGGACAGAGGCTAGGTCGCAACCCAACTTGCCCGAAGGAAGACTACTTCTTATAATATTCCTTAGAGAGTTTCTTCCTTGTCATCTTCTTTTCCTCAAGCGACATGCATGGGTCAATAAGAGAATCGTGTCTCATGCAGAATCTTACTCTTGCGTCGTTCTCCTCATCGAACATCTTCTTGGTGCCCTCAGATGTGTTCTCCCATACCATAGTGTTGGTGATGGAGATGGTGGTTGCGACCTTCACAACATCTTCGCCGGCACCGATGAACGAGAACATCCATCCGTCCTCCTTGCACTCGTCGATGAGCTTGGCTATTCCCTTCGCGTCCCACTCCTTGGATGAGTTCTCATAACCGTCGGTGATGATGGTCACGAGCACGCCTGCATCCTCCACATCGGCGATCTTCTTCTTGAGGGTCTTCACGGTCTTTCCGATGGCATCGAAAAGAGGAGTGCAGCAGCATGGGTCGTACTTCTCCTTGGTGAGCTTGTCGGCATCCTTGATAGGAGTCATGTCGTAGATCATGTCGATGCCGCAGTCGCAGAACGCTGCGAGTGATACGAAGTGCTCCTGAGTGTCCAGGAACTTAAGCTGAGTAGCCTTGATGCTGCCGAGAGTCTCGTTGTATCCGTTGATGGCCTCTGTGCGGATCGCTTCCATCGAGCCGCTCTTGTCGAGGATTACCAGGTTGTAGATCTTAGTTTTGTTAGGTGTGTTCATGGCGTTAATGATTTAATGTTAAACAATAGCAGTGCACGATGTCACATCGTCGCTGCAAAGGTATGCGGTACATATAACTTATAATAAAGTCTGCAAGGCTTGTAAAGATTTCATAATGTGGTTCAGTAGTTTCATCTTTGCAGAAACAAAATCACAATCGAATGGAAACTTTGAAGACAGAACTTTCTGAGTATATTGCAACCGGATATGACTTCGATGCAATGATGGATTTGGGAAACGGCTGGGAGCCTTATGAGGGCTGTACCAACAACCTGATGATGATCCTTGAAGATCCGGATACCAAGGTGGAGGTAATCTCCGGTGACTCCGATCTCTATAAGGAAGGAATCAGAAGATATCACATCACTCTCCCTTCATGGTGGAGAAAAGGATCTATCGCCATTTCCTTTGATGAATCAGAATTAGTTTAACCATA
This sequence comes from Candidatus Cryptobacteroides sp., assembly GCA_045126915.1. GTDB lineage: Bacteria > Bacteroidota > Bacteroidia > Bacteroidales > UBA932 > Cryptobacteroides. The sequence goes on from JBGVPH010000053.1 coordinate 14,217, forward strand.
TTAACAACGTCAGTCATGTGTATGCGTCCATGCGGCCCGGTAAGGCATCATAGAGGGTTAAGAAGAACAGCTCAAAAGAAGGAGACCACCAGTGTGATCTATCCGACAGCAACCAATGTCATCCTGTCCAAGGACGGTCAGGTCAGGGTAGGAAAGCTCGTCATCGGAGAATGGTACAAGGAGGAGGCCTATGAAAGCGGATTCCACTTCAGACCTGTCTACTCTTCAACAAAGATGTGCTATGTCGCGCATATCTATCACAAGGACCTGGTCAAGACATCCAGGAAGATGGATCTCTATCATGATATCGCCTGCCTGTGCAAGGCCGGGATCACCATCACGGAGGACTAGCAGCCGGTATACGGGAAGTCAGTGAAGCAGAACCCCTGCTTCACTTTTTTATTCCTGATGCTTCTTGAGGAAGTCCACTACCTTCTGAAGTCTGTCTGCATCGTTGGGGTTGATGATGACCTCATCGAAGTCTCCGTAGATGCATCTAGTTCCGAAGACATACTTGATTGCTGTCCAGATTCTCTTGAAGACGTTATGCTCCCTATTGAGGTGCACGGAGACAAAGGCGCATGCTCCTTCTGTAGTCTCCTTGTCTGCAGAGATGATGAACTGGTGACTTGGGTCGCCGCACTGGCAGATGAAAAGCTCTTCTATTTCAAATCCTCTCATAGTTTATTGTTTATCTTGTTTCTCATATTGATCCAGCCTCTGCTTGAGCTGCTCTATCTGATTGAGGCAGCAGCAGTACTTCGCGCAGAGTTCGCTGTATTTCTTTCTTAGATCTCCGTTCTTCTTCTGTGACTCGATGAAGCGGTTCCAGATGTCAGCTATAACCTTCTGTCGTCTTGTCTCCTCCGCAATCCTGATGTGGTCCTTACGTGTAAGCGTCACAGGCTCTGTCAGACTCTTCAGCTTAGCCTCAAGCTCTTCGATGTAGGACTCCTGTTCGCCGATCTGCTGCAACGCAAGGCTGTGCAGCGCCTCAAGCGGGACCTTCATCAGGTCCGGATCCGGATTGCCTAGATGCTTGCATGACTTCATCCTCATATGCAGAAGAACTCGTCCCTTCTCGATACTATCCTTACTCATCTTCCTTCTGCTTTGCCATGAATTCCTGAATGTATGCAAGCGCCTTCTCGTGCTTGGCTACATGCTGCCAGTGTCCACCGGCCCTTCCTCTCTTGAGGTTGTGATTGAGGTCGTTGACCTTGACGGCCAGGGCGACCTTGTTGCCGGACTCGCATATGTTCCTGATGTAGTCCATGTACGGAGTCTCCTCGGAGTGGGTAAGCAGACGCAAGGTGTCAACTATCCTGACTGGGAAGCCCTCGTTCAGAAGGTCTTCAAAACTCCAGTGTGTGTCTTCCACAAGGTCATGAAGCATGCCTACCAGGATTTCGTCTTTGTTCTTGCCGGCCTCAGCGACAGCGGTCATATGCAGCAGCTGAGGGTTTCCGTCCAGGTCGAGGTCTCCGTTGAACTCCTTAGCCACGATATCTATGGCTCTCTCGATACCGCTTTCGAACTCCTTCTGAATATCCTCAAGAGGGGTGGTATGAAAATATTTCTCCAACTTCTCCATGACTTCGAAAAGGGTAAGCACTCCCAGCTTCTCCTTGAAGCACCTTAGAGGAAGGTCAACAACTGGATCAAAGTACATCTCTGAGATCTGTACTCTCGAGTCGCGGCTGTTGCCGCTGAAACGCGCCCAGTGAGCCTGCTCGATTCCAAACTTCAGCCATATCTCTGAGTCTTCGTCAGCTGGGTAAGCGTAGACGACAGCCTTCCTGCATGGCTTGCCTGCCATGATGATCTCCGCAAGCTCGAGGTTCTTATGAAACTGGAAAAGTATTGCGACATCAATATCGCGCATTCCCTTCATGTACTTGGGATATTCCGGATCAAAGTCTGGAACCTCTGTGAAGCCGTGTTCCTTGATGAAGGATTCAGCATCTTCCACACCCCACAGGTGGGTCTTATAGACTGGCTTCTCGCTGTGCTTGTCCTGATAGAATTCTGCTATAAACTGATATTTCATGCTCATTTCGTCTTGATAATCTATTGTCTGATACTCCTGCCGAGGATTATTGTTACAGTATATAGTTAGGAATCGTGTTTATATTTTCATCCATGGTGCAAAATTAACTGTAGGGTGTGCCAATATGTTGCACACCTATTAACCAATCTGTAAAATCACTATATTTGTACAGACCACAATGATGATATTGTATGAAAGAAGAAGCTAAAGCATTAAAGAAGGATATGGCAGATTTAGAGGTGCTGCATAGGGATTCAGCATCACTGGAGCATGCTATTAGAGAGTATGATGATCAGTGGCATCAATTTACGCCTAGTCGTTTTATTTATACGTTTTTTACATTCAATACATTATACACAATTGATTGGAAGGTAAGTCTTGCGAAAGGGAAGATTGTATGCTACGACGATGAAGACTATCCAAAGAAATCAGAAGATGAAAAATTCTCAGATGCAAATAGGTATCACCGTTATATAGATTTTTGTTTTAGAGACAAGGCATTTGTGAAAATTTACAGTGAATTCTTTTTTGATTTCATTGGGCAGACCTACAGCAAAGAAGAGATTACAAAATCACTCGAGAAGATTACAATAGACGTGAGTACCAGTGGTGCAATTAAGACTCAAGACTTTATTGATCGCTTTAGAGATGCCTGGAATGAAATACTGACGTCAAAAACTTTAAAAGAAGAATTTTGCCGAAGAATTGTAACGTTTATATATAAAATTCGATGCAATATCTTTCACGGAGCAAAGACCCTCAAGGAACTGCACAACCCGTTGCAGAAGAAGAGGATTGATATATATGCTGTGTTTATGATCGCAATAAATCAGATGGTCTTTTCGTATATTGATTATCTGAATGGAATAGATATTACTTATGAATTTGATTCTCTCCGTAAGGACTTAAACGATAAGAACTATGACTAACTGGATATTTATCTCTAATCCTAATAGATTTAGGATGGATGATTGGTTAAGGGTAAATCAGTTTATTGAATTTGTGCAGAATAATAATGTGCAGGTCAATGATATTGTTTACCTCTATACGACAGCTCCTGTCCAAAGAATAGAATATAAACTCATCGTAGATAAGATAAATATACCATATGAGTACGGTATTGATGATTATGATTATTCTTTGGAACCTGAATCGCGTGAAAGGAATAAGGGTAAATTGCTATGTAGGTTTAGATTGATCAAGAAAGTAGAACAGCCTCTTCTGCATCTGTCTAAATTGAGGGAGAAAGGTCTTAGATCGAGCATGCAGTCTCCATTCAAAGTGTCTGGCGCTCTGTTGGATCACATTGAAAACTGTTTTAAATAATGAAGATCGAGGAAGCCATAGTCTATTGTCTTGCCACGTCCAACCGGGGAATGCGAACAGAACAGATTGCTGACATGATAAACCATAAGCGTCTTCACTTGCGCAAGGATGGTCAGCCGGTGACATCCAGTCAGGTGTATGCTGTGGTATGTAGATACAGCAGCATGTTTGTCAAGGCAGAAGGACGCATAATGTTGATGATATGAAACGCTTATTATTTACTCTCATCATGGGATTTTCATTCTTTGGTCTCTTTGGTCAGACCAATAAGTTCAAGACGGTTGATGCAAAGGAATTTGCAGATTTTATTAAGGATACAACCAAGGTGACAGTCTTGGATGTACGTACTCCGGCAGAACATGCGGAAGGTTACATTCCCGGCACTCATTTCAATATTGATGTCCTTGAGGATACATACACACGTATCGCTACTGAAACCCTTGCTAAGGATAAGCCTGTTGCCCTTTACTGCCGTAGCGGCAACCGCAGCAAGAACGCTGCTCGTATCCTTGCAGAGAAGGGCTATGAGGTAGTGGAACTTGGAAATGGATTCCGGGGTTGGGTGGCAGCAGAAAATAAGATAGAGAAGCCATAGCCATGGATGCGATATTGACATATCTTCGTCAACTTGAGGCGAACAATAACAAGACTTGGTTTGATGCTCACAAGAGTGAGTATCAAGAGGCTCGTGCTCATTTCAATGCCATAGTAGAGAGACTCATAAATGGAATTGTGGCCTTTGATCCTTCTGTAAGGGGAGTCGGAATCAAGGAAAGCACCTATAGAATCCATAAGGATATGCGATTTTCAAAGGATGGCCTTCCGTATAAGACTCACTTCGGAGCCTTCATTTGTAGAGGTGGCAAGAAGTCCGGATTCAGCGGATATTATTTCCACATAGGAACCGGAAGCGGAGAAGATTATCCTTGCAGGAGCTTCCTTGCTGTTGGTAATTATTACATGGAGCCGAAAGTGCTGAAGATTCTAAGGGAAGATATAGAACTCGGAGGAGGGGACTTTGACAGGATCATCAAGGGACTGCATCCTTCGCTTTCACTTGACCAGGATCAGAAGCTCAAGCGTACTCCGCTTGGATTCAATGCAGAGGGCCCGTACATCGAATACGTCAAGCTGAAGAACTTCTGTCTTTCGGGAGCATTTGACGATGCAAACCTGAATATAGAAGAGGTTCTGAAGGTTTTCAAGAGCGCTAAGCCGTTCCTGGACTATATAAACAGAGCTATAGAATACAGTAGAGAAGAAGATATATTATGAAGATAGCAGTACCAACTAGAGATGGACGCGTGGATGATCACTTCGGTCACTGCGCTTATTATACAATCTTTGATATCATTGATGGCAAGGTGACAAATGTCAGTAAGATGGCTTCTCCTGAAGGGTGCGGCTGCAAGAGCGGCATAGCCCCTGTGCTCCGCCAGATGGGCGTGGTGGTCATGCTTGCCGGTAATATGGGCCAGGGTGCCAAGAATGTCCTTGAAGCCCAAAGAATCGAGGTGATACGTGGCTGCAGCGGTGATGTGACTGAACTTGTTGCAGCATACCTAGCAGGAAACATAAGGGATAATGGTGAGTCTTGCGACCACCATGACTGTCATTAATACGAAAGATGGAGAAAACTGAACTGATCACCAAGGTGCTGCAGAACTTGCTGTCGGAAGTGACAAAGTTCCACACCGAATCAAAAAGTAAGGAGAATGAACGATGGGAAAGGGGAGAGTCGTTCAATATATTCAACACTATAGGCCTTTGGTCTGAGGAGGTCAGACTGCACTCAGCCTTTATTGGTGAACTGCTCAATCCCAACGGCAGTCATGGAGCCTCGTTCCTATTTCTCAAGGCTTTCCTTGAAGTGATGGGAATAGAAGAGGGATATCTTGACTACGAATCTTGCTCTCCGAATATCCTGGAACGGGTTATTGGAACTGTCACAGAGACAGATGGAGGCAGGATAGACATCATAATTGAAGATGGCAAGCACGCTGTCATCATTGAGAATAAGATATATGCATCAGACCAGAGGAATCAGCTCCTAAGATATCATAATTATGGAGAGAAGAGTTTCCCTAAGGGATATGAACTTTTGTATCTGACTCTGGACGGTCATGATCCGTCAGATGATTCTTTAGGGGGAAAAGAATTTGAATGTAAATCCATTTCATATGAAGCGGAGATTGTAGAATGGTTATGGAAATGCCTGGAGCTTGCTCCTGATGGACTACCGGTAATCTCAGTAATAAGACAATATATTGATTTGATTAAACAGTTGACATATACGGATATGGATACACAATACCTGGAACAGTTGAAAACTCTTTCGCTCTCAAGTGATAACATCTTTGCTGTAGCAGAGCTCTTTAAGATTCAGGATGATTGGCTTAACGGTTTGCTGGACCGATATCTTTGGTCACCGTTAGACTCATTTGCAAAGTCCAAAGGTTTAAAGCTCGAGTGTTTTGAGAATTTTGTGTATCTGAGAAGATATGAATGGAACTACTATGCCATTTTTATTGAAAATGATGGAAAGACAAGATGGCGTAATATGTACATCGGTATAAAAGCGTATGAGGAACCTAAAGGAAAGAATAGGATTTGCATAAAGGACTATATCCCTATGAACTGTTTAGAATATGCACCTGAAAAGGAATATGTATATCCTTATGGATGGGAGTATCTACCAAATGATATTGGTACCTGGAGTTATCATATAGCAGAAGAAATTGTTAAAGGTGAGGTATGCAATTGGTTAAAGAGTAAAATAGATGAAATTCTGTCAGAAATAGATGAACGCAATCTGCGTATGCCATAGAGTAGTTTCTTAATACTCTGTATAGTAGCATAATACAATGATGAGGTGATAAGGGATCCTGATGGTGTGTATTCTAATAAACATCTGTACTTTATGGGAATAAAATTTAAAAATCATTATATTTGCTAGTCAACTAAAATTTGAATTCCAATATGGGCCAGATTAAAAATAGAGCCGGACAGGTTTTTGCCGACTTTAATGAATGGAAAAAATGGGCAGAACAGCCGTCAGACCAGCATCCTGGATATAATAATGTCCTACCAGCGCTTGTTGAATTTCTAGGTTTTTATCCACATTTGTTAGATAGTTCAGTATCAGAACTTGTTGAACAATGTACAGAAAATATCCCTGAAGATTATAATGATGAATGGAATCTTGAGAGAGAGCCTATGATTTATAATACCTTGAAAGATTTATCACCGGATCTTGCATTAAGGTATGCGAAGCATGCAATTATGGATCTAAGGCAGAAGGAAGATGGAACATATAGATTAAAAGCTATTGATGATTTTAGTGGTAATAGCGGTATAGAGCGCCTAACAATTCCAGAGTTTGTAACTGAGATTGATACAGATGCGCTTGCAGATATAACATTGGCTGAAATTAATTTCCCTGATACCTTTAATACGAAGAATAAGATCAGAGTGTCTTTATACCAATATTGGGGTAACGGGTCAATTAACACAATACATCCTCTTGATATAGAAGTAAAAGGAGCCAGTTTAGAAAAGGTGGTGAATGGTAGGTTCGACATAAAATACACCACCTTTAAGAGTTTGTGTGAGCTGTACCCTGCTGCTTTTAAGCCAAATCAAGAAGGTAAAGTGTGGGCGGATAATAGTGCCTTTTGCACAACATTAAACGGATCTTCTGACTATAATGCCGTAATGATAATGTTGTCTGAGTCTGAGAAATTTGTACAGATCGCCCCTAAAATGATGTTCCCCCCTAAAGCGTATTCTCTTAGACGTTACAATGGTAGGGAAATGGAGACGCATCAATTTGAAGAGAATGATCCAAAGCAAACCGTGACACGTAAGCAGTTTGAGGATGCTCGAATTGTTGCGGTTGAATTGATTGCTGGATTTGGAGAGAAAAAGCCAGCTGTAATACCAGATACAGTAGATACTTTATTTGTCAATAGTGATGTTGATGAACTTATCATTGAAGGTAACCCTCAGAATATTTTCTTTAACGATAAACTCGCAGGAAAAAAGGTTGTTGTCAATGCTGGCATCCAAGAGGTTTCGAAGGCCCTGCTAGAATACTATAAGTTACCAAGGGGCACGAATGCTGAGCAGATTATATTTAATGTGCCTGCACTCTGCGAAGAGCAATCCATTATTCCAGGCTATATTAGAGCGACGCTAGCTTACCGAGATGGATATGAAGTGTATGATGTAATATCTGAGATTAATACGAAGTACATTGTTTCTATGCATCCTGAAGAGATTACATTGCGTAATCAACCAGTCGTGGGTACAAGAATCCATATGGCTTCAAATGGTATCGAACGACATCAGACGCTAGTTGTTTATGAACCAATGGAGATGATCGCAGAGAAGATTAAAAATGCGTAAAGTCGTAAGTTGCAGAACCTGTTATAGGTTTGCAGGTAAGGATAAGAAAGGGGCTGACATTGTCAGCCCCTTTCTACTAGGAGTAGTCATTAATTGATGTCTTCTATCGTGACATCATACTTTATTTCTTGGTTTCTTGTAAGGTCAACTTTGGCGTCATAAGTTATATTGTTGAAGTCATAGAACTGGCGGTTTGCAGTTGTGTTATACATGAACCAGCCGTTCATGAAACCTCCGTCAGGATATATCGACAAACGTTTACCAGCACACTCCATTGTGAGCACTCTCCAATGGGTTAAACCGTATTGTGGCGCAGGTGTGATAGGGTAAAGATTGACTTCTCTGCCACCCTCATTCATTTTTTCTACCATCTTTGTGGCAAGATTTTCAAGCCATGAATCTCTGGTAGAATTTGAACCGAGTGTAGAACTGATAGTCACTTTCGAACCAGTGTAAGTTGAATATTTCTCCACTAAGAATTCCAATGAGAGAGGGTTTGAACTCTTATCAATGAAATGCTTAATTGTCTGCAAGCATGTCATAATAGACAAGATGGTTTTCATGTGCTCATCCTGATATGTTACGCTTAAGAACGAATCGGAGTTCTCCTTACAATGCTGGAAGAAATTCTCTATAATTCCTTTTGCTTTGTCTTCAATGAGAGCACCTAGGTCAGAGGTCTTGATGTACTTGACGTCACTATCGGTAAACTTGAATATAGCAGTCTTATTCTCTACTATATCGGTATTTACGCTTTGAGCACCGCACGCAAAATTATTTGTCCTGACAAAATATATTGTACCATCTCCCCACTGATCATTCAATGTTATGTGATTAGGGTTGATAGTGAAATATAAGCGGTCATTTATATATGCGAGTGGATAGATACCAGATGTGTGGTATGGATTACCAATATGCACAACTTCGTCAGCCCAACCTTTAATTGATCGGAGCATATTAATAATCGGCTCTGTCATCTTTTCGTGACTGCATTGAGCTACGCAGAATGTAATTTGCTGTCCAAACCTAGCGAACTGATTAAAGAAGCGATCTTTCCAGCAGTGCTCATCACCACTGTACTGCCACTTTTTGAAATCATCATCAACAAAGATGAATCTTTGGTTTTGTGATAGTACAAAGTCTTTCTCAAGTTTTGCTAATGAAGACTCAGTGACGTTTTTGCCGAAAATCTGCTCAATGTTTTCTGGGAGGACCTTACGAGCAGCAATCTCCTCATCTATCCAATTAAGCGCCTCTACGATATCAACTTTATTGATATGGTGAAGGGTATATTTGTCAACTAAAGCGTCTTTGCTTTCTGCTTTCTTTGCAGCCTTAAGTATTGAGTGTGAGCGTTCAATCACATCCTTCATAATATCAACCGCGGCAAGCTGATTTGAGTATCCTGAACCTCCTGGGTTTGCATCGAATACGCAAATGTGGCCATTCGGAGTGATTGTAAAGTCAAGATCACTACGCTCAATATTTAGTTCTTCAGCAAGCGATTGTGTGAATAAGAGTCCAAGTGTAATAAGTAGACCTTCCTCCTCCTTTCTGGAGTTAATCCAATCTTTACGGTTGTGTCTTATTCTAATCTCAGTGTAGTCTGTCTGAATGGTGTCGCCAAGAACAACGTTCCTTTTTATATAATCCGGATTGCTGCATCCTAAACACTTGCTTGGCTTGTTACCCTTTTTAACAAGTGAAAAATGGAAGTCAGGTTTAGAGGTGTCCTTTGACGAAATGTTGTTCATTTCAGAAGGAAGCTTTTCCGGATCACTGGATGCCGCTGCAGGCCAATCCTCCAGAACAGTCTTGCCACATTTAGTACAATGACAATATCCAAATCCAGTACCTTCGTTATAGTATAGGATTTGTCCATTACCGCCCTCACGGCTACTTCTTGTGTCAAAGAGATGTGGCTCAATCCTGTCTTGAGCCCATTCTGCAGCACCGATAAGTTGTGCGCTAACTCGCGTATAAACATTCTTGTCAAGTATACGGTTAGCTGATTCGTTCATGTCTGGAATGAACTCTACTGGCTGCAGTAAATCCAACTCAGTGCTGCCACAAACTTTCCATTTTTCAAGCGTATCGAGTTCTTCCTTGGTGTCAATAACTACTTGCTTTCTGTTAAAGTAGAGTTTCTTGAATGTAACTTCTGGCTTGAAGAAGTTTGTATACCTTATTCCACGAACTGTTCTTACCAAGCCGTCTCTTGCAATTGGATTGCCTGGAGCATACTGTGAGAGGGCAGTACGAAGTGGATAAGCTGGATTTGAAGTGGTAACAAGTGTATATGCGTTCTGAGATGAAGAGTTTATATCAAACTCAATCACATTCACAGGCATGTTTGCATTTGGCGTGAACCTATGGGTCGCCCAATATGGTAAAAGTCGACTCGCGAGAGGCTCGATAAATTTCATCTCGAAGAATGCTTGTTGTTTTGCACTCTTTGCCTTGCGATATGGTTCAGCATAATCCTGTATACGAAGTTCAAGCTCAGCATAGCAGTTCTCATTCATTTCTTTAGCCTTATTGACAACGTACTGAGGAGAACGGCTGCTAAATATTGTACCGTCCAAGAGAATTCTGAGTTTTCTTCTTAATTCATCGCTAATAGCTTCGCTACACTTGTTGTTGAAATGCTCATATGGCGTTCCTGTCTCATCTCCTAATCCGTCGATAGGGCAAACAGGTGTGTTGTCAATGATTCTCTTGATTTTGAAGTGGTTACTATCCCCGTCAGAAACTAGCTGATATTTAGTATAATAGTGCAGTACTTGTTCCGTAATGCTGCCTCCAGCCATACTGAATACACCAAACTCTCGAATCAGGAATGAGTTTATGTGTCTTTGTATAACCTGCGTACTATTGAGGTCTACTGATGGAGTCTGAACTTCTTTTAAGATTACATTGTTTAATGGATCAAGAAGTGTCCTAATACCGATGACATCAGATCCGCACAGTGTTACACATGCACTTCTTACCTGGCCTCTTCGTCCGCTACGTCCAGCACGCTGCTTGTAATTCGAAGGCATTGGTGGTACGGATGTCATCATTACAAGCTCAAGGTCTCCGAGGTCGACACCCATTTCCATAGTTGTAGAGCAGGCAAGAATATTAATCTTGTGAGATTTAAAGTCTTCCTGTACCTGTCTACTAATCATTTTGTCAACCTGAGCGGTATGCTCAGCCTGTATGAATAAATCAGGAGATATGTGTAACTGGTTTAATCTGTCAGCAAAAGTTCCATTCTCGCCCCATAGATTATTATCCCATAGCAATTGTCTTTCTTTCTTTGCCCACTTGCTGATGAGTTCAAAGCTTACCTCTGTACAATCGCTAAAGGCATGATAAGGGAACGGCTCCCAGTTCCCAGAGAGTTTATCATTTAATTCTACAGGCTCGCCACCGATTATGTATGGTGAATAACCGTGGAATTTTAACTCAGTTGGCCTGAGCCATTCAACATGATTATTGTCGTTCGCTGAATTTGTGTCACACAAATACACTTCCTTGTATAACTTGAAGCCAAGATTAGCAAGGTTAAGACGATATGGTGTCAAATGTGCGTCATCAATAACAATATCCTTGTCCTTCGTGTGCTGACGGACGTCATCGTCATAGTGAGTACTATGTTCAAGTAATCGATGCTTTAATGTGAGTTCATTCCACATGCAGTCAATGACATCCTGAATACTTTCACGGTAGCTACTGATTGCATTTGTTATGCTAAGATTTTTGTCGTTAGCAATGAGTCTCGCTATTAATCTGATGATTCTTGATCGATTTCCACCTTTGGCTTTAATCTCTGGTTTATTGACCGGTCTTCTGCGCTCTTTCTTTGTAGCAAAACGAACGCATTTGAAGATATCTATAGGATCGCTGTCATGCATCTTTAAGAATACAGACTCGTTAGATCTTACAGTAAGATCCATAAAGATCTTAAGGAGATTATACCAATCTTCTTTTGTGATACGATTCTCTTCTGCAAGGGAATTGTTGAATAATTCAACTGCATCAGGAAGTTTTTCCAAAAGAATAGGTTCTAGCTTGCTATAGTGCGAGGTGAACAAGCCCATTGTTTCTGGCGCAGCAGCAGATAATGGCCTTTTGGTAAGATATTCCACCATGATAGCTAGAATATACTTACGTTTTATCTCTGGTAAGATTTTTCCGTTCTCATCTAGCTCTACGCTGAGTTCTGATCGTTCTGCAAATTGTTGGCAGAATACATCAGACAATTGATCTCTCATTAAGACATCGTGGATGTCTTCCCATGAAAGATACTGTTTAGGGGTTAACTGTGCTAAAACTTTGTTGATTTTATTAACGTCATCACCATCAAGAATGTCTAGCGCGTCACTTGCTTGTCTATGTCTCTCGTCTTTGCGATCAGTTGTATTGTAGATGCCTTCATAGTACTTAATAGCCTCGTCCTTGGTCATGCTTTGTGCAGTGCCAAGTCTACATAATTCATGGAATATCGTGCTATAAAGCCAGAGTTTTTCCTCTTCAAGGTTTTGTTTGATAGTTGCTCTAGCGGCATTCTGTCTGCTGTCAACAAAACTCAGATACTGTTGACCGTTATGGAGGATAAGTTGGCCGTTGGCTGGCAACACCTCGGTCATTTGGTCGAGAGTAGACGGAGCAATTAGGCGTGAGACGAAGTCTGATGCGACTCTGAACTTCTGTAGTTTCTTTGCATCTTCTTCGTCTACCTGAATTGCGTCGGGATTGTCCTCATCTGGCTTTGAACTTTTTGTGAGCTTTGTGCCACAATAGGGGCATTCGCAGTGTGTGTTAGCAACGATATGCCATCCTGTAGGTATTGGGTTTGATGCAGTTACGTTTTTAATAATGTTGCCATTTATAAAGTATGGAACATTGTTGTCAAACTCGCCATCTGTGTTCTTACTTGTACCAAAGACATAATAAGTTTTTCCAGAATGTTCTGAGCTATCAAGGTCAAACATATCGCTGTCATCCATGCTTAATGGCTGAAAACCAATTTCTCCGTTAAGCTTGATTTCTTCCGCGATTGCAATGTATTCTCCACAGTGTTTACAACGACTCATTTCAAGAAGGGGAGATGCTCCCTCCGCTTCTTGATCAATCTTGTTCTCTGCGTAAATCTTAAAGCTTCCGTCTGTGGTATAGTGAGGATCCGACAAATCAACGAACAATCCGTGATTAGGGACTCTGTAGAAGAAGTGAACTTTTACTCTTAAATCTTCGAGATTTAAGTCCTCTGCTCTTTGGCACATTTCATCCAGGCGCTCGAGCTTTTCTTCAATCGTATCACCTTCAGAAATCAATTCGTCCAACCTTAAATATCCGTCATTCTCTTCAGTTGCTAATTGTTTCCAATATTCTGCGTCCTCAGGTGGAAGGACGTCAAGTCCTTTCCTCTTTCCATCAACGCATCGTATCTGATTTATCTGTAATCCAGTTATCTTAGAGATAAATAGTTTAAGTGCCTCCTCTCCATTACTAGCACAAGATGAACCACTTATTTCGCCTTCCTCAGTATCCTTCTTGTTGTTTTTATTGCCTATTGTGGCCGAAGAAGTGGCAAATCGTATTTCATCCGTTGTTGTTCCATAGGCGAGTAATACGCGTCTAAGGAGCATTGCGATTTCTGTTGCTCCAGCTCCAGTATATGTATGAGTCTCATCTATTGCAATCCAACGCAATGAACTTTCCTCCTCATCAGTCTTTTCATGTATAAGACTGTTGTCCTTGTCTCGTAGTAATATATACTCGAGCATAGTAGGGTTGGTCAACAAGATATTTGCGGGGTTTTGACGCAACTCCTCTCTTGTAGCAATTATGTTCTTGTACTTTTCCTCAATGATATTGCCTTGAACATCTCTCGTAATACCGCGAATCGCATCGATCTTTCTCAGAACTTTCTTATAGTTCTTATCATCAGGATTAGGAAGACGTTCAGGTAGATCTCCATTATATACGGCAAATTTAAGTGGAGTCCCTTCCAAAAGTGCATTCAGTCTGGCTTTCTGATCTTCCATCAATGCATTTAGTGGATAGAGGAAGATTGCTTGGACTTGACCGGCTCTGTAGTTATCCATCAAATCTTTCACAAGTGGCAGCATGAAACACTCGGTCTTACCGGATCCTGTACCAGTGGTCACGACAATGCTCATATTCTTGCCTTCTGGAGATTTCTCTGTCAATAGTGTCTTCCAGCACTGGAACTGGTGCTCATATGGAAGATAATATACGCCTGGTTTTGGCATTGTCTTTCTCCAAAGCGGACCCATCAAGTCCTCTGCTTCATCTATGTGTTCCTTATAGACAGATTCATAGTGGTTCATACACTGAACCAGGGGCATAGCATCTTTTGGAGCAAATATCTCGGGGATAATGTTCGTCAATTGATCGATATACGCCTCTTGACTCTCATTTCTAGCTTCACCACACCACATTGCTGATAGCGCTTTACTAACAGCAGTGCGGTTATTTCTATATAATTCGGCAAATCTTAATTTCTGCTTCATATTGTAGGGGTTACTTTCAAGGTTAATGGTTGGTTGTCAGAGCCTTGCTCATTTCGCTGAATTTGTATTTGCAAGCGTCATAATCTCTAAGGAAGTCTCTTAAATTTAAGTATTTCCCGAGGGCCGAGTCTTCATTTAAAATTAACCTTAACGCCACTTCTGCGATACTGTCAATTTTGGTGAATTGATTAAAATCCCAGTAGATGCTAATGAATTCTGCGAGGCAGAATTTTTCATTCTCATCTGCACATTTTTGAGACTCTGCAAAGAAAAGCTCGATAACTTCTTTAACTTTCTTTCTCTCTCTCGAGTCAGAAATTTTGTTAAGTTCAGAAATCCATTTTTCTCGTGGCATTAGCATCCAATCGAAATGGAATTGGGCTGCAAAGAGATTTAGGTTTTCAATATCTTCTTTGCTTAAGACAAAATTCCTAGCACTAACTAAAGGTATAAATAACTCAGAGATTTGTTGCTGCTTGTGTACTGTCTGGATAAGAGGTTTGAACAAGAAAAAGTAGGTGTGATGTTTTATCACTGTTTCATAACAATGAACAACGTCAGCATTTATTTCGGTAGTTGCTCCGCCCCACCAATCTTGGTTTTGTATTATCGTTGGCATGCAATAATCTTTGCAAATACCTCCTTCAATTCTACTTTGGAAGATAATACCTTCTTCGTCAAAATCTTTTGTAGATGAGACGGGTTTTGGTAAATCGTTGTATGTCCACCCGTATAAGTTATTTGCGTTGTCTACTGCTCTTGTTAAATATATACTCAGACAGTCGATTGGCAACTCTTCAACCTTATCTTTTGTGTTGATCTCTTCCAAAAATCCTGTCGATGGGATTTCTGGGTCATCAATTGTAGTGAATAGATTGAATATTTTTATTTTATTGTTTATCTGGTATGTTTTGACTCCTTTTTCTGAAAAGTCACGAATGCTAAACTCATCACAACTGATAAGGGGGAGACGTATGCGCTCTCCTTTCGGATAGTATTGTAAAACCTGTGCTGGTGCTTCTGAGCTTCCTTTGTATGACAATTCTCTTAGAATAAAAGGTCTATATACCTCAATTAGTACTTTGGAGGCCTCATCTCCAATTTCAACTACTTTTGTATTAGGTTCAAATGTATTTATGTCAGTAGGAAGAGTGTCTTGTATATCTTTAATATCTGGCATGGCTGTACAAATCTTCAACTGAGCAAAATCTCTCCAAATAGGTTCTTTAGTTGAATCATTGTCTTCAAAAGGAACATAGTATACCTGTGATTTAAAAACAATACCTTTTACTGTAGTTCTTATTTTAATGTATCCCTGTTTGGGTTCTTCTATTTTCCAGTCTATATATCTACCTTCCTTAAGCCATTCAAGGTCATAATCATGTACGCGCTTCCCATCTTTACATGTTCCAGAATCATAGTGAAGAACTTCTAGACCCTGTCGGCCAAATAGAATAGGAATGTACTCTTCTTGAACTTCATCATCATCATAATCAACATCTATATATTTGTACAACACATAGATATTATCTTTATAATGGATTGTATGAAGATATTTCTTGGTTATTACCTGATATAAACCATTTCTATTAAATAGAACAATTTCTTTTCCGTAAGGGTCCTCAAGAATTATTTTATCATTAATTGGACACCAACAATATTCTTCACTTAAGTCATCTTGATTTTTGAATCTTGCATATACGACCTGATTATCTCGATATGCTTCTGCAAGACGATATTTTGATGAAAAAATAGCTACGGTTGCTGCTTGTGAATTACGTTTGTCAGAAAATTTATTACTGCTTTTAGGTATATCATATATCTGAAGATATTCTTCAACATGCAGTGTTTGCACTACTCGTTCTGTTGTACCATACTTCATTACAATCTCTACTTTATTGAAAGATGATGTAGGTACATTAGTGTATATATTTTCATCAATGTTACCAATAGACAAAAAACCGGTCTTTTCAAAACCAGTATTATCGTATTTAAATATTGGCTCTTCGTTGATTCCCTCTTTCTGTATGCAGATTTTATCGTTCTTGAATCTAAGATAGAAGTTAATTCGGCCTATATTTTCAGGGTTCTCAATACCCCATTCTGGCCTTCTTAAACGCTCGTAACCAAGGTATTGCTTCCTTCCGCCTCCGATTACTTCAGGTTTTAATTTAACCTTAAGATGTCTTACCATAAGGTTTTGAATACCTATATATGAAATTATCCACTCAAAGTCAAACTTGTGTTTTTGCGCGAGATAATCAGCTGTTTCTATGCGTTTTAAAAAGTCCGGGATGAGAGTCTCCTCGTCCTTAATGTCTTTCTTGTTGAATGGCGCTTCTTTGTCTTTATCTAGGATACAGTCCAGATATTCATATAAGCTATGTTTCTGATATATCGATTCTTGAAAAGCAACAGCTCGGTTCCTGTCTTTAACGTCATCAAGGCTAATATCCTCTCCGTGGAAGATCTTACAGAGTTGAATAAGTAAAGAATCATTTTCATCCCTTTTGATTTCAGCTTGTATGGCTAAGCCGCCAAGAATTTGTAATGACTCTGCCCATCTTTTTGATGGTTTGTCCGGGTTTTTGGAAGCATTGTATACAAAAGTGTTTGTATCTATATGAGCATATCCATATATTTTCTCAAGTTCAAAAGTGCTCAACTTAAGGACTTTATTTTCATCCAAAATCTCTCTGCCTTTATAAAACCTCTTGTACCACTCGGCTAAATATATAACTACATATAAGGCAAATTCCTCGCATATTAAATGACGATGATCATTATTATGTGAAGATATGCTTTCTTTGAGTTTTTGTTCAAGTGCATTAAAGTCTTCAGCAGATAGTCTCAGCTCCCAGACGTATGGCCTACCTATGCTAATATTGCCTTTAAATTCCTTTATTTTTGATGGACACCATGATAAAAGTTTAGTGTCAGCAGTTGTTTTATCTGACATAGCTAAAACATTATTCTTTTCTATAATCTTTACCAATATATAGTTGCTTTAGTTCTTCTACAGAAATGCAATTTCCTTTGCCACCCTGACCATGATGAATCATTCTGTGACAGTTTGCACACAATGGGACGAGGTCGGTTTCAGCATTAACAAGGTGTTCGCCCTCGGTTTGAGAGATTGGAAATCTGTGATGAATTTCAATGTATTCATCCTCAATTTTATATGCTTTACTGTAGTTAAACCCACAACATTCGCAAATAAGCTCTCCATTATGGATGCTTTTGAAGTAGCTAATACAAGCTCGTCGAAGAGCCATGTTTCTTTCCCTAACTTCTTTTGGTAAAGATTCTTCTAACTCTCCCTCTGAGAAAATTGTTCTAATCTTTGTCGAACTATTTTCACGTGTTGGTTGCTTTTCTGTGATTGGCTCTTCTGGAGCCAAAGAAATCGGATCATCCTGCTCTTTAGTAGATTTAATAAACAGTCTATACCACTTTAGAGCCTCGGTAAATCGAGGCTCTCTCTGATTGTCAATAACCTTGAGTATAGTATGAATTTTTATTTTTTTTCTATACTCTTCGATTAGATCGATATCAGTAAGGTCTGATATGTTCTTGTATTCCGCTCCAAAGTAATCTCTTAAGACGACGACAATAGTTTCTTCTATTGTTCGATACATTTCCAGAGCAGTACTTTCAACGCACAATTTCTCTTTGAGAAAAGCGTAAAGAGGGGATTGTCTTTCATGATCAATATCCATGCTCCTTTACCTAGACCAAAAATTCGTGTTATGCTTTAGTGAATACAATATTTTCAGTTGTTTTTGTCTGAAAATTATTCAAAATGAACGATCGTACATGAATAGGGAGATCGTACTTTGTAAACAAATAGTGTTCTAATTCTTCAACTGTACTATCCCACCATGTTTCCCTAAAGTCTTGTTTAGGAATAGCACCCCATGATGTCGTACTATGCTGGCTTGTTTTGTTCATGTACAACAATGCTCTTGCAAACTTAGTCATAAGGAACTTAGCATATTTATATGCTTCTTCAAAACTATCAAATGGTCCAGCCTCTAGATAGGTCTCGTTTACAAGTTCATTTGGAAGTCCAACCCTAATGTCCGCAAAAGCTCCGCCTAGTCCGGAACTCTCAGACATGTTGCCCCAAGCATACGGTATGAATACTTTGTACTCGTTCAGACATCTAGTTCTTTTTGGAAGAGGATAGTCATATGGTACAAACATACGAGTCTCGCCCTTACCAAATATAGTTAAATCGTTATCCTGATTCCTATCTTCCTGCATTGCTGGTAAGCCATATTTGTCATGCTCGCTAAAGACATCTGTGGCAAGCCCATATGGCTTTCTTCGTGATGTAATGCCTTGAACACTCTCAAAATTAGGCTTAGAAGTAACTATCTTCGCCAGTTCAATGATTTCGTCAGGTTTCTTAACAGCCTCTATGCTTAGTTCTTTTACCTGTGGGTTCTCTCCATTAGTATATATTAGTTGTGCTCCATCAAGACCATTGTCATAATCTTTTAACCAATGAATGATGTTTACCCATTCTACTCCAGCAATGCCTGGGAATACATTCTGTCTATTGTCAATGCGTACAATCTGGCAATCAGCCTTTATCTCTGTGTTATTTAAGAGTGATAAATTATTTTTATTTTTAGGCTCTTGCCAGCCGACTGGGAAGATGAGAGACACATGCTTTCCTAGTTTGATGGCGTTAGTGTAGAAATATGGATATATCTGTTGGTGGTTAACTCCCTGATATGGCGGATTGCCAACTACTGCGGTAAATTTCATATCGTTAATGTCTTCTGTTTCTTTGTCATAAGGAATAGCGTTGTAGACGTGCCAGAAATCTTTTCCCTTGACAACATCACTTGTGAATATGCTAGGATCATACTTGAGAACTTCGATCATCTCGCACTTCTTGTATTCTACGCCATCTTTGATGAAAAGCACTTTTTCATTTTCATCTTTATTGGCATCAATCTCTCTCAGCTTGCTTATCGCATCGGCGCTATAGACCCTCTTCCTTATTAAATCATCTGTTGGTATAGATTTTTCATAACAGGTGACGTTCATGGAGATGTCCTTTCTAAATCCAGCAAGTGTACGTCTTGTAATGCTTGCTGCCATGCGTGTCCTACATACAACAAAAATATTGTCTTGTAGAACATCCTCCCAAATACCAATGTCATCCTTTGCTTGATTCTCGTACTCCTCCCAATTCCTACTAACACCTCTTGTTTCTGTTAGACACTCTTTTCTAAAGGCAGGTTCTTTGATGCTTCTAAACATTGAGTATGCCATGTAAAGCGGATATAGTCCTGTTTTAGAATTAATTTCAAGAATTCTAGAGTTATAGTTCTCAAAGATTTCATGTGAATACGGGTTGTCCGATATACGCCTAGCTGTATGAGTTGGAATGCCATATCGGTTTTCTTCCACATATGGGGTTTTGAAATCTTCCTCATAGAAACACCATCCTCCTAGAGTGCTGCTAATGTGCATGTTTACTACAGGCCACGGTGTAAGTACGGTCTCTTTATCAGGATTGTGAAAGTATGAAAAAATTGTGGCAATTTTGGCAATTCTGTCTTCTGTGTTAAGATAATCGGCCTCTTTTACCATTGCGCGTATGCGCTCCGCAGCTCCGGTAAAGATTGTGCTATCAAAACAATCCTTAAGGATTTCAAAAGTTTCCTTTTTAAATCCCTTTGGCATATATTCCTCCCACGATAAGTCGTCAACAATTTTGGTGAAGTTGTCGATTGTGATTGACTCCTTTTCGTCATTAATTTCAGCACCATATACTAGAAGTGGGATTCTAATAGAAACGCCGCGTAATACGGACATTCGTGCACGTTTCTCTTGGTTCTCTTTATCTTTTGCTGCTTTTGCTGCGTCTGTCTCAGCACTAGTCTCAACCCATTCCTTATACAATACAGGTTCTGCGAAATCGCCCCAAACTCCGTTAATCTTAACAATCTTTGAAACAAAAAGATAACGGAATAAAGCAGTGACCATATTCATTTTGTAAGACCAGCCTTCTCCGGACATCTCAATAGTACCTTCGTCAGAGATGTTCCCGGTTTTAGTCGGCCTTTCAGGTTTATTGCTAGATGAACTCAGATAATAGGCATATTGAACGTCTTCCTCGCCTTTCCCTAAAGAAAGACCTTGGTTATTTATGCTGATTTTCTCGGGTTTGAATTTATTCGGGAGACTTCCAAGTAAATCGTGTACATCACCAAGAGCTTTTTCTTGCTCTGGAGTTAAATGCAAGAGTCTTTCAGGATCATATAGAGAGTTATCAGCATAACCACTTCTTACAGCTCGTTCAATGTAGACATTATTGAGTTTCTTGAAAATTTCACTAGCTGAAATTTCTTCACCCATCTTGCCTTCATCCATAGTGAGAACTTGGCATAGCTTTATGAAACTGCTGAGATGCTTTTTCTCTTCTTCCTGAGTCTGTTTAAGCTGTTTTTTGCCTTTTTCGGTGCGTGCGTAAACTGCCATTTTTGCAGTCTCAGCAACTGCTGTTAATGCACGATCTGGGGCAAAGTCAAATACATAACAATCAGATTTCTGACGGCCATTAAGAATTGCACTTGTTTGAACACGGAAGATAGTTTGCATGTAATTTGCAGCCGGAGTGTTTTCCGATCCTTTCATGCAAAGAACTGCAGTCCACTCTTTTACAGATACTCCAGTGGTGAGTTTGCCACACGAGAGTGT
This sequence comes from Candidatus Cryptobacteroides sp., assembly GCA_045126915.1. Classification (GTDB taxonomy): domain Bacteria; phylum Bacteroidota; class Bacteroidia; order Bacteroidales; family UBA932; genus Cryptobacteroides. The sequence continues at coordinate 35,244 of JBGVPH010000053.1, forward strand.
GATTGTATAAGGTTTTTCTTTAATGTTTAATTCTTTATTTCCTCTGATGTTGTTTAATACATCGGCTAGTGCGCTTCCGTCCTTATCCTCAATGTTTCCGTCACCTGCTGCATTAATAATATGGAATTTTCCACACTTGGTACCAAATATAGGGTGCTCTTTTAGAAGGACTTCAAGCGCTTTTGCTTCTTTGACGCCAGGAAGCAGCCAAAAGGTATGTCTGAAGTTATCTCTAAATTCTTTGGTGGAGAAAGGATACTTACTTACCGAAGACTGCTCCACTAATTTGTTAAGGAAAAGTTTCACACTGTCTTCGTAAACGAAACAGTTTACTCTTACTTCCTTGATTTGCTTTTTGATTTGCTCTCGAGTATTGGGGTCTTGTTCGCTTTGAAGCTGCGATTCTAGCAACTCAACATCATCTTTTGTCCAAACCCTGAAAAATTCGTGGAACTTAAATGCCTCGTTGTTTTCGTTGACTTTTCTCCTAATCATGTCGTCTAGTTTGAAAGTCAGGATTTTCATTCTAGGCAAGTCAGCATACGGATTTGGGTCACCGAAGTGTTTGTCATCCCATTCTAATTTAGACTGCTGCTCCATCACATAATCCCATGTGTAGATTTCACCTTCCTCATATTTTTCTAGAAGGTTAAATGGAGTTCCTGAAAGGGAGAGAATTCTGGTTTTCTCTTTTTTGAGTTTGTCCATTACTCGTAAACCAGCTGCTGCTTCTATTCCTTCGTGTGCTTCATCTACCATTACGAAATCCCAATCATACTCCATAATGGCTTTTTTTAGTGGATCGAAATTTTTCTCCTTTCCTTTTGCAAATTTAGATAGTCTCAGATATTGCATAGAAACAAAGAAAACGAGGATGTTCTTACCCTCATCAACACCTTTCGTTAGAGTATAGAAATCACCTTGAGAGTCTTTTTCATCCAGCATTCTTCTTCCGTATATCGGCTCAATGCCAGCAGCACGATATTTTGTGAGATCTTCCTCATTCCTGAAAATCTTCTCAAAGTCTTCTTTCCATCCGGCATCTACAACAGGTCTATGAGTGATAATTAGAGTAGACTTGTAGCCCATCTCCTTCGCAACTTGCAGTCCGCTTAAGGTTTTACCAAAGCGCATTTTAGCATTCCATAGGAAGCTTTTACCCTTCTCTTTCTTAAAATGCTCTACAGTAGCTTTTATCGCCTTCTTTTGCTCTGGACGGAATTTGATTTTCCCAAAGCCTGCAAGCTTACCATTTTTAACCTCATTTATGGCGTGTTGTATTTCTAATAGACTACATGCAAACCATATGTCCGCATCTTCTTTGTCTATTTTAGCAAGACTTTTGCTGGCGACACCCATCTCTAATAATTTACGATATATGTCGTCTGCTTTATAGCATTTGGTTGCCTGGTCGTATGTCGTGCTTTCTACGAATATCAGTTCATATGATACACCCTCCATATATGAGCGCCTAGATAGGATATCTCGCACAGTGTCCTGTTTGAGCTTTTCATTAGCGCTGTCAGCGATAGAATTATCTACGAAAACTTCTCCTATTTTGAGCAGTCCTTTATGTTGCCTGTCATCAATGCTTAAAACATACAGAAGTCGGGATTGAGTAATGGTATACATCTTTATCGTTATTACCTGTTATTAATCAAAGTGTGGAATGGGATATGCTGCCAAGGGCAGTTATCTATATCATTATATTTTGACTCCCAGTCAGTCGGTTTTTTTATGCCCCAATCTCTTATAATACAGTATGTCCCAATATGTTCTTTAATGTCACCTTTAAGGCATCCGGGACATTCTTGTTTGGTCTTTTCTCCCCAGATGTCTTCTATGTATACGTTATTGCAAGAATCCGGAATGACCATTTTAATGCCGTCCATTTGCCAGATATTCCATGAAATAATTTCAGCGATTGCTTTTATGGACTTATTTAACGGGACATCTTCTAGGATGATGTTGCCGTCGCTATCTTTGCTGTTAAAATGGTGTATATAATACTCAATAAACGTATATAGGAGAGATTCACGTGCAAGAAGTAGATTGTCTCCTTGCCATTCATAACCATAGGTGTGCATGTAAGCTATCCTTGCCATTTCAAGCCACTCTGCTTTGGTTTCAGCGTTTTCGCAGATGACTCGTAATTTCCTGTCTAATATTCCTATTCGTTCGGATATTGGGATTGGTTTGCCTGAAGTAGTGTCATAGCGACTAACTAAATATGGGGCTTCGCCACATGTGATTTCAAGACGATTATCTGCCACATATTTTTTCCATGATTTATGGATATCTCCTTCGGGGAAAGATACTTTATCCTTATTTGTTTTCCATGAGCGGGATCCATCTGGCAAGATGACTTCAGTGTTGAATACATTCTTGCGGGCAAACCACATGTCGTCGACAAGGTTATTTTGAGCGTTACAAACCCATGAGGGTGTAAATACTTCAGCCTTTTCTTTTGTCCGCTCTAATTGTGCCTGTCGGTTCTTAAGAACTCGAGGCATGATTATTCTACGGCATTTCCCAGTAATGTTTTCTGGCATTATCTGGTCGTTATAGCGAAAGCCTTCATTAAGAGGAGTCGCTCCTTCTTCTAAAACGATACCTTCATAGTCGTCAGTTGCCCAAAATATATTTCGCACTTCAGTTTTTGAGTTAGCCTCCTGCTGTGCTTTTATAGTCATAGTTCGATCAATCAGAAGCGTTGCTAGAATATCTGGGTCATAATCTAAGATATCCTGCTCGGATATATCAACATCACTGATATGTTCAAAGATTCTATATGTTTTCTTTTTTGACATTATATGCGGCATTTGATATGTCTTTGGCTTTAGTCCAGCAGACATTTCAAGGTGGATATTAGTATTGTTAGGGATGTGTTTATCATTCAAATATAGCAATTATTTATGAGTATATATGTCTTAATATATGAAATGTTACACAATGGTGTGGTAAAATAGTACTTTGGCATTGTTTTATCAAAGAAAAAGGTGGTGAAGGAGCCCGAATCCTTACCACCTTTCACAGAGCCGATAAGTGACTAACCGGATATCTGTATGAGAGTATACAAAGAAAGCGTGGACGGATCCACGTTATACCCACCAGGCTCTGGACAGCCAATATACGTACAACGGAATCACGCCCACGCAAAACGTAGGCGCTCATGCGCGTTGTCTCCGGTATATTTACAATTTGTCCAGAATTGAGTGGCGGATCCAACAGCAAAAACGCTATCTTTTTCAGTATGTTTCTTAAAATTTCCTTGCGGATTATGCAAAGATAAAAGTTTTCTTTGAAATACGATATATCTTCAAAGTGCAACTCTGAATGAGCCTATGAGACTATCTGCACAATAATCCTTATATTTGTACATGTAAGCGTCTTATGACGCCATAGAGGCTCTTTTGTCATCCCCGGATTCGCAGGAACCTGTGCGCACTCCTGACATCCCATTGTTTCATCATACGGGCCCGATTGCGTATGATGAAATGCGCTTTGCCAAAAGGATGCAGGAACGGTTCATGCGACGTCGTGGTCCCTGACGAATGAGCCCAGCCGCGTCATTCAGACGAATATTATTCACTCTCAGTGAGAACTGAATACCGGTACGATGTGCTTGCTGAACAAACAGCAAAGTAAAATGAAAAAACAACACAGAATCAAAAGTGACTCATCGGAGTTGATTCAGACAACTCAGCCACAGAATCTAGAGCTTGCTCAAAAGAAGGCGCTTGACGACTGCGCAAAAGCGATTCAGAGCATTACCATTCTTCACGAACTCGTGAAAGCAACCAATCACCCAACTCAAGGAAATATCCGTGATTCAAAGGAGAGCCTTTGTGATGCTATGGCCAATCTTGCCATATTCGCCTCAAAGGGCCTTGGACGTGCCAGGATTCAGGCAATTCTGGCAGGGTATGGCCTAGAGGAGATCTTCTAGATGGCAAACTGATATGTATCGGTGGGGTGGCAGATTGATCTGCCGCCCCTTTTGATGATTGACTACAGATTTGTTATGGTGACACTTTGACATTTTGATACTTTCTGTCTTCCGCCTCTGCAATCCGCGAAGTTGCCACATCTCCATGACTGCGCAAGGGCATCGCCTCACTCTGATGCTCGTGAGTGCGGACAAGTCCGCCGTAAACAAACCCGCAGAGGAGCTCTGCGTTTTCTTTCGCTGACCCTTGCTCGTCTACTGAAGCCGCGTCACCCTGGCTTCTGCAAGGGCGGAAACCTTAAGTAAATCTTGTTTACTTTGGAATAATTCCTACCTTTGCAAACATCAAAGGATGGCCAAACGATTCGACGCTCTTGTCGGATGTCTTTTTCTGAAATCTGTAATGTACGCGAGGCCATCAATCAGTGTTACATATTAAATCTTGTTGTGGAATGAAGACATTATTCGACATGATCTTTGGCGTTGTCAAGTTTACGTTCAAAGTGACTTTCTGGATCATTGGTGTAGTCATAGCTCTGCTTATCGGCAGCTGTCCAGATTAATTTTCAATCACATAACTACGGTAGTGGAATGGTCTGAAAAGATCGCTCCACGCGTAAAGAATACCCTAAAGTCAAACTAATAGCACATTGATTATGAAAAGATTCTTAATCGCAGGCATCTGTATGATGCTTTTGACATCTGTTACCTATGCTTCCGAAAAACAGGAATATTTCCAGAAGGGAGCCTTCTTCTCGGTTGACCTTTCTGCCGGAAACACCTTCAACGAACGCATCAATACATCGTACGGAATAGACATGGCAGCCGGCTATCGCTTCTGCCCTCATTACGTCCTGGCTGCGGGCTTCGGAGGACACTCGTATAAGAACGCCACCGCAACCGTAAGCGGCGGGGAGCTGCGCAATAATCAGACAACTTCAGTCCCAGTATTCCTGAGGCTCAGAAGTGACATACTTGACAGGAAGGTCAGCCCTTATGTGCAGCTAGATCTTGGTTATTCATTCGTATTCCTGTACTCGCGTGATGCATCAGACAAAATCAAGTATAATGACCAGGTGTTCATCCATAGGGTGAAGGAAATGGGATTTGCATCGCTTGATCTCTACGAGGAGTTCTTCAGAGAACAGTATGCTGATCATACTGCACAGGCTGTCGATGCTCTTTGGGACGCTGAGCTCTCGCGCCTGAAGCAGTTTACAAACGGAGGATACGAATACATCCCAATGGAGAACGTACATGTGCAGTACGGCAAGAAGGGACTCTTCTGCAATCTTGAGTTCGGTGCCGGCTGGCAGGTCTGCGACAAGATAAGGATGAATGCAGGCATCTCGGCAGGATTATCCCAATCATACTACGGAACGTGCCTGAGAACGAATGACAACAGGTTTCTGCAGTTCGGTAGAGTTGATTTCCTACCGTATGAGAAGGAAGAGAATAAGGTGTATGTCCGGACTCTTGGAACTCCGGATTTCAAGGACAGCTTTGAGCTTGACTTGAAGGTTAAGATTGGTTTTACTTTTTAATGTAAAAGAGGAGTCCGGGTGGGCTCCTCTTTGTCTTGCTACTTGCGCTTGAGTCTGTTGAAACTCCAGGTCGGCATCGATTTGGTAAGTGTCGGTGAGTATGTAGTTCCGTCCTGAGAATGATAGTATGACAGGTTGGACGCATTCCATGTCAGCGTGATAGGGTAGAGATCGGCGGTAGAACCGGAGTTTACCTTGATCTTTATAGTTACACTCAGCGATGTCGGATGCGCAGCGTGCTGATAGCTGTTTGCAGAACCGATCGAGTTGTGTGAATCGAAGAATGTCTGAGCGTAAATCGCATCCATTCCCGCCTTGATTGCACCTCCATCTATTGATGTCTTCGAGGTGCCCACAGTGATTCCAGTCAGAGTCTTGCTGATGTTTGCGGAGCAGTTGTTGTCCTTTCCTCCGAACCATGTGCCGTTGGGAAAGGTCTCCACATATCCCTGTACCGTGCCGCTAATAGACACATCCAGCTTGATGTTATATTTGTTTCCACTTGTGCAGCTTGCATAGAGCTGACCGGCGGACGAGTCATACGTCAGCGTAAGGTTGTACGGTCCCGAGCTGAACCTGCTGATCATGTTCGTGAGGTTTCTAGCAGTGACATTATTGAACGAGTCCAGCGAAGTGTTGGGCTTCGAGATGAGATTGCCGTTGCTGTATAACCACATGCCCTTGTTGTTCCATCCCGGATTCTCTGGATCATCTCCATAGATGATGCTGTATTTCCTGGAACCATCCTCTAGATTGTCAATCAGCTTCACTTCTCCACTGTAGAGCCTGCCGGAAGGCAGCTTCACATCGAAGAGGTGGTGAAGTGACTCCTGTCCTCTCTGGTCAACCATCTGGACCCTGTAGCAGTCATCAACCTCCAATCCGTACAAAGGATAAACCATAAGATTTCCGTCTGCCGTATATTGGTCGCCTTCGCTGTTTCTTTCGCTGTAGATGGTCGTTCCATAGCCGTAGAGCGGCAGAGAACTTCCATAGTAGGCACTTGTGATATACGAAACCCTGTTGATGGTGATGTTGCTGTTCACATCATCCAGGTACTCGTTTCTGCTGATGGCATTCCAGTCTGTGTTGGATGTGTTCACCTGCCATGCCTGGATAGTCAGAGGCATGTTCGATGGGTTGTCTATCTTCAGCGAAGCCTGGGTGGAATGGTACTTGGCCCAGCCGTTGTCGACTACGGTCAGAGTGATGGGCTCGATCCCCAAGTCCACGGCATAGACGTTATAGATGTCGTGATTGAGTTCGTCGATGTCGATGCTGATCACTCTGGTGTCTCTTGTGGCGCGGCTCAGTTCATAGTTTGCTTCTGGGTCGTTTCCGCTGTTCTTGCAGCTGATGGTATATGTTGCCGCAGGACCGTTGGACTCAGAAGTGCCGGGAGTCATCGTGACGGTCACATTGCCGAGTATGTCATAATCAGACTCCTTGTACGGATCGCTCTCGAAGGTGAACGGAGTGAGGTCATATCCCGACAGATAGTCGTTATTGAGGTTGTACCCGTCATTGTCGGTAAGATAGATGTACAGTTTCTCATCCCTTCCGTTGATGATTGCACATGGCTGCTCATCAATGGCTATGTCGCTGTCTCCGTATCTGACGCTTGAGTAGAATGATGCTACCATATTTGGCTTCTTGATGTTGAACCTCTCGCTGACCTCAGTAACAGGCTTGCCGCTCGGGTCGCAAAGCCAGATGTTGCCTGTCCCTCTTGTCCAGCATGTTCCGCGTACGTAAATGACTCCGCGGGAAGAGTCGGTCTCATACTCGTCGAACTTTATGCTTCCGCCATCAATGGATACCAGCTTTAGGCTGCACTTCGACAGGTCTCCACCAAGATGTGTGACAAGGTCCGGATGCACGTCCATATAGTACCAGAACTTCTCGCCGATATACATGTCGTCAGCCGGATGCAGACTCTCGTCGATATAGCCGTCTGCGTATCCTGGCTGCACCTCCACGTCCGGTTCAACCTTCCAGGAGATCTCCGTAAGTCCCTCTCCGGTAAGGGTGAGTGTCACAGACATATCGGTATTTCTGATGACGCTGAAGTCGGATGTGTTGTCCTTTCCGAGGTAGAAACGGTAGGTCACTGTGCCTTTGTACAGGAATCCGTCCTCGAACTCTCCTATGGCCTCGATATAGGTGCATAGCTCTGCTTTTGATCCCAATGCATCAGGAACCTTCTGCCATGGATCCTTGTTCTGCGGCAGCAGGTTGTCTTGTCTGTTTTCCAGTGTATAGAAGTAGATGGTCTTGCCGTCATTGAGGTTCTTGAGGTCCTGATCGGTGGCGTAGTCGCCATCAAGGGATTCCTCCTCGCATGTGATCTTGCTGCCGCCGGATTCGAAAGGACGCACTACGGAGGCGCTCTGACAAAGTCTGACTGATGTAATCTTGATTCCGTTCACTAGTGATGCATCAAGTGTGAATCCAATCCTTGCCGCCAGCCTCTCCATCTTCACATTGACAGCCTTCTGGCTGCTGTTGATGTTCACTCCCGTTGTCTTCCATGCCATTGGGATGCACTCTTCAAGGTCGTCGATTGTGGCAATCCATAGGTTGACCTCACCGCCTACCTGTGACTCATTGACCGGCATCTCTATCCTTCCCATGTTGGAGATGGCGTAGAAGTTATACGTATAGCCTTTGTTCAGTTCAAAGGCCACAGTGGTCGGGTTTGATTTGAAGACATGTTCAACCAGCTTGCCATCCCTATATGCGTAGATGTTGATGTCATTGATCGCATTCTCGTCAGGCGATATGCTGCTCTTGGTACGGTCTGCACTGCTTATGTTGAACGTACAGACCGCCACGCTGTCCGTTGACGGAATCGTGACCTCCGGGTTGATCGGAATGATTTCTTCCGGTTCAACTGGCAGCCTTTCGCACGAGTATAGTGCTGTTAACGCAGTTATGATTATTAGAATTCTTTTCATTTTCATTAGAGTTGTTAGTCCATATAAACGAGTGTCCATCCGTATGCTCCAAGATTCAGGTTGCTGGCTACCCAGTAACTGTAGTTTGAATTGGTCTTTGCTTCTACAGGGACGGCCAACACACCGTAGGGCGCAACACCGAGGAAGTTATATCTGTAGTTGCCTCCAAGACTCGGAGTGATGAGAGGGAAGGATACGATATGTCGTAGGTTGCTGCAATCGCTGAAGCAATAGTTGCCGATATATGTCACACCAGCCGGAATGATGATTGATGCAAGTGATGAGCATCCGTCGAAGGCAAAGTCTCCGAATCGTGTGACACCATCAGGTATCCTTATGGTCTGAAGGGATTCGCAGCCGCGGAACATGCTGTCGTAGATCTCGGTGAGGGAATCAGGGATGTCGACACTCTTGAGCTTCGTGCAGTCGTAGAGCACTCCGCTGCCGAATATCTGAACGGTTTCCGGTAGTTCGAAATGCGTTATGGAGGTCTTTGAGAACGCATAGCCTTTGATTTCTGTAACCTCATTGGAGACCTTCACATCTATCAGTGCAGGGCAGTTATCAAAGAGATCATAAGGTATGACATGATTCGTAAAAGAGTACTTGTAGGTGTATACTCCAGCTGTGCTGAATGTCTTAGTCAGTGTCGGTTGTATGTCCGTATCTCCTTCGCGCATCCTCGTGATCTTGGCAATGTCTGAATCGTAGAAATAACGGTAAAGCATCTGCGTTGCTGTACCTGCGGTAACCTCCCACTTTGCCACAAGATCATATGTGTATGTGCCGGCGAAGTTCACGGTGACAGCAGACTTGATGTCTGAGAGAGTGATTGTTCTGATACCGGTATCGATGTCAGAACTCTGCGTGAGGGTAGCGGTACCTGTGAGAGTTACCGGCTCCACTTCTTTGCATCTTGCGGGTGTCTTAGGGACTGCTGTGATCGTAACCACTCCATCGCTGACGGAGTTGTATACGGCAATGTCCTCAAGGTCTCCGGTGAGAGTCACCTTGTCGCTCACCTTGATGGAGGTGTTCTGCGTTTCTCCGTATGTCCACTCGCTGACGGTGATGTCTGAGAGTGAGAGCTCTCCGGAGTTCACGGTCAGATGGAACTGCGTTATCTCTCCCTGTCTGAGGATGAGGTCCCCGAACTCCAGTGTGTAATCTGTCCCGTCTATGGTGATGACCACCTTGCCTGTTGTCGCTCCCGACGGGATGACAATGATCTCGCTCTCCTGCATCGAGAATGTAAGAGTCTTCGCTGTCATTGCCGGAGCAACTGTGCCACCCTTACCTGTAATGTTGAAGATGGATCCGTCTGTTGCGTCAAGATAAGCAGCTGTGCCGATACAGTCACCTCCAAAGGATACTTTCGTTACCTTGCCAGCACCTGTATATGTACCTCTCACATAGGAAATCTTCACAGCTGCAAGAGCGTGTTTCATTACGATTGTTGCGTTCCGTTTGTCTTTGTTTACAGTCACAGGGACTCCGTACATGCAGTCCACTTGTGTGACAGATGTTGCTCTCAGAGGAATTGATGAGATCTGGTCGAACGCTTCAGAGAATGGGTAGAATGCGAACAGTGTTCCCATCTCTGATGATAGCAGGATAGGGGATTCTGCTTCCCATACCTGCTGACCGTTATCGTTTCTGGATGTATACACTACGTTGTTGTACAGTTCACCGCTGTAGTAGCCATAGGTATCCCTGACTGTGATGCCGACTGATGATCCATTAGGCAGCTGAGTGTCTTTGATGAGACCCTTGGTCAGTATCGCTGTGCTCATGGATATCTCCAGTGGGACAAGCTCCTCAGGCGTAGGCTCAGGAGACGTGATCAGCTCTTCCTGGCATGATGTAAAGGCCAGTGCAAAGCATAGAGCTGGTAATATTTTCCTTTTCATGACTGTATAGATTAGATTTCGACTTTGAATGAGTATCCGTCATCCCATCCTTTGATCGAGATGCTGACCTCGGCCTTGGCGTAGTCCACTCCGATGTAGATATCCTCAAGGTCCTTCTTGATCCAGCTGTATCCCATCGTGCTAATCCATTCGGCCAGAGGGATGGTCTCAATGACCTCGCCCTTGTCGTAGATCAGAAGCCTGAGTCTGCCACCGTCTTCCTTCTGACGGGGCAGGCAGAACATGCATATGTTCTCCTCATCCAGCTGGAGGTCTATCCTGAAGTCTCCTTCGACCGGGGAAAGGTCTCTCATGTCCATTCCGCAGACATCGCTGCATGCCTGGAACGTATACGGATATTCGTGTCCCTGCGGTATCTCTACGTGCATGTAGACCCTTGCGAACTGCTTGTGCAGCACGGCTGTGTCCTTGGCGAACTCGCCGAAGCACTCTACCGAACTTGCGTGGGCATAGATGCTGTCGGCGTCGTGTCCCATCGGGATTATGAGCCTGGCTCCGCTGCGCTGCATGTCGCGATCTCCATTGACCACAGAGGTGTTGACATATCCCTTCGGGACAGTCTTCTCGTAGCTGCCTTCCTCCAGGTAATCCTGCACGGCCACTCTCTCGGAGAAGATCTCGTTCTCGCCCCAGGCAGCCACGGTGACGCTTTTCTGGGTGCATCTGCTCAGGTCTATGGATAGCCAGCACGGGCAGGGAGAGCGGTCTTCCTTGATGCTGCAGGAGGCGGCAAGGAAGAGTGCTGCCGCCATGATGATGAGTGTCTTAGTCTTTCCCATTGCTTAACTGTTTTAACGTTGTGGGAACGAGGGGAGTCGAACCCCTGATCGGAGTGGCCGGCCCCGCTGATGCGTACCCCGCTCCTGGCCCAGGCAAGCCGCCTGTCCCGCGTTCCCTGTCTTCTAGTATTCCACTTCCTTGGAGAATCCTGTACTCCAGTCAGTGACGGTGATGCTTACTGAAAGCGAGCCCTTCTCGACTACCTTGTCCGGAGAGTCGCTTCCCAGTCCCGTGATCTGCATGTTGGTGATCTGATACAGCGTGTTGGCTGTAGGAGTAGGTATGTTCACCGGGTAGTAGTAGGTAGTGCCTCCGAGAGTGGTCTCGACGACCAGACGTGTGTACCTGTTGCTCCATGTGCTTGACGAACTGTCGGTTGTCACCGGATTCGGATAGCAGTAGAGGTAGTGCGCCGTAGTGTATGGCGTAACCGCATCTGCAGAAGCCTGAAGCGTAACCGGAGTGCTGAACTTGTCGCTGATAAGAGCGTTGCAGTCACCGCTGACATACTTCATCTTGTTGTACCAGTAATCGGTTGATCCGGCTGTCGATGTCAGTGTGTACGGACAGCTGCCGTTCACGTTCACCAGGTAGATACCGGTGAGTCTGAACTCCAGTGCCTTGTGTGCAGGAGCAGTGAATGCAGGGGTGATCTTGTCGATCTGTACCTTAGAGGCGAAGCGCTTTACCGGGATGCTGACGGAGTTGCTGCCGCTCACGATGCTCTTGGATACGCTGCCGATCATCTCCATCTTGGTCACGGAGTTGTTCTTCAGGTATGAGGTCTTGCCGGTAAGGCCGCTCTCCTTGATCACTCCCTTAAGATTCTCGGATGAATTCACGACGGCGTAGCATTTCAGCTGACCCGTAGGGACACTCAGGCTGATAGAACTGGATGATGCCGTATTCGAAGCGTACGCAACCAGGTTGCCGCTCTGATTGAATATCAGCACCTGAATGTCACCTGCCGCAGTACCTATCTCGCTGTCCTTGACAGTGGTCGCTCTGGTGGCGACGCCATCGCTGACGTTCACCTCCAGAGTCGCCATCTGCGTTTCCTGCGCCATCTGCTCCGAGGGATTCTCCTTGCTGCAGGCAAGGGATGCAATGGCTACGAAGGCCATGAATAATCCTCTCTTGAACATGGCGTGCAGATTAGATAGTTGTGCCTTCAGTCACAGGGACCACTGTCCAGTCGATCACATTGATGCTGAATGATGCATCCTCGAACGATACCGGCTCGTCAGGGTTGTCCGAACCTGGACGTGTGATCTTCACCTCCTCGATCTCATATGACTTGTTTGAAGCCATCTCAGGGAGATTGATAGGGTAGTAGTACTTGGTCTCGCCGAGAGTGGTCTCGATGACGATACGTGTGGTGTTCACGGCAAGGTCGTTAGGATAACCATAGAACGTATGATCTGTGTCGTATGACTGACCGTTCACGATAGGAGCCGCCGGGGCATCAGAAAGAAGGCTTGCAAGCTCGCCTTTGTCCTCTGCCACGTTGTACCATGCTGCAGGGGCAGCTGTGAGGTCATAGTTGGTGTTGCCTGCCACGTTCACGAGGTAGATGGCGTCCACAGTGAAGTCGAGAGCCTGAAGGGCTGCCGATGTGAAGTTGCGTGTGATCTTCTTGAGGACCACTCTTGACGCGATACGGTTCACATCGATAGACACTGTACCTGTCTGAGGTAGGGTCACGCTCTTGCTGCCGACCATCTCGAAGTTGGTGAGGGTGTTGGCGCTGAGCTCGGACACCTTTGCAAGGAGTGCCGCCTTGCCAGGAACTGCAGAGTAGTCCGGTGCGTTCACAAGCGCGTAGACGACTCTCTCTCCTGCTGTACATGAGAGCGTGAGTTCCTTTGCGTTGTCAGCTGATGCATAAGCATCGAGGTCATCGCCACGGAAGACGAAGATCTGGAGGTTGTTCACCTTGGCCTCGTTCTCTGTAGTCACGGCTGTAGCCTTGGTCATGGCACCGCAGATGTCTACTGTGAGCTCGCATGGTACGAGCGACTCCTGGTTCTGAGGCTGCATAGGGGTTGCCTCGTTCTTGTTACAAGCCACCAATGCTGCAAGGGCGGCTGCGAAAGCGAAAATTGATTTTTTCATTACTTTGATGATTTAAAGTGGTTTATGGAATTAGATTGTCTCTTCGTAAACGGCTCCCGCGCTCCATCCCTGGACGGTTACGGATGCGTTGATCGATCCCTTCACTACAGGCTTGTCCGGATCGGTCGAGCCGAGTCCTGTAATGGTCAGCTCCACTGTGTATGCTGTGTTTCTGGCAGGAGTGTCGATGACTACAGGGTAGTAGTACTTGGTTCCTCCGATGGTAGCCGCAACGACAAGTCTTGTCTTTCGTGCAGAGAAAGTCGATGACCATCCGTTAGCATCGTTTGCCGTAAGGTTCTGGTAGGTGTAGAAGAGGTATGGGGTAGTCGGAGTGAGCGATGTGCCATTGGCTACCGATGTGCCTACGCTCTTGAATGTGAGTGTCGGGTGTGATGCCATATAGGTGCTGCCGTCGATGATCTGTCCGGTAGCTGTAGCTCCGTCCTTGCGTCCCATCTTGTTGTACCATGTAGATACTGATGCTGTTCCTGCAAGGTTTTGATTACCAGCGACGTTGATGAGCGTCACGTTGTTCACGGTGAGGGCTCCGTAAGATCCTGGAAGAGAGTTGTTTATCTTCTGAAGTGCTACTCTGGCAACAAGCCTCTTGACTGCCACGCTTGCTGTCGCTGCACTGCTGCCCACTGTGCATGTGGTGGAGCCGGCCATTACGAATCCTGTGGCCTCGCTCGTGCTGTTTGCGCCAAGGTCCACCTCAGTGCTCTGGAGTGCGGAAAGGGTGGTGATAGATGACAGGTCGGGACCGTTCACCACAGCCCATACGGTCTTGCTGCCGGCTGTTGTGCTGATGCTGATGCTGCTGGTCTTCGTGTCTGCATCTACAAACGCGTTCAATGCTCCTGTGGAGTCGAACACGAGCACCTGGACATCATTGACCTTCGTCTCGTATGTCTGTGCTGTGACGTAGCTGGTCGCCTTTGTCTGACCTTCGTCCTCGAAGTCCAATGACACGTTGAGAGTGCCTTTTTCCTCTTCCTGGCATGGAATGCAATCCTTGTCCGGATCGCAAGAGCAAACTATCGCTGCGATAGCTGCCATGATGAAAAGTGTTTTCTTCATTTTTGTTGCTATTAGAGGTTTTCTGTTGCTTCGGATCTGTTGTCAACCACCCAGTCCTCGAACTTGAAAGAGATGTTCTCGAATGCTTTGGTGCCATGAAGCGTACTTGATCCAAGACCGGTGATTCTCAATTCCTTGAAGGTGATGTGAGTGTTTGTTGGAGCCTTGTCGAGATTTTCTACTACAGGGACCTTGTAGTACATCTTCTCTCCGTCCAGTTCTGCCTCGATTACGATTGTGGTAACAGGAACGTACAGATTGACGTAGTTCGCGTCAGGAGCGGCGGTAGAGATATGGATGCTCTTGCTGGAGTTGCTTATGTACGCATAGTAGATATGCGGCGTGACGTACGGCATGCTCTTGCTTACGATAGCGTCTACCTCATCTACTAGCTGGTCATCAAGTCTATGTACATTGGTCGAGTAATACTTGTTGTCGCTTACACATCTGAGAGTGTATCCGTCCAGACCGCCGTTGTTATAGATCTTTACATCTTCCTTTGTTCCGGTGAAGTCGGAGTTGTATCCCTTGACGGTAACCCCATTGCAGTTCTCGATATAGGTACGAGGAACATCGCTCAGGTAGACCTTCTTGATTCTGAACTCTCTGCTGTCGTAGTTGTCATTGGACCAGTTGATCGAGATCTTCTCAATGCTGATCTTGTTGATGTTGCGGCTGATAGTTACCTCAAACGGAGAGTCCTGCTGCTGCATTTCATCCCAAGTGACGCGAATCTTTCCAGTTGCATAGAGGTATTCCTTCTGACCCTCAAGAGTCTTCTGGAATTCTCCATCCTTGACCTCTCCGCTTTCCACGATGAAATAGGCATATTCACATGCAGACATGTTCACGATGATCTCGGATGCATCGCCCAGATCATACGTCTGAGTGTAAGACGGTGAGATCGAGCTTGAACCCCATGCCTGGATGGTGAGCCTTACATTCGCAAGAGCCGACTCCTTCTCATTTGGAGTAGTACCTTTGGTGTAGATGTTCTTCTTACCGATGCTCAGATGTACCGGTATGGTACCCTGTGCGGCTTCGTTCACTTCCGTCACATTGTCCGGAAGTTCCTGCACAGGGATCTCTTCCCTGTTGCAGGAGAGCAGTGCTCCGATGGAGCATGCGATTAATAGGAATTTCTTCATGATGATTGATGATTAAAGTGGTATCTGTTAAAACGAGTATTCGAATTCATCCTCAGGTTGTGCGTTAAGGCCGTATCGTCTGATCAGGACGGATATCTCCGGATCGAGGTTGCCTCGGTGCACGTAGGTCGGGTCCTGTGAGCAGGATCGTACATAGCACTCCACTGCCTTCTGCTCTTCGCCTCTGCGGCTGTACAGCACGGCAAGCATGTAGTTGACCTGCGCAGTCTTCTCAAGCTTCTCGAGAATCTGCAGTGCGCTGGCATTGTAGTCCATGCAGAGGTAGGCTATGGCGGTGTTGTAGTCCTCATATGGCCTCAGGAGAGTAAGAGCCCTTTCGTAGTCGCGGTCCCTGATGGCCTGAACTCCGTCCATGTAGACCGAATCCAGGACCGTCGTATGCACGGTATCCTTGACCATTCCCTTGCGGTGCAGGTGGAAGTCGAAGCGTACTGTCCTTAGGCGGGGGTAGAGCTTCTCCCTAAGGTGCCTGTAATACGTGTGCTTCTGCATGGCGCGCTCCCTCTGGTCGATGTCCATGACGGACGCCAGCTCGCGGTAAGATGCCTTCTGCTCCAGTGTCAGAACGGTGTCCTTTTCGATGAGCCTATCCAGCATGAGCCAGTTCTCACCGCTGCTTCGACCGATCATCGGAATCTCTGCGCGCTTCTCTATGATGATGTTACCCTCCTCGTCCACCGCGAATCCTCGTTCTCTCTCCAGGGAGTCCTGGTAGTGATTCATCCATCTGCTGAAGTACTCGGAGATGCCTTCTGAACGCCTCTTGGAAAGTCTGTCGTTGTATTTGAGGTTTCCTTCCGGTGATGCAGACGATGTTACCACGATGGAGTCCAGGTCGAACTTCTCGTTCTGCATGAGCGACACGAGGTTGTCCTTGATGCGTCCAATCTCTTCCGGATTGTTTCCCATCCTCTCGTCGACCTCGAAGCTTCCTGATGCGAACTCTATATAGCAGGCAGTGTTCTCTTCGACGCGCCTTTCGATTACCTTCGTGAGGTATTTCTCCCTGTTGTCCACGAATGAGGACAGCGACGAGATATAGAAGGTAAGAGGCTCGCTCATGGGTATGTCGTAGATCTTCCTGTCTGACTCATAGATGTCTCCCGAGAGGACCACGTCGACCTTCCTGAGCTTCGGGCGTGTCTGGATAGGCTGAACGTATCTGTAGATGAAGTCTCCGTTGAACGACTGTATGACCGTGTCCAGACGGAGCCCGTCCTTGACGATGGGGACCTTGACGAACTTGCGGTACATCTTCTCCCTGCGGGAGATCTTCCGCGAATTGGCCTTCCTGGCCAGCTTGTCCGTATAGTGCTCGATCGCTTCCTTCTCAGTCACGCCGTAGGCAGAGGCGAACTGCTCGTCGCTGACGTAGGTGGAGTCGCTCTTGAAGGCGTAAAGATCCGGCATATTCCTCTCGATGAACTGCTCCAGCATCCACCAGTTGACGAATTCGTCGGGGTCTGTGACTATCCCGGCAAGGAACTTCTCATACTGCTGGTATCCACGAAGCTGAGCCCTGCGGTAGTCCGCACCGGTGATGATGACCGGATCAAGATCCAGTGTGTCCTGCATGATGTACATCTGAGGGCGGAACCTCAGCTGCCACTTGCTGTCCTGCATGCTCTGCGGCACGATGACCTGGAACTCGATATCCACACGGCCGTTTCGCTCGGCCACGTTGCGGAACCGTGCGGTTACCACCGCCGCGTCAAGGACGTCATGGGCCACCATCTCTCCGTCCTCGTCCTTGATGGCCTTCATTATGATGAGCTCGCGGTCTCCGTCCTTGACGATGAAGGTGTCCCTCTGGGCCTTCATGTCAGTGCGTATGTCGGGGATGTAGTCCTGCTCCTGCGCCAGTGTCAGAGACGGACGGTAGGCGCCGCTCTGCAGAGCCTTCATCTTGCTCTGTGAGGCACACGACGCTATCAGCATGAGCAGGGCTGCCGCTAAGAATATGCGGTATATTCTCTTCATCTGAATATGATTTCTTTGGGGATAAACCCGGAGGTGCCGTCTCCGGGATTCACAAACAACAGTAATTATTAACCCGATTTACCTATGAAAAAGATTCACTCCGCCGGCACTGCGAAGTCTATTGCAGATTCGTCTCGTCGCCGAAGGCGTATTGATCGCGTGCCTGTGGGTCAAGCTCCATCCCGCGCTTCATCTTCATCAGAAGTGCGGATGGGACGCAGGCGTATGAGAGCGACACGAATGCCTCGTCACCCTGTTCGTAGCTGAACATGATCTCGTGGTATGTCAGATCCGCATGGAACGAATCGTCGAAAGTGACTGGAAGCTCTATCTCCTGCTGACCGTATGGGTTCCTGTAGACGAACGCGATGACCCCGGATTCATCATAGAGCCTCATTTTCCGAAACAGAGTGGTGTCTATGCACTCTTTGCCGAAGATGATATACATGATGTGAACATTTTGTGTGAAGCCCCGGGGGTGCCGTCTCCGGGGCACACTACAAACTACTAACCTAGCATTAACTAACCTATGAAATCTAACACGCCCGGCACTAGAGTGTTATGCTTGTTGTTCCTGATGTGGATTCCTTTCCGTTCAAGGTCATCGTGCCGATCTTATTGGTGACCACCAGACTGACTCCCGGCACTTCCTCGCCTGATATGTCTATCGAGAGAGCTTCGTAGTAGATCTGATAGAAAGCAGGTGTAGAACCAGAGATGTAAGAATAATCTTCCCCAGAGTCTTCACCACCTCCCGGAGTAGAGTGTGAACTCCAGATGTAGCTGGTCTCCCATTGCGATGTGATCTTCTTAGCTATGCCGTCGCGGTCTGTGAGATTGACTATGCAGTTGGAACCGGTCTCTGAAAGAGTACGCTCGTCCTTCTCGGTAATGTATTTGTACTCGGGGCTTCTCCACCAGAAGTCTTCCTCTTCGTGATAGAAAGAAGACTGGCCTTTGAGCTCTAGAAAGACTTTGAAATCTATTCTGATGTCATAAGGATTGTATCCGATAAAGGCGACATGATAACCGGTGGTCTTGTCGTGTGAGAGCGTGACCGGTATCTCCGGATGCCTTATTGGCTCCTGAAAATCCATGCTGTACTGCTTTGAAGTCATGCTGTCACTGACAAATAGCGTCAGTGAATGCTCGTGAGGGCGGAGTGTCTTCGGCAGAGCGATCGTGCAGATTGGACTTCCACTGAAGTCTATAGCCTGCTTAATGTAGCTCTCTCCGTCGATATGAAGCTCGACATCGTATGAGTATTTCGCATCCCCTTTGGTAAGGCTCATCAGTACTAAAGAAGATTCTGTACCGACCGTACTGACTTCTGCATGGATGTCGTATTTCTGACGGGTGACCTCGTATGGAATCTCCATACTCTGGCAGAATCCCTCGGTACTGATAGTCATCTGTATGAGGTGACTTCCTACTGGTGCTTCGGAAAGGACATAAGTACGTGAGTCTGTATCACTGAATGAAGCCTTGAACCAGTCATTATATGTCTGTCCGTTCATGTCGGTGAGCGTGATGACGTTCTCTCCGTCCACATGGAAGACCACGTTGTAGAATTCCTCGCAGGATCGCTTGTTGCAGGTGAGGGTCAGACGGTGCTGGTCTGCCTCGGCATCATACACTACAGTGCCGGAGAAGTCGAATGAGTAGTCGGTCACCGGGAACTCGTGAATGCATGAGGATAGGGCAATGACTGCAAGTATAAGTGATGTGAGTATTCTTGTTCTCATGATTATAGGCTGATTTTAGTTGTACCTGAACTGTTTGACTTGCCGTTGAGAGTCATTGAGCCGATCTGGTTCTGGACTCTGAGCGTCACCCCTGTGACCTTCTCTCCGGTAATGTTTATCTTGAGGGTCTCCTCCTTGAGGACGTAGTACTTCCTCTCTGTTCCGGTCTTCTCGTACCATTCTCTGCCTGAGTCTTCTCCGCCGTACCCCGGATCGTAGAAGTACTCGACAATGTCGCTCATCTCATAGGAGCCGGTGAGCTTGGTGACAAGAGCGTCCCTGTCGATGAGAGTGACGGAGTTGCCGCCATATATCCCGGATGCGGTATTGCTGTCGCTCATGGTCTTCGTCTTGGTCTCATATCTCGTTTCTCCCCAATAACTGGAGTCGTAGATGGCTATTGTCGTCTGTCCCTTTAGAGTCAGGGAGGTGACGAACCTGAGCTCTATGCCGTATGGATTGGACCCGATCTCGGCGTAGTGCTTTCCCGAGTTCTCGTTATACTTGAGGCTGATGTCTATATACGGATGCCTTACCGGTTCGGTATAGCTCACATCCTGCGTCTCGACGGTGTACATGTCGGTAAGATGTACAGACACCTCATGTCTGCCAGGTCTTGTGGTCGGGATCGTGTATCTGTAGATCGGACTCTTCGAGAAGTTGACCTTAGGCGATGCCACGGTAGTGCCGTCGACCTGGATCGTAGCGTGGTAGTCTGTTGACGAGTCTCCTTCCGTAAGGGTCACCATCACCACAGTCCCGCTGCCGGCGGTGTCCATCTCGGCGTGGATGGCGAACGGGAGAGCGTCCACAACGTAAGGGACGTCAAGCACTTGGGAGTAGTCCTTGGTGCTGACTATCAGCTGCATGTTATGCTTACCTTTCTCAGCGCGTGACAGGTCGTATGATCTTACTGTAGCATCCTTGAAGCTCTCGTTGAATGAGGCTCCGAGCTCCTTGCCGCCGATGTCAGTGAGCTTGACCGAGTGCCCTCCGTCGACGGTGTACGACACTGTGTAGGTCTCGTCCCTTGATCCTCTCAGAAGCGACAGGAAGAGGATGTGCGAGAGGTTTGCGCTGTCGTACTCGATGTCAGCCTTCACCTCGAAGGAATAATCGTTCACGGTGTACGGAAGGTCAGCCTTCTGAGAGTGCTTGCCGGTACTGATGATAAGGTTAACGGTATGGTCGCCGGGCTCCTGTACTGCCAGACTGTAGGTCTTGACTATGTTGTCGGTGAAGGTCTCCTGGTAGGTCTTCCTCGGCTCCTGGTTGTCTATGGTGTAGCTGATGGTGTATGTCTCTGCTGCGGCGCCCTCCTTGAGGGTGATCTCCAGCGAGTGAGCCTTGGTGTCCTCGTCGAACAGCAACTTCGTGTCGAAGAGGAACGAGAAGTCCTCTACGAGGAAGACCACCGCCAGTGACTGCGAGTACTCCTGCGTGCTGATGACAAGCTCCAGCGTGTGCTCTCCCGGAGCTACCCTGGAGAGTGTATAGGTTCTGGCTGAGACCTCGTCGAAGCTTTCGTTGATCTTGCCTTCATTGATGCGCCCGTCCATGTCCTGAAGGGTGAGCGTGTTCTCCCCGTCTACGGTGAACGCGATGGTGTATTCGTTGTCAGCAGCTCCCGCCAGGCGTGTCAGCGTGAGCCTGTGCACGTCCGCCTTGTCGTCATAGATGACCTCCGCCCCGAACTGGAAGGAGTAGTCGACCACGCTCAGCTGCTGTGTGCATGAGGCAAGCGCCGTCAGCAGGACTGCGGCAAGCGTGATGAACATGTTCGCCTTTATTCTCATAGTTCCATTAGTCTTGATGATTTGTGTTGGATGATCTTTCTGTATGTGTCCTTCGGCCAGCGGCAGCGCAGCCCGATGAAGCTGATCCGGTCCGCTCCGCTGTTCCTTCCCCTGACGTAGAGCCTGAACGCCTTGCGGCAGTCCCTGGCACTCCTGAAGGTCATAGGCACCTGAACGATGTATGTGGGGCCTTCTCCCTTATCCTCTTCGTAGACGTAGCCGTACGAGAAGGTTATGACACCAACCTGTTCGTGTAGCATTATCTCCTGGAACAGTTCCGTGTGAAGAGTCCCCTGCAGAGTTGTTATCTTCATTCTTTGGCTTTTGGTTTTTCTTGTTCTTTGCGGATTTGAGTTTGAGCTGCTGCGTGTGCAGCTTGAAGTAAAGGGTCCAGCAGAAGGATGTCTTCTTGTCCAGGCACCAGATGGCTTCCGAGCCGTCAGCGATTGCGTTCCAGCTCTCTTCGTAGAACCGCTTGGCCTCCTCGAGGCTGCTGAACAGCAGCGGGAGCGAGAACTCTCCGGCGAATCCCTCCTTCGGCTGATGGATGAAGTAGACCATGTTCAGGTCTTCGTTGAGACACCAGGTCCTGAAGTAGGCGGTGTCGATGTATCGTGTTCCTATCCAGATTTTCATGACATGAAGTTTAGAAGATGTACTGAAGCGCGACCCTCAGCTCGTTCGGCATGACGAACCACTTGGATCCCTTGTCCGTGATCCTGCCGCACGAAGGGCATGCGTATGTGATGTAGGTCTTCTGTCCTCCCCAGAGGGCCAGACCGAAGTCGATGTTCAGATGCTCGTGCACCATGAGGGCGTAGCCTGCCCCGAAGCTCAGTCCGAAGGCGTCGCCTTCCTCTGCGGTCTGTGTGATGATGCCTCCGCGGTTGTATTCCTGGTACTGGGCCATGCCCGAGAACCACCAGCCCGAGTAGATGTGCCATGGCCAGTAGCGGATGCCGGCTGCATAGGTCTGATGGCGGTTCTGCATCTGGCTGTCCGGGTCGCCCTTGTGGAAGGTCCATGGGTTTATCCGGGCGCTGGCCTGCAGGGTCACCCTTCGTCCTACGCCGACGCCGCCTTCGGCGTTCAGTGTGCCGAGGCTGACGTAGTCGACCAGGTTGGTTGATACCGACCAGTTCTGCGCGGGGCAAAGCAGCGGAACCATGATCAGCATGAGTGTGATGATGATCTTGTGTTTCATATCTCTTGTGTGTTGTTTTCTAAGGGAAAGGCAGCTGCGTCTCACGACGGGACTGCCTTTGATGTGTAATATTGATTCTTATAAAGAACTTTCTTGGAGAAAGCAGACGCACCTCTCGGCGGATCTGCTTGGGAGAAAAATGATTGTGATATGACAGGCAGACCGCCTGCCGGAAGATAGCTAGATGTCAACCCTCACGCCCATTCTCAGATTGGGACGGAGCTTGACAAGAGGTGAAGAGAAAGATACGGGAAAGCATCCGCCGAGAGTGAGCGCGAGACGCCTGGTGAAGAAGAATTCTGCCTCTATCCTCGGAGAGATTCCATACAGGAAGCTCCCGGTCGGCAGATTGGTGTTGATGTTAGCCGGCAAGTCCTTTCTCGGATCATAGAACTCGTATCCGATGAATGCCCCGCCTCCGGCATAAAGGCTGACAGATCTGCTGCGTGTGGCGATGAGTCTGTACATGAAGTCTCCGCCGATGAAACAGTCCACATACTCCATGAGGGGACCGCGGTCGGTCTGGATGTGGTTGTCGCCGGCTGAAGCATAGACCTGCCAGTAAGAGTTGAGCAGATACTGGGAATAGTTCAAGCAAAGCCCAAGGTCTCCGAGGTTCGGCACGTCCGCGCTGACCTCGGCTCCAACAGCATGCTGTCCCTTCATGGTCCGCTGGGCTGCAGCGCTTGATGCTGTGGCCAGAAGCAGAACAGATGTGAGGACAACAATCAGGAACAATGCCCTGCTATGGATGTTACCTATCATTAGAAACTTTTTACTTGCTGAATGCAAAAGTATAAAGAAACTAATGTATAAACAAAAATTTTGAAGAGAATTTTAAGAGAAAAAATTCTTTATAGAATAATATTCTATAAGCGCTTATAGCAGCTTGTCGGACAGCTTGCCCTTGAGGGTCTTGATGCACCAGCCGCAAGGGTTACTCTTGGTGCGCGACTTGCCTTTGATCAGTGCAAGCTCATAGATGAAGTCTAGCGACTTCTTGCACTCAAGGAAGAGTCCGAGATTGTTCCTGATGCCGGTATCCGAGAAACCTATCTCCCTAAGGAACCTCATCTCCTCTGATGAAAGGCATGCCCCGGCTCCGTACTTGCGTACGCTCTCCTTGAAGAACGCGTCCGGAAGCTGACGGCTCTCCTGTCTTACAGGAAAGAAAATGATACGGGTATATCTCTTTCCTTCCTTCAGGGGAGTGTAGGTGAATGTCACTGGCGACTTCTCGTCAAGCTCGTTCTTGGCTGACTCAATCACTCTTCTGATGAAGTCCTTGGTCAGCTTGTACTTGTCCTCCAGCTGGAACTCCTTCCTGAGGGTGTCGATGGAGTAGGTGATCGGCTCCTTCTGTCCGGCCATCATCTCGTAGAGCCTCATGGCGTAGCTGCTCTCCAGCGTGAAGGCGATCTCAAGGTCGTATCGGGAGAACCCTCTGGAGAAGTCAAGCAGGACGTCCCATACTCGTGCGTCCACGATGAACGATACCTTGGATGAACGAAGACGTATCCTCGGGTTGGCTATGATCGAGAAACATTCCCATACCCCGTCGTCAGAATAGGTGAAGGTCTTCTGATGGAGTGACTTCAAGGCCTCCTTGACACGGAAGTGGTTCTTGTCTTCTCCGTCTGTAAGGAAATCCGACATTGGCAGCTCGATCAGGACAAACTCCTTGTAGGCGTGGTCGATCTTGTACAGACTGTTGGACAGCTTCACTCCTTCGATCTGACTCTGGGCCAGCTTGACAAGGTTGTACAGGACACGCTTCTCGTAGACGTTGAAGTCATAGATGGCCGTCGTGAAGATGTACGACTGCACGACCTGTCTCGATGAGCGGGATTCATCTGGTTTAGGAAGAGGTATGATGTTCTTATTCATATCCTTGGAGATTGTCGCAAAGATATAAATAAATTTTACAAAACATTAGCAACTTTATACTATACGTTTCGCTGGAACCCTAGAAATAGTATTCAATTTGTCCCATTTGGATGTGTAAAATATCGGGCATTATATACAATTAATCGGTCAAAGACCGATTAGCTATCAAAGAGAAGAGCCGATTGGGCGTATTTGCTGGGAATAATTGAATTTTTCATTCCCACTTGAGCGTTTGAAGTATTCAAAACGTCCTTTTTACTGGTTTTCGTCAGTATTCAATATGTCCCATTTGAGTATTCAGGAAGTCCCATTAGTGTAAATAGCTGAACATCTTGGAAGGTGACACTCACGCAGTTGCGAAAAAGAGGTGAATGCTGATAAGCATATATAAGTCATGCTCTTATAGCAATAAGCATATAGTCATTACAAAAGAGAGAGAGAAAGGATTCATACGATTCAGGAATGAGTCCTGAGGTTAGGGCATCTCCCGCGATGGCTGACTGAATCCGTCGCGAAGTTGGACGCTTGAAGTCTTTCTGCAAGGAACGCTGCGCTCACGGGTCGAGAATCTTCCTCCTGCGGATAGTATTCTCTTCCGCGCACCTTGGCGGTAAAGCCTTCTGCTTCCTTCCTGTGCTTTGAATTCAAGTCAAACCATCTAAAGGGAGGATAATATGCAAGCATTGGAAAGACTGGGTCTGAAGCTCAAGGAGCAGATAGGACTCGACGAACTGCTGAGTGAGAACTTCAATCCTCAGCTCTACTCACTGACAAGGTCGCAGGAAGAGAAGATAAGCGCACTCAGGGATGTGATGGCGGCTTATGTCAGCATTCGTGAAGACATCACCGGAAAGATTATCAAGGATTCGCAGCATGCGGCTCAGATAGCAGGCGACAGGCTCCGACGACTGGAGCATGAGGAGTTCTGGGTAGCCTTTCTCAACAGGGCCAATGTGGTTCTGTCGTTTGAGATGATCTTCAAGGGTTCGCTAGATGCAGTGAACATAAGCCATAGGGACATCATAGCGAAGGCCTTGAGCAAGAACGCGACTAACATCATCGTCTTTCACAACCATCCGTCCGGATGCCCGACACCGGGAACTGCTGATATCGAGCACACCAGGATGCTACAGAAGGCATGCAAGATGATGGAGATCGGAATGCTTGACCATATTATAGTAAGTCCGGGAAGCTACTTCAGCTTTGCGGATGAATGCACTACAAAATTCAAAACCAAATAATTGCCATGAAACAGAATTCAATCAATCGTGTCGAGCTTCAAGGAAGAGTCGGCACAGTCAGAGTCCAGTCGGTAGGTGGCCAACTGGTGTCTAACTTCAGCCTTCAGACTGAGCATCATTATGAACTCAGGGATGGATCGGGACTTGTCTGCGAATGCACATGGCATAACTGTGTGGCTTATGAAGGCGGAGATGTTGACACCCAAAAATGTAAATAATTGATGAAAAATGTGTAAAAAACATATACTTTCTTTGATTCAAATGGATTTTCCTGATTCTAAACTAATGAAATTCATTGAGATAACTGATATTGTGTTTGTTAAGGAATATCTTGGGGTGGATGGATATGATGAACTACTATCAGATTATTCAACCGCATATCAAATATCTGTGTTCTATTGTAAGGAATTATCTTACACCCTTAAGGGTAAGATGGTAAAACGTATGCTTGAACTGAACCCAACAACAGAATCTCAGATATTATCCCATCTTCTCAATTAAATTACTTATCTTTGAAGGACTAAAACTAATGATATATGGAAAAGATGTATGTATTGTATCTTAAGTATTTTGATGAAGAAACTGAATTTGAAGTTATAGCAGCGTCTCAAACAAAAGAACTACTATACGGCAAGATATATGATTGGTTCAGAAGATGCAATTATGATATACCTGATGATGATGTTGAAGCCGAAAAGTGGCTTGAAGCCGATGAAGAAATTGCAGGTTGGTGGAATGAAAAAAGAACCAACTTTAATTTTTACGATGTTCAGGTTGGTAACTCTGACTTCTATATTGAAGAAGTCGATTATTTGAAATAATCTAAAATCAATGATATATGGAAAAAGCAATTATTAAAATTGAAGAAAGAATTTTGGGACACAAGGTAAGATACTATGATACAGGGTACATTAGATACTATGATACAAATGATTTACAAAAAGCAATTATAGCCGAAGAGAACTATAAAAACACATTAGAGAATGATATAGTAAAAGAATATGCTTTTAACAAAAAAAAGAAAGAATTAGATAAATTGTATGATAACCCCCTTGTTGAAGAATTTTATGAATGTAATTTTGATGATATAAATTGGGAAGGTACACTATCAGAAATTGATATTGAATTGAGTGAAAAATCATCCATATGTTGGTATGTATAAAAATTCAATAACTCAAAATAAGCCCTTTTAAGCCCTTATCTTTTCGGAGATAAGGGTTTTTGTCTTTGGGATTTAAGTGTCTGAAATGGGCTGAAAAGCGGTAAATTTGAGGTGTGGTATGATTTTGTAGGCGGGGCGGCGGAACTCACTGAACATCCGTAAGGGCTTTCACTACGTTCCTCGTTCTCAGCCCTGTTTACTTTGGAGAGTTTGTTTTTCTTCTTCTTCCAAATGATTAGTTAATTAACTATTGAAATATTGTTTTTATATAAAATTATCTACACACCCATGGGATGGCAAGAGGCTCCCTTGTGCATGTCTGCGGAAGGCTGCGCAACAACAGATACACTGCGGCTGATGGATCGGAGAGGACATTTACAGAGGTGATAGCTTCAAGTCTTCATGTTAAAGAATGAACATCTAGGGATTAAGTATAAATTATACTGACTATTTTATTATGAGAAAAGGAGATAGAATCAGAATCATCCGGATGGATGATAGTAACGGCAAGGACCAGCAGGCCCGTCAGATGAACGGCCGCGTGGTGACAGTGAAGTTCATTGACGGTATCGGACAGATACATCTGGAAGAATCCGGGTTGGCCCTGATTCCTGGGGTGGATGAATTCGTGTATGTTGATCAACAGGGTACCCATCCCCTGCTGATGTGACAGAGTGGAAATAGTGAAGGCACCCAAACAGGGTGCCTTCTGTCGGAATTTATGGGTGGATCGGGAAGTCCCGAACTATCTCATCTTCAGATACGGGCGAGAACCTCCTGAAGACCTTGCCGTCTCTCTCGATGACTTCTTCGAACATGGACCTGGGTCTGACCCATATGCCTGCTTCGCCATACATCGCCTGATATACGACCATATCCTCAAGGGTTTCGGAGTGCTTTGCCACATGAAGGACCTTGTAGATGTTGCCTTTGAAATGTCTGTAGTATTTTTCCATGGCTGCTACTATTTGTCAGCCCAATGAGGCCACAGGGCATGTGCTAGCGCTGGGTCAGGGGTGCATCCGCGGCCCTCTTCGGTCATCAGTGAAACACGTCTCATGGCTTCGACATGGCAGTGATCTGCTGCAGCGAAGTAGTATTTATATGCCTCCTCAGGTTCGTCCCACTCATACAGGCAACCTAAACAGTATGCTGCCTCCACGTGATCGAGTGCAGCTGCTTCCTTGAGCAGTTCGACAAACTTTTCCTTGTCCTTCTCTACGCCGTTGGTGCCGTGCTCGTAGCACTGTGCCAATTCGAATATCTCCTGTGCGGTCATCTCGTCTGATGTTAGAATTTCTGCTAAGTTCGTATTTTTTTAGTAAAATGAGCACAGCCTTAGCCTAAACTTTTTACTGTCTGACGAATCTCTGGTACACAGAAGTAAGGTCGATGCCGAACTCCTTGACTCTTTCGAGCTTCTTCTTTACTGCGAAATCATAGATCTTGCGGGCAATGGCTTCATCATCAGCAGGAAGGCTTCCTTTCTCATCCAGATACATGTATCGCCAGGATGCCGGAGTCTCGATGATGCTCCTCTCCACATCCCAAAGACTGTACCTCAGGAACTGGATGGCACGCTCCTCGTCAAGAAGTGCATTGACGTCATGAGGGTTGTCCATTTCCCCTCTGTAGATGAGGCAGAGGTCCTTCAGATGCTCCTCGATGCCCTTTGGCTGGGTGGATCTCCAAGATTTCTTCATACTACTCACCCCAATTACTGTTTCCACCGCACATGGTGCCAATAACATTTAGGCACAGAACTAAAAAAATGATTACTCCCATAGACTACCTCCTTTTACCCGTTACGAATACTGATATAAATACTTCTAACAGAATACCGATGAATGCAAAAACTCCCCAAATCATAAATGTTTCCTCCATATTTTAGTCTTCAATGTGCAAATCTATTGTGAGATATTGCCAAACTGTGGCACAAATTAATTTCTTTGACAAAAAAATGCTTCTGCTAAGTTTTTGCCGAAGCTCTTTCTTATATTTGCATAAAATAATCAGACAATGGCAAAGGATTCATTCAGAATATACATATGGATGCTGGATACCATTCAGCGTTATGGCAGGATAACCCTTGCAGAACTCAAGGAAAAGTGGAGGACCTGCAGTGCCAATGACGGCAGGAAGGAGCTAGCCCCGCGAACGTTTGCAAACTACAAGGAGAACATCGAGCAGATTTTCGGCATTGAGATAGCTTGCGACAGGGCGACCAACGAGTACTACATAGTCAATGAGACCGACCTGGGTGGCACAGCTATCCGCGACTGGATGCTGAACTCTCTCTCCTTGAGGAATATGCTCCATGAAAGTGCGGGTCTGCATGAAAGGATAGTCATCGAGAATGTGCCGTCAAGCCATAGGTTTCTTACCTTGGTCATGGATGCAATGCGCGATAACAGAAAGCTCGTTCTGCATTACAAAGGATATTCTATGAATGACTACGAGGATATGACAGTCCATCCGTATAGCATCAGGCTTTTCAAGAGACGATGGTTCCTTATAGGTTATTCTGAATACTCGAAGGGAATGCGAATCTATATGCTTGACAGGGCTGATGATGCGAGGATGCTTGGAGAGTCGTTCGATATGCCGAAGGAATTCGATGCGGAAGCCTTTTTTGAGGAATTCCACGGCGTTCATCCGAGCAGAAGAGAAAAGGTTTGCGTGAAGGTGAAGTTCCTTTCGTCTAAGCGTGATCTGGTAAGGACCATACCGCTTCACAGCACTCAGAAGGAGATTGAAACCACTTCTTCATATTCGGTGTTCGAGTATTATCTCAGACCGAATTTTGACTTCAAGCAGGAGATACTCTCATATATGACTTCAGCAGAGGTGTTGGAGCCGGCGGCACTCAGAAAAGAGCTTGCGTCCATTCTGCTGGACATGTATAAACTATATAGATCTGACTTAGTAAAGGCTTAATGATATGGGAAACGTAGTTGCAAAAATGGCAGACAATCTGCTTAATCCGAACGCTCCTTTGTTCAAGATTCTGAGGGATAATCCTCCTGTATGGTGGGAGATGCTCAAGAATGATCCAGAGCTGTACATAGATGTCCGTAAGGATAATATGGTGATGACTTATTATCAAGGTGGTAGAGTAGCATGCTTGACCTATAAGAGAGGATATGGCATCTCTGCAAAGACTCACCCTAAATACGTAGGCGTGAATTCAGATAAAGAGCAGGAAATCTCTCATGCTCTTGATGCACAACTATTGATGACGATCAAGGCTAATATCAGGGCAAACTATTCGCAGAAATCTGACAACGATATACAGGAAAAACTGATTCAAGGTGAATGCGTGATAGCGCATAGAGACCTGTATCTTGACTCCGAGTTTGCACATAGGCGCTATGTCGGTCAGAATCATACTGTAAGAATTGATCTTGTCAAGATTGCCGGAAGCGAGATCATCTTTGAGGAGCTGAAGAAGATTAACGACCCTAGGCTAAGAACCTCTAAAGGGCAGCCAGAAATCATCGAGCAGATGAATGCCTACAGAGAGTTCATCCTGGAGAATCATAAGGTGCTTGAAGCTTATTACAAGACCCTTATGCAGATTAAGGTTAGCCTGGGACTTCCGATACCTCCTGTGTCAGAGATTGATTGCCTGCATGTCAGGTTGGAACCTGAGCTGACAATCTTTAATACATATACCAAACTTACAAACGATAGGATTAAAAGAATTCATGCAATTGATCACGAACTGCAGGGATACGATTATAAGATTGTAAAATATTAGAAAGTTTGCAGCTTTTGCCGAGTTCTGGCAGAAGCTGCTTCTATTTTTGCAGCAAAATTAAGAATCATGAAACGTTGCAAAAATGGCAGGATTATCCCATTCCTGGAAGCCAAGATGGGATTTGATTCCGGACCGGGAATCATGTACAGAGGTCAGGCGCTCCTTCTTTGCCAGGTAATCGGCAAGTTCCCGTTGACGGATGCCGAGCTGGTTATCAATCATGCATCATCAAGGAGTTATGCACTGTTCGACTACTTCAAGCCGGAGTTCATCAAGTCGGCCCAAGAGCAGGGCTATAGTTTCCTGCATGCCACAAAGGAGTGGTACAGGATCGCCTTTCAGGCTGGGTACATGGGATATGCTCCATGCAATCAGCTTATGGAGGCGAAATACGCCCTAATGAGCAAGATTTATGAGGCTCTGCGTGTCGATCAGGACATGACTGACGATCAGCTCAAAGAGTCTTTGGATCCTGAGGAACGTAAGAGGCTCAAGACATGGGATGATATGATCCACACAGTGAAGATGATAGCAAGAAATCAGGTGAGAGATGAAGATACTAATCCATAGGGGAGCCAATCAGATCGGCGGATGCATCACGGAGATACAGTCTGCTGCAGGAACAAGAATACTTATAGACCTCGGTCATAATCTTCCGGGGGAGTCAGAGACGCTGGACAAGTTCGACGATCCGTCGAACCTGTCAGCTCTTCTGGAGGGAGTGTCAGCCGTAATATATACCCATAATCATGGTGATCATCTAGGCTTCTTTGATCGTGTCCCGGCAGATGTGCCTCAGTATATTGGTGAGATGTCACGAGAAGTTATGTGTAATATTCTTGATGAAAGTCTCAATAAAGCGATCCGAGCAAAGCGCAAGCCTCTGATTGAAGAGATTGTCAATAAAGTCGTGAAGATTAAGTCTTTCTGTACATATGCAAGTGGGCGACCTTTCAGTGTGGGGGATATATCAATAACCCCTTACTTTGTCAGCCATTCGGCAGCAGATTCACACATGCTTCTGATAGAGTGTGACGGTAAAAGGGTGTTGCATACTGGTGATCTGAGAGAGCACGGGTTTCTGGGCAAGGGACTTGAAAAGACTCTCAAGAAGCATGTAGGGCAGGTGGATGTTCTCATTACTGAAGGTACGATGCTCTCCAGAGATGACGGGCATACCAAGACCGAAAGCGAGATTCAGGCAGACATGTCTGCCCTGATGGCTCAGTACAGAAATGTCTTTGTCCTCTGTTCTTCGACAAACTTTGACAGACTGGCCGGCCTGCACAAGGCTAACGCAAGATTCAGAAGCAGGCCGTTTGTGTGCGATGTGTATCAGAACGAGCAGTTCAAGACGCTGACAAAGTACAGCGGTCAGCATTCGGACCTATATGTGATTGATGATGCCGCTGTTATGTCGCTTCGTAAGGTGAACCTGCATAAACGTATGGTCAAGAAGGGATTCACAATGGTCGTAAGAGATAATCCGACGTTCCGTAAATGGATAGCATACCTGACGCTGATGCTGGACCCATCGCAGACCGTGCTGGTATACTCACAGTATAAAGGCTATCTTGAGCAGCAGGAAAGGCTGCAGGAGTTTGTCAGGATGTTCGGATGCAGGGTGGAATATGTCCATACTTCCGGTCATGCCACGAGAAAGACCTTGGCGAAGATCTGTACTCTCACCAATCCTACAACCGCGATAATACCGATTCATAAGGATGCGGAAGCAGATTTCTTGACACTGGATATCCCCAAAGACCTAAAGGCCAGGATTGTTGACGGATTCTGTTGCAAAGATGGGGTTGAAATGGAGCTATCTTAAATTTAAAAACTCCCACGGCCCTTTGGGAGATATCCGTGGGAGTTAGATGTAATGCATGTTCAAGCTATAAGTAGGGACTATCCTCAATGTGGCTATAAAGTTCAGCAAGGTCTACTGTGCAATTCCTGCACCAGTCCTTGAGCTCAGTCCAGAAGTACTCATCATTAGGGTCTTCCTCTTCATCCAGATCTTCAGCTCGCTCTCCGCTCAACCATAGTTTTCCGTCCATGACTTTGACAGAGTTGATGTCATGGTTGATGAAGAATCCATCAAGGTCATCCGGTTCATCTTCATAGTAGTAGTCGTCCCAGTCTAAAGTGAAAAGAGGATCGATGCCTATATAGCCGACATTCTTCTCGGCCTGCTTTTTCTCTAAGAATGCTATTATCTCCTTTTCTGCGTTTGCCCTTTCCTCAAGATGCTTGTCAAGCAGTTCAGCAAGTCTGCTGTCTGGCTCCGTGCCAAGCGTGTCGTATATTGCAGCGAAGAAATCGATCATGTCGACAAAGGTATATCCACCTAACCAGTCCTCCAGAGCCTCTCCATAAAAACCTCCATCCTCATCAATCATCTCTTCGTCATATCCAAGGCAAAAGCCGTCTTCGTCAATACCGAATGACAGCATCTTTTCTACATCCTGGTCCTCGCTCCAGAACTTCAAAGGTTTCTTGAATAAAAAATATCCTTTACCCGTTTCTTGCTGTGCCTTAGCGACATCTGCTTTGACAATGTCAAGCATTTCATTGATTACACTTGAGTCATTCCATACTCCGTAGTGTCTTTTGTCAAATACTCCCATGACTTTATGTTTATCTGTTATTATCTGTTTGTTTACTTTTTGCAGCCATGCCGTCAGCCTTCTGGATCAGCCTGATGAGGTCCTTGCCAGATGATTTGAGGGCAGCGTAGAAGTTCTCGGAATCGACGCTCCTCTCAGCGAAGGTATGCTCTCCCATGTGCCATCTGATTGCAAGCATTTCTTCTTCCGAGAGATCCAGACCGAGTCTGAGAAGCATGATGACTGACTTCTCTCCATGGCCTATAGGGAAATTCCTCATGGACTTTCCAGGTGTGCCGTCATTTTTGATGAAGTAGACCTCCGCCTTGCAGATGTCGTGAAGAAGCGCAGTCACAGCGATGCTCTCGTCGCTTACCGAGCCGTAAACCTTTGGATTTGTCCTCTTCAGGTCCATGGCACACCTGTATACTGCAAGAGAGTGCTCTGCAAGACCGCCCTTGTAGTTGCTGTGATACTTGATGGAGCCAGGAGCCTCATAGAATCCGTTCTGCTCCAGTTCAGCCAGGACCCTGTCCATTCCTGGACGTCCGATTGCAGAAAGAATTTGGATGATGATATCCTTATTTGAACTTCTTTCAGTCTTCATTGTTGAATACGTCGTAGAATGCCTCGTAGTTACCGTTAGCGTTGTGATCGTTGATGATTGCAAAGTAGATATAGTCAAAGATGCCAGCGAACTCCGGCTCAGCTATGACCTTCTTGAAGATCTCCGCGACATGCTTGGGAGGATTGTGGAATGCACCGCAGCCGAGAGCACCGAGAACAAGTGCGTTCTGGCCGTTCTCATAGGCGATTCGAAGGATGGTTCGTGCCTTGTGTGTCATGTATTCCTCCTCTGCAAGAGTGTATCTTGCCTCGCCGTCAGGTTGGATGACGGTGGCCGGGTCCTTATGTGCCGCAATGGCGATGAAGTTGAGCCTCATTGGTGTCATGAGCTGGTATCCTCTGTCCTGAGGCCCTCTGAATACAGTGACGCCTCTAGAGAAGACTGCGCCGAATCGTTCGTGAAGAGGGTATCTGTATTTCGGATGCGGTGTAACACCATATTCTGCAGCATGTCTGCCGAACTGGTAAAGCGAACGGAAGTAATCGGAGCATCTGAAAAGGTATTCCTCCTGAGCGCCCGCACCACGGATAACACCGCCGCCCGGTGTGCTGTAGCTGGCAAGATTAAGAACACAGACCTGAAGGTCAGGACGGCATTTCTGAAGGTCTTTTGCGAGTTCAAGGCAATCGGCACCATATACTGCAATCTCTGTCTTGCGGCCCCTGTCATCTGTCTGCACCGGTGCGGCAGGCGAGTCGTAGAAGACTGTCTGTGCTTCGATGTCCGGATTAAGATTGAGGTCGATGTACTCCGAATAATTATCCCAGCCTCCAGCCTTGACTCTGGCTACGGTGTCCTTGTATACCTGAACCAGAAGCGGTCCTGTGTACTGTCTTCTTCTGAATTTTGGCATTACCTTGACAGCCTCTTTCCAGCTGGCAAGCCAGTTTGTATGGTCCCAATACATATCCTTTGAATTTGTGTGTTGCTAATTTAACAATTAATTCTCAAGATACTGATACTGTAGGGGTGATTTGTTGTTACACCTCACTGGGAGATTTTCTATGAATTCTATTTTTATAGAAATATATATTTATATAAAACGCTGATATACGGCTCTAGCTTGTGTTTTATATTAAAATGCAAGCTTGTTGCCGCACTTCACAACCATATACTCGTCATCCACTACCGAGCCGTTGGAAAAGGCCGTATACTTGCCGGCATGGATGCCTGTACTGCTGTGGATGTGTCCGAAAAGGTGAAGCCTCGGGCAGATCTCAAGGACTCTTGCAAGCAGCTCGTCGCTGCCGAAGCCGGTCCTGCCGTTGCTGTCCATTATGCCCAGAGGCGGCTCATGGGTGATAAGTACATCAGTTCCGTCAGGTATCTCCGAATATTTAAGAGGCATGCTGCCTTCCATGACGTCTTCCATGAAGAGCGGAATCCCGTAGAAGGTTATGCCGTGAATGGTCACGCCTGAGCAGTCGAGGTAATGACAGTTGTCCGGGAGTCCCTCGATGGATTCTCCTCTTAGGCAGTCATCGTGGTTACCCGCGACCAGAATCTTATGGCGATGGGGAAGATCAATGAACCACTCGAGGAAATCAATCGCCTCGTCTTCGGTTCCGGCCATAGTGAAGTCGCCTGAGTGTACAAGGATATCTGCCAAGGGAAGATTCCTCAGCTGATGGTGGTTTCCATGTGTGTCTGATATGTGCAGAATTGTCATCTAGTCTTCTATGATTTCTCTTTTGAAAGCAGCTGCAACCCAAGAGAAGTTACCTTTGACAGTGCCTGGAACGGGGATGCCGGATTCATTTACTTCGTTGCTTACTTCCATGGCATAAGGAGCGAATCCAACAAGTTCCCATCCTTCTTTGCCAAGTTCATTCCATTGACGTGTTGTTTCCTCATCGAGTTCCTCATAATAGTGAAGAACCTTATATTCAAATCTACGCATAGGGGCTAAGTATATTAGTTATTGCTTTCTCAATTCTTTCTATCAGAGGTCCGAAGTGATTCCCTTCATTGTACTCGAAGAACACTTCCTTTCCGGCTGTCTTCAGCATTGCGATTACCTTGTCAGTCTCTTCTTGAACTGCAGCGAGCCTCGGGTTCTTTCCGTCCTTCTCCTTCTCGCCAAGTGAGAAATAGAAACGGTTGGCGGTGGAAGGATGGTTGGCCATCCACTCTGTGAATCCGTCGTACCAGAAGGAACCGGAAACAGATGCGACACCTTCGAAGAGTTCTCTTCTGCATGATGCCCATACTCCGAATAGACCCGATAATGAGACACCGCAGAAGAAACGCTCTACCTTGTTGATTCTCAAGGAACTCTCAACATTTACCAAAAGGTCTGCTGCAAGTATGTCGAGGAAGGATTGTGCCTTTCCCGCGAACTCACCGGCCTTCAGTCCCGGTGCCTTCCATGGGGTCAGATCTGATTCCCAGTCCAGGTTGGATACGACCACCATGTTGGCAGACAAGGCGTCCGCCATACGGTCAAGCCACCCCTTCTCACTCTCCTTGAGCTTCTCGGGAAGCACGATGTAGCAGATGCGGTTTGATTCGTTTGTGGATATGTCCAGATGGACTGAATGGAAGATTCTTGATGTACTCATAACTATACAAAGATAACCAATTTTACCCACAATACAAATCCCCTAAAGTTGAAGCTAATCTCGATGATGCAGTGTCTAAATCATTGTCTTCTTGTGAGATAGTACGGGTAACCTAAAGTATGGGTACGGGTACATAATTTTTCTTGAAGTAAACTAGATAATCAATGATGCCCTACAGATACCTGTAAGCACGATTTTCAGACGAATTTTGAAAATTTGCAGTAAAAAGAAACTAATGTATAGTAAAAGTTATATATTCGCACTGGAACTAGTACTGGACAAGTAGCAAGATGGGCGTTCGTTAAACAAACGCGAAGTTGCGCACCTGTGGTGCGGGCGGGAAAGCTCCAAAGTCGCCTTCCTTTCCAGTGCAGAATATATAAGCGGGCAATGAGCGAGAACAAGGAAAATAGATCAAGGTATGTCGGCATCCGGTTTACTGAAAAGGAGTGGGAAACTCTCAGTAACCAGATGAAGAACTATGACTACCTGTCCATATCTCGCTTCATCCGTGACAAGGTTCTGGATAAGAGAATTAAGATAGACCGCAGTGTTGTGCTGACTGACCGTGTCTTCAGAAATCAGATCAATTCACTTAGCACTATTGTTTCGAGAATAGGCGTGGACTATAACCAGGCCACCAAGAGGTTCAATTCCCTCGTCAAGCAGAAACGTGCAGACGGCTCCCCAGTGATTAATGCCCGTGCTGCCAATTATTATCTGCATCAGCTTAAGACCATGACTCAGGAGCTTAAGCAGGCGATGGATCACATCATTGAGATGGTTGCGAATCTCGAACTCAAGCAGACAGCTCCACAGGAGCAAATCAATAACAATTAAAATCAACAACAATGCAAAGAATTGATCTTATCGGAAACCTAGTTGCGGATGCTGAAATCCGTACAGGTAAAGACGGCAACGAGTTCATCTCCTTCAGGGTTGCCGTGAATGACTACCATGGTGAGGAGAAGCGTGCTACCTACTATGATGTCTCTTATCGTAAGTCTGACGTCATCAAGCACCTCAAGGCAGGCCTCAGGGTCTTCGTCTCGGGCCGTCTCTCCATCAACACAGTCGTCAAGGACGGCAAGACATATCAGAACAACTATGTGTTTGCTTCGGATCTTGACCTATGGCTGCCTCCAAGAGACTGAGACTTCGATGTAGACTTCACTTTCAGGAGGCTCTGACATGGTGGTGAAGATCATGCAGCCGGCCAGCTCATCCTGCTTCTCCCTGGAATACAACGAGAAGAAGTGCGCCAGCGGAGAAGCCGAGCTCCTGCACAAGCACTCCATAGACGAGGCTCTGGGCATAGAGGATACATTCAGGCTCTATGAGAGACGCAATATCCGCACGGAGAACCTTTCCTTTCACATGTCTATAAACCCTTCGCCGGACGAGCATCTTACAGATGACCAGCTCAAGGCTTTTGTGGGTGAACTGATGGAAGGCCTGGGCTATGGAAACCAGCCGTACGTCGTC
Source organism: Candidatus Cryptobacteroides sp. (assembly GCA_045126915.1). Lineage (GTDB taxonomy): Bacteria > Bacteroidota > Bacteroidia > Bacteroidales > UBA932 > Cryptobacteroides. The sequence goes on from JBGVPH010000053.1 coordinate 72,827, forward strand.
TACCGCCATCAGGACATAGACAGGGAACACTACCATGTGGTATCTGTAAGGGTCAACGAGCATGGGCGTAAGATCCATGATTTCCAGGAGAACCGCAGATGTATGCAACTGCTTGCGCAGATTGCACCAAGATACGGACTCTCCGTCGGTAACGGCAACGGACAGAGCTACGGAGCTTTGGGAATCGACCCTCGCCGTTTCAACCCTACAGGAGCCAATATCATGGAGCAGATAAGGGTAATCGCTGAAGAGTGCTGCAAGTATCACATGACCACGTTCGCACAGTTCCAGCTGATCATGCAGGCCCATGGCCTGGATGTTCAGGAACGCACTGGGAACACCCCGCAGGTGGTCATACGCGGACTGAATCAGGACGTGATTCCATGCACCGCACCGCTTACCGAGGCTGAAATCGGCAAGGCTCTCTACAGGGATTACGAGCAACGCGCGATGCAGTGCATCGGACGCAGCGGCATCAAGCAGCGCGAAAGAGGACGTATCTGCGGCATATCTGCCTCCTGTCTGGAGCATTCCACTTCTGAAAGGCATTACCGGAACATGCTTGCCAGGTTCGATATCGATGTGTTCCTGCATCGCACAAGAGACGGCCGTATTCACGGCGCCACATTCATCGATCATTCCACCAAATGCGCATTCAAGGCATCCGAGCTGGGCTCGTTTAGGCTTGATGATCTTATAGCTGCGGATGAGGGAGGACAGTGGCAGAAGCACTCCAGATCAGAGCAGAACACCTCCTCGGATACCGAGCTGGGTCTTATCGGAGCCGCTCTGGCCGGCATCTCCAAGAGCAGTTCGAAGTCTCAGGAAAAGGACATGAAGGATAAGAAGAAGAAACGTAAACTAAAACGATAGAAGTTATGGACATTTATTTATTCCCAGAAAAGAAGGAAGGCGGAATCGGAAGACTGAATGATCCCGATACCAATGTCGCTATGCTTATGATAGCGCCGGTAGAGGACTATGGTGAGTTGTTGTCTGCGCTGGATATCTGCAGCACTAATGTCTACCATCAGACAAGGTATATCCAGAGGGTTCTGAAGCACATGTGGACAATCTATACCAAAGAATTGAAGACATACAAGGGACCGGAAATGCTGCTCCTGTACGCCAACAGGGATTCGCTCATGAATCTCGCAAAGGAGCTGGATATAGATCCGTATACCACCCTCATGGATGATATCGAGGAGATGAGAAAGGTCAGAAATGAGATAAGGTGTGTCCTCCATATGACGGAACCGTGCGATTGCAGCAATCCGAAGAGGCTGGATTACATGAACATCCTCCCGGCGTGCTTTACCGCGATGATTGGCAACGCAATCCCTAGGAGAAGGCTGTACAAGGTCATCCACGATGCGGTTCTTGACGGGCAGATGCTGGAGATCATGAATGAATTCAGCTTAGGTTTCAAACGTGTGCGTGAGAATAATGAATAATATCGTCATCAGATGGAACAGCGCCTACTACGGAGTGGAAGTGCAGATCGCCAGGAAACGCTTCGTAATCTCCGGAATGCCCAATATGGTCGGACGGCTTGACGCCGCTGTCAAGTGCTGCGAGACCATGGGCAACTGGCGCCTGCCCGTCTTCGGGGAGATGGATGTCGTCGCGGCCAACCTGCAGCAGATCAATACGGTCATGCAGCAGAACGGAGGTCATCGCATGGACCAGGAAAGTGTCCTCTGGCTCAACGGAGACTACGGGCATTCGACTGCCCTCAAGAGAGATGAGGGGCTGTGCTATATACTTCACCTCCGCAAGGACACCCTGTCCGATTGGTGGTGCAGGAGAGAAATTCGGCTGGTGATGTCCTTATAAAGGTTATCCGGCTTAAAGTAAAGTTAGTTAAGTAGTTAGTAGTGTAGTGTATTTTCAATTTAGGGACAATGGCAAAGGTTAGAATGTCATCATGGAACAGCATCTATCATGGTGTGGAGATCAACTGCGAGGATGCTCACATTATCGTATCGTCAAATCCGGCCAGGTCGGCCAAGCTTGATGCTGTCCTCAGGGTCGAGGATAGCGGAAGCGGATGGCGACTTCCGACGGAGAAGGAGGCGCAGGTCATCAGGCGATTTCTTCAGCCGATCAACGAGCTGATGAGGAAGAACGGCGGAAATGAACTCAACAGAAAGGGAACCATCTGGCTGCATGGAAAGTACGGATCCCCTGACATGCTGGGGTCTGTGCAGGGTCGTATCTTCTCCCTGCGCTTCGGTATCTGCTGCTGGAACTGGTGGTGGATAGAAAGGGATTACATCTTGATCCGTACTGTCGACTAAACCATCTCTATGGCTCACAGAAGTGAGTATGACAAGTATTATAGTGCGATGACTCTGGTGGGATGTCTGCTGGTGATCGTCAATCTGTACTATTATGTCCATCCTCTCCTGTCTCAGCATGGGCTGACGGCGGAGATTGCCGACCTGATCGTGAGGAAATTACGGTCAGGCGGGGTCTTCGTCACGCCCTATAGGACCAAGCTGATAGGCATGGCCCTTATAGCTGCCGGACTGGTCACTCAGACGGGAAAGGGAACTGCTGTCGGCTGGATTACGGTCATTGTCGCAGCCATTCTAGGAGCCGGATTGTATCTGTTTCCGTTCTTCTCTCCTCTTTTCTACCTGGTCACTACCTGCGTCGGAGCGTTCGTCTTCGGATGGGCAGTAGCCACTGCAGGACGTAAGTTCAGCGCGTTCAACGAGGCCATCAACGATAGGAACGAGACATTCAGCCAGTGCAGGAAGCTGATGAAGACCAAGGACTCCATCAATATCCCGATGAAGTTCCAGTACCGCTACCGCTGGCACAAGGGATGGATCAATGTCATCAATCCGTACAGGGCCACGATGGTTCTCGGTACGCCGGGATCCGGTAAGTCCTTCTCGGTCTACGGTCCGTTCATCGAGCAGATGATAGCCAAGGGATACTCGATGTTCGTATACGACTATAAGTTTCCGGATCTTACGGAAGTTGTTTATAATGAATATCTTGGCAATATCAATAACTATGACGTGCTGCCGGAGTTCTGCGTGATCAACTTCAATGATCCTACCAAGTCCCTGCGATGCAATCCTCTGAATCCGCTGTACATCAAGGATCCTGCAGATACAACGGAGATTGCGGACCTGGTGATGCTCAATGTCAACAAGGCAGCGGTGGAGAAGGAGGACTTCTTCACTCTCTCCGCAAAGGTCTATCTTGATGCTCTCATCTGGTTTCTCAAGATATACGAGGACGGCAGGTACTGCACCTTCCCGCATGTCATCGAACTCATGGCGCAGGACTATAAGAAGGTCTTCTCTATCCTGTCACGCTATCCGGAGCTTGAGGCTAAGATCAAGCCGTTCGCCAACGCATTGGAAGGTGGAGCGCAGGACCAGCTACAGGGACAGATTGCCAGTGCCCAGATTCCACTCAACAAGTTCGTCTCTCCTAGTCTTTACTGGGTTCTCACAGGTGATGACTTTACCCTGGATATCAATGATCCTAAACACCCTAAGATACTCTGTGTGGGTAATGATCCGGACAGGCAGGCTATCTATGGAACTACGCTGGCGCTCTTTACCTCTCGTATGTTCAAGCTTATCAACCACAAGGGTAAACGCAAGTGCGGAGTCCTTCTGGATGAGCTTCCTACTATCTTCCTGAAGGGATTGGATAACCTTATCGCAACGGCCAGGTCCAATCTGGTTGCCATTGTGCTGGGTGCTCAGGATAAGAGTCAGCTCAAGCGAGATTACGGTGAGAAGGAGTCCGAAGTTATCTTCAATACCGTCGGAAATATCTTCGCTGGACAGGTCAACGGAAAGACTGCGGAAGACCTCAGCAAGTCGTTCGGAAAGGAGTTCAGAAAGCGTGAAAGCCAGACTAGGGGTATAGAGCAGGACTCGGTGAATATCTCCTTTCAACATGAGGAACTCCTGCCGCTAAGTACCATCGAGACTCTGTCGCAGGGTGTTTTCTTTGGTAAGGTGGCTGATAACAATGATTCAAAGATCAAGGAGAAGTTCTTCTGCGGTGAGATTCAGAGGGATCTGGATGAACTTAAGAAGAAAAGAAAGAAGTGGGAGGGAATACCGAAGTTCACTGATTTTGGAGAGGATGCAGTCAGGGATGCTGTCTATGACGACCCCGACGGAGCGTTGGTTGAGTACTTTATAAATGACCTTCGCAAGGGAGTCGTTATATATGATTCGGAAGATATTAAGATAGAGGCAGTTAGGCTGCGTGATTCTCTTTCGGAGACAGAACGAGATGAACTGCTGGATAGCATTGCTAAGGAACGTGCTGATAAGATAGTCAGAGAGATTATTGAGCGTAACTTCAAGAAGATTCAGGCAGAAGTGAAGGCTATCATCGACCGTGAATGCCAGCAGCCACAGGACATCAGAATGGTGGATCCGTTTGCCTGATATGTACATTCTTTATATATTTCTAATTTAATAAAACCTACTGTTAATCAATTATTCTTACATTTGTTTGTCTTAATATAAAATTCTATGGATTTACAAATTTCTTATGATGAATTCGTCAGACAGTATTTTGAGGTTGCTATGCAATACGCTGACATTGAAATAGCAAAGCATGTCAAGAAGCATGGCCCCTTGAATAGATATGTTGACGCTGATGATGTCAAAAGTCTGGCAGTTACAAATTCCCTGAACAACGTATATATGAATTATGATCCCGATAATGAAAAAGGGGCAAGCATTACTACATATATGCGCACGATTGTGCACAACAGTGTGATCACAGAACTGAAGAAAGCTTCGACGCAGGTGAAGCGAAACCATCCGGAATTGATTAAGAAGAAACCAAACCCCTATGAGTTACCTAAATATTCACAGATTACTCCAGGAGTTATGCTCAAAGGGATAGATAATATCAAGAGAGAAGTTCATGGCTATATGGAGGCGAGCGGAATCTTTGATAGGAAAGAGGAAGCTTTGAGGTTGATGCTGAGGTGCTTGACTAAACTTAGCTATGAGGAGCAGGTTATTGTAAACTGTTGGATGAGTGAGGATACTAACTATGTGCGCAAAGCTTTGGAAGTCCTAGGAATAGAAGAGACCACTCGTTCTGCTGGAATGATTCGTAGGAAGCTGGACTTGGCGAAGGGAAAGCTCCAGAAACTAATGGGCGGTGTAAAGCCTGACTATAGGGATATAAGCATTGACACAATTTATGAAACCTACATTAAAACAGTATAATCATGAAATCTGTTAATTACTATGCGAGAATTCACGACTCGATAGATAACTATTATCGCTATAATCCGGATACACTGATGCCGTTATTTATGGTGGCTTTGGCTACCCAGGGTAAACTGCAGGTAAGCACCTCTTACAGTGGAGGAGCTACGCTTATTTGCGAGATTCAACCTGAAAAGGTAAGGGATTATGAATGGGTATGCCTAGATAATGCGCTTAAAGAAAGAATAGAGAAAGTAATCGCCTCGGGTAGCAATACTATTTGTGTTGAAGGTTTTGTGGACGAATCTCTGAACGATGTTTATGAAATCTTCCATCGCTATGATACATTTACAGTAGAGGAGGAGTATCACCATCGAATAGGCATTCTATACGAACATTCAAGCAATAAGGCCAGCGAAAAGGCTCATAGGCAATATGCTGCTATATGTCTTGCGGAGATGCTAGTCTCCACTCCTATTGAGAAGTTGAGAAGCAACTTTCTTGAGATCTCAAATCATATGCTCGTCAAATCTGGGCTACAACCAGAGCGTCCTAGACTGAAGGTTGCCTATACACTCAAAGCTCTGCTAGAATATGATGGTGTAGGTAAGATCTATAATCCATTTGCAGGGTGTGCGATAGCTGCTGCAGCAGTCAATGCAGGAGAGAACATGTATGCAGATGGTAATGAAAATGCAAAGCTCTTTGCTGTTGCCAGACTTTTGCAATATGGCATGGGAGGGTCGAATGCTCATTATGTACAGAGGGATTCTACAAAATGGTCAGACGAAGTTCAGTTTGACTATGTAATGTCAACGTATCGTGGATATGTTGGGGGGCAGTCTGCATTCGATTTCTGCCTTTCAAAGTGCTTCGATACCATGGCTGAAAACGGAAAGTTTGCCGGAATCGTATCTCCTAAGGACATCTTTGAAAAACAGTCAGAAGAGTTCAAAGAGGCTTTAAGAAGGGATTGGGTAGAGAAGATAGTTCTTCTACCGTTCGGAGAAGTAGCTGTGCTGATAAATGCCAACAAGTCTAAGTCATTGAGAAATAGAGTCCTTTTCTATAATCTTAATCACCCAATTCTTCGACATCGACCTATTAGGTTCATACTCGAGAATGATTCTTATGCAGATGTTCTTCGTGTTCGTGATATTAAGAAGAAGGGATATCTATTCGGGCTTGTCGCTCCTGAGATAGTTGCGCCAGATGGCCATGAGATAGTAAGGCTGAGAGATTTTGTGAGAAAAATAAGGAGGAAGAAATACTCACTTGAAAACAGAGGAGAAGACGACAAAGTTTTGGCTTATATTGATAGGAAAAAGCCATACGATCCTCATGCCTTTCCTTGGATGAACGGTATTTGCAAAGAGGTAAGGCATATGCTCTTTGCTCCTGTTTATCATATTACTAAAAATGCTCTGATTGTTAATTCAAAGGGGGCACTTCAGCCGAGAATATTCGATGCTGATATGGGAAGTGCATTCTTTGATGATGGATATGCATTTACCTTTAAGGACCCTGATTTTTTTGATACAGGATGGCTCATAGGTGAGCTAAACAAGCCTTATGTTATGCGCCAGTTGCACCCGTATGGAATGGATAAGATGGTGCCTGAGTATGTAACTGAGGACCAGGTTCTCAATCTTAAACTATATAAACCTATTCCGGTTGATTTCGATGAGATTGAAGACGATATGCCAGATATGGATTCGGACAAACTGCCTACTGGCTTTGTATTGCATGGGCAAAATACTGAGTATGTGATCCACGATTTTCTAGGACATGGATATTTTGGGTATACATATAGTGCATCATCGCATAACATGAATACCGGAGAACAGAAGGAAGTTGTGCTTAAAGAGTTTTATCCGCATGAATTTTTCTATAGACCGGATGGGGTTACTGCAGAACTAATTGATGAATGTAATCAGGATCTCGTTGCTGATAACAAGGCGAAATTCATTGAAGAGGCTAGAGTGATGCATAAGCTTGGAATGATTGAGGATAGTCATATTGTGCCAGCATATGAGTTCTTCGATAGTGAGGAAACGAAGACAAGCTATTACGTTATGCCATTCTATCATGATGGATCTTTAGATGATTTGCAAAGAACAGCATACGATTTTACTGAAGATATGCTTATCGGACATGTTGTGAAACCTCTTTGTAAAGCATTACATGTAGCACATAATGCAAAGGTTCTGCATCTGGATATTAAGCCGGAAAATATTCTTGTCGACGAACATGGAGATGCTGTGTTGATTGATTTCGGTGTGGCAAAACAGTATGATGGCGAGGGAAATATTATTGATGCTAGAGGATTAAAGGCAACAAGTTGCTTTGCGCCACCAGAGTTAAAGCATGGCAATATGGTGAAATTCGGAAGTCAGTCTGATATTTATGGTCTTGCTGCCAGTATTTATTATCTATTGGCATCCCCTAATCATCCACATCCTGTCTTTGATTTCAGCGATCAGGATAAGGATCTGAGAGAGCATCTTGCAGATGCCGGATGTTCGCCGAAGTTTATTGATGCTGTCGTTTCCGGACTCCAGTTCTCAGCAACTTCACGCCCTGCAAATGCTCAAGCATTCCTTAACTTATTCCCAGGATGTGAGGAGATTGTATTATGAGTCAGTTAGGGTATCAGATAGTTTTGGATTTTGACGGTACTGTGGTCAAGCACAGATATCCGGCTATAGGTGAGGATATTGGAGCAGTTCCTGTCCTGCGTCGACTAGTTGCCAACGGCCACAAACTTTTACTGAATACAATGAGAAGCCGTAATTCAGAAGGCGAGGATACTCTCCAGTCTGCTATAGATTGGTTTGAGGGGAACAATATCCCTCTATATGGGATAAACGAAAATCCGTCTCAGAAAGAATGGACTTCTTCTCCTAAAGTTTATGGAAATATCTATATAGATGATGCGGCTTTGGGTGCACCATTGAAAAATGATGAGGGACTAATTCCGTCTGCGCCTTATATTGATTGGGAAAAGGTTTCAATCTTTTTGTTTTATTATGGCTGCCTTACGGAGAAAGATATTCTGGATTTAGTTGACGAAGGTGTAGTACGCAGCGAATACGTAGCATTTAAATAACCACTTTAAAATCAAACTAGGCAAGATACTATACTGAATTTATCCTTTATAAATGACCGATTTCTTTAATGTAATCGGTCATTTTATTTGGTACGCCCAGCATGGGCATGTTCTAACGGGTGAAAGTCCCCAATGCACCCTAATGACGGGAAGCATATAGCCAAAGGCAAGGGTGTCCATCGCGAGGTGGAATCTGAAGGAAGCCGGCGGCAAAAGTCTGGCCTGACGGACAGAAATCGCATATAAGGCCTACATGTAGGGTAAGACTACCAATGAAGTCAAAGCCCGATAGTCATTCGGAATACATGTGGGTAAATGCGGCAGGCATAAGGCGGAAAGAACATGTTCTTATCTGGGGAGGTCTCGCAGACGAGCCAAGAGGCAAGTAGTAACAACGAACTGCGAGAAGTCAGCCGAAGCCATAGTACCCGAAAAAAAATCGGCACGTTTGGGGAAGGGCAGAACCTTATATAAGCAAGTGCCGTGAATGAAAACCCTATGACGGAAGAAATGCAGAAAACGAAAGGCTGCCTGCAGAGGACTAGGACGGAATCCGAAGAGTACGCAGGAGTGCAGACCGTAATAGGCATATCACACGAGTCACTTGCGGAAGTGAACTTAAGTAGTGAGATGCTGTTAGAAACAATAATGTCTCGTGGAAACATGAATGCGGCATATAAGCGCGTCATGTCCAACAAGGGCAGTGGCGGTGTCGATAATATGGGACTGGATGAACTCCTCCCATATCTTAAAAGCCATGGAGAAGAACTGACGGCATCAATCCTAAATGGACGTTACAAGCCAAACCCCGTCCGCAGAGTAGAGATACCTAAGGACAATGGCAAGAAACGTCAGCTCGGTATACCGACCTTGGT
>JBGVPH010000054.1:0-4755 GCA_045126915.1 Candidatus Cryptobacteroides sp.
CATCCCTTGGGATCTTCTGAAGAAGGGACAGGAAGTCCTCATCACAGGAAAGCTCGCTCCAAACAACTGGACTGACAAAGAAGGTGTTGAACACAAAGGCTTCGACATCATCGTGAACAAGATACGCGACCTGGCTGAAGAATAGCCGGGTTGCCGTTCCTCCCGGCGTTTCTGCCGGACCTTGCTAGCCGATCGGCACTGAGGAGCGTCGGGATGACGTGAACCTCTATCTCCCAAGGCAGCCCGAGCGTAATGCCCGAGCTGCCTTTCTCTGATCATGTCATTGTCGTATTACTCTTTCAGCTTCTGAAGAATATAATTCCTAATTCCTTCCTTATCAATATCGTACTTCGGTTCGAGAGTGGAGAAGTTTTCGTCTGGAACAAACAGACCGGAAAGAAGCATAGCAACGAGATTTTTCTTAGACAGGCGGAAGCGGGAGTACTTACGGGCTTTCTCAATGCCGTCATTGATGGAGTATCCTTCCTTTATGATGGAGTAGATGTCATAGTAGTCCCTGAATTTCATCCTGCGGAGCATAACTTCCATCTTCATGGCCATAATGGACTCGATATCGGCAAGTCTAATGTTTCCCATATAATCCACCGGGTTGCTGATAGGAGAATAGTTGTCACTCACGAAGAACGAGAACTTGACTCCCTTGACACGGAACTCTACCTGATCAAATCCAAGCATATTGAAATTCTCGATTGGGCCAATCTTTTCTGTCAGTTCCTTTTCAATGAGATTCCAGTTGACTTCAGGCTTCTCCGTCTTTGAGATTCTCCACATCATGAAATCAAGGTCCTCGCTCTTGCGATGACCGATCTGCATGGCCAAAGCTGTTCCACCGCAGAGGATGTAAGGCTTTATGCATTCCATCTGAGCCACCTGTTCAATTATGGCATCTATATTAACCGTTAAACCCTGTCGCATGTTTGAGTAATTTATTTATGTGTTCTCTTTCTATACGGGCAAGATACTTCTCCGGGTTCTGTATCCCGAAGTAATACATTGCAATCATGATGTTCAGCATCTTCATGTAGTCTCCCTGAACAGCCATCCTCTCTCTCCATACCTGAAGGATCCTCTTTCTTGGATATATCTCGAACATCAGGTCTATGTCGTCCAAGTCCAATACACGGAAGGTGCTTTCAATAATCTCATCATCAGGTATTTCATCTATCGCACTGATGTCATATGACCAGAATGCAGTATTGGCAATCAGTTTCCTGCACAGGTCTTCCTTGATCTCCCTCTTTCTCTTCACTACAGCCTGAAGAGCCTGCATCTTCACAAGTTCACCTTCAGGGAGGGAAAAGAATGCCTCCAGCTTGATGGCAACCTGTAAGGATAGCTCGCGCTTGTCGCGTATTACATAACTGAGCAACTGCCTGGGAACATTGATCTCCCTGGCAACAGCAGACTGAGAAACGCCGTGCTTAGCACACAAGTGTTCTATATATTTACCTGTGCTTTGATTCATAACTGCATTATATTTGTCAACAAATCTGTTCACAAATATAATGCAAATTAATTGAAATATAACACTCAGTTCATGATTTTTAACTTGCAACTTGGCTGAATGTTAACAGATATCCCTTTCTCCCGGCGGTTAAATAGGAACTTGCTAGCCGTAAGCATTACGAAAGTCAGGATGATGTGAACCTCTATCTCCCAAGGCAGCCCGAGCGTAATGCCCGAGCTGCCTTTCTCTGTGTTCGCCGACTTTTATATAAAAATATATTTATATAAAAATGGTCTGGGTGATAGTATGTACTATGTCGTTGTATTAAAGATATGAAATACTTTAGAATAAGATTGCTCTCCTTCCTTCCTTATTGCTCTTTCAAGACATACTTTTGCTCGATCTACAGCTTGCTCGATACGGCCTTCATCCATCAGACGTTTCACCCACTGAGAGTCTTTGAGGTGCTTTTCCTGTTTGAGAAGTTGTTTCAATCCTTTAGTGGAATCAAGAAAATAAGGCTTTATGTGCGGAGCAAGAATATTTGACACCTGAGAGTAATTCTTAAGAAGCCCCTCATGATCAACAAAGTGAAGTAGGAGCCAGAATTCGAATGACGGCATGCTGTCGCATATTGTGACCTGGCCGGATTCGATTTCGTGTTTGAGTGATTCTATAAATTCATTGTGCTTCTCCATTTGATCTTGTTTCAAGACGGCGTCCATGTCAAACACGCAAAAAATTCTCGCATCATTATTCTTCGTTAAGATTTCATGAATTCTGCCAGGAAACACATCCGTGTATGCAGATTCATCGCCAAAGTATTCGGGCCTTATGTTGAATTTGTACTTGTCAGAAAGTGCATTAACATGAATGAAATAGAATCTCTCAGTGTTTTTTCCACCGCTAATGATGAATGGCGCAAGAGGGGACATTTCGCGTGTCCCTTCATCAAATTCTTCAGCCTCCTGCTGAATTGTAGCAAAATAATGCTCCTGCTCTATGTCCTTGAGTTCTCTACTTTTCATTATTCATGGTTGCTCCAAAACGTTTATTGCGGTATGCTTCTCTGATAGATGAAATTCGGTTTACGCCCCTGAAATCTGTTAACTTATAGAGATCAGTAGCTCCGCTTAAATCCTTCTCTGTAAACCATATAGAATCCTTTCGTATCAGATCTCCTACGAGGTCTAGTAAGCCGTCGTTATGTGTGGTGACGAGTATCTGGCTTCTTGATAATTCTTTGAGGTATTCAAAGAGTATTTTTTCCAATAGTTTAGGATGCAATGAATTTTCGATTTCGTCTATTGGAAGGAAAGCATTGTTCTGCACAGCTTCATATAATGCTGTTTCAAGACCAAAGGTTTTGAGGGTTCCCAACGACTCTTCTGATAATATGAAACCATAAGAGGCACGTCCTTGCTCATTCTCAACAGTATGTTCGAATATTGTCTTATGTCGTTTGATGGACTTCTCGACAATTAAGCGCTCCTTTTCATCAGTTGACATCTGATTGTGATCAATGATATAATTTACAGCTTCTTCTGATAGCTTTTCTGTTATCACATCTGTAGTAATATTTGTGATATTAAAGTCTGCCTCATGAAGAAAATCCAATAGATGTCCTACTAATGAATTGTCCTGCGAAGTTAGCATCTGAGCATATCTAGTCAACTCTGTCTGAGGATATATCATCCCCATAATCTGATTTCTCAACCATAGTTTGGCTGCGTCTATTAATGGCAGATTTGCATTGGCTGAATCCCTGGCAACAAAGAAGGACATGTTTTTGAGGCATTCTACAGTAATTTTCTCTTTTACGATTGCTGATACTTTATCGCCATTCTGGTTGTTAAATGACACCTCAGACTGCCCATCTCGCATAATTCTTTCAAAAAGCATGATCGGCTGAGTGCTTTTATAATACGAGAGTTTCTCCAAATGGACTTCTTTTGAATCAAGTTCAAGCTGGTACCAATATTTGGTGTCGCCCACGAAAAATACAAGATCAAATTTTGATGTCTCGTTTATGGATGATTCATTCAATTTGAATGCGGGTACTCGTGTGCCTCTTTCAGGAGAAGCTGGCCTATAGTTCCAGAAGAAATTCAAGAACTCGAATACCTTCAATAGATTAGATTTTCCAGAAGCGTTATAACCATATATGAGGCCTAGGCGTAACAGTCGAGTCTTAGCGGCATCGTTCATGGTGATTACTTGACAGTCTTCGGCAAACTTATCATTGGATGCTTCAAAATTCAACCTGACTTCATCTCTAAATGAGAGAAAGTTCTTTACTTTTATTTCTTGTATCATAATTCTTAGGTTTGTCTGCAAATATAAAAATAAAATCAAATACTTGTAGTTTTTATATTCAAAAAATGTGCAAATTGTGCAATTTCTGCAAAAAGAAATATAAATTATGATTTTGGATATATCTCGAAGACATTGTCTTTTTTCGGATAAATCCCATTATGAGAATGTGCCGTTTGAAGTGCCGGAAGGATGGATGTGGACAACATTAGGAAATATTGGTATCTGGCAAGCAGGAGCAACGCCTAGTAGGATGCGAAAAGATTATTACGGTGGTAAGATTCCCTGGCTCAAAACAGGTGATTTGACTGATGGATATATCTACGATATTCCCGAAACTATCACAGATAAGGCACTAGATGAGACTTCTGTGAAATTGAATCCATCGGGTAGCGTTTTAATCGCTATGTATGGAGCTACAATTGGCAAAGTTGGTATTCTAACTTGTCCAGCAACAACGAATCAGGCTTGTTGCGCATGCGTTGGATACAATGCTGTTACACAAAAATATCTTTTCTATTTTCTCCTTTCACATAAAGAAGAGTTCGTAAAAATGGGAGGTGGAGGAGCACAGCCTAATATATCAAAGGAAAAAATCACAGCTACGCTAATACCAATTCCTCCTATAGCAGAACAGAATAGAATAACTAATGAGGTTGAACATCTAATTGCACTTATTGAATCAATTGAATTTAACCGTGCCAAGCTTGATCAATCTATAAGACTATGTAAGGATAGTATTCTTGATTTAGCGACATCGGGTAAATTGGTGACTCAAGATAGCTCTGACGAACCGGCATTAGAGCTACTCAAACGCATTAAGCCTTCATTTGAACCTTGTGATAACCGCCATTATAGGAATGTCCCTAAAGGATGGGCAGTATGTAAGTTTGAAGACATATTAGAATATGAGCAACCGCAACAATACATAGTCAACTCGACTGACTATTCCGATGAATATGAAATCCCTGTTC
>JBGVPH010000055.1:0-4602 GCA_045126915.1 Candidatus Cryptobacteroides sp.
CGATGGTCAGAAGAAACAGCGTACTATTCATTAGGGAGAAGTAAGGGTTGCAGAAACTCAGAAATCTGTATTTGAGCCACAGTTACCTTGCGAGATCACTGCAGACGGTTTTTGCGGAGAATGGAAAAGGAGCATTGAAAAACTCACATACTCTAATACGACCAAATATACAAAGGCAATTACATCTATATCCGAAGATGTATTTGCACGCGTGTCAGTCGGAGAAGATGTTATCTTGCCATTATTCGCATATCATGGAACTGGACGTCTCTGGGCTGAACTGAGCGATTCAGTCAAATATGCATCACAGGGATCACGCACAGAGGGCTATGAGAACTGCTTCTCTGTCAAGTCATCAAGCAAGACATTTCGCAACTGGTATAAAACCCTTGAAAAGAACATAGATAAAAAAGACTCAGAAGAACTCAAGCAACGTCTTGCAACATTCAAGGAAGCCATTCTCAACTGTCTTGAAGACTGGGATGACCTCTACTACGACTTTGCTGAGGACGACATAGTCTGTGTAAGACATAACGAAGCCAACTCCAGAACAAGCATTCCGTATCGTATGATGAGCGACGGTTACCGTAATATGATAGGTATGATTGCAGACATTGCATACAGATGTATCAAACTGAATCCTCATCTTGGTGTGAATGCTCTCAAAGAAACCAATGGACTGGTATTGATCGATGAACTAGACCTGCACCTTCACCCGTCTTGGCAGAAAGCGATCGTCAAGGAACTTACAACCTCATTTCCTAAGATCCAATTTGTTGCCACTACACACTCGCCATTCATAGTTCAGTCTCTTGCCAAGGATCAGATTATCAATCTGGAAGATCAGGAACTCATCAACGAGCCATACGATGTTAGTCTTGAGACCAATGCCCTCTATATGGGAGTAAAGTCATCAAGAAGCAATATTTTCAGCGAGAAGGAAAAGGCGTCTGAAGAATTCTTTAAGGCTCTTGCATCATATACTAGCACAGAAGAAGAGAAAGCCGACATCGAAGAAAAGTTCAACGAGTATATGCGTCTCTATAGCGACGATCCTGTATCTGTCGCCAAACTCAATCTGGCAAAAATAGCAAGACTTAACCGCAAGTAGCAATGAGACCTGTAAACAAAGGACATAAAGAAAAGGAATACAATCCTTATGGCACTGCGAGGCGCGATTTGTTCGAAGCCATTGGTTCATATTGCTCATATTGCGAAAGAAACATCCATATAGGTTCTGAAATAGAGCACGTGCAACCCAAGACCAAGGTTCCGGAAAAGGAATATAGTTGGGATAATTTTTTGCTTGGTTGCAAGAACTGCAATTCAACAAAGAACAACAAGACAGTTGATGACGAAAATCTTAACGATTTCGTATGGCCTGATATTGACGACACTTATCATATGGTACAGTATGATCCCGTAACACTTATGCCTTCACCAGCCCCTTACCTTTCTGATTCAGATAAGGCAAGGGTAAACAGGCTCATCTCACTTGTTGGTCTCGACAAGATAATGCCTAAAGAAGACACTCAGGATTATGAGGAAGCAAGAGACACTAGAGTAGAAGACAGAATCCAAAGTGCAATAGAGGCCAGACATTACAAGCAGGAGTATCTTGATCTGCCTCCAGATATGCAACCTGTTTATTTGGGTATCCTGATGAATATGATCAAGAAGTCTCACAACTGGAGTATCTGGATGCACGAAATGGAAGACATCCCAGAACTCCGTGCCGCCCTCCTCGACCTGCTCCCCGGCACCCGCAAAGAATTCTTTGAATAACAAAAATCTCCGGACATTTTAATAACTTGTCCGGAGATTAGACGTGCTTACTATTCAAATATATGATTTTTAAAAATAGCTAATATATCATCTATTCCTTCAGGCTGCAAAGCCCATCTAAAGACAGGATGTACTTCCCAATTATAACCAAAGTCTATCCTTCCAGAAGATATGTATCTATTATCTTCAAAATATTTCCTTTGAATAGTCCCATTATCTAAAACTTTCCTGGCAGTTAGGAAGTTTATCTTATATAAGAATTGAATTAAGTCATCTGCAGATGCTGGATTCCCATTTTTAAAAGTAAACGTATTATTCTGCTTCAAATTATTTAACTTCGCTCTTAATTCAATGGTTGTATATATAAAACCTTTTCCATTATCACGTTCTTTTCTGCTAGGGCGCATCCCAAACAACAAGTCATATATAGACGGGAGTTCTGAACGGTACTCATTAATGGTATCCTGAATCCTTCCTTGAGAGTATTCTTCAAATATAGCCTTAAAATGATCCGAACAAATTATATTCTTTTTATTATTTTGAGCTTCTCGTGCTGCCATAGTGCATAACTTGACTATATCACGAGGTCTTTTGCGGATCATAGACATCAAAACTTGATATGTCGGAACATCATCTTTTCCCTTCCAATCATAAAATTTATGCTCTATTACATCATCTAGAAAAGAACTCATATGCTTTTGGGGAGAATTTAACAAAACATTTACATCAATATCATTATTAAAGTAAGATTGTATTCTCTTTACTAAAAGAACCAATATTTCATGATTTGTCCAACTGCACCAAACAATAGACCCTTCAATCTTATCTGTCGATTCATCTGCTGTACGCACTAAATAATATACGTCGGATCGTAAAGAGACCTTAAAACGAATTCCAGGATTCTCGTTTGCCATATCGCGAATAGAATTAAGTAGAGCAGAGATTCTTAGAATATCATCTTTTTTACCCTCCCATCCTCGATCCAAATCATCAATATACACAATTATCTTCCTATCTTCCAGAAACTTATCCACCATATGCTGTTTAGTAGCATCTAAGGATAAATTTTCCTTAGCTATGGTTACAGTCTCAGAAATGAAATTCAGAAGCTTTAATCCAAATTGCCCCAGCTTAGCACCATACTGACTCGGGTCTACATCAAATTCTGCCAGAACCTTTTCACCAATAATCTTGGTAAGTCCCCATTTCCATTGTTTTATTTTCAACAGAAAATTCTCATCAGAACGTCCCAGTTCAGCGATGTCATCTGGACGAATCATAATTGGAAGATTATGATTTTCTCTATCTTCTGACATAGCGACTTTGAAAAGCGCTGATTTACCTGTACCTTTGTGACCGACTAATATTCTAACCGGCAAATCTGCACGGATCCTCTCATATGCACTATTCTTTATAAAATATGCTTTAAGTCTGTCTTCGGATTCACTTTCTGCATCTTCACAACCAAACAACTCTTGTATTACTTCATCCGTTAACTGTAAATTCCTTTTCATAATACATTTTTGTTTGCAATTTACATACAATACAAGATTTACCAAAATAATTATCAGGTAATGTAACTACTAATTTATAAAAATTACACAATTAATGATTCATAATATACTTATCTAACACAAGTAGACACATATTGAAGATTTCAAATCAAATTAGGTTTCTCACATCCATCACCCCAAAACTCAACACAAAGTTCCTCGGACCACCATCCTCATACAAATATATCTTGAACACCTGGCCCTTTACCAGCGTTACTTTATCAAAGCTGAACACCATCCGCGAAACAGTCCCAGGAGCAGTAACACTTTCCCCTGAAGTGTGCTTCGGAAATAACTGCTTCTCATAAACAAGCCCGCGCTTGGTCTTTCGCTTACTCTCAATCACAAACCGAGGGCTCGACATTGAATAGCTCACGGCAGAACTATTCTCGATGCTCAGAACAATATAAGTCACGTCATCTTTAATAATCACATTCTCACAAAGAATCTTAATATCATATGCCACATCCCCAATGTGATATATCTCCCGTTCCAAAGTATCTAGAACCTCTGTCACATCTGGGGTCCACCTGCCCAAATCCGCCATCTCCGGCTTAATCAGATCCGTCACCCTCGGGTTCATCCCCGGCCTGACCGAGGATCTGCGCATATCCACAATCAACACCTCCGGACTCGCATCATAGGCCACAATAAACGTATGAAGCCTGCCATCTGCCTCCAGACACGACATAGTAGTCGTAAACTCAAAAGCCTCCTTTGCCTTCACAGCCACAATATCCTTACTTCCCTCGACAATCCTGGCAGACAACACCTTATTCGACAGATCCACATATTTCAGTTCCGAACTGAAATGGATATGCGTTGTACTCATAGTCGAGATATACACTGTATCAATAGATGACGCTGTCGCCACATTCACAAAAGCTGTCAATAAAACTGCGAACAAAATCACTCTCCTCATTATATCTCAGATTTAACCAAATAAAACTCATAACCAGATACTACCTTGACCGACAGTTCACCAGAAGCCGACTTTGCTATAGTCGCTCCCGTCCTCAGCACAGTATTCGCCAGGTCGCCAACCAATCCACCGAAAGTCGAATTCGCCGCAGAAATGGCATCAGAAGAAGCCCTCCTGCTATTACGCGAAGCTGAAGTCTCCGGACAATAAATCCCTGCCATACCATCGGTATCGTATGCAACCAACTGCAATGGCAGAATCCTTCCATTGATTTCAACACTTCGCACGCTCAACTCCAATCGATCCGACACCTTGCACATCGCTGCCAAATGAGTATTCGCA
>JBGVPH010000056.1:0-4415 GCA_045126915.1 Candidatus Cryptobacteroides sp.
AGTAATCCAACATTTCACGAGGAAACATCAACTTGACTAGTGCTAAAAGTATCTTCTGTTCGTCTGTCATAACCTTTGTGTTTATATATATGCACAAAGGTATCACTTATTTATCGAAACACATACTTTTGCTCCTGATCCTCGATTAACAATTATGAAGAATCTTAAATTATTGGTGGTTGCCCTCGTGGCAATGTTTGGCTTCATCGCTTGCGATAAGCATGAATGTAATGATTATGATCACAGCGCTGATCTCGTTGGTACTTGGACTTGCCATGAAGCAGGTTATGCAGAGGCATTGGTTATCAAGGCGGATGGTTCAGTACTTTCTACTGGTGTAGAGGATGGTGAGTATTGGGAGAATGTAGCAGGTAACATCGTTGTAGAGAATGGTACTATTACAATGACATTCGAGGATAATGATAACTTCAAGGGACACTTTGACATCGTTCCTGGCGTGGCATTCTCAATCTTTACAGAGGAAGGCGAACATATGACTTACTATTACTGCAAAGAGGATCTTGCTGATGAAGTTGTTGGTATGTGGGTATGTAATGATTATTCAACTGGAGTTGAGAACGACATGGTTATTCAAACCTTTAAGGAAGATGGAACTGTTACCAAAACAGGTTGGTCTGCTGCTTCAAATGAATTTATTGTAAACGAAACAATAACCTATAAGGTTGTTGGCGATCTTGTATTCCATCAGCGACCATCAGATATGGTTGCAGAAGGAGCGGCTGCACATTTCGCTTCAAAACTTACCTATATGCCTAATGCAAATCAATTGGGCGATATGCTTACTAACACTTCAATCAAGGTAATAAACGGTGAGGCAGTTGAACTTTCTGCGTCTATGCTCCGCATTAACCAGTCACTTGACCTTGCTGGTAAGAAGTATGACTATATCAAGACTTTCGTTTCGAATGTAAAGGGTGAAGATAAGGATGTCAACTTTATGGGCTATACAATCAACTTTGCAAAGATGGATGGCTCAGAGCTTGACAAACTTTTGAAGGCTATCCTCTTCAATGTTGAGTTCCCTGATGCAAACACTCTTAAGTACTCATATAACTACAACAATGTTAAGGCAACTCTCGATGCTTCAATCGTTGTAGAGGGCAACAAGATGACCATTAAGATGAGCAAGGAAGTGTCTACATTGAAGGATGTTGTACTCTATGCTTTCCAGGATGCGGATTGCAGCCAGCTTCATTTCTATATGAATAAGACTGCATTTGTAAACTTCCATACTAATATGCAGGCTAAGTTGATGGCGTCTATGGACGAGCAGTTTGATATTAATAACGCTGAAGCTGTAAATGCTATCTACAATGAAATCAACAACGCTGTTCAGTCAATCAACGTTAGCTTGGTAATGGAGTAATCAGCAAAGTAATCTTGCAGATTAAATATCTACAGAACAGGGATGCACCATTACAGTGCACCCCTGTTTTTCTTTATACGTATTTATCTCAGGAAGTCTATACGTGTTTCACGGAATGCTTACGATAGAGTGCTATATGCAAACGATTCTTATGCTCTCGACAATATTCTGTCGGGAGGTTTTTGTTTAGGTGCAGACAATTTAGTAATTTAGCAATGAGTTCTGCAGAGATAGAGTAGATGGCTGGACTTATCACATTGAATTTCAAAAGAACACATTTTGACAAACAACCTGAAACACCCAATACTATGAGCATATCAGAAAAGAAGATTGCAAGGAAGACAATCAACTGGTGCAAATCAGTAAAGAAGAATATCTGCAAGTTCTCGTATGAGTATGACGACGAGGACAACTACGATGATGACAGATATGATGATGAATATCCTTTTGAGGATGACTTCAAGGAGATTCTCTTGCAGATCTTTATGATGAGACCAATATGCCTGTAGAACTTCGCCGTGCTCACCAGGAGAACAACAAAGCTGTGATGGAGGCGTACGGATTCAACTGGAAGAATATGACTGAGGCTGATATTGTTGCTGAGTTGTTTAAGCTTTATGAGCAGATGACGAAAGGTATTCGATGATACCTTCTACGTGAGTGTCGATGACAGCTTGCTTACCAGCTCGGCTCTGCAGGTACTCAAGATCGGATTTGTTATCCATGAAAAAGTTCTCGGTAAGTACAGCTGTACAGTGTGATTTTCTGAGGATATAGAAGTTTTCTTCCCAGTCAGGGTCGTTGTCAGAATAGTCAGTTCTGATGCGCTTGCCTGGGAGGTTTTTTATTGCAGCTTCGTAGAGGCAGTTTGCGAGGGTGTCGGATTGTGTCTGTCCTTTACATGTGTAGCACGACCAGCCTGTGGCGTTCAGCCATTGTGTTCCATCATCGGCGGCGTTGACGTGGAGGGAGATGAGGATGACGTTGGGATGGCCGGTCGGGGCCGGCCATGACGGTTCGTATGTGAGGCAGATTTCATTTACACGCCTTACTCTTTCAGATAGAGGGATGTCGTCGTCTTCAGGTACCAGGAGTTCGGAGTCGTAGCCTCGGGCTTTGAGGGTTGTGACGATTTGCCTTGCGAGTTCTCGGGTGTAGGCGTATTCGAGGAGGGTGCCGTCTGGGGAGCGTTTGCCTTTGGTCTGGATGCCGTGGCCGTTGTCGATTAGGATTTTCATGGTGCTGTCGGGGACAGCTCTTCGATTCCGAGTGAGATCCCCGGTCAAGCCGAGGATGACTGGGCAAAGGTAATGAAAAAGCGGTAACTCCGTGATGGAATTACCGCGAGAAATAGTTTCTTGAGTGTGAATTATAAAGAGAACTATTTTATGAGTTTTGGATCTTCTGATGCGAGCTTTGCAAAGTTCTGTTCTGCATTTCTGGATATCAGAACGGCCAGCTGCTCTTCTGCAGTGCGACGCAGAATTGCAAATCTATCTTCTTTCGATATACCTTGCTTGATAAGCTCAGCATTCAGGGATTCTATATTTGAGAGAACTATCAACTGATTGATTGTGGCTGTGTCTCGGATGTTCATTGTCTTGGCAAGTTCCGGGTTTGCTTCCTGCCATTGCTTGGCTGTACAGCCGAAGAGGACCATGTTCAGAAGATCAGCTTCGCTTGCATAAACGAGACCCTGTTTCATCTGGCTGATGTTGAGTTTAGGAAGGATCACGTTCTTGATGGCATCAGTATGGATATGGTAGTTCGCTTTTGATAAGAGACGTTTTACATTCCAGGATAGGGCGAGTTCGCTGCGTTCGAGTTCTACGAGGCGCTGGTACTCACGGACTACGTATAATTGGAATACCGGGCTTATCCACATGCAGAAGTTGAATGCAATGTCTTTATGGGCATAGGTGCCTCCATATCTGCCTGCACGTGCTACTATACCTATTGCGTTAGTCTTTTCGTGCCACTCCTTGATGCTGATTTTGAAGTTATTAAGTCCGGCTTTACTTTTAATTATGGCGAATTCGCCATAATTAAAATCAGGGTTGAACATAGACTCCCAAGCACCAAGGTATTCGAGGGTGTTTCTATTTCTTAGCCAATCGGATATGAAGAAATCTCCATCCTTTGCTTTGATGATGTCGGTCAATGAGATATAGTCTTCGTCATTGATCGTTGTCAGGGCGATATCTATTCCCTGAACTGTCATAATAGATGTCTTTGTCATAATTCAATCTTTATAATTCACGTTTACAAATATAATATATTGATGTCGTTTCCCTATGGAAAATCTTAGCTAATTGTTGTTGGTTTCAAGATACTTCAGAATCCAGTCGCCAAAATCCAGCTAACTCTACCAGGATTCAAAAGTCATCGAGGAAGATTCAGGAACTACATTGGCACCAGTACTGACGACAACCACGTCAGCTTCATCATCCACGACTACCGCACAGTCTCCGGATTAGACCTCAACGAGTGCCAGGTACACCTCAAACACTTCCTCATCGATGCCGACAGCGGACACAGATCCAAGGAAATTAGCCAGGCACTCAAGGTAAGAATTTAGGACCTAATACCTAAAATAAGTCTTAAGCACATAGGAAGCAGACCAGGATCACAGCTGCTGATTCACTACCATAGATATTATACACCATTGCTTCATTCGGGCGGGGCACGACGGCGAGTTTTGCACCGACGCGGAAGCGTCCGTCAGCTCTCTCTGGCCTATGGTGTTTGACGGCGGTTTTCGCGTCCGCGAAGCGGATGCGGAAACTGACGGCAAATGCCATAGGGGGCAAGCCCGTGAGGGCGCGGCAGGAGCCGGACGCACTGAGGTTCGAGCGGGAGATAAGGGTCTTTCCGGCTCTGGCACGGCAGTCACTAAGCACATCTGCCCCTACGACCTTGATGCGGACGATGGCGAGTCTGTGGGATTTATGGAGAGGAGCGGATGCGGAACGGAATAAATCACACAGTCTCGCTTCTGCCCGCCCGCGGAAGATTTGAAAGACTTTTT
>JBGVPH010000057.1:0-7136 GCA_045126915.1 Candidatus Cryptobacteroides sp.
CAATCAGAGACAGCCGCGCTGGTAACCCCAACGCGTCTTGCTATATCAGCTTTATTCTGGCCGGTCTTGGCCATAAAGTCTGTCAGAAAAGTAAGATTATCCATTGTATTGCCTTGCTGCCACAAAATTAAACAAATTTTAATAAGGCTTAAGCTATTTTTCAATTTTATTTATGTTTTTCTCAATCCAACCTCTTTCAAATTTCAAAATTAACCTTACCTTTGTTTAGAAATAGTTTAATACTATTGAGATAATACTTTATATAATTGGGAAATTACTGATGATTGCATTAGAGGAATATAAGTTAGCGAATCAATCAAAGTATCGGGTTCATATGATTGATGATGATGGCAAAGAGTGCCATTATCGAGATATTGTGTTTCCACTGATTGAAGTAGATTGTGAATCCGACGAGCGTTACTTTATCTTATACAACGATCAATGGGAGCCAGTTTCAGATGTATTCAGATACATAAACATAGAATTAAAGGGTCGCCCTTTATCAAGCAGAAGAAAGATCGCTCATGCACTTAGGTTGTTATATGTATATCTGTCATATGTCAATAAACGCTTGACTGAAATCAATCGAAATGTAAGAGATGGGCTCAAGAGATTTCTTAAAGGTATATTGCCTGGAACGCATGAATACCATTTGATAACCCAGAGGACAAATGCCACAGTAAACGCATATCTTTCATATTACAGACAGTATCTTGATTTCATGGATATATCATGCAAGAGTTTATCTAGAGTGCGGTCTGTTACAGTTAACACCTATGCACAGGGAGATTTTACGATGTCCCAGGAGGTTATGAGATATGAAAGTAACTATTCCGTCAACCCACATAAAGAGGACTTCCTGCCGGCATTTATCAGTCCAAAGGAATTCGCAAAATTATGGGAAATCGCAAGACGCCACGATGACAGCACCGCTCTTTTCATGATGTATCTGATGTATTGCCATGGTCTGCGCCGAGGTGAGTGCTTAGGAATCACAGTCGAGGATCTCAAGACTATATATTGCGATGGGAGGGACATACCTGTCATTATTCTTCGAAACCGAGCTTCTGACAGGGACGACCAAAAGGCGAAGAACAGGCTAGCTGCAGAGACAACCCTGATATATAATGATGCTGACTATATCAGTCAGTATAAAAAGGACCCTTACAGTAGAATCTGTCTTGTAGAGAATGATGAATTCTACCATCAGCTACTGGAATATGTGGAATTGAGCAGTGAGAACGCAATCCTAAATCACTATGAAAATTATAGGGACGCGGTCGCGGATATAGTGGAGAAGGATTTCGGAACGAGAACCGGCCTTGATGAGAACCACTATATATTCCTTAACAACAAAGGCAGAAGATTAACTGGTCAGACATGGGATTATACTCTAAAGAAATACTTCAAAGAGGCAGGAATCCCTATTATACAAGGGCACAGAGAAGGTAATCTTTCTCACAGATTTCGCCACGGGTTTGCCATGTTGCATGCCCATTTCATGCAGCCGGTCTTAGCTCCTCAAGATCTCCAGAAGCTTATGCGTCATCGGTCTATACGTTCCACGATGAAATACTACAACCTTACCCCAGATGAAGAAGTGAAGATGAAAGAAGATCTACAGAGGAGCATCTATGAATCAATGGATTACTTAAAAGTGAGTTTTGAAAAGTATGTTAGCGAGTGAAGTAATTAAAAATGTAAAGTTTGAAGATCCGATAACTCATGACCTTGTCTGCCAGGCTATGGTGAGCGCATATGGTCTTGAATACTATGCTAAAGAAGGTAACAGGGTACCTGCAAGAATGTTTGCGCGTGCATTATGCGATGCAAGACATGATGAGTTGTCATGGTATGAGATAGCAGTTCGCGTTCAGAAATCCGATTTATGCCATAAGGTATCGAAGATAAGGCGATTCCCTTTACATCTGTTGATGATATTATTTGATCAGGGCTTATACAATCACGAGGATATAGATGCCCTTCGGATACTCATGCCTCATTTTAGAACATTCAAAGGTAAAGTTTACACAGATATTTTTAATCCAGAAAGAAGAGACTTATATGGTATTTGCTTTTCATATCATGTGGGAATTAGATATTCATTCCCCATTCTAGTACATAATAGCGAATTGCGTAGATTACTTTTCCACTTTGGTAATTCGGCTCCGGTCGGTGTCTTCAACAGAGATGTCGTATCTGCTTTCTTTGCTAACTTTGAGACTTCCCTTCCGATGGAGTTTTCTAACTATAAATGTATTACAACAAGCGTCATTCAAAAGCAGATTGCTTACTATAAGGATCTTAACTTATTTTGGGGCCATTATTTAAGACGCCCTGTCAGCATGGGTTCACTCATGTCTTTGTTTTATCGTTGGTTATATGTCACCTATCCCGATAATCAAATAATGTCGGATTCTACGCTACTGACTCCCGAAATAATAAATAAGGATAAGTTTACGGAAATGATAATTGAAGGTTCGCTTGACAAACATCAATGGGAGATAAAGCGACGAATGCATGGAATGGGAACCAGCTATTTAAACAAGACAGACTATAGCATCCTCCCTGTTAGGACAATACTATCCGAATATGAGAAAACATTGCCTAATAGAACTCATAAGAATCGGTTTCTGCTATGCAAGGAAATGTTTGAAAGGAGTCTACGTGAGCAGGTTTTCAGAATTACATCTCATAAGGACTTCGATGAGGATATTCTTTTTCAGCAACTAGAGTACATAAAAGTGAAACACTCTCGTGACCTGTCTACACAGAAAGATGCTGTCGAAGCAATCAGAAGGTTTTATGCTTATCTCATTGAAAGCAACCCGAATTTTCCTTTCTTTAAATCGTCCAGGCGAATTACAAAAGGCTTGATAAAGAGTCGTATATTTAGTCGAATGTTCGTCGACGGATTTGACTTTGTGACATACTCCCATCTAGACTACTCAAAAGATATTACAAAGCTTGTAGTCAGCTTCACTGACAATGACATTCTTTCTGGCTTGATTCCAAAAGACATGATCTACTATAAGGTAGATTCAACTAGTATTCCTAATCGTTTTTATAGAGAACTATATGTAAGATTCCTGTTCAACAATAACGGTATTGAGGGACATCATATTGACAACAGGATACTGATTGATGCGCTTAAACTATTGTTTTCTCTTAAGTGCGTGCCTGGAAGCACCAATAATGACGTAAGACATCTTACAGAGTTTGAGGCAGATCAAATCAGGACCTTCATTCTTCGGAAGAGTCATCCGGACAAAGGGAAAAGTAGGTTACTTCATCAAGTAAAGCAGTTTTTTGTTTGGGCGGAAGATTCGGAAGAGATGACACTGGATCCATTGGCGCTAGTGTATTTCAAGAGTCTACCCTCACGCCGAAAACTACCTGACAACACTTCTGTGCCAAAAGAACACATCGAAATGATTGCCAAATATCTCATGGACAATCGCAGTCAGTCTCCAAAATATGAACTTTGTTTCGTTGTCCTTAACCTTATTCTACAGACTCCCTTCCGCGTAATGAACATATGTTCTCTAGACCGGGATTGTCTGATTGAAACAGGCAAAGAAGATGTCCACATAATCCGAATGAAATCAAAGACGTCCAATGGAGAGTATGAGGATAGAACTATCCCTCTTTCCACTTATCGCCTGATACGACAGACTCTTTTACAGACAGAACCATTATTGAGCAAGTGTAGTGTTGAGTCATGGAAGAACAACCTATTCCTCTATATAAGCCCGAACTACGGAGTAAGACCCCTTAACGACAATGTATTTCATGCCACGATATGTAACGTATGCAAAAAGCTTGGAATCCCTGAATACACATCAGGCAATTTCAGGAATACGTACATGACCTTTGCATATATGGAGAGTTCTAAGAGACCAGATCGAGATTATTTTCTAAAAACCACTTCCTATCATAAATCCAAAAGGACAACACTCGCTCATTATGTTGATCGGTCTATGGTGCTTATGAACTCCTCATTTGGATATTCTTTAGGTTCAGAGGAGGAGCTAGCATCTATGGAAAACGCATATAGAAAGACTGTTGACGAAAAGTTGAGCACCGAAAGGATGACACCAGATGGCATTGGCTTTTGCGCATCCAAAGAATGTATAGGTATGGTCTCTTGCCTAGGTTGCAAGCATTTGATTTTGACGGAAGAGAGTGTTCCGGCCATTCAAAGAATCATAACAGACCTTGATGAAAAGATTGTGAACTGTGACATACAGCACGAGAAAGAAGGTATGATAGACATTCGTGCCGCATATGCCAGATGCTTGAACATTATAAACAAACATAAAGTATCAGAAGATGAGAGAGTTAAGAGATAGTTCAATTAAGAGGTCCCCTTCGATGATAGGGCCACTACGCGACTATATTTCAGATTTGCCTTTGCTTTTGCCTATACAGAAACAGGTAAGTCTCGATGAGGACAATTTGAACGCCATGCATTCGTCATTAGGCGTATCTATTGATAAGCCTAAAATATCCTTTGACGATAACATCTGGGATTTCAATCTGTATTTTGTTTCATATAACAAGAGCAGAATTAGGCTGAGATTTGAAGGATTTCCAGAAGTTATTAGAAATAGCGTCAAGTTATATTCAGCCCATCGCCTTATCTCCGGGGTTCAACTTGAGACAGTAGAAGGTGAACTCTGCAGATTGACCACATTCTTTTCTATTATGAAAGGGTGTTATCCTAGTAAGGATCCATACTCAGTTACAAATAGGGAAATCAATCATGTCTTGGATCAATGGACCAGCTGTAAACAGAGAGCAAAGCCATTATTTTCATTATATCACTTGTACACATTCATAGCTGTTAAAGAAGAACGGAAATTAAGGATTGACTTCAAGGAGTTAAACCGGCAGGTGAAGGATGCTAGAGTTAAAGACCGACAAGCCGTTGGTTACAGGAAGACACCTAATATTCCGGAGGAATATGCCCGAAAGATACAAAGAGCAGCCCTTGATGTCCTCAGGAATAATGACGCAGAATATAACATGAGAATGGCTGCAGGCTATATCCTGCTATCAATGTGGACAGGATTGAGGACATCGGAATTAGCTTCCATCAAACGTGATGCTCTATATAGTGAAAAAGTAAATCAAGGAGCGAGCGAAGCGTACTTTATATATTACTCTTGTTCCAAGAAGAGCAAGACGAACAATCATGAATACTATCAGACAACCTTTTGTCCTGAACTGGCAGTAGAGGCATTCAAGACTCTGGTAACACTAAAGAAGAGCAATAAATTTACGAATCAGTCTGAATATCTATTCTGTTTCCAAACTCACTCCGGAGGTATGCTTGAAACTCCGATATGCCCAGCTACTGCCACTTTCATGGTAGATACCTTCTTTACGAAATACCTCCTTGAAGATGCCGTTAAAGATTGGGAAGGAATTTCTAAAAGAAATGCTTACAACTACAAGGATTTCAGAAAAAAAGGTAAGGATAAAATGGTAATGCAAATAAGTGTTCCTACCATTACTCAATATCGTGTGCATCTTTGCAGTTATTTCTATTCTCATGGCGTGGATTTGCCTTTCATCGAAATTAATATGGGACATATGTCGTGTGATATGGCTGCCTATTACTACCGTAAGGAGGATGAAACTCATAAAAAGGAGCTCAAGACAGCAGAGACATTCCTAAGAAACATAATAGGTAACGACTATGAGCCTCTTGGAGTGAATGGTAAGGCAATCAAGAAGGATATGAAATCCATACTTGCCAGGACGAATTACGATGTCTATAAAAACATTGAAGATATGGTTGCCGTGATCGGTGAGAGGTATATAATAAGGGCAAAACTCGTAGGAGTTTGCGTAAAACTTGCCCCGACTACTTGCGCAACTGATGATGTTTCAGACAAGATGCTCTGCGCGTATGGTTACTGTAAAAACATCCTTCACTTCTTTTATATGCTGGATGTCTCCTATGCATCATTCAAAGCGCTGATTCAGTCTTATGAGGCTAACGTAAGGGGTAATCATATAAATGCAGCTCAACATGAACTTAAAAGGATACATAATCAGATCAAAATGCGTCTAGAACCTGAGCTCGAGCAGCTAGAGAAAGAGATGAAGCTGAAAGGCGTTGAGTTCATTATGTCGGAACATCCACAGCTGGATGAGATAATAAAGAACCTGGATTCAATAAAGGAGGAAATTAAACAATGGAAGAAAAGGAAAGAGTAATTACAGACTACATTGTCAGTCGCAGCTTAAGTCTTGACTCTGTGTCCAAGAGGCAGATGGCGGATCTTCTGCAAGTATATGACACCGTGGTCGAAATGAAGGCCATATTAGAAGCCAACACTATATCTGTAAAGAATGTAGCTTCACGCACCCATAAGAAGGCCAACGCGGTACGTTCTATCTCGCTGGCGACATACTATAATAACGGGCACCTTTTAGCAAACTTCGTAGAATACCTTAAGGAGTCTCCAGATGTAGCTTTACAGGAGGAGTTGAAAAGAGCGCAGGAAGAGATAGCAAATCTTAAGGAGATAAATCTCAAACTTGTAAAACGGGACGTCAAGTTCGAATCAATGCAGGCAGAAATTGATGCACTGCGGGCAGAACTCAGACTTGGCGAGCAATACAGGGAAGCAATGGCTAACCAGAAATCAAATGACTTGACAAAAGAGAATGTGTCCAAAGTCATTGTTAAATCTTCTTACAAGAAACCTAACGATCTGTCGTAAATAGGGCGTTCCAGTCGGTTATTATTAATTAATATTGTTAATCATCCGTATTAGAAAAACGAAAAACTCGTCATTTATCCGTATTAAGCTAAAATATTACTCATAAGAGATACCGAATAATGTATGAAAAAAATCGACGTCATCTATCTAGTAGTGACGTCGATTTCTTCGTTTGTAAGCTCTTTACTTCTTACAAGTTTCGCGGCGATAACATTTGCCTAATTTTTCGAACTCGAGAGTAAGTTTTCTAACTCTGGCCTGTGCGGCTTTATTTCCAACTTTGTTGAGATCAGCCTGAATTGCGGCCATAGTCTCATTCATTTTTGCGATAAGTTCTTCCATGACTGTCTTTAAATTTATAGTGTTATTTAGAAAATGTTATTTCAGTGTGATGTGCCC
>JBGVPH010000058.1:0-12972 GCA_045126915.1 Candidatus Cryptobacteroides sp.
CTCGAAACTGCGGCCGCTGTATGACAGGCTCCGCGAAAGGATCATGTCTTCAGACTACATACAGGTAGATGAGAGTACGTTGCCGGTCATCGACAACGAGAAGCATCGTGCCGTCAAGGGATACATCTGGGCGGTAAGGGATGCCGTGTGCGGTGACGTGTACTTCCACTATGACATGGGCTCTCGTGGCGGCGACACCGCAAGGAAACTTATCGGAGCATATCGTGGAACCATCCAGACAGACGGCTACGAGGTCTATGAAGCATATGAAGGCGCACCAGGCAAGCGAATGATCGGGTGCTGGGCCCACGCCAGGCGCAAGTTCGTGGAAGCTCTTGATGAAGACAAGAAGCACGCAAGCGAAGCCCTTGTATATATCGGCAAGCTATACGGTATCGAGAAGGAGATGCAGGAAGCAGGTCTTGATCATGACGCAATCCGGAAACGCCGTCAGGAGGAGTCCTACAAGATAATCCAGGAGTTCGAGAACTGGATGAACTCCGTGTCCGGATGCTTCACTCCAAAATCCAGAATGGGCAGAGCTCTGGTCTATACCTATACTCTTCTTCCACGTCTAAGCCGCTATGTCCTTGATGGCAGATACAACATAGACAACAACGGTGTGGAGAATGCAATCCGCCCTCTCGCCATCGGAAGAAAGAACTACCTCTTCTGCGGCAACCACGATGCAGCGGTCAGAGCAGCCATCGTATACTCACTCTTCAGCAGCTGTAAGGCACATGGTGTTGATGTCCGATCGTGGCTGGAGGACACACTCAGAAGAATCCCTACAGAAAAGAACGTTGACCAGCTACTACCTTGCAACTGGCAGGTACTACCCGCTGATGGCAGGTAATAACCAGCCACTACCAGCTACTAGCCGCCACTACCGGGTACTACCTCAGTAATGGCGGCTAATTGGTCAATATGTACTTCGTCGGATGCTTACATATAATACAGACATTTTTATTTATCTCGATCCGTCACAAGTTTTGCAAATAGTTGTGACAATTCTAATGTGGAAGTGATATTTTATACAGCGTAAAAGAAGGAGCAATGCCGTCGGCACCAAACTTGGAATAAGAAGAAATGAAAGCGTGGACTTCGCTTATTTCAACCCACGGCCCTGAGATTGCCCATTTACTGAACTTATTCGGATACAATTTGTTGAAATTTCTCAGGTTTCAGGTTGACCGAATAAATAGCAAATGCTAACTATGAAAATGTTATTTCTCACCTATGTTTGTCGCAAAGGTAAGAATGTTTTTGAAATCAGTTACACATCTCCTCGCCTGGAACAACATCCAGCATCGAATCCACATAACTCATTTCCAGATGGAAATTCTCAGGAATTGAAATCCCTATCTCCACTAAAAAGTCATACACCCCAGTCCACTTATCCTTCCCACAGGAGAACGAAGCGACTCGCGTGATAATGTAGAAGAGTTCTGGCAGACACTCCTGTCTGGCAGACTCCACAGACGAAACATGTAGTCCCATCTCACTTAAAAGGCCAATGGCTGTATACAATACCATGCACACAGCCCGACCTCTCATTAGGATTAAATAATCTTCTTTGCTCATAATGCTCAATTAAAGTTTATTAATCCCGCCGGCGGTATAAGTCTTATAAAAGCAAATTATTCGACAATATTTTAGGGGGCTTCTTCCGTTACTCTTATAGCCTTTTTGATAATAACTCCATTCTCCAGGAAGGTAATTCCTCCATTTTTACGATTAAGGGATATGGCTGTGGTTTTGTCTGTAAGGTATATTGAGTCGTTGTATTTAGATGTGAAATCCAGGCTTTTCATCTTGCTCTCAGTTGAAGATATGAGAAGGACCACATTGTAACCCATATCTTGTAACGCATATATATCTTTAGAAACTTTTTTCAAATCTACTGTAGAATCAGAAATATCGTATATAGATATTATCGCCCATTTCCCCTTTGTAATATCAGGATCTGTTTTATCACCAATACCCAGCATAGGAAGAACAGCGCGATTCTCTTTTTCCTCTTCAGAAAGTATCCAATATTCACTCTGACTGACTATCTCGGTTCCTTTCTTATAATCAGTGAAGTCGATTACAGGGATAAAATACCACGAGTAAACTGCAAAGCCAGCCATAAGAGCAACAGAAGATGCGAAGGCAATATATTGCCACATCTTGGCATTCGGCAACTGCAATAATGGAACATAAGCAAACCAAAGCATTCCCATCAAAACAATGTTCTTGATCAAAGTCTGCCAATGAGTCAAATGAATAGCTTCTCCGAAACATCCGCAATGCATCTGCGGATTCCAGATTACGAGAGCAAGTGATATTAATGTAAAGGCTGCTTGTACGAACAGAAAAACAATTCGCATACACTTAGGCCACAGACATAATACTGCAGCTATACCAATAATCGTCTCGAATGCTCCTATAAATACACCAAGTCCCTTCGCAATACCCATACAATCATACAAATGCATGAAGCGGAAATATGCTTCCACAATCAGTCCTGTCCCAACTGGGTCCATTAATTTTAGTAAGCCGCTCAAGATATAGAGTGCACCTACTAAAATCCTTATCCATTTCTTTAATCCGTTTATCATAACAAGCTATTTCCTTCTTAAGACAAACACAGGTAAAACTAAAATGACAGCAATCAGGGAGAAGACCATTCCTCCGATAGTTCCTACAGCGAAGTCAAACCAGAAAACTTCTTTTGGACCGTCTGTCAAGAATGGGATCAGGCCTAAAACCGTTGATATAACCGTCAGTAAAATAGGGTTGATCTTACGACCAAAGGCTTTTATATAAGAGTCAATCTGATTGCGCTTATGATATGAACCAGACTCGATGATATCTTTAAATGTCAACACTAGATAGATACCTGCGTTTACGACGATACCGCATAACATCACAAAGGCTGCGAATCCTCCTTGATCGAACGACAGGTCAGATAATCCGAAGGTCAGGAACAGACCAATAAATGATATCGGTATCATGAAGATTACAGCGAAAGGCAATCTCAATGACTCAAATGTTATAGAAAGCATTATAAAGATTACAGCGATAATCAAAAATATCAGCCAGGTATACTTTTCCTTATTCTGCTCCCACCACCCTGAATACGGATCATAGGCCTTATAACCAATTGGAAGAACCTCATCATTCATGTGATTAATGGCATTGCCAATAACCTTCTTTGACAATTCATAGCTTCCAATAAAATCAAAGCAGACATTCACTTCATATGATTGTAGGTATTTGCTGATGCTTATACCGGAGAGTTTCTTCTCGATGCTACCAATATCTCCCAATGGAACCGATGATTCACCGACTTTGATAGGAGTATTCAGCACATGCCAATAGTCATATTTCTCATGCTCTGAAGATATTAAAACAACATCTGTCAACTCTCCATCAGTGCTAATCGATGTGATTTGATGATTATATAGTTGAGATGCTAATGAAGAATAGTACTCATATGGGTTCACATTCAAGATGGCCATTCTTTCAAAGTCATAAGCCATATTGAATTCTGTCTTTGGTCGTCCATCACGCCCATTTCCCCAAACTTCAGCACCGGATACCCTCCTGTTCTTTGAGAGGTAGTCAGCAAGATAATCAGCATATTGCCGCAACTCTTGATAATTATAACCGCTCAGAGTAATCTGGTTTGATTTGTAGTTGGTTACGATATTATTGTTAAAGCCATTATCGTCAATTCCATAGATAGACCAGTTGGCTCCACCGAAATTGATTGCCATACTGGTTACCAGAGACTTCAAGTGCGCAGGAAAGTATGTGTTTTCATACTCCGGTTTGAACTCAACAGTGATTGAGGCATTCGAATATGAAGATACATTGGTTGTGAATACCTTGATTTCATCAAATCCTGCCAGATAATTCTCCATTGATTTGACTACCTCATTGAGCTGATGAACTGTACAGCCTTCCAGCATTCCTGCATTAATATACAGAATGCTCTGCTGTGGTTCTCTATAAAAATTTGAACGATTCATCGCACGATAAAAAGCTCCGAATGAAGAACCTGCAATCTTGTCTATTGTCTGCCTGTTGTTTTCGTATGGATGCCATGAGACAATCTTTTGAACACTCTTCTGCCAAAGATTCAGATCTGATTTCTTTTCTAACTGACCAGATGAAGGCAGAATGCACAATGGAATACCAAAAGCAATAATGAATAGAATAATGTAAACCCAACGATGCTTCAATCCCCATGAGATATACTTACCATACCATTTCGCCCTCTTAGCCTGACGCCTGCGTTTTCTATATGAAGAAGAATCAACGATTGTTTTTACCGGTAAATAATCCATTAGGGCTGGTATAAATAACCATGAAACAATCAGAGATACCATCAGATTGAGTGCTATGACCCAGATAAAGTCCTTGAGATTAGCCTTTTCGCTATCTGGTAATAATAAGACAATCAGAAGGGCTGCTATAGTTGTGCCGACAGCGGCTATCAGAGACGGGAAAGCCTTTTTGTTAAAGAATCGGGCATAGTGATCTATCATAACGATAGATGTATCAATCACGATTCCAAGTGAAACGGTTATTCCTGCAAGTGTGTATATGTGGATACTGATTCCTGCAAAAGCATAGATTGCAAGAGCTATCAATAAGTTTACAGTAAGTGTCAGGACTATAATCAGCAGGTATCTCCATGATCGATTGACAATAAAGACAAACAACAGAAGAATCAGCACACACAGACCGGTGCGTAGATAAATCTTATCCAGTTCTCCTGACACATACTCGGAAGAATCATATGCTATACTGGTTGTTATTTCTTGTGGGAAGCTTTGCTGAAGAGTCAACATCCTCTTCCGCACCTCTTTTGTTACTGTCAGAAGATTTACGTCACCAGACACACCGACAGAGAGAGTAATAGTATTTAATCCATTTACTCGATAATATGAAGACGGCAATGACTCCTGATATTTCCAGTCAGCAATATCCCTCAGGTAAATGATCATACCTTCTGAATTCTTGACTGGGATGCTGCCAAAATCACTGTCCGATGAAGATAATCTTACTGCAAGAGTTTCTCCTTCCGACTCTATCATTCCTATCAGAGTCTCAGAATATGCATTTCTGAATGCTGATGCAATTTCAGACGGTGTAACACCGGATGATGCAGCTTTTGCTGCATCAAAAGTGATGACCCAATGATATGGAGTAGCACCGTGCAAAGAAACGTTATCTACGCCTTTGATAGCTGAAATCTCAGGCATGATATGTTCTCGTGCATACTTCTCAATTTCTTGCGAAGGTAAACTACCTTTTATAAGGTAAGAAACAGCCGTGGATGATTTCTGTCCTTGAGCATTGTGTGAGATTGTCGGATATGTAACCCCATGAGGTAAATCTGAATAAAGATTTCTTATTGAAGATGCAAGTTCCAGTCTGGCAGCAGCCATATCTACGCCTTTCCTGAACTTGACCTTTACCTTACCTCGCCCGACATACGAATCAGAAGAGACCTCCTCGGCACCGGCAGCACAGGAAAGTACACCTTCCAACTTCGATGTCACTTCTGCTTCGACAATTTCCGGTGATGCTCCAGGATAGGAGAACGAGACGGTAATGGAACGGCTTGCAGAGGATGGTTTATATTGAATGTTGAGCATTGGAAGCGAGGCTATGCCGATTACAGACAGCACAACCATTACAAGCAACACCGAAAATGATGATGGACCTCTACTCATTCTTTCTATAAATTGAATAATACAGAGCAGGAAGGACAAAAAGACTCACAAGAGTTCCCACGGTCATACCAATTATTATCACAATTGACATCGGATATTGAAGGTCATCTCCCATATTACCTCTGCTCAAGAATGGACATACGGCCAAGATTGTTGTAAGGGAGGTCATTATTATCGCCTTCATCCTACGACTGCTGGCTTCTGTCACGGCCTGTCTGAGTGGCGTGCCTTCTTTCCTCATTCTGTTTATGGTATCAATCTTCAATATCGAATCATTGATCACAATTCCACTGATGACCACAAGGCCTATCATAGACATCAGATTTATACTCAATCCCATAATCCAGAGCACCAATAAGGATGCGAAGACATCCACGACAATCTCAGAAAGAATGATGAATGGCTGTACCAAAGACTCGAATTGGGAAGCAAGAATCAAGTATAGAAGCAGTACTGCTATCAGCAGGACAAGCAGCAATTCCAAAACCATCTTCCTGTTTGAGAACCAGGAACCGCCATAACTTACCTCATAGCAACTGTCATTCTGAAGAACTTTATCAACAGAAGCCATTAATGACTTTATATCCGATGACGAATCATCTAATGAAACCGGATAATAGTTGCCCTCAGCTCCAGAGACTACTGTCTTGA
Source organism: Candidatus Cryptobacteroides sp. (assembly GCA_045126915.1). Classification (GTDB taxonomy): domain Bacteria; phylum Bacteroidota; class Bacteroidia; order Bacteroidales; family UBA932; genus Cryptobacteroides. Next base: position 6,384 of record JBGVPH010000058.1, read on the forward strand.
AATCCTCAATATATGTCTGGCGCATCAATGAGGAAACAGGTATTCTGTAATTTTCTTTAACAATAAACTTCTCTGATAGAATTTCTGCCAGACTTCCCGCATTGTCTCCCATCAGTACAGGAACAGTTCTTGATCCTTGTACGATAGAGAATAAGCGATTTTCATTCAAAGAATTCTTCAAAACAGAAGCTAATTCTGAATAAGAGATGTCATATAGACTCATAATCTGCGGATCTGCGACAAAGAGTGCATCTGTCTTAACAGGAATATCTTCGATATTTACTTCCGGCAAATGCTGACGCAATTTGCTTAATAAAGATCTCAAACCATCAATATCCAGATAAGGCAAGGAAGCAGGTCTGATGCGTGCGATCAGCGATGCTTCACTATCAGCAAATACAGCGTCGAATATGTTTCCAGAGACCTCAAATCTAGATACTGCGGAAGGATAGCGTTCTGCTACACACGTTGCAAGAGAAGACTTTACGTCGTTCAAGGCTTCTACATCATTGCAGTTGAAGTATATTGATGTCTCTGCGGTACCAAGTTCACCACTATGGCCCAGGATAAAGCGTTGCATACCAACCATTGATGTTGTCTGCAGACTCTTTTCAGCCACCAATTCTTCAAGTTGGGATACTCTTCGTTCATTTTCCTCGATGCTTATCTGCTCATTCCAATCAATCACAATGACAGCCTCAGTATATGACATCTCTGGCAGTCGTTCCTTAGTCATCATTGTAAAGCATAGAGCGCTTCCGATGATTGAGACAATCAGAATACCCCATGCTACCGCTCTATGATCAATAAACCAGGACATAATCATTTCGTCCCATTTACGCAGAGGCTCTTCAAATGAAATGCGCTCAAGCAATGGATTGGCTCTGAAAGATGGCAACTTTCGATACCACCAATAATAATAGACAGGTATGACTGTCAAAGTGACAATATATGAAGTCAACAAGATAATAGTCACAGCCATGGCCTGGTCGTAGAACAACTCACCGGCTATACCACTTACGAAAACCAACGGAATGAATACCGCACATGTAGTAAGCACTGAGCTTAACATAGGGCCAGCCACTTCTCGGGTGCCTTCTACGACTGCCTCCTTTAATGGTTCACATCTTAACCAACGAGAGGTGATATTGTCAACAAGAATAATAGTATTATCGGCCATCATTCCAACTCCGAGCAAAAGGCCGGAAAGGGAAATAATGTTGATAGAAAGGCCCATAACGTAAAATACCGCCATTGAAAATATCAATGCCACGGGCATTGTAAGAGAGACCAAGGCAGGGGAGCGAAAATCTTTCATGAACAGAAAGATCACCAGGCAGGCCAGAATAATTCCTGCTATGATGTTCTGCACAAGATTATTTATTGAATACTCCAGCAGCTGAGTCTGATCTCGTGTTACAGTGAAGTTTATTTCAGGATAATCCTCAGAGAAATTTGCCATCAGATCCTCCATGGCGCTTCGAAGATCTGACATCCTTGCATCGCTCTGCTTGATTACTGCCATACATACAGCCCTCTGACCATCAGAACGAACAAGTCCTACCTTTGGAGCAGGCTGGTGCTCAACACTTGCAACATCCTTGATCTGCATCACTCTATCACCTGAGCGGAACCAGATGTTTTCTATATCCTTACTATTCGCAACACTTGAAAGAAACTTTACGTTATATCTGTACTGTCCGTCGTGAATAGTCAATGAACCTAGGCGTATATTAGAGGCATTGATGATGTTTTCAAACTGCAAATATGACAATCCCATCTGACTCAGTTTCTTCTGGTCCGGGATTATCATTATCTGCTCGTCTATACAGCCACTGATGTCTACCATTGCAACCTCTTCCTGCTGCTCCAGACGTTTGCTGATCACATCTTGAGCAAAACGGCTCATCTGACTGAAAGCCTCTTCAGTATTCTCTACCGGAGTAAGATTTATATAAAAGGCTGGTATATCTGTTGCACTTGCCTTCAAAACTTTAGGACGATCAATGGCCGGAAGTGAAGACATGCATCTGTCGATCTTCTCATTTACTTCAACGAACACATAATCCATGTTGCAGCCATGACTGAACGAAAGCTTTATTGAGCCGGAACCGTCACGTGATTCAGATGTTATATCTTCCAATCCGTTTATCTGCATCAACTGCTGACGCAATGGCTTGACGACACTTTCATCCATTTCACGGGCAGACATCTGAGATGACTCGGTCTGAACGGTGATGTATGGAATGTCTACATCCGGAATGAGTGATACTGGCAGAAGTCTTGCACTCACGATTCCGAGCACAACTACTACCAGCATCATCATTGTTACAGATATAGGCCTATTCAATAGCGTCCTTATCATAGCGTCATTTCTTTAACTGAACCTTTGATCCATCTGCCAGGTTAAGGTTGCCCTTGACAATTACAACATCACCCTCACTTAATTCAGCCCCTCTGTCCTCATTTGCTGTAACAACATGAGACTCACCATTGGATTTAATGATGTTCACATATGTCCAATGGGCGATACCGTCATCCGTGTAAGTGAACATAACATCAAGATTATCACGCACGACAACCGCGCTTCGCGGAACTACAAGCTGTCCGGGCATCATGCGCTCCACGATCACCTTGACATTCATTCCATCTAACAGCTCGCCGTCATTACGGACAGAGGCACGGACGGCTATCTGGCCATTCTTGTCCACTGTAGGATTGATCTCCGTGACTTTGCCTGTGATGACTTTGGATGGATCGGCAAAAGGAATGATTCTCACAGGTAAACCTTTAGATATGAATGAGTACTCAGATTCCATAATAGAGAAGTCCACATCAAATGTACTGTCATCAATTACAGTACAAAACGGATCAGATGTTGTCCTGTCGTATTCATTCAACTTAATGTCAGCTATCCTGCCACTGAACGGTGCTTTCAGAACGGCCCCATCGTATTCAAGTCCGGCTCTATGAAGACTGTTCAGCGCTGAGGTATAACCAGAGCGCATCTTTGCCATAGCAAGTATGTTCGCTGGTACGCTTAGCGTATCTTTTGCCGCAAAACCCTGTCCGGCAAGAACATCATATAGATCGAGTTCGGCCTTCTGTAACGCAATCTTTGACGCATCAAGCGTAAGCTTCAGACTTGCCCTATCAAGTTCTGCTATAATATTTCCTGATGATATGCGACTGCCATTGGATACCATAAGGGCAGCCACGACTCCACCTGTGTTGAATGCCAAGGAAGCCCTTCTTGAGGCCTTCAATTTGCCATTTGACATTAGCTGATGTGCAAAATCAGCCCTTTCCAAGGTGATCACCTCAACCTCGTTCACTTCAGGGTCTGTCATAGCCTTGCCTTCCTTAAAATCGCTTCCTGATGGATTTCCACAAGATGTGATTGATATTGCAGTACTTACAAAGACCAATGTGTTCAATAACTTTTTCATTATGCGAATCATTAAATTGTAGAATTCAGACAATCCACTTTAACTAATAGTTTTATATTGTAAATAACGATTTCATACCGTCGGATATTACAAAAGAAATTTATAAATTTTAGCTTCCGGATACTCTGAACAGCCGAACAATTCATTATTATGGATGCTTATAGAACAAATATTCTTATCAAGCACAAAATGTTTACTTGGCGTACCATTCCAACTATATTGTATCAGATGATTACACTCACTAGATGGCAAGATGTCGTTTTGCATCATATTGCCAGAATATAAAAGATAAACATAGTCCGAATTACAAGCGATATCTTGAAATGCAGATATATTCTCATAGGACAAACCATTCCCGCCTGATTTTATAATTGGCGGAGAAATTTCATACCTTTTAAATTCTTGCAAGGTTGAGCCGTTAATGTAAGCAAATGATATTGATGAAGATACGACATTCGCCACACATACTTTAGTGGACGATGGATTAACACAATAGAGAGAACTTGCCATTATGGAAATTCTGCAGTCTTTACTTTGTTTCAAAATATCATATTGCAAAGCATCAACATTAGAAATCAGATCTCCTTTTAAGTTATATAAAGAATACCAATATGACTCATCCGCAAGATTGCATGAAATAAAACCTTCATTATAACTTCGCAAATATATCGGTTTTGGAAACTTTTGTGCAAAACAACACAGTGTATCCAAAACCGGCATTTGCATAGAAAGAGATTTCAGGACGTCCATCTTGACAACAGTCGAACTTGTAACATCATAATATACCGCACTGTTTTCAGACATATGGAGACTTCCTCCCTGCGCTATTTCTAAAGGGCCTCTTCCTCTTTTAATATAAAATAACTGATGAGACTCTTTATCGTTTAAATTAAGCAAAAGTAAATGATGATCTCCTTTCCATAAAGAAACTAACATCAGACTGTCATTTACACGGACGATCTTATTCGGAGCATAAGCGCCATAAGTTTCAAGTGATATTGAATCAACTGCACTAATTAATTCATATTCTATATTAAGAGATTTAAGATATTGAGTCTCAAAACTAGAGCATGAACATATTCCAGTCATTACAAAAATGACTGGAATAACAAGTTCCATAATCCTCGTGTTCATTATGCAGGATAATGATCCAAAAACACCTCTCCAAGACTCGTGCATGCCGTATTTTTATTAACCATACACAAAGGACCTACAATTATCTCTCTCTGAGATAATGCTTCGACATTAGCATCAAAAAGGTATTCAGAACCATTGTTCTGAACGATGAAGATAGAGGCTGCAATCAAAGCTGCTGCAACAATAACATAAACCTTTTTCATAAATTAAAATTTAGACGTTAATATTTAGGATATCGATTTACTTCATCTGATATGAAATTCCGAATGAAGACTCTTCAATAATCTATCTCTCTATGCTTCTATTTACTTTCTTAGGTGTTGATAATACAAGATGTCCGGATAATTAACATTCATTCCATAAAGTGTGTTATCATCTTCACTTACGGTGAAAATATCAATATGCTTATCCAGAGTTATTCGTTTCTTTAGATTGCCATACCAATCCCATATATGAATCTCTGGATTGTTATTTATTGCTGGATTTACATTTCTATTTAAACATAACGAATATATGTATTGATTGGTAGCACATGGATACGACGCATAAGCCAAAACACGGTGTTCGGAAAATTGAGAATAGGGTGGAAATACATCAGGAACCTGCACATCAACATCATATAACAAATCTCCCATTAAGTTTAATATCCTCACCTTTCTAAAATTAACATAAAATGCAGCAAACTTATCTTCAGTAGGGTGTGATACCATATTTTTCATATATAAGAATGCTAATGGAATTTCAGAGCATTCAGTCCAGTTAGGGTATTTAGAAAAATAATCAGGCGAATCAAGAGATTTATTATAACATATATACTCAGAATTGTCATTTACAACATTCACAGAAATGAAAGACGAATTTACGATAATGCCATTTTGAGGATTCCCCCAAGTTGGAATTTGTTCTGAATTAATAGTTATACTATTATCAATACTAACATTTTTCACTTTCCCACCAGCATCCATACAAATAAATCCACCCTTGATTGGCTTAAAACTTTGAACATCAATATTAACAAACTCATTTGAAGCACGCCCCTTTTTTGCTATAATTCTCTGTTGATATGAAGTAGAACAATCTATCTCTATTAACATGTCATCACCTTTACGTTGATATACTATCAACTTGCCAGACGTTGCAATTAATCTTGTGGGCATAAACAATTCTTTCGATAATTTGATTGGTTTCAAGCTCATAGTGTCAGTCGTCTCAGCTTCTCGTATTATTTTTACGCAATCATTAGAACAACTGATAAATGCACTTGCAACAATCACAAATATTAGATTTCTGATCATTTCATACATTTATCTTTACCAGATGCACTAGTTGCACTGACATGTTTACAATCTGAGCATTTGCGAATTACTATATAATAGCCAGGGGTTCCATCATCATCTGACTTCATATAACAATCAACATACCCCTCCGGATGAATAGTTTCAGTGGCAGCTAGAGCCTGCACATTATTTTCTACAAAAGACTCAGAATCATTATTCTGAACGAAGAAGATAGAGGTTGCAATCAAAGTTGCCGCAACAATAACATAAATCTTTTTCATAAAAGTTAATTAATGTAAATATCAAATTACTATAAGTAAACTTCTAGTCACCAAGTTCATATATTAAAATACGAGGGTCTGGCGAACCAGTAAGGCAGTACATTTTATTGGTCTCTGGATCTATTCCAAAATTTTCAACCGGATTATCAAAACGATATGTTTGGATAAGATTTCCATCCCAATCGAAATGAAATACCTTTGTCAACCTATTCATATCCTGAGTAGGTATCATACCATTTTTAATTTCTAATCCAAGATATCCAACCCAGAAACCATTATTGTCAGCAACAACCGTTTTATATGCAAAATGAGATGGCGAAACAGTTGTCATGTATGCGTCGTCACCAACTTTACGTCGATTGATTGTAACGTCATATATCTTAGGTCCCCTTATTCTCTTTTTCAATAGATTCGATTCATATATGTCGATATAATCTATCTTTTT
>JBGVPH010000059.1:0-9961 GCA_045126915.1 Candidatus Cryptobacteroides sp.
AATGCTACATCTAATACTTGCCATATCCTGGTTACTTCTAGGAATCTGGGAAATTGCTGACGATGGACATTCCGTAAGAGCTTGGATTTATATCGTTACTGCCGTGGCATGGCTTGTTGTCAGCATCTACAATATGAATTATAAGAAGGAGGAATAGCTATGAAAGATTTCACAGAGAAAAACCTTAAAGGTGGAATGAAAGCAACCGGGCTTTCTGCCATCGCATTGATTTGCGTATGTCTGGCAAACATTCTAGGCCCCGCACCTGAAGATAAGTCCGGAATTTCATCAGATTTTGTCTTATATCTGGCTGTCGGATCTCTGTTATGCAGCATCATTCTTTTCGTCTATTATCTGACAAAGTACCGCAAACTGAAAAACAACTGACTTGACAAATAGACACGATTATGAAGACGCTTAAACTTTTCCGAACACTGTCTATGGCAGGGGGGATAGAAGTTGAATAATTAGTGACATGAAGCGAATAATAACAATAATAGCTACTGTGTTTTGTCTTTGCTCCGCATATTCGGCACAAGCTCAGACAGTAACAAAAACGACAGAGCGTGTAAGTCGGCTCTTGTTTCAGAAATGATAGGATAATATGAAAAGAATTATATCCTTATAACCCTATAGAACTTGAATAATGAGAAACATGATCAGCAGAATCCTTTCCATTTCTTTTTTGTTCAGCAGCGTTGTCTGTTTTGGACAATATAGGGACGTAACGGCTCAGGAATTAGCGAATAAACCAGGCAAGACATTATATGAAGGAGTATATAGATTTTCCCCTCCATCAATCAGTCATTGTGACATAACAAATCCACTGAAGATTGGTGAGAGCAAACTGCACATCGAATATGATTTGTTGGCCGTATGCGACACTACTACCGGACAGCAATATAAGGACAAGATTATATGTCTGATTGGTGATGAGTGGTGCTGGACATACGGAGAATGCAACTGGAGGACCAATATGTTATATTCACTTCCAAATGGACATCCTGACGAAAAGAACTATAAACGCAGTAAAGGATATGTTGAAGTATTTGCTTCATACGTCTACAGGAATCTCAAGACTGGAAATATAATGAACAGCAGCCATATTCCTGAGGTGAAGAACCAGTTGTTCAGGTATGATGAAAAAACGCCAAAAATGAATTGGGAGCTTACCGGAGATATGGAAGAAATCTCAGGATATGCTTGTCAGAAGGCGGTGACAAGGTATGCAGGAAGAGAGTGGACTGTGTGGTTTACTCCCGAAGTTCCAGTTGATTGTGGACTTTGGAAGTTCAATGGCCTGCCAGGTCTTATCATGAAAGCACAGGACTCGAAGGAAGAATATGTTTTCAGTCTTATCGGCATTGAACAAAGACAAGAGGATATAGTCAGATATCCAAAAAGAGAGAAGAGTACAACGAGAGCACAATTCAGAAAGGCTGAGAAGTTTGCTCATGATGATCCTATCCTTTCAAGCGATGGTGCAGACGGTTACAGGATGATTATATCAGAAGAACGTAACCTTACAGGCCGAGAGGTATTTTCTTCTGGTCATTTCTTATTCCCTTACAATCCTATAGAACTTGAATAATGAGATTCAGCATTTGCATATTGGCTATTTTACTTTCGATGACAGGGTTCGCTCAGAACTCCGTCGTCGAGAGAACGATATCCGGTGCAATATCGGAGAGGAACGGCGAGGTGGTTGCCGGGGCTAATGTGCTTGTGCAGAGTGCTGACGGCAAGAGGCTTTTTAGCTATGGCAGCAGCGATGGTGAAGGACGATATGAGGTGAAGTTCAAGAGCGATGCGGATTCGGTGAGTGTTTCTGTTACCGGATTCAATCTTGCCAAGGTGAGCAAGGTTGTACCTGCCAATATCGAACGGCTGGATTTTGTTGTGGAGTATTCAGCTCTGAAGATCAAGGAGGTAAAGGTCGAGGCAAATGCTATTGAGAGGAAGAAGGATACTGTCACTTATTATGTGGCAAACTTCAAGGATTCAACTGACAGGAGCATCGGTGATGTACTGCAGAAGTTGCCGGGAATCGAAGTGGCTCCGAGCGGTCAGATCAAGTATCAGGGCAAGTCCATCAATAAGTTCTATGTAGAAGGACTGGATATGCTAGGTGGTCAGTATGGAATTGCCACGAATAACATTCAGGCAAGCGATATCGCGAAGGTGGAGGTGTATGAGGATCATCAGCCTATCAAGGTACTGCAGAACTGGGTGGCTTCCGACAGGGCTGCAATCAATCTGATTCTTAAGTCCGGGGCAAAGGGAGCGTGGAATGGAGTGGTTCAGGCTGGAGCCGGTTATCAGCCGGTTCTGTGGAATGGAGAAGTTACTCCAATGTTCTTCGGAAAGAATTTCCAGACGATTATGACCTATAAGACGAATAACATTGGTGACGATGTTGCACGGGAACTGGAGTCTTCTATGGGAATTGGCTGGGATGCAGAGAGGTTGACAGGTATTCAGGAAGCGGGCAATCCTCCTGTTAATGAAAGGCTCTACTTGAACAATAACATTCATTCGGTTTCTATAAACACTATCAATAAGACCGGAGAAGATTCCGATCTGACTGTCAATGCCTATTACATTCACGATAACAGAAATCAGGCAGCAGAGAACAGGACATCGTATTTCATTCCTGGACAGAACCCGCTTGACATTTATGAGAACATTGATGCTGAAAGCATTTCAGATAGGATGCAGGTGGCGCTTCAGTTCAGGAACAATGCAAACAAGAACTACCTGAATAACCGGCTTTCTTTTAACGGAAGCTGGAACAGGAACAATGGCGTTGTTGCCGATGGCGATCAGGAGATTTCTCAGGTGCACAGGCAGCCGAGGATTACTGTTGACAATGATTTCAGGATGATCCGCAGGTTCGGCAAGTGGCAGATGGATTTTGTGTCGAACACAGACTATAACAGACTTACTTCCGAGTTGCAGGTGAAGCCTATGGTCTTCTCTCAGTTCTTTGATGAAGCGAAAGATGGTACCAGACAGCATATAGAGGCTGAGAGATTCAGGACGGAGAATTCAGTTTCTACTTCATATAGTGCGGGATTTTGGAACTTTTATCTCAAGGGCGGTGTCAATGCTCATATTGAGAACCTGAACACAGTTCTTTCGCCTTTGAATGGTGTCGGGAGTGTTGCGGACAGTCTGATGAATGACTGCAGGTGGAGAATGTTCGATGTGTCTTTGCAGCCCCAGGTAGCATATTCGAAGCATAGTTTCAATATGTCGTTTGTAAGTCCGTTGGAGGTGGCTGTAATCAATGGTAGGAATCATTATCTCGCCAGGCCTTCGGTATATATGAACTGGAAGATCAGCTATAATCTGAAGATGTCGGCGTATGGAGCATACAATATGAATCTTGGAGATTTGTATGACAGTTATAGCGGGTATATAATGAGAGATTATAGATCTGTGAGCAAGAAGGAGGGTAACAGCGCCAGGACCGGCACGCAGAACTACGGTCTGGATATGTCATATTCGAATCCGGCAAGTGCCTTGTTCGCTTCGGCTGATGTGTCTTATTTCAGGTCAAATAGGAGCCAGACAGTAAACAATCTGTATGAAGGAGATTCCTTTATTGCGGAGGCGATCGAGAGGGATAATGTGTCGTCGGGACTGTCTGCGAACGGAAGGGTAAGCAAGCGTTTCAGTGCGATTTCCACTACGATCAGTTTGAACGGAGGATGGTCAAGGAACTGGAGCGAGACGATGGTGCAAGGAGAGGTTACTCCTGTGACTATAGACAGGTACAATGTCGGAGGTTCGTTGAACTCGAATATCGGCAGATATGTGATCTTTGATTATTCTGGAAGCTATTCGGTGCATTCGGTCGATGGCTACAATTCGGTAGATCCTGTGGGAACTCTGAAGCAGAACGCTGCTTTGAATTTTGTAATTGCGAAGAGAGTGCTGATGAATGTCGGTGCAGAGCATTATTTCTGCGGCGAGATTCAGGGAGAGGACAGGAATATGGTCTTCATGAATGCGTCAGTTTCGTATAAGTTCAAGAGACTTGAGTTTATCCTTGAGGGAAGGAATCTGCTTGACAAGAGGTCGTTCAGTGCGATTGAGTATTCTGATACTTTCTGCTATGCTTATGCGTATGAATTGAGGCCGTTGTCGGTTATTTTTAAGGTTAGATTTAGTTTGAGATAGGCATGGATAATAGAGATACATTGCTTGATGGCATTAAGGAGCAGGAACAGCTTAAGGACAGCCGGAATGAGTTCATCGAGAATCTGCTGGCTGCTTTCGAGAAGGATCACCCGGAGTTCATAGAGCATCTGAAGGAGTGCGGGCTTGATGAGGAGGAGATTCGGTATTGCTGTCTGGAGGTGCTGGGGGTTAAGGAATAGTAGTATTCAGATAAGTTTTCGTCTTATGTATGGATCATTGTCGCTTTTGTTGTATGCGGCATCTATGGAGTCAACATCTTCGGAGAACTGATCATCCTCGGTATGATCTATTTTGTCATCACCTTCCCAAAGTTTGTGAACAGGCATTTGCCTAAGGAGTAATTCTTTATGAACATGAAACGAATCATAACAATCCTTATAGTCCTAATAGTTACCTCAGGAAGTGCATTTGGACAAGAGACAATGGCAGAAGATTTGTCCGGATGGACAAACGAGTGGAAATATGCTTTCTCTAAAGAAGGTGTGAAGGAATGGAAACCGGAATTTACTGCTAGGTACTATGCAGGCCTTTTCACTACAGGGCCAATGATTACAGGTGGCGTAAGAGTTGATGAAAAGCGTTCCTTTGCATTATTTGTATCCCAAGGTGACACATATGTTGACCATGCTCCAGGGGATATATACTCTATCCGTGCAGGCCTAAACTTCCGAAGATATTGGCACTTAGGCCAACATAAGAGATTTGCATTCTATAGTGACCTATATGCTGGTGCAGCATGGATCTACAAAGTTGAAGGCAAGTATCATATGAATATGCAAACAGGAGAACAGTGGGAGGTTCTTGATGAAAATCCTGGAGATATGTGGTATGTTGCCGGTTGGCAGCCGGGAATCAGAGTCAGGTGTTACAAGAATCTTCATTTGTTTTTGGGCCCAACTATAGCTACCGACTGCCTTGGACTTCATCTGGGAATTGGTTTCTAAATTTGAATTTGAGCATCACAAATGATTTGGTTGTAGCATCCACAACATAGGACTAATACATTAAATATGAACACCAAAAAGATTATATTGATTTCAGTAATTGCACCTGTTTTAATTATTGTTGGAGTTGTATTGCTCGTTCTCGGCTCACTTCCAGTAGAGAATAACGTAGAAGGAAATAATCTCGTAGTAAACTTCGTTATTGGAAAGAAGACAATTGATATATCCGACGCTGTAGTTATGCCTATACCTGAAGATGTCAACCATAACATAATTCGCGTAGGTGGTACCAGTGTTGGCAAGAAGCATTCTGGCAACTTTATGAATACAAAAACTAAGGTTAAGTATCAGTTTTATCTTACAGGAAAGGGAAAGAGGACTTACTTTGAAATCGGTAATGAGAAATATCTTGTTGACGGTATTGATCTTAAATAATGACAAAATATAGCTATGAAACGAATCCTAACAATCTTGGCAGCAATGATCTGCCTCTGCTCTTGCGAGAAGCAGGGACAATCACATTGGCTCCATAATATGTGGAGCGGTGAATATGACATTACAATGACCAATAACGATACTGGGGAGAAGGAACCGCATGTTGGCGTTATCTCATTGGAGTTTTCTGACGACAGATCAGAATGTGTCGTTCAGGGAGGTGTAAAGGACCATTACACAGTAACAAGGAAGACATACAAGGCATATCTGAATGAAACCGAAAAGATCTTCGTCCTTAATGAAGGTGACTATGACTCAAGGATTCTCTACTGGGGACATATCACATCGGGCGGTAAATGTATCTTGAACTTCTACAGAGACGAAGAACTTATAACGGTGGAACTTGTCGCGCACAAACTTGAGTAAATAAATCGGGATTTCTATGAAACGAATCTTAACAATCATTTCAACTCTACTATTCTCTTCATCAGTCATCTTCGCTCAGGAAGCGGATATGAAGATTGGTGAACTTGTCAATACAGGCAATTGGTTTGAACTCGAAAGAGTATATCCTGCTGTTGCAGCTGATGTGCAGACGCCTCTGCTCAAGCAGATGGCTGAGGTTATGCTTGCTTCAAACTTCAACCGTCCTGCAGAACTTCGTGAAAAGCTCCAGAAACTTATGGCAGAACATCAGGCTGAACTTGGTTTTGAAAATGTCTGCAATATGACTGTTATGGGTGCTATGGTGGAAGGATATGAGGGCAACTATGCTGTGGCAGCTGATATGGTAAAGGCTATTGCTGATGCTGTAGAGGCTGCAGCCGGATCATTGGAAGGTACAGGATTGTCAGAACTCCTTGCATACTATGAGGCAGTCCGTGAATATCCGTCACCAGTCCTTGAAATGCCGGCAGGAGATGTTGAGATTTCACTTACTGAAAAGTCAGATTTGTTGTGGATTCCTGTAGTAGTCAATGGTAAGTCATACGATTTCATTCTTGACACCGGAGCTTCATTCACAATGATTTCCCAGGACTTGGCAAAAGATATAGGAGCTACAATCATCGGTGATCCTGTATTTGTCGGTGGTGGTGAATCAACCGGTGGATATGGACAGAGAGCCTTCATTGAGAATATGAACGTAGGCCCTGTTTCTCTCAAGAACGTTATTGCATTTGTCAGTGAAAATCCTACTGATGATGACCCACTAAAGGTTGACGCTGTGCTCGGTATGGACTTCATCGAAAGAGCCGGTGAGATTCAGATTGACCTTGCTGCAATGACGTTGGTTATTCCATCTCAGACTACTGCATTGCCAGCAACAGGAAGAAATATCATTCTTGAGACGAATATTCCAGTTGTTGAGTCCACTGACGCCAATGGAAACAGATATACATTCATACTTGATACTGGAGCCAGCGGAGCCAACCTGTCTGATCTTTGGTTTGTCAAGAATGCAGAAATGGCGGCAGCACTTCCTGCCGAGACACAGAATGTATGGGGACACGGAGGCACAGTGCAGCTTGAGATTGTAAAGGTTCCAGAATTCAAACTGACAATCGGAACATCATTAGCTAAGTTCAAAGACCTCCCGGCAACAGTCCCTGCCAACGGAATAGTATCCTCATCACGTGACGGACGCCTCGGTATGGGTCTTCTGAAGCAGTTCAAAAAGGTTATCTTCAACTTTGAAGAAATGTTTGTGGCGTTTGAATAATCAGTAGCAATTTCTATGAAACGCATAATATTAACAATTGTACTTATATGTGCAGGCATAACAATGTCTGATGCCTCCGTTCCTTCTGATAGATCTAATGACTCAAATATCAATAAAAGTCAACAGATTGAAAACATATCTGCATTTGCCAAGGTTTATGGTGTCTCCAGATGGTTCGTTCCTTCTGATGAAGCTGCCGGCACGGACTGGAACAAACTTGCAGTTGAAGGAGTCAGCAGAGTAAGTGATTGCAGGGATTCAGATGAATTGGCAGACAGTCTGGAGTCGGTTTTTGATGATATGATCCCGATGCTTTCTGTAGATGATGTTCCTGAGTCCGAAGTCATCAACAGATATTATGCAACTGATCATAGCGGCAGTAAGCCGATAAGGTGGCAGCATTTAGGAGTTGATCTTGGACCGGAGAGTCACGACTATATATCAAGAAGAATAAACCGTCCGTTCGATACTAAAAACACGAGCAAGTTTGCATTTACAGGATATGTCAGATCCGAAGAATCTGACACAGACATTGTGACATTGGAAGTTGTATGCAAAGGCTATGACTCACCTGAGCCAATCATAGGATGTTTCCATTTCTGCACATGGACCAATACAGAGGAATACATCACTCCTCTTTATCGTATAGAGCCATTGACTGAGGAACTTGGTCAGGAGTGGAAAACGGTGACAATGAAACTTGAGCTTCCGGACAAGATAAGTTCAAGATATATCAATTGGGGTATATTCCCTGACGGAGAGGGAAAGATGTCGGTACAAAGTGTCAGGATAATTACCGGAAGCGGCAAGGAGATATATTCTCTTGACTGTACCAAGGGTTATGATTATGTTGGCAATCATTGCTGGCTAGGATATAGGACATATCATTATCAGGAGAATGCTGACGGCCTGACTGCCATCTGTCGTAACGAGGTTTTCAAGGATACCGAGTCGAGGAATCTCATAAACCTGCCTGTAGCTGACGGTTTATATGCACATATTCCGTTGCTGCTGTATGATGGATATGACAAGCCTGTCGGAAAGAAGGACGAAAATCAGAACGGAGAGTATTCGGAAGAAGACCGCGACATCGCAGACATCGTTGTGATGTGGAATGTCATCAAGTACTTTTCTCCTTATCTGAAAGAGTCCGGAATGGACTGGAACCTTGAACTTGAAAAGGCTGTCAAGTCTGTTCTTGATGGAGAAGACGGCACAAGGGTTCTCAAGAGAATGTTAGGCGGACTTAAAGATGCACACGTCTACTATCCGAATGAGACAATAGATATGCGGCAAAAGGTAGTGCCGGCTGTCATAACATATATTGAGGATAAAGCTGTCGTTCTTGAATCAATGGATTCACTGCTTAAGCCAGGAGATATTCTCGTTACTGCCGATAAAAAGAATGTTGCAAAATATGCACTGGATGAAATGTCATTATTTTCAGCATCAGATCATACATCAAGTTCCTGGTTATATCAATCACCTATGCCGTGCGATTCTGCAGACGTGAGATGCGTGATCAAACGCAACGGTAAGAAATTGACACTGAATGTGCCAAGCATACCAAAGGGCTATTATTTCCAACTATACTGGCAGAACTATTACAGCAACGGAGACGCATCAAGATGGATTGATGATGACATATGCTATATAAACCTTTCCAATACATCTTTTAATGCAATCGGAGATCTGCTTGAGAAAAGGACTGATGAAGACTATGTTATAATCGATATGAGGAAGCGAACTTCCGGTTTCATTGCCAGAGAGATTTTACAGTATATAGCGCCAGACCTTGCTTATAGAAATATTCCTGACTACATACCGAGATCGTCATATCCTGAAGTTAAGAATCCATCTTATAGAGCAGAGTATGTAAGCCCGATGTGCAAGACTCCGGATGAACATATAATTTTCCTGTCAGGGCCGAGGAACATCAGCAATGAAGAAATCTTCCTGGACTTCATCAAGCACCGTGGAGTAGGTGTAATCATAGGAGAGAATTCAGCAGGTATCAGCGGCGCAATCAATACCGCGACATTGCCGAGTGGATTGAAGGTCAGCTTCTCTGGGCAGAGAGCATACAGCAACAGCGGTATGGAAGAGGATTATTATATCAATGGCGTCACGCCTCATATAGTTGTCAATACATCCATTGATGATCTTACAGCAGAAAGAGATGCTCAATTTGAGTCCGCAATGAAATTCATAAATGATAATAGATAAATCGTAATTTTCAGTAGTTAAACATAAGCACCCCAGTCAGAAGACATAGGTCTCTGGCTGGGATTTTTTTTCTTGTGATGGAACAAAAAAGTGAAAAATAAAATAGTTTGTGTTCCCTCAGTGTTCCCGAGGCCAAAAATGATACGAAAAAAGCACTTACGAATTGCTTCGTAAGTGCTTGCTAATCAACCTCTTAGGTTGGTAGCGGGACGCAGGATTGAACTGCGGACCTCATGATTATGAATCATGCGCTCTAACCAGCTGAGCTATCCCGCCATTAATGTTTTAGAACTTTGTTGAGATAGAAGGACTCGAACCCTCACTGACAGAGCCAGAATCTGTAGTGCTACCATTACACCATATCTCAATTTGGCTTCCCCTTGTTTTTGGGACTGCAAATGTACGGATGTTTTGCGAAAATCCAAAAATA
>JBGVPH010000060.1:0-59890 GCA_045126915.1 Candidatus Cryptobacteroides sp.
TTCTTGTGCGAGATCTTATGCTCTGCACAGTACTCCTCGATCGAGAGGATTTCTTCACGTGTCATCATAAGCTTTCCTTTTTTATGCAAAAGTAGCCAGGAACGATCCTGACTACAATATGCATTTCATCGGATGCTTACCTTATGAACTCTCTTTTCAATCCGAGGTCAGCAATCGGTCCAATAATTATATCATAATCCGGGCGTCTATACTTTTCATCGAAACGATTTCTCCATACAAATTCAGCCCACTCCGCATCAGCTTTAAAACGCTTGATTTTTAAATTACCATCAACAAGACGTTCCAGATCAATATGGTATTTATTGAGAACAGCATCTTTTTCAAAACGTTTATTAGCCCAATTCCTCGCCATAACCTATACACCCTTACCCTGCTTAATCAATCTGGACACAACATTTTGTGAAGGCTCAATATCCCTCTTCCTTGCAGCACGATAGATAGTGGGGAATGCCCCCATATTCTTCAACTCGACAACAGCATTACTGATTGTAATATCTCTACGACTGGCATAATCCGTCAAACAATCAGTTGTATAACAAATCTGCTTAAAATTCAACTTTTCCCCTCGACCTCTCGTTGTTAACTTACCAAGAGGATGAGTACTTGCCTTGTACAAAATCTTCTTATCACACATACTCAACTCATTATATTAACAATATCCTAATCACCGTCAATCATCAAAAAACATACGAGCCCAACAGTTTTGCAAACATATGTAAAATTCTACAATCCGCCCTCAACTATCCACCCAACAAATCAAAGTATTTCTTTTTTTATAATCTTTCACCTTTTTTATAAGATTCAGATACTCCTCATGCAGATGGTAATATTTCTTCTTGAAGAGCACATATCCCCCTCCATCGCGTCGTCTTAAATATGGAACCACCTTCTCTATATGCAAGTCAATAGCTTCATGATATCCTGGATACAAATCCTCAGCTATTGGTCTCAGCAGTTCATCCCAAAGCGGGAATCTCTTTGAAACATTTCTACTGAATCCTGCACCAAGAATGAAAGAGAGAGACTCATCCTCAACACTCCTTCGTATATCATCAAGTATATCATTCGCAAGTTCAGGTACCTGCATCTGTCTCATATCATTAATCATTACACGGTGACGACATTCATTGCTGCTGCAATATAACTCCTTCTTAGCCGCTTGGAAAAAGTTGTCAGGAAAGCGTTGATCTTTTCTGTATCACTTCCGTCTGTCATGAAGACGTTCAATTCATTCTGATTATAAAGAAGATCTGTACGTTTGTCGTTCATGTTTCTCAACTGCTTCAGGATTGAGATACGGGCAGCATTGTCATAAGTGAAGATGGTGATCTTCTTACCATCTTTTCTCTGCATATCAGAGCGACACTGCTGTTGAAAGAAACGTTGAAAATAGTGATAATCAATACGTCCTAAAGAATGACCGAAAAATATAACCTCATCTGCTTCTAACAAATCAAACAAAATGTCATGAGACGAATAATGAGGGCTGAAAGTCTTATATAGGAACTCATAGTTTGTCACCACATCAGCAGAATCTGGTATCCCAATTATTGCCGAGGCGTTCTTCAAGTCCCCATGAACATGTTCATATGCAAAATCATATGTTATTCCCAATTTGCCTGCAATTGCATGCAGATCCGTATAATTGAATGAATAAATCTTGGTTTTATGATGAACAGCCAAAATAGCAGCAAGAACCTTAGCGGCAGTTGAGTCTTTCTGTATCTCCGAACTCTGTTGCTCGTTAAGATATGACATCAAGGCTTCGGACAACTGATCGAAGAAAACCTGATCTACAGATGCACGACTTGAAGAAGTCAATCCATTTTTGGGTGCTGCATAGTTTGCCATCAACTGCTCAATATCAAACCACCGGCATTGAGTTCTATTAGTGACAAGAGTATGATACAGGTTTGAGTTCACCGCAAGTTTAGTAGGCCAATAAGAACTTTGTGCAAACTGCGAGAACTGAGTCTTCCACCCCAAATCAAGATCGAAGCCATTACCGATTATGAATACTATTTTGTTGTCCTTCATTAATCAAACTATCGCCTCCTTGATACATTCAACAATATACTTCACATCCTCATCAGTCACATAAGGACCGGCAGGCAAGCAGAATCCGACCTTGAAGATCTCCTCCGACACTCCATTCACATAAGCTACTGCATCAGCATATACAGGCTGCTTGTGCATAGGCTTCCATACCGGACGACACTCAACCTTCTTATCAAGCATAAACACACGCAATGCCTCAACATTATCGTTTGGCTGACAATCAGTCACAGCGCTATCCACTGCCTTGATAACACCTGCGGCACCACCAACTGCACTCTTGATAACTTCCTTATAAGCATTCTCCTGACCTACAATCTTCACATCTGGCTCCAAAGTAGCTGCGCACAACCAGAAGTTAGAGTCATAACGAGAATCGGCTGGCTGATCATGCAAAGTCACACCAGGAACATCAGCCAACAACTCACGATACAACTGCTGCACATGCTTATGATGAGCTATATGATCATCAAGAACAGTCATCTGTCCACGACCAATACCAGCACAAACATTTGACATACGATAATTATATCCAATAGCTGTATGCTCATAATAAGGATATGCATCACGAGCCTGAGTAGCATACCACATGATTTCATTAGCATCTTCAGGAGTACGGCAAATCAAAGCACCACCACCTGAAGTAGTGATCATCTTATTACCATTGAATGAAAGAACTCCAAAACGACCAAACGTACCAAGTACCTGACCATTAAAACGCGAGCCCATACCCTCAGCAGCATCCTCAATAACAGGTATTCCATACTTATCCGCAATCGCCATGATCTTCTCACAGTCATAAGGCATACCGTACAGAGCAACAGGAATAATAGCCTTAGGATACTTCCCTGTCACCTCTTTACGCTCAACAATAGCCTTCTCAAGCAACTCCGGATCCATATTCCAAGTTTCACGCTCCGAGTCAATAAATACAGGTTTGGCACCAAGATAAGTGATAGGGTGCGAAGAAGCACAGAAAGTAAAGCTCTGCACCAAAACCTCATCACCAGCCTTCACACCACAAGCTATCAAAGCAAGATGCACAGCTGCTGTACCCGCAGACAAACAAACCACCTTACGATTAAGCGGCTCGCTGCCATCCAACTTACTATTGGCCATATTAGCCAAATCAGTCTCAAAAGCATTAACATTCGGTCCCATCGGCACCACCCAATTGGTATCGAACGCCTCCTTAACATATTTCTGTTCAATACCAGCCTCACTCATATGTGCAAGGCACAGGTAAATCATTTTTCTTTCGGACATATTATTATCTGAACGTTATATTATCATTAAATCATCTCCCCAGCATACTCAATCTTCTTGCCCAATACAGTGGCAAAAATCATCTGAATATCCTTAATAAAGCTATAGTTGCGGTAGTAGTAACAGTTCAAGCGAACCTTGTCTGGATAAATGATATTGTCATTATACCAAACAGCTATTTCCTGGTCACTCATAATAGAGAAATCTGGAGCGTTTTCAAACTTTGCAACTTGCTCATTCTTTCCAGCCTTGATATCAGCAACAAAGCCAGCAATCATCTCATCCTCAACACGATATTTCAATGTTGCAGGACCAGTGATACCAGGGCGAAGCTTGAGAACATCACGATCCGCTCCCTCAAGCTTATCAGCATAGCCAGGAACATCAGGACGAGGACCAACGAAGCTCATATTGCCAATCAGAACATCCCACAATCCAGGCAGCTCATCAATCTTGTAATGACGAAGCTTTGCACCGAATGGAGTGATACGAGAATCTCCAGCCACAGACACTGTTGAGCCACTATGCTTAACAGTCATTGAACGGAACTTATGGCAATTAAACAACTTGCCATCCTTTCCCACACGCTTCTGAACAAAGAATGCAGGGCCTCCTGGCATCTTGATCTTTACAAGAATTGCTGTAATCAATATTACTGGCCACAAGAATAGAAGGCCAAAGAACGCAACGATGCGATCAAACAAAAACTTTAGTATCATGGATTAAGTTTTCTATTCTTTACAAGTTTCTCAAAATAATATGACATTTCACCAAGAATTGCTCTCTTGTCATCTTTTCTATAATCATCAAAAGCATCAAAGCCTCTGAATTTAAACACCTGTTTCATCTCCGACCAAGAGAACTTGAAAGACAACAATCTACCAACGAATGTTATAACATCACCCAATATCCACTTAGTTTTGGTTCCAACTTTAACATCTATTGGCTCGTCGTATTTACCTTCTGTAGCAAGTTTCCATACAATCCATGGTATATCAAATCCGGCAGCTACAGGCGTTGCTAAGCCACCTGTAAAACGTGCATTTACTTCAATAAATGCAGCTTTACCTGTTTCCGGATCATATCTAAAGTCCAAGCCACACACACCGTGAAAATCAACAGAGTCCAAAAGCATCCTAGCATAGTTTTCCAACTCTGGGACAGAGACAATCTCACGCTGAGTTGTAGTACCGCCACCATCAGTCTTTGTCACTAAAGCATGATATACGGATGACTTCCAGAATCCATCCCAACGGACGCAATCTACGCTGTAGTCTGTCCCCCCTATCCATTCCTCCAATAGCGTTTCTTCGTCCTTATGGTTATCCATAGACTTAATCAACTCTTCTTGATTCTTTGGAAAATAAACGCCCTTAGCAGAATTTCCAATTACGGTCTTAAATACAACTGGATACGTTGTTACATCATCAATTCCATCGTAAACTTTCGGCGTAGGGACTCCAGCCTTACTCGCCAGTTCTGTAGCCTTGGCTTTATTTGCGAGCGTCAGCAATAATTCCTCAGACTCATATGGAATAATCAAATCTGCCGGGAACTTATCACGATGACTCATAATAACCACACTCTCATCATGAGTTGGCAGCAAGACCTTTGGTTTCAGTTCTTCAACCTTCGTCAACAAACATTGGATGAATACGTCTTCCTCAGCAAAAGGATCAGGGTACACGAAACAACCAGCACAGAATTTCGATCTGCTACAAATATTCTTCTTTGATGTATCTGCCGCCCAGACCGATAAACCATGAGAAGTCAAACTTCTAAGGATATTGTACCCTACTCTATTCCAACAATATGTTACAATAATATCGCACTTTGTATTCATATATGCCGTATTATCGATTTATATGTATTGTCAACTAAATAATTATTCTTTAGAAACTCATATCCATTTTGCCCCATTAACTTGATATCAGATGCTAGAATACGATTAACGGAATTCGTAAAAGCATCTACATCATTACTAGGTATATAAAATCCAAAATCATTTTCTTCAGCTATAGTTCCGATATCACTAATTGGATCAGTTGCACAAAGAACTGGCATCTGGTACTCAAGATAAGATAAAAGCCTACTTGGAAAATTTGGAATTGTAAAGCGATAATCAAGAAAGATCAGTCCTACACTACATGATCGCACAAGTTGATCATAATCCGCCTTAGGCAACCCTTTCATCACTGTAACAGACTTGGGATGAGCAGTCTCATACCAATCAGCCAACTTCTGATAATAAGTGCCATTACCTACAACAACAAAATGACAGTCATCTCTATCTGAATTTGCTTCCAAGCACTGAATGAGGAATGGAATTCCCTGTGGCACACCTAAATTTCCACCATAGATAAAAATTGGCTTATCAGAAGGAAGATTATATTTTGCAAGCACAGTGTTATCCACACTTTTCTCCACCTCAAGAAGTTCTAATGAATTCGGTGCGACCTCAACCCTATCTTTCGATATCTCCGGATTATGCTCCAACACATACCTCACGTTAGCAGGACTCATGCAGCCAATGTAATCCGAAAGAGCATACAACTTTTTCTCCTTGGATCTGAAGAACTTATAAAGCAATCCCTTAACACCGTTCTTTGACAGCATACCCATGTCCACAGCATTCTGTGGAAAAATATCCTTCAAAAGCAAATATGTTTTTGCTTGAGGATTAGCTTTCTTAACAAACTCTATAACCTTAGGGAAAGTAATTGGAGGAGTAGAATATAGAATCAAGTCAAATCTTACACCTTTGAAGTATTTCTTGATAGCTCGTTTATATAAAAACTCAATAGAGACTTGTCCAATGCCTTTTTCAATGACATTGGTCTTCTGGATATTAAGAGTTCGAACAGTGAGAATCTTTACATTATTCTCTTCAATTATAGTTGTCTTGCGTCCATCGCGTCGTTCAGTAGGAGAAACCACATATACCGTATGCCCTTCATCACGAAACTTCCTCATCAAATCGGTATAGATGCCACGGTCCTCAACACTGAGCATCTTTGACATGGTTAGAAATAATATGTTCATTAGGATATCCTCTCTAAAAGTTTATGTTGATTTCCTTTGAGATTGCTACTTCAAGCTAGCAACTCATCATAAAGACTTATATATTTTTCAAAACACTTTCTATTATCAAAGTGTTCTTCAGCTCTTTTACGGCATGCTTCAGCGTAGCTTTGCTTACCATGATCAAGTATTTGCTCTATTGCTTTTATCACCCCATCAATATCACCAGTATTATCCACTACTAAACCAGTATCAGCTGTAATTAGTTCAGGAACAGCAGTATTATTATATACAACAGCTGGTGTACCGCAAGCCATACCTTCTACTACTGTCAGTCCAAATGTTTCAGCTCTAGACAAACTTAACACCACATCAGATGCAGAATATAACTCAGCCAACTCTTGTGCTGATTGAGTACGCTTAATTCCGATTATGCCATCAGGTAGATTGGCGATCTCCGTTGAATTGACTCCTACCATTATTATTATATAGTCATCAGTGAGTCTCTTTCGTAGTTCTATGTAATCTGCAAAGCCCTTCCCCGCACTCCATGTTGAAGCAATACCAATCAGCACCTTTTTCCCTTCAAGTTTGAATTTCCGCTTTATATCACTTGTATCTCGAGGCACAAACACAGACGTATCTACTCCATTATAAATGAAATTAATCCTGTGTTTGCCCAGGAATGATTGCTTGGTCTGATCAGCTAGCCATGATGAAACAGGAGTCATCACTAATCTACTGCCTATAGAGGTAAACAGGCGTCGTTTGAGAATAAAATTTCTCTTCGTTTGCGATAGAAAAGATGTCGGATAAACCTTGCTACAGTCTCTTCTAGTACACAGTTGTTGCCATTGACAGCAGTTATCGTGTACATAATGAGAGCAATGTCCTGTAAAAGGCCAACAATCATGCAAAGTCCACACTACCGGAATTTCGGTAGTATTAAGATATTCAAATAAGATCTTGTAGTTAAGATAATATCCGTGGATATTATGTAGGTGTATAATATCTGGAGATAACTTCTTAATCTTTTTAACCAATGCTTTTGTTGCAATCCTTGACGCTAAACCATGATTGTCAAAAACTCTTGACGTAATCAAATGTAAGAGCTGACTTATCTTAGATCCAACTTTAATTGTTTTTGACCGACTTGGATTGGCGTATCGCCCATAAGCTATATAACTATCCCATCCATGTGAGATAGCAAGAGCACCAATCTGCTCAGCGATTTTACCTGTTGATCCCCAATTGGCTGTTGAATTAATTTGCAGAAGTGTTGGCATACTCTATTGAATGGAATTCTGTATGAATGATAACGAAAAGTCACGCTCTCTACTTAAAATTGCATTTGCTGTTATAAAATCACCACTCTCCATATCAATGTCCATTGTTGTCGTGCTAGAACAAATCGAGGATAGATTTGATTCTAATTTCAACATCGTTAATAAGGACAATATTCTCGAATTCCTATTATCCTTAACATATTCATTCCAAACAAATGCCCTAAAAGATTTATTAAAGTTTACAGAGAAACATGTACCATGAAAGGAGTTAGTTAGAACAAATGCAGCGTTTGAAATATACTCTACAAATTCCCTAGGGCCTAAAGTTGTTTTGTATGAATTAGACAAAAGCTTCAAATACTCTCTATCACCAACGATAACTAATTTCATCTTATTTTTCTCTGCCAATTTCCTACCTATCTTAACTATAAAAGGATTTGATGGATTACCTGGCATTAAATAGCACAATATATACTTATAGGTATATGTTTTCAATTTAAGTAATTCCGCCCATTCTTTGCACGACAGCAATAACGTAGGATCCAATGTCTGGCAACCTTTTTCGATATCAATACTTTTAAGAATACCAATACCATCAGACTCTCTAACACTTATAGCAGAAAATCGGCTAAGTTTAGTCTTAAACTCTTCCACATAATCAGAAGGTATATTATTTATCCCAAAGCTAGCCGCATAAGCAACTTTTTTACTATCATCACCGATGTGACCAAGTAAAAACTCAGAATTACAACCGATAATATAAGGATTCCAAACTTGATCAGAACCCACTATAAACTTTGTATAAGTGCTGAACTGCACAGGAACCTGAGCCTGAAATATGAACTCATCTTTGAAACTCTGAGTTCTTTTCTTTCTTCGACTGTAACCAAATAAAAATCGTATATTATACCATAATCTGTTCTTCAGATAGCTAAATCCTTTACTATTTGCATCTGCTACATTAATAAACTCAGCACGATACCCATACCTCATACATATCTGAGATAACGCACATGCCTGCAACAATGCTCCGTAATTTTCCGAATTTATGAATGTATATATACCAACCTTTCTCATACTCTCATTCTAGATTGTTTAATTTTAGCCTCAGCAAATCCAATAAACAGCATTCCGATTAAAGGGTGAGTTACTGGATTATATGAAGAACTAATTAAGGATAATACTACCATTATTATAAATAATGAAAGATATGCAAGATAAACATTCGTTCCTATCCGCTTAAGTTTGAAAATGCCATTAATAATATAGACATATAAAAGGAAATACAAAAAGACTCCGATAAGTCCATAATGTAGCATATATGTCAGCCAATCATTATGTCCTCCAAATTGCAATAAATTGCTACTTCCCAAATCATAACCAAAAAAGTATTCCTTAAAAGAATACATTTTACTGATTTCATTAAAACCATATTCGTTTATTTCTGCCCGACCACTTCCATCAGCTAATTCTTCGGTAGAAAATTTCTCAGCTAAAAAACTATCCGTCTGAGAACTTACTTTATTATAAACGCCATAAATAAACAATGGTGCGACAATAAAAATTATAGCCTTAGTGCCAAAAGATACTTTTCTATTTTTTAGCAAATGATATCCCAACAATAGGGATTGGACAGCCCAAATAACTACTGCACCTCTTTTGGCTGAAAGAATTATCAATATTGATAATATTGTAAAGCCAGCTATTTTATATTTCTTATTATCATTTACTAAAATCCATGGTAAGAATATAACACTATTGTAAACCAATGGCATAATAGATACTCCTGCACTCCTTAGAGTCAAATAAGACAAAATATTAGCAGCAGACGTTATAATAAAACATATAAATAAATAGTTTATTATACGATTCTCATTTGTTCCTAGTTTAAGGAAATAATTATAACTGAACACAATCGTTAGGAACCATATATAGGAATACTCTACAGATAGGATATTATACCCCGTAGGCTGAGTTGATAAAGTTGTTTTAATAGTCCAATAAATAGATATCGTCAGTACAATGTAAGCAATTGAAGGTATTCTATTATTCTTTGTAAATATTAGGAACACTCCCATCAAACATAAAAGCGCAATAAAACTAACATAAAAAAGAGGTGTTAGATGCACCATTCCTACACCTAGTTCCGATCTAAATATGTGAAGAGCACTATACGCTGTTAGTGCACATGTAAATAACAGCGAAAAAAATTTGAGACCTTTCTTCATATTATATCCAAGGACATTGAGGACGTGATCCAGATTTATCAACAAAAAACTTTATGCAACTTATAACGTACTCTCCAATTGCTTCATCTGAAATCCTATCTCGGTATTTTAGAGCCATATTCTTCCACTCTTTCACAAGATTCGGGGAATCAATACACTTTTTTATTGCATCGTACAATTCATCAACATCTCCTGGATTAACTACAATTCCTGCGTGACTACTTGAAACCAAATCTTTAGCTCCCGTAGTTTCAGTAGTAATACAACCGACACCAGATTCTATAGATTCAGTAACAAACATTCCCCATCCATCATCTCTACTTGGCACTAAACAAACGTCGTACAAGCTAGTATTTTGTGATACCTCTATAGAATCCCATACCCCTAAATAGTTTACTGCATCAACAGAGTTCGCCCATTCTTCCATAGTATCCATTAATTCTCCATTAGCTCCCACCAAATCAAGCGTCCATCCACTTTTTCCCTTCAATTTGGAGAACGCCCCCTTGAGTATATCTGATCCTTTCCTTTTATCATATCTACCAACATATAAAAATCTAATCGGTCGATCCTGGTGGTGAATTGAAGTATTTGATTCTAATGTCACGCTATCATCTAGTTTTGTAACCTTATGATATATGAAAGGCATGACCTTATCTTTATCCCATCCTAGCAAGTTATAGGATTTTACTCCTAATGTTCCCATGGCCAGGAGAAATTTAACCTTTGAACGAATTCTCAAAGTCTGTGTATAATAAAATATGGATGAGAGAATACGCTTATAAATCGGCAAGCCGTATTCAGTTCTTCGTTCAGCAATAACTGCTACATTTTTATTATTAGGTAGAACATATTTATAAACATACTTGTTTATTCCTGCATTTCTATATCCTAACATAAAATGCAAAGAGTCGTTATCTAAATTACTTAACTTCTCCTGAATATATTGTTCCTTGTTGTCAATTGTGGAGAGATCTATCAACTGTGCATTACCGATTGAATCATAGCCCCATCCCATTTTGATTCGCATAGGATCAATCTTGGCATCAAGACAAAAGCATGTTACATTATAATGATCACTTAAATACTTAATAGTGCCTGCAATAGATCTCGGATAAGTTACTAACCAAAAAATGATAGATTTAGTCATTGTGTTATTTAAATTTCTTATAAACTATTATTAACATTCCAAGGTAGATTACTTGCCATACAATAGTAGTAACTGCACTTGTTAAAGCTCCATTTCCCAAATAGCTTATCGCAATATACAACGATACTAAAATACCTATATCACGAAGCAATCGAGAGAAGAACAACAACCAGTTTCGTGAATGTGCCATAAATTCTTGAGACAACACGTTAGCTTGGCTACTAACAACCGCTGTCAGAACACTGACTACAAGTACAGGTCTTAGGCCACTGAAACTGGCACCATATAAACTCGTAAGCCATCCTGACATAATCAGTATAACTAGAAATGGAATAAAAGTTGAAACAAAATTAATAGCTAACAACCTTCGCAAAATATTCCTATTACTATCCTTATCACTATTCGATGCAGACAAATGTGTCAAAGCCACATTCCTCAACGCTCCAGGTATAAACAAAATTACAGCCATCCACTGATTTGCAGCTGAAGACAATCCTATCTCTGCATAATTAGCAAGTTTGACCAAAATCAAGATATTTCCCCAATTGGTCAGAGAGTATAGACTTTCTTGAAGAGCAATAGGAATAGAATACTTTACAACTTCCTTAACATAATTTCTATCAACAGCTGTATTCTCTCCCTTACTACCAATACATTTATTTATGGTTATCTTATTAAGTACTGCATTAAAGATCAAAGATATAATCAACGCAATGATGGCACCATCAAAATTGTACAGATATGTTAGTATAATACTTGAGACAAAAGTAAAAATACCGGCATAAGTATTATTCTTAGCTAGTTCTTTATATGCTCCAAAACCTGACAATTCACCAGTCTGAGTAGTATTTATTGCATTAAAAATAATGGCTATCGACGAGAGTCGTAAAGATCCAGCGAGATGCGGAGCATCAAGCCAAACTGCAACCTGATTAGCGCCTATGAGCAGCAACATTGCAATAAAGCCACTCATTATTAAGGTTATAGTAGTTGCAACCCTGTGCGTATCAATGATCCTTTTTATATCATTGGCTGTTCTACTTTCAGCAATGAACTTTGTAGCAGTATAACCTAATCCTAAAGAAGAGAACATCGCAATCATTAGTAAAGTACTTTTGATTGTACCATATTCTCCATATAAAGAGCTTCCAAGAAAACGAGCAATGGCTACACCTGCAAGGAGAGATAATCCCTTGCCCATAGCACTACCAACTAGAGCCCAAAATGAATCTTTAAAAAGTTGACTTCCCTTTAATCTTTTAAGAAGTTGAGTTGTATCAAACATTACCTGATGTTAGCTTTTTAATTAGAAACCGTGTACAGAAATTTAAAACCAAGACCAAAATAGACACCATACATAGAACTATAATAAGTTTTGTAAAAGAACCAGATATAGAAGAGTACAACGGCATCTGAACTAAATATATTTCAAGAGACAATACTCCCAAAACAGAAAAAATCGTTTCAATTACACGTTTTGACTTAATCGATGTATATAAGTGAATTAAAGAAAGGGCTATCGGAAATTTAATTCCTAATTGGTAAGATTTGATGATTAAGCTCTCCTCACCAAAACTCCTTAAAGCATCTATCTGTTTTAATGCTAAGCAAGTAATTCCAAAGAACAACAAGAGAATTGCTACTATGCTATAATAGCGCGAGCTGTATCCACATAATTTCTCTTTATTCACAGAGAATAGTACGCCACAAACAAATGACAACGACTGCTCTGCCATTATATTGGAGAAAACAAAAAAACTAGAGAATGCTAATATCAACAACAAATGCTCAGAATAGTCAGGAATAAACTTTTTGGAAAGCCAAAAGAGAATATACCAAATGAACATATACTCTATATACCAGTACCTGTAAAACCATTGCACTTCACCATACATTATATATAAAATAGGTATCAGGATAATTAACCAAAGAAAATATGGAAGTAACAACCTCAACAACTTATTCTTCCAAAAGTGTCGTAATCCCTTTGAAATGTAACTTTCATTTAATCCGTAGCCTGATAAGAAAAGAAATATAGATACTCCTATGCCACCCAACGGCGTAACAATTCTATAGCCGAACCCTCCTCCAAACATATGGCATATAAGGATTAAGACTACTGCTAAACCTTTAAGTGCATTCGTTGTTTCGCGCGATAAAGTCATAGTACCCTACTCCTTCCTCCAAACCATCTTGTTGGCTATACAAATGTATCCTGAAACGGTTTGAAGATTTTAGACTTATATTTTTGCATTATTAAAGTTGCAATCTCAAAATTTATCATTTTTCTCAGCACGTCCTAAAACAGTTGTCAGTAGTTCTAAAACCTGAGTCGTAGGAATCGAGTCCTTGTTTTTCAAAAGTTTATCATAGGCATTGTAGATTCATTTCATATGCTCTACCACTATTGATTTCAAGATCTTCATCTCCCACAAAAGAAATCAATCGCCAAGTCAATCAAGGTTGAAGTCACTGTTATACCTCGTTTGGTATCTTTATCCTTCACCATGCTTTTTACCACTGTCGACAGAAAACCGTTCGCCAAATGCAGCCTTTTGCTTATTGTCATAGGTTGCTGTTGATTGTTCAAAGAGGCCTCAATGCCTTGAAACACCGTGACAGCTGCACTGGCTAATTCAATATTCGGATCATCTGGAGCCATAATTTCCGCGACAGCAATTGAGTACTTAGACACTTTCAGAAGATCCTCTACAGACAGTTCCTGTTGATGAGAATTCACATATAAAGTCTGATTGGCAGTGAAACTTCTCGCCGGTGCAAATATCGCTGTCACAGCCCTTGAATATCCCGAGAATTCATATGCTCTTAAGTTCAACTCATCAGTAATCACTTTTTGAGCTGCCAAAAGATGAAAGTCAACAACAGTTTCTGATAAGCCATATACGCTATACTTATCTTTAGTTGCACATACACCATGCTGCATAGCAATATTTGAGAACATTGCATCATGTTTTAGAACAAGAGGCTGAGTTCTTTGTAGATAGTTCTCTAACGCCACCCGTTTGTGCTGCAAGTCCCCGCTCATCGCAGCTGCATTTAATTTAGCTTGCAATATCTGCAAATCTATTGTTGAAACTGTCATCTAATTTATTTACAATATTATTTCTTGCTCATTCTTACTAACATATTCTTTTACCATTTCGCAGATCTTCCTTGCAATATTCAAAGTCTTATCCTTTTGATATTCAACAAAAGCCTGCATAAATAAAGGTATTACATCATCATTATTTCTGTCATCATTCAAATAATCCTTCAGATTTTGAGTCGAGCAATTCTGTTTTGGAAGTTCTATAATAATCGATTGGAAAATATTTTCCAATGCAGTTTTGTCTTCTCTTGCAGAAACGAATTCCCCTCCTTCCATACTTGATTTCTGCATTTTTAACACTTCTAATACAAGTGTGGAATTAGATTTTCCAAATGAAGAAAAATATGGATTTAACACATTATCATAGAGACTACGAATTTTGTCATTCACATTAAAACTACTATTCGCATATGCAAATACTTCATTACTCACTGCTTCTTTATTTATACGAAAGCTTCTAAATGCCAATTTCTCTGCCAATTCTCCTGGCTTAAAAACATTGTAGCTTCTTCCAGCAATCTCCAAAAAGTCCTTAGTAATGTTACGTAATTGATATAAAGTATTATCCCAACTCACAAGATCATATTCTCGATTCTCCCCATATTCTTTTACAGAATCTGTTATATGCAATGACTGTCTTACATCGGCATTAATGGCCAAATCAGATTTATCTTTGTTTTTACTATGCAAATACCAGACATAATCCGACTTGACATTATCAAATACAGTGCGATTAACATCTACTTTATCTAAGGTTTGACAACCGAGTTTTTCCAAGAAGAACCGTAGATATCCAATATTTTTTATAAAGAAGTTATGAGACTCAGGATTTAATTCATTAAAACCAATATTGTTCGCAAACTCTTCAAATGTAAATATCTTATTATCATTTCCAGATAAAAGCTTTGCCTTCTTCACTTCTAGATAATAATTATAAAATAAATTAGCCGTTTCTACTGGAATAGGTAAATTATCAAACTGATTAAACCAACTAAATTGCAGAGCTTTCTTTAACTCTCCCAATGTCTCATAGAGATAGTCATGTGGAATTATAATATTCAACTTTTCCATTGACTCATCTCGGTAAGTGAACAGGTCATTAGCGCTGATAAATTCGTTATTATCTAACTCTACATTATAATCATTTTGATAAGAACTTTTTAAACAAATATAGCTGACAATGACCGGTGTATCAAGATAAACATAATGTTCCTTCTGTGTTATATATCCTTCATATCTATCTGATCGAAAAAGTTCTAGAAATGAGTGGATCAAACCATATTGATCCATATAATCATTTTTAGAACATAATTCTCGTAATTCATTTAACAACGATTCCTTTTCATTCTGAGCCAAGCCATTCAGTAAATCATCCCACTTTAAAGTACTTTTAGTAAGATCCATATCTTGCACATCAGAAGTATCACCACTTTTTGAAAAGTATGTATATTTGGCAAGGTAATCCATTCTAAGCTTTTCATAAAAAGACAAGTCATCGGACAAACCATACTTTCTAATTATCATTCTTAATGATTCTTTAAACGATGTCTCATCAATCTTAGATTCTTTAATTGCATTTTCTATGCATCTTTGTTCCTTATCGGTTAAATAAAAGACACCTCCTTTCTGTAATGGAGTAATTTTATCTTTCTTTTTGAGATTACGTAATGCTACCCTCACCTCAGACTCATTCTTACCATACTTAATATTACATATTTTTAAAAAATCAATCTCATTTATAGGCTGATGACGATATATCTCCATTAATAGAAGGGAGTAAAAGAAACCATTTTTAATATCTGAAGAGTCATTACTCATGGCCAAATAATCAAAAAATGCAGGATCCACATCTATTTTCATATCATCCTGCTGCTCATCAAAAAGGTCTTTGAATTGTGACGCATTCTCAATTTTAATTAGATCATAGAAAGAGATTGACAATCCTTCATGTCTGATAGATTGCTCCAACTCATCAGCACGCTTATCAGTTATAATACCCGTTGTATAAAAATCTATATTATCTGATAAATTTTCGTCGCCAAGTATTAGCTTGGCAGCCTCTTTTACTAGTTCTAACTGTTTATTATCAAATATATAATCCAATAAAATAACCACTATTTTATCGCGTCTAACAGCTTTGAAACGATAAATACGGTCTACACTAGTCGGAGATACATAGTCCGAATTATGTACCTCTTTTTCATAACGAACTACTGCGTCCAGAAATTCGTTCTGTGAAATATCCGTGCGAATCATATTTTTATCCTATTAATTTTTTCTTGAATCTAGTTAATTTATCCTCATCAACAGTTAATTGATACAAGGGAATATTCTTATCTCCAATTGCTTTCTCCATCATACGTCTATCACTATCAGAACACTTGACACCAAGATATATCGCTTTTATTGCACCTTTACATTCTATGGTAGGAAAATCATTGTCATTACCACTAAAATCATACGAAACTAATCGCATCTCATCCTCATACTTCCAAAAATCACTTTTCTCTAACAAAGCCATTCTAATAGATGGTTCATCCTGAATATCAATACTTTCAGAATATTTTATTTTATCAATTAAAATAATTTTATCTTTTTTAGGATACTTACTTAGATCAAACAAATCAGATGAAAATTCATACTTAACACAGAAGCCTTTATGACTATCAGCATAATGTGCCCACATCAATACATTCAAATCCTCAACTTCAACTTCCTTGTTATCAGGGGTTTTGCCAGCAATCAGACATCTTAATTTAATATGTTCTGCAACTTTCTTCATCAATATTCTATATCTTAGATTTAAGTCATCAAAACTATATTTTTTAATCTCTGAATTTAGCCAATATACCAAAATTGTATCTAAAGGATCATTAAATTCTCGAGGATGAGCTAGACTGATCGTTTCATTTGCAATATCCTTTATAGAATAGTCAGAAAATGATCGAAAACTATAATATGGCATGTTATCATTCACTGCACTATAATGAACCTGAGATAGAGCATTGTATAAATAACGCTCCATTTTTTCATGAGCACAATTATGTTTATAATCACTTAATGCAAGCAAACATGACTTCTTTAACAATTCGGATTTCACATTAAACAACTGTGGATAAACCCTATCTAACTCTTTATACGCATCTTCTATAAATAAAAGTACACTATTTATACCTTCCTTATTCTTAACCTCATCAATAGTTCTAGCAATAATATCTCCCCACAATTTTCCATGAAGCCCATCTGGAAAATGTACAGAGCATTCTTTAATTAAATCGTACTCTTCATTGGTAAGCGTACCACTAGGTTTTATTAAAATATTATTAAAAATATCCTCCATATTAATATTTCATATGAATAAGAGAATTATCGAGTGATTAGTCTCAAATATACTGTATTTTGATAATATCTATTTACTCCCCACCATCTCCCCCTTGCGGTAAGAAGTGTTGAGATATTTTATGTATAAGTCCTCGTGCTTCTGATGGTCGGGGACTGAGAATTTGATTGTCTGTTCGCTGTAGTCCTGTATATTATTAAAGGCTTCGTTAGCTTTATCTCCCCAGTGTTTGCAGTTAGCTGCAGTCTGTGCTGATTGAGCCTTCTGTGCATAATCATCGTAAAGGCCTATAAATGATATTGCATTTGTGGCAAATTCTATGAACTTTAGTCCTGTCTGCACGATGTCGTAGCTGTAGATATTCAAAGGTAAGAGTTCGTTTTCATCTTTAGTCAAGGCCTTGACAAGCTGAACGTTTATGCGAAGCGATACCAGAATCTCATTGATCTCGTGCTTGATCTGTTTCAGCGAATTTGCGTCGCAGTTGTTGATAGCTGCTGAGAGATGTATCTTCATCAGTCTCATCCTCTCTGCTGCCTTGATGACTCCCAGCAGATTCTCATTCCTTTTCTCGATGAGATTGTGCTTCCGCTGTTCTGTGAGGGAGACTTCTGCCTTTACTTTTTCGAGTTCCTTGATGATGTTGTCGATGTCGTCTTTGGTTGCGAGATTCTTTCCGTGCTCCTGCTCGTAGGATATCTTGCCTGCATCTTCTTTGTCTGCACGGTTCTGTACTTTTTTAGTTAAATATGTCAAGACAATCTGCAAGACGATTACTATTGCTATTCCTATGATTTGGATTATTACAGCAGTCATAAATCAGTTGATTTATTCTTCAGGAAAAACCACAACCTCGCCTAATTGTTCCTTGATTGCCTGACGGCATTTCCTGGCATATTCTTCATCTCCTGTATCGGCAACTCGTTTTGCAGCCTTAAACAAATCCATTGTCAATACGAGTCCCACCTTTTCACGCCTTGCATTATTAATGCATTTCTCGGTGAATGTCAATGTTCGTTTATTGGGCTCCGACAATCTCTGAGGATTGCCGAAAATGATGCCATTAGCTTTTTCCAGAACTTCCTCCCTCTGAAAATCTTCATAAAGACTATCATTGAGCTGACGGAATTTATCTACATTAATGGCAGTCGAGTCTTTTCCTTCACACTCCCCTATGAACCTGTCTCCTTCTGGAGATACAATCACCTGATCAAGTTCAAGCTTACCATCATTGTAGTTTTCGGCCTGTAGGTAACCTAATATTTTCAAAGCCTTTGAAACTGCATTTTCCAATAGCTTTCCTGTTTCATACAGAAGTGCAGACAACTGATGTTCCTGTGCAAGGGAGATCTGCAGATTATGTTTTTGTTCTTTCAGTTCTTCAATCTGTTTCTGCACTGAAGCAATCTCAGATTGTATATCCGTGTATTTCTGTGTAAAATGCTCACCCTTGAGCCATTCCGGTGCCGATGATTCAAAAGACATCAGTGAATTATAGATGTCATTCAGACATGTCAATAACTTGTATCCTGTCTTGATCTCAATTTCTGAATATTCATCGTCGTCCGGTTCAAAATCTTCTCCGTAACACTCCAGAAGATTGATATATGGTAGATATACGATATATCCTTTGCCTAACGACTGTATTGCTCCCAGAACTTTATTCCCGTCTCTCGTAACAAATGTCGGATCAGCAGCTCCATTTATCTGCACGTTGTATTTCAGTACTTCTTTAAATGTAGAATACAGTTTTGCGACAAGCGGAGACTTCGGAACCAGAACACGTCCTTTTGTATTCAAGTATTTATAATCAGACGGTATGACATCATAATTAGAAACATCATAGGGGCGCAGGAAGTCACTGGTCTTGATTTTTTCATATTCATAGAGTTCAACAAACAAAACGCCTCCATTCTTGACAAATTCAGTAAATTCCTTACGCCAGTACTGCACCTGCTCAATAAGATTTTCCACCTTATATACTAAAGGCTTGATAACAACAATATCATAGTCTGACAGAGACATACGCTCATTCAGATAATCCCAATACTGGGTGATGTTCTTATCATTATTTGGGATATCGTATGCAAGTGTGAGTATTCTTTTACCTTTTGCCATTATACTATTAAGATTTCTACAACATCACATTAGGCCTATACTGCGTAATGCTCTGAATCATCGGGAGACGGCTATATTATTATCGAGAAGTTTTATCATCTTCAAATAACTCATCACCACAACATTGAAGTCTGCGACCTGTTTCATATCTTCTACACGTAAGCCGTCAGCCCTGAATGCACACAGAAGAGAACTTTGGATTTTGGATTGATCTGCCTCAAAGAAAAGAGACATATCCACTCCAAACAATTTTGCCACACCTTCAAGAACAGATAGGGGTACCGTTCTTTCTCCTGACTCATAATTAGCATATGAAGAACGGTTTAGGCCCAAAAATTCAGCTACTTGTTTCTGGGTATAGCCACTATTTTCTCTTACAAGCTTAATATTCTTTCCAATAATCAGATCCATAATTCTTCATTTTATTAAAGATTCTTCGACTCGCTTCGCTCGCTCGGAATGACATGGGAGGTGTTCGCTTTGAATGACATGAGTAGTGTCATTCATCTACTCCTTCCTCCAAACCATTTTGTTGACCACACCAGTATAGCTCTGAATGAGCTTCACGATCTTAGTTGAGACGTTCTCGTCAGTGTAGTTGGGAACTGGAATGCCGTTGTCCTCGTTCTTTACCATCTCGACTGCGAGGTCGACTGCCTGGAGAAGGTCGTGCTCGTTGATGCCAGCGAGGATGAAGCATCCCTTGTCGAGTGCTTCTGGGCGCTCAGTGGATGTGCGGATGCAGACTGCAGGGAATGAGTGACCGACGCTTGTGAAGAATGAGCTTTCCTCTGGAAGGGTTCCTGAGTCTGATACGACAGCGAATGCATTCATCTGAAGGCAGTTGTAGTCGTGGAAACCGAGAGGTTCCTGACGGATGACGCGCGGATCAAGCTGGAAGCCTGAAGCCTCGAGTCGGTTACGGCTGCGTGGGTGGCAGCTGTAAAGGATAGGCATATCGTATTTCTCTGCCATTTTGTTGATGGCTGTGAAGAGAGATATGAAGTTCTTTTCAGTGTCGATATTCTCTTCACGGTGAGCGCTCAAGAGGATATACTTACCTTTCTCAAGACCAAGACGTGCGTGAACATCTGAGTTCTTGATGTCCTCAAGGTTCTCATGAAGGACCTCTGCCATTGGTGAACCGGAAACGTAAGTTCTCTGAGGAGCTACACTGCTGGAATTGAGATAGCGGCGCGCGTGCTCGCTGTAGCAGATGTTCACGTCAGAGATGATGTCTACGATACGACGGTTGGTCTCTTCTGGCAAGCACTCGTCGAAGCAACGGTTGCCGGCTTCCATATGGAAGATCGGAATGTGAAGACGCTTCGCCCCGATTACCGAAAGACAAGAGTTAGTGTCGCCAAGTACCAACACAGCATCTGGCTTGATCTGAACCATGAGCTTGTATGATGCATTAATAATGTTACCCATTGTTGCGCCAAGGTCCTCACCTACTGCGTCCATATATACATCTGGATCTGCAAGTTTGAGGTCGCGGAAGAACACGCCGTTAAGGTTGTAGTCGTAGTTCTGACCAGTGTGTGCAAGAAGGCAGTCAAAGTACTTGCGGCATTTGTTGATTACTGCTGCAAGACGGATGATCTCAGGGCGTGTGCCGACGATAATGAGGAGTTTGAGGAGTCCGTCGTTCTTGAACTGTACGTCGCTATAGTTTGTTTTTAGTTCCATAATGTTTTTGTTTTAGATCCCCGATCAGGTCGGGGATGACGGTAGAGGAGATTCCCTATCAGGTCGGGGATGACGGTAGAGGAGATTCCTGATCAGGTCGGGGATGACGTATGCGAGATTGCCGGTCAAGCCGGCAATGACGTTCTATTCTACCGGTTCGAAATAAGTGTCAGGTTTGTTTGAGTTGAAGATTTCGTTGCAGTACATTACTGTAACGAGATTTTCTGTGTCTGAGAGATTGATGATGTTGTGGGTGTAGCCAGGCAGCATGTGTACTGCTTCTATCTTGTCTCCACTGACTTCGAAATTGAGGATTTCGTCAGAGTCAATGCGGCGCTGCTGGATGAGTCCGTGACCGCTAACAACGATGAAGAACTCCCATTTTGTATTGTGCCAGTGCTGTCCTTTTGTGATGCCTGGCTTACTGATGTTGATGCTGACCTGTCCACAGTTGAGAGTGTGAACAAGTTCTGTGAATGAGCCTCTGTCATCAACATTCATCTTCAAAGGAAAAGAGACTTTTTCCTTCGGAAGGTAGCTTAAATAGGTGCTGTAGAGCTTCTTTGCAAAGGAGTTTTCTGGAATCTCAGGAATCATCAGGGTCTTTGGCTGCTCTGCAAAGCTGTAGATCAGGTCTACAATCTCGCCTAGGGTGATTTTGTGGGTTACGGGGCAGTAGCAGTAAGATTGCCGGTCGGGGCCGGCAATGACGGAATGGTCGGAGCCGGCAATGACGGAATGGTCGGGGCCGGCAATGACGTCATCCCCGACCTGATCGGGGATCTCCACCGGTACTACGTCGAGGCCATCGTAGGTGCAACGGTGTTCGTTGCCCTTAAGAGCATTAATCATTTCCTCAACGAGATCATCAATGTAAAGGAGTTCCATCTCTACACTTCTATCGTTGACCTGGATTGGAAGATCGTTTGCGATGTTGTTGCAAAAAGTAGCAACAGCTGAGTTGTAGTTCGGACGGCACCATTTTCCGAAGAGGTTTGGAAAACGGTACACAAGAACTTTTGCTCCAGTTTCCTTCTCATATTCAAACATCAGTTCCTCACCAGCTTTCTTGCTCTTTCCATACTCACTGTTGCCGAAACGGCCTGCGAGAGTTGCCTGGATTGAGCTTGAAATCATTACAGGGCATTTATTGCCGTGCTTCTTGAGGGTATCCAAAAGCAATGAGGCAAAACCGAAGTTGCCCTGCATGAACTCTTCCGGAGTCTGAGGACGGTTCACGCCGGCAAGGTTGAAGACGAAGTCGCAGTCGGCGCAGTACTTGTCGAGGTCCTCGACTGTTGAGTCGATGTCGTACTCGTAGACTGCACTGATGGAGAGATTGCCGGTCGGAGCCGGCAATGACGAGGAGGTCGGAGCCGGCAATGACGAGAGCGGCACTCGGCATTTGCCGTCTTTTATGTTATTTAATTGGGCGCAGAGATTCTTGCCTACGAAGCCTTTTGCACCTGTTACTAGAATCTTCATAATATAGTTGAGATTGCCGGTCAAGCCGGCAATGACGATTAATTACTCACTGCGGATGTCACGAGCCTTTGCACGTGGAAGGAGTCCGAGGTCTTCCTGGATGAAGCGAAGGCGGAGGAGCTGTTCCTTCATTCCCTCGACGTCGAGACGTGCGGTGTTGTGCGAATGGTAGTCCTCGATCTTTGTCATATCCTCGTTGCCTTCAGTGAAGAATTTGTCGTAGTTAAGGTCTCGGGTATCGCATGGGATGCGGTAGTAGTTGCCCATGTCGATTGCCTTTGCCATCTCTTCTCTGGTAACGAGTGTCTCGTAGAGTTTCTCTCCGTGTCGTGTTCCGATCACCTTTACCTCTGTTGCTCCATACTGAGGTTCAACCTTTGAATAGATCTGCTTAAGTGCCTCTGCGAGTACTTCAAGGGTTGCTGCTGGTGCCTTCTGGACGAAGAGGTCTCCGTTGTGACCGTGGGTGAATGCATAGATCACGAGGTCCACTGCATCATCAAGGGTCATCATGAAGCGTGTCATGTTAGGGTCAGTGATGGTGATAGGCTTTCCGGCCATCATCTGCTCCACCCAAAGAGGAATCACAGATCCGCGGGATGCCATCACATTGCCGTAACGTGTGCAGCAGATGGTTGTTGTGGCGTTTTCTCCGAGTTCGCGTCCCTTGGCAATCGCTACTTTCTCCATCAGCGCCTTTGAGATTCCCATTGCGTTGATCGGATAGGCTGCCTTGTCTGTAGAGAGAACTACAACATTCTTTACTCCGTGATTGATTGCAGAGAGAAGGACATTGTTTGTTCCAACGACATTCGTCATTGTTGCTTCCATAGGGAAGAACTCGCAAGAAGGAACCTGCTTGAGAGCTGCTGCTGCAAAGACATAGTCCACGCCTCTCATTGCTACATCTACCGACTCTCTGTTGCGGACATTTCCGATATAGAACTTCACCTTGTGAGCGACCTCGGGATAGGCTGCCTGAAGATGATGTCTCATATCATCCTGCTTTTTCTCGTCACGCGAGAAGATGCGGATCTCCTTGATGTCACTTGTGAGGAAACGACGAAGTACTGCGTTTCCAAAGCTTCCTGTTCCACCTGTAATCAACAGGGTTTTTCCTTCAAATACTGACATATATTTTGATCTGTTTAATTATTCTTCAATTGAGACACCCGATCTGGTCGGGTGTGACAATAAGGACAATGTACCGTCATTGCCGGCTACGACCGGCAATCTAATTCTTCAAACTTGGAGTTCTTGCTGATGAACTCAGGCACGATCTCCTTCATCAGCTTGACCATGGTAGTTATGTCCACCTGTCGCGACAGATCTTCAAGAGTTTCAACTGCCTCCAGTGCTGACTCATACTCATATTCTCTTACCTTTGCGATGCGGATGCGGCTATGCGCGGTCGGAACAGTGTTTTCAAGGTCAGAAAGCACTTCCTCATAGAGTTTCTCCCCCGGACGAAGTCCTGTGTATTCAATATTTATGTCCACGCCCGGCACGTATCCTGCCAGACGGATCATTCTTCTTGCGAGATCGTCGATCTTCACTGATTCTCCCATATCAAAGACGAAGATCTGGTTGCCGGTGCTCATTGTGGCTGCTTCCATTACGAGGCGGCATGCCTCAGGAATTGTCATGAAGAATCTTGTTATATCCTTATGGGTCACTGTCACCGGACCTCCTTTGGCAATCTGCTCGCGGAAGCGAGGAATGACTGAACCGTTGGAGCCGAGGACGTTGCCGAATCTTGTGGTCACAAACCTTGTCTTTCCCTCCTTATGTCCATGTTCAAGTGCAAGTCCGAGGGACTGGACGTAAATTTCTGCAAGACGCTTGGTGCAACCCATGATGTTGGTTGGATTCACTGCTTTATCTGTAGAGACCATCACCATCTTTTCTACATCATATTCAATGCACTTGTCTGCTACGTTCTTCGATCCTCTGACATTGACCTGTACTGCTTCGCATGGATTTTCTTCCATGAGAGGAACGTGCTTGTAGGCTGCTGCGTGGAAGACTACCTGAGGGCTCCACTTGCGGAAAACATAGTCAAGCCTCTGCAACTGTCTTACGTCACCGATGACAGGTACGAAATCTGTCTCAGGGAATCTCTCTTCAAATTCGAGGCGGAGGTTGTGCATAGGGGTCTCTGCGTTGTCGAAGAGGATGAGTTTTCCCGCTCCGAGTCCGGCGAGCTGACGGCAGAGCTCTGATCCTATGGAGCCTGCTGCTCCTGTGACAAGGACAGTCTTTCCTGCGAAATTTTCCTTTATTTCCTTCATCGAGATCTCGATCTCCTGTCTCATCAGGAGGTCCTCGATCTGAATGTTACGCACTGAGTAAGCAAGTTTTCCGTCTTTCATCTCGTCGATTGACGGGGCAAGAAGGATCTTGAGGTTGTTGTCGATTGCGTACTGGATGACTCTGTCCTTTTCGTCTCTTGCGTCTGTCTCTGTAGCAAAGAGTATTGCATCGGCATCAGTATCCTGAATTACACTGACAAATCTGTCTGCTGTTGAGATATAATACACCTTCTTTTCTGCAATCACATGGTTCACGTCGTGGGAACCGAACTGTACGAAACCTACAATCCTGTAGTGCTCGGAGTTCTGCAGACGTGCAATCAGCGACACCGATTTTTCTCCCACTCCGTAGATGAGGACATTCTGTGTCTTTCTTCTGAGTCCCACTCTGCTCTTGACCATGTCATATGCAAGGAGCATTGTCATCCTCATAAGGAAGAATGCGAATATGGTCATGAAGAAATCACCTAACTGCATCACATAGAGCACCTTATTAGGAGTGTCAAAGTATGCGAAGACAAATCCCATCGTCACCACTTTGAGGAAGGCGAGCAGAATGAATTTTCCGAATTCACGGATAGTCGTGTGACGGATGATGATTCTGTTGGTGTGGAGCGCCCAGATGAAGATGAACGAGAAGAGTAATGACGATCCCATCCAGATACCGAATGGCCTCATTGCCAGGAGGTTCCTGACTGTGATGATATTGACAAGATAGATGGTTATGAATGATGACCCCATCGACACCATCAGGTCAAGAAGGAAGATTATCTTGCTGCTGATGAACCTTGTCAGATACTTGCTTAGTGATGTCTGAAGCATATTATATGATTTCTAGATATTCTGGTTGTATGTATGTTGTGGCGACGGCCAGCATTCCGGGAAGTTCGACGAGGATTCTGCGCGATTTGCGGATTCTTACGACCTTGCCTTCTACGCCCTTGAACGGGCCTTCCTTGACTTTCACTGTCTGTCCTTCCCTGAGTTTGGAGGTAATCTCCGTGATGTAGATCAGGTCTTCGTCGAGAGTGGATGAGACTGCTATGAAGTCGTTCATTGCTTTTTCGGGAACTGTGAGCGGCTTGTTTGCTGTGCGGTCCCAGTAAAAATGTACCGGGGAGGTCTCGCCGTATCCTCTGATGAAGTCTTCAAGTTCTGCTTTGGTCGAGTAGGCGAAGCAGAGGTTGCCGACAGCCGGCACCAGCCTTCGGCTTGGATTGCCGGTCGTCATGCCCGGCTTGACCGGGCATCTGCGCCACATCATAGGCACAAACGTCTTGACCCCTAACTCATTCAGCCTATCCCGGACCTTGAGCTCTCGCGAGTAGCTGACCCTAAGTGCGTACCACGACGATGGGACACCCTCTGAACTGTGTTCCGGGCATCCGATGTCCATATTTGGTGCGTCACTAAACGGTCTTGTACTATCCAGCAACAAGGTCTCCTTTAGCATAAATATTTTAAAGTTCTGAAGTCTTTATCAGTCTTTCTAAATTAGTAATGACCTCCTTGGGCAGCACTGCCCTGCTTAATTGGCTTTCTAATGATTTCAATCTGTGGCAATCGGTTCCTGCTGCATCATACCACCCATGATTGAGCAGCATCCATGCTTTCTGCTGCGCTGTCTCGCCATAGTATCCAACTACCGAGCCGAGGTTGAGCTGGAAATGGATTCCGCTCTCGCGCAGATGCCTATAGTCCGGAAGTTCCATATATCTGTTCCTTTCCGGATGGGCCATCATCGGTCTGTAACCCTTGGAC
This sequence comes from Candidatus Cryptobacteroides sp., assembly GCA_045126915.1. Classification (GTDB taxonomy): domain Bacteria; phylum Bacteroidota; class Bacteroidia; order Bacteroidales; family UBA932; genus Cryptobacteroides. The sequence goes on from JBGVPH010000060.1 coordinate 26,845, forward strand.
TTTAGCCTTTCCAGCATATCCAGAAGGTTGAACGGCGGTACATTTGCCGATGTTTCCACCAGCACGATGTCATCACCCATGACCATCAGGTCTCCTTCGCTCAGTCTTGTTTCAAACTCGCTGTCAAGCATATACTCCGCTGCGAGCTTCAGCTCGATCGGGCCCTTATAGGCTTCCTTCAGCTGCGCAAACCTCTCTCGGAGTGTCTGTGTTTCATTCGGCACATCGTCCATGACGTGAGATGTGCACCAGAGTTCCCGTATTCCGACGGATTCCATATATGCAAGAACCTCGAGCGATTCCGCAATGGTCCTGATTCCGTCGTCGACTCCAGGGAGGAGATGCGAGTGACAGTCACGGAAACCCTTCAGCACACCGCTTTCCAAAAGCGATGTCTTCTTTTTACCGAATATGCTGAAGAGTCCCATAAACGTCAGTCTTTAGTCCTGGTTTCCGTAGCCGTAACCATATCCATAGCCGTATCCGTAGCCATATCCACGTCGGCCATATCCATATTTCTTGGCAAGAAGTTCAACGCTGTTGATGACCATTGCCATGTGCTTGTATTTTCCGTTTCTGTAAAGTTCTTCGACGTATGGAAGGCTTGACTTGTCTATTCTTCCCGCTCTGAGCACGAATACCGTCATGTCGACTTTCTCGGTGATGATGCTTGCATCAGCCACAATGTCGATTGGCGGACAGTCAAGGAACACATAGTCATATTCCTTCCTGAGTTCATCTATCATCTTTCCGAATCTCTCTGTAAGAAGAAGCTCGGTTGGGTTAGGAGGAAGTGTTCCGATAGGAAGAAGGAAGAGGTCTGACGAGAGCTCATCGATACATGAATGATAGTCATCCATCTTTCCGTTAAGGTAGGCTGCAACGCCTGAGTGCTGCTTGCCGAATGTCTTTGTAAGGGTCGCCTTTCTGAGGTCAAGGTCCACAATGATCACTTTCGACTTCTTCAACGCCATTGATGCTGCAAGGTTCATGATCGAGAATGTCTTACCGGCTGCAGGGTTGAATGATGTGAACATTATCACACGTGACTGTGCGTTCTTGCCCAGCATGAGGTCGACGTTTGTACGAAGCACACGGAATGCTTCGTTCATTGTGTCGCGCTTGCCTGGTTCGACGATGACCTTGCATTCATCGCGGTTGAATCCATCCTTGCCCATCTGAGGGATCTCAGCAAGGAAAGGCACTGAAAGGTGTCCGAGGTCACCCTTGCACTTGATGGTGGTGTCGAGCATCTTCTTCACAAAGAAGAATGCGAACGGAATGCCTGCACCAAGTACCAGCATTGCAAAGATGATCATCATAGTGTTAGGTGAAACAGGAGTTCCTGAGCCGTTAGGGTTCATGATGACTCTTGTGTTACCCACGTTGATGAGGGCTGCAAGTTCGTTCTCCTCACGTTTCTGAAGAAGGAACATATAGAGCTGCTGGGTGATCTGCTGCTGACGCTCGATAGAGAGGAGCTGAAGCTCCTGTCCTGAGCTTGATGACATTCTTGCAAGGATCTGCTTCTCCTGACTTTCGATCTTCGAGAGCTGGAGCTGAAGGGTTGCGATGAGGTTGTCAACCGAGCGAAGGATCGCTGCACGGATAGATGTCAACGCGGTGTTAAGGTCTGCGATAAGAGGGTTGTTCTCACCACTTCCTGCACGCAGACGGTCTCTCTGCAGCACGAAGTCATTGTATTCCTTGATCTGAGCCTCAACTGATGCGCTTGTGAGTCCGAGGTTGGAAGGGATGAGAGCCATGCTGTTTGCAGGGTCGTTCAGGTGCTCCTTGATGTACTGAGCGATGGAGAGCTGATTGTTCACCTCGAATGCCTTGGTAGCATATTCGCTTGATGATGCCACATAGCTCTGAGCGACCGCCTTGATGTCTGTGAGATTGTTGCTCGACTTGTATTTCTTCAAGGCATCTTCAACGATTCCGAGTTCCTTCTCGATGACCACGAGTCTTTCGTTGATGAACTCTGTCGTGTTGATTGCCGAGCGGTTCTTGTTAGTGATCCAAACTTCGTTATATGCGTCGATGAGCGAGCTGAGTACTGATGCCGCTCTTGAAGGGTAGGTGTCGTTCATCGAGAGGATGATCACTGAAGACTCCTTGCCGGAAAGCGAGATGTTCATCTTTCCGCAATATGCCTTCGCTGTGTTCATGCTTGTCGACCATGACACGCGTACAGGGTTGTCGAAGTCCTTCACTGTCTCATTGCGGTAGAGCACCATCTTTCCTACAGGGGTACTGAGGGTGTCGCCGTAGACTCCTGTGATTTCTTCATCAATCTCTTCCTTCTGGAATCTGAAGTCTGAAAGGGTCACCTTGTCCTCACCTGCACTTTCCGCAGTGAATGAGAATCCCGAAGGCGGGTTGTCCCCCATGAACCTCACGTCAAACGGTGAGTTCTTATATAGCTCAACTTTCCTGAGGAACTGATCTTCCACATATCTTGTCTGGAGTCCAAGTCTCTCGACAACCATCTGCATGAGGTCTGGTGATGAGAATGCTTCGATTTCGTTCTCCACACTGTTGAAGCTGCGAAGTCTCATCATACCTGCTGATGCCACACCGAGGTTACGCATTGTTGCGTCCTGGTCACTCTCGTCGATGAGCACCTTTGCTGCACGGTTGTACACCTTTGGAGTTCTGTAAAGGTAGATTGCTCCCACACAAAGGAAGAGCGCTACAGATATGACATACCACCACTTATGTCCCCAGATAAGCCCCCAAAGGTCAGCAAGGCTTATGATTGATTCCTCTTCCTGGAAGTTGTTTGTCTGTCTTTCAGTATTTTCCATTATTGTTAAATTTACCTGAGAGTTTGCTATTAAAGTACGAGATTGACGATCAATGCCGCAATCGACACGAGAAGTGATCCTCCTGACACAAGGATGCTTGTCATTCTGAGAGTCTTGTCATCTGTTGTTGACTGACGTGACTTTTCCTGGTTAGGCTCAACGTAGATGATGTCGTTCTGCTGGAGGTAGTATGCAGGCGACTTGAACAGGTTCACATCACAGAGATTGATCTGGTAGATTGTACGCTCTCCGTCTCTTTCTCTGATTACTGAGACATTCTCGCGAAGGCCGAAAATCGTAAGGTCGCGCGCAAGTGAGATTGCCTGAAGAACAGTCACCTTGTCTCCCTCGATCGAGTATGTTCCCGGTGCATTCACCTCTCCCAGGACTGAAACCTTGAAGTTCATGAACTCCACTGTTACCACAGCATCGGTAAGAAGTCCGTCCTTGATGAGTCTGTTCTTGATGAGTTCGGCAAGTTCCCATCTTGTCAGACCGGCAACATTAATTGGTCCAAGCACAGGGAAATCGATCTGACCCTGATTGTCAACAACATAGCCAAGAAGTCGCTGAGCTGCTCCTCCGGAAACTGTCTCCGATCCTGCCTGATAGCTGACCACAGGAAGATTGAACATCGTCACAAGTTCAGGATTACGGCTCGACACAACGATCGATAGCATATCCTTAGGCTGGATTACGATACCTGCATGCTTGTCGATTTTCTCCGGATGGTTCACCACCTTGTTCTGGAAGTATGCGATATCCTTCACGGTAGCGCATGACGACAGCATAAAGGCGCCTGCCACGAGGCACAAAAAAGCTTGTCTGAGTTTAAAATTAAATTTCATAAATATCTTTATAACAATTATTTCGCATTGTATGTATAAACATACAAAGTTAAGAATTTTCTGCCGAAAAGACAAAAATCGGACTACACTAATTTCAGCCATAAAACATAGTCGAAGCACCACACGAAAACAATCAGAAAATCAGCCCCGAAACCACCCCCGAAAAGAGCGTTCATCGCAAAATAACGAAAAAAGCCTTGGACGAATCCAAGGCTTTGTAGTGGGAGCAGAGGGAGTCGAACCCCCGACCCTCTGCTTGTAAGGCAGATGCTCTAAACCAACTGAGCTATGCTCCCGAGTAAGAACTTCGTTTCTTTCAAAACGGACTGCAAAGATACGCATAATTCTCAAACCTGCAACATTAATTTGGATTATTTTTAGACAAAACATCAAAACTTTAGTCACATTCTGAGTTTTTCACTATATTTGCACTCCTCTTCGGAGGAAACACAATGGGGATGTTTTGGTTTTGACAGCATCAGACATTGGACAGTAAGCACGTCGGGCTCTGTAGGCCAGCCCGTAAATCTCGACCTTCGAACAATTAGTTGGCAACAACTCTTATGCACTCGCTGCGTAGTCTGCAAAGCACACTACCTTAATCCGCGTCGCCAAGGCTGCGACGCCGACGAGTATCCCTCCGGTCTTTAGGCCCGTTATGACCGGTCTTCGGGGTATCATCCAAACGGGATGCCCGGAGTGACTCCTTTAAGCTCCGCTAAGATTTAGAGGATAAGTCTTGGGTAGCCTGTCTTCCGGCAGCCCCAGATCGAAAACCAAAGGCAGACTAAGCGTGTAGAAAGCTCTCTGGTGCGGTGTTTGGACGGCGGTTCGAGTCCGCCCATCTCCACAAACAACATTGATTATCAATAAATTAGATAGTCGACAAACACATTTACACACATTTTATACACGAAATGGTGTTTAAACGAAACAGCCACTCTTATCATTTGAGTGGCTGTTTCGTTTATTAGTAGTCTCAATGTTGTTGAGATATTACATCAAGAACCTCATCAGTTCCGCTGGAGTTACGCACTCGAAGCTTGCATCAGGGTATGCAACTGTGAAAGAGGCAGGGGCGCCCACTCGTTTGCCTTCCTTCCTTTTAATTTCATATCCGGCCATTACGCCGTCCTCAATCTCAATGAGATCTACCTCTTTCTTCTGCTGGGTACGCCAAAAGTAATGCTTCACGAATGTTCTGCCTGCATAGTCATTTCGTTTGATACGTTCTGCGACTACGAAGTTTTCCCACATGTGTCCAAGTTCCTCTGGGGATCTGAGGGAGACGGGGGCCATGTTTCCTATGACACCATTGCGAATTCCCATGTCCCAGAAGTAGAGTTTGCGGGCAAACTTGAGCTCGTTTCGTTGATTCTTAGCATATGATGGAAGCGTAAAGATAATATAGCTTTTCTCCAGGATTTCAATGTAGCGTTCAACAGTCTTGGCGTCAATACCGACTAAGCCTGCGAGTTCATTGGCTGATACTGTCGATCCTATCTGGAATGCAAGAGCCTGCACAAGTTTGACGAGTTTGTCTGGTTTGGCAATGTTGTTCTCCTCCATGACATCTTTGTAGAGGTAGCTGTCTATGAGTTCCTTGAGAACTTCCTTCTCATCTCCTGGTGAGGTTACGACTTCGGGGTAATAGCCATAGATGAGACGGTGGTCAATCATACGTGACTCCTCAAGTGTGCTGGTCTCGTCGGCCATTTCCTTGAATGAAAGAGGATAGAGTCTGAACTCACGCTTCCTGCCTGTCAAGGATTCGTTTACTGCCTCGGCCAACTTGAATGCAGAACTGCCAGTGACGATAATCTTTACATCTTTGAATTTCTCGGCTACTATTTTGAGCATGTTACCGACATTCTCAATCTTCTGAGCCTCGTCGACAAAGAGGAAGTTCTTGTTTCCGATGAGGACCTTCATCTTGGCTTCATCGACATTGATAAACATAGTCTGTACATCTGTGTTGTCACCATTGATTTCTAGAACCTTTGCATCCTTCGGGATGATAGCGTCAGCAAGGGTTGACTTTCCGACTTGGCGTGGTCCCATTATGGTTACTGCCTTTTTCCTAGTAAGGGCGTTATGTATTCTTTCCTCAATTGCTCTCTTTATCATGGCAAGAAAAGTTTAATATTTACATGCAAATTTATATAAATTCCTTAAATCTTAAAAGATTTTAGGAGTTTACTCCAAGAATATTGTAATATTTATGGAGTTTTATTGCTTTTTGAGTCTTATCCCAAAGACATTCATTGTTCATCAGTGGTTTTCCGCTATCCATACCGTGCAAAAGTTTTGCTACAATCAACTAAAATTTACAATGGCATCACGAAACATTTTCTAAACACAATTTCAAACGCAATAATGGCTAATATCAAATAAATCCAGCTATACTATAATTTTATTCAAACCAATACTAATCAACGATTTATATATTGTTATATGTCATAGTAGGCATGTATTCACATCATTACACATTACTATACCTGATCTTAACATTAGGTCAGCATCATCACAAAGTCGATGGGAGCAGGGAAATGGTTCTCAGGGGTGTAGAAGGAACATTGCTGCTCCCATTGCGACAAAAAACTGCACGATGGGAGCACGACCCGGCCTCCCAGACCACTCAGCCCCACACCACCGCTCCCATCGATTTTGAAAAGCTACAAATTCTTGAGAAATGTCTTGGATTTTAAGTTTGGATTTTCAAAATTTGCAATGCTGACCACTCATACAGCCAGAGTGGAGAGGGACCAGAGGATAGAGATATGGCTGAGAAAACTTAAATGCGAGTGGTATGATGGAGAGAGAAAAATTTTATTTTCACGTTTGCACTGACGGTAATTTTCTACCGTGGATGTTCAGGGATGAAGAAGACTTTATCATTGGAGTCAATCGAATTGCAATCTGCACACTAAGTTTCAGGATCCGACTACTAGCCTACTCATTGATGGACAACCATGTCCATTTTATCCTCAATGGGACCCACCAAGAATGCAAGAAATTTATAGTCAAATACAAAGCACTGACTAGCAAATGGATAAATCAAAAATATAAGATTCCTCAGTACCTGAACAGAATTCCTACTACTATAAAAAAGATTAGGGATACTGAAGCATTAATGGAGAGTATTGCCTACGTGGACAGGAATTCAATTATGGCTGGTTTCAAGGGACTACCAACAAGTTACCCATGGGGTTCTGCAAAATATATTTATGATTTTGAAGTGAATGATAATGATTCTTACAGAAAAATCAAGGACCTCACATTTAGGAAACAGAGAATTTTTACTCATAGTCATTGCAATATTCCTGAGGATTGGATTATAGATTCCAATAATATGATTATGCCTCACCAGTTCATTGACAGGAATCTGGTCATAAAGTTATTCAGTAGTCCTGCTAGGTATATTTACTTCATTTCCAAAAAAGTAGAAGGTAAGATCGATCTTGAGTTGAAGGATGGAGAGAGAACATTCATTCCGGACAAGGATCTTAGAGTGATTGTACAGGACATCTGTTTCGAACTGTACAAGACCAGGGAACTCAGAAGGCTGGATATCAATTTAAGAATCAATCTAGCGAAACAAATCAGACGTCGCTATTCATCATCGACTAAGCAGATTGCCAGGATGGTGCATCTTCATGCTGAAACCTTGAAAGGGTTCGTCTAGAAAATTCTTCATCAGAAAGCACCACCGCCGGAATATACCGTCTCCGGCGGTTACAGTTCAAGCGCTGCGGGGAGCTAGCCCGATGGGCTCTCCTCGCGCTTGACTGTTGCCTCTTGACGGCAACTTCTTGTTAAACCTCCAAGATAAAATCCTCATAGGATTTCCATCATAACATATTCACAAAGTTTCTCCTCACAAATCATCAGACATCCAGTTGAGATGAATATTCACAGGCAATTTTGCAAAGTTGATGGGAGCAGGGAAATGGTTCTCAGGGGTGCAGAAGGGGATCTGGTGCTCCCATCGCGACAAAAAACTGCACGATGGGAGCATCACCAGGCCACCCAGACTCCTCCACCCCACACCAGCGCACCCATCGATTTTGAGAAGTCTAAGAGTCACTAGGGCATCGCCCCCTATCCCTAGCATCAAGACCCTGACCACCACTCCCATCGACTTTGAAGAATGTTCTTGTTAAGGGAGATTGCCGGTCGGAGCCGGCAATGACGTGAGGGGCCTGGCAATGATAATCCGGTCGGAACCGGCAATGACGTGAGGGATCTGGCAATGATGATCCAGTCGGAGCCGGCAATGACCCTCACTCGTCACACCCGACCTGATCGGGTGTCTAATCCCTTAGCAATGATGTGAGGGGGGCAGTGAGGATAGTGACCGCTTAAAGATCCCAACCTGACAAAAACAATCACTGCAGCGATGAAGACGATGTTCATCGCTGCAGTGATTGAGTTTATGATGCCGTCAATTGGTGACGTTAGTTTGCGTGCGCCTGATTTGCAGTCTGGTGCTGAGGCTGAACATTTGGCTGAGAAGCCTTTGCTGGAGCGACAGAGCCAGTGATCTTGTCAAACTCGCCCTCGGTAATTGTCTTGCATGTACCGTTGAAGGTTGCACCAAGCTCAACGAGGAGTCTTCTGATGTGAAGGTTACCGTTGACGTTGCTTCCATCCTTGAGCGCAAGGGTATCCTTGACATAAAGATTGCCCTCAACCTTTCCCCAAAGGTCGATGTTCTCACAGATGATATCGCCTTTGACATTAGCACTCTCACCGATGACAACACGGCTCTTGCTTACTACCTTGCCTTCGAAAAGACCATCAATGCGGATGTCGTTTGGAGAAACGATCTCACCCTTTATAACGGTTCCTGCAGAAATTCTGCTGACAGTGTTCATATTCACTGATGTTTCTACTTTTGCCATAATATTGTAGGTTTAATTTTAGTTCTTAAAGTCCCTTGCCGTGGCAGTTCTTGAACTTCTTGCCAGAACCGCAAGGACAAGGATCGTTACGTCCCACCTGCTTCTCCACATGAACAGGCATATTGCTCTTAGCCTCACCACCGTTGGTAACAAGGTCTGTACGGGAAGTCTGCATACTGTTCATGTCAGGCTTGCGCTGCTGAGCCGGAGCCTTAGCCTCAGACGCATCCCTGAGCGGAATGAAAGCTCTGAGAAGGAATGAAAGCACATCCTGATTGAGTTCCTCAAGCATCTTGCTGAAAAGATTGAAGCTCTCAAACTTATAGATAAGAAGCGGATCCTTCTGCTCGTATGTCGCATTCTGCACAGACTGCTTCAGATCATCCATATCCCTGAGATGCTCCTTCCACTTCTCATCGATCTGGTAGAGAGTGATTGTCTTGCTGAGCGCACGCGCAATCTCCTTACCCTCAGACTCATAGGCCTTCTTGAGGTTAACTGAGAGAGTAAGCATCTTACGACCGTCAGAGATAGGAATTGCTATATTCTGATAGATTGCACCCTGCTTCTCGTATACTTCTTTGATGATAGGGAAAGCCTTCTGCACCATGGTATCCATACGTCTGCTGTAGGTTGCAAGCATGTTCTCATGCAGCTTTGCAAGCATATCCTTAGGCTTAGCTGTACGGTAGAATTCCTCATCGAATCCGAGATCGATTGAAAGAGACCCCATGACAGCCTCGTTGAATGACTCATAATCGAGTCCCTCAGACCTGTCTACAAGAATCTCAGCAGTGTCCTGCATCATGTTCATAACGTCGATCTCGACTCTCTCACCTGAGAGCGCATTGCGTCTCTTGGTGTAGATGACCTCTCTCTGAGAGTTCATCACGTCGTCATACTCAAGAAGTCTCTTACGGATACCGAAGTTGTTCTCCTCCACCTTCTTCTGAGCTCGCTCGATTGAACTTGAAAGCATTGAAGCCTCAAGAGCCTCATGCTCCTCCATTCCCATCTTGTCCACAAGCGCAGCAATTCTCTCCGAACCGAAGAGACGCATGAGCTTGTCCTCAAGAGACACATAGAAGATTGATGAACCAGGGTCACCCTGACGTCCCGAACGTCCTCTGAGCTGGCGGTCCACTCGACGGCTGTCGTGACGCTCTGTACCGATGATTGCAAGTCCGCCGGCTGCCTTGACATCATCTGTAAGCTTGATGTCGGTACCACGACCTGCCATATTGGTAGCGATAGTCACAGTCGAAGGCTCACCTGCATGCTTTACGACCTCTGCCTCGCGGGCATGCTGCTTTGCATTGAGGACCTGATGCTGGATGCCGCGCAGACGGAGCATACGACTCAGGAGCTCTGATGTCTCCACGTCTGTAGTACCCACAAGCACCGGACGGCCTTCATTTGTAAGTTCTACGATCTTATTGATAACGGCGTCATATTTCGCCTTCTTTGTCTTGTAGATAAGGTCATTCTGGTCATGACGGGCGATAGGACGGTTTGTTGGGATCACCACCACATCGAGCTTGTAGATTGACCAGAACTCGCCTGCCTCAGTCTCCGCTGTACCGGTCATACCGGCAAGCTTGTGGTACATACGGAAGTAGTTCTGGAGAGTGATGGTTGCAAATGTCTGTGTTGCAGCCTCAACCTTCACATTTTCCTTCGCCTCGACAGCCTGGTGGAGTCCGTCACTCCAGCGACGGCCCTCCATGATACGGCCGGTCTGCTCGTCGACGATCTTGATCTTGCCGTCCTGGATGATATAGTCAATCTCCTTGTCGAACATTGTGTATGCCTTAAGGAGCTGGTTTACGGTGTGTACACGCTCAGACTTGAGTGCAAAGTCGGCCATGAGCTCATCCTTCTTGAGAGTCTTCTCCTCAGCAGAGAGAGACGGATTCTTCTGTATCTCAGCGATTGATGCACCCACATCAGGAAGCACGAAGAAGTTCGAATCCTCAAGACCACCTGTGATGAGGTCGCGACCCTTGTCGGTCATATCCACAGAATGCTGCTTCTCGTTGATCACGAAATAAAGCTCGTCTGTGATGAACGGCATCTCACGCTCGTTGTCCTGGATGTAATAGTTCTCGACCTTCTGGAGAAGCTGCTTCATGCCGGGCTCACTGAGGAACTTGATGAGAGGCTTGTATTTAGGATATCCCTTGTATGCTCTGAAAAGGAGGACTCCTCCGTCTTTCTCGTTACCGTCAGCAATAAGCCTCTTCGCCTCATTCAAGATGTTGGTAATGAATGATTTCTGAGTATTATAGAGGCGCTCCACAAGCGGCTTGAACTCCATGAACTGCTGATCCTCGCCCTTTGGAACCGGTCCGGAGATGATAAGAGGAGTTCGTGCATCGTCGATAAGAACCGAGTCAACCTCATCGACAATGGCGAAATGATGTTTCTTCTGAACGAGGTCGTTCATCGACACCGCCATATTGTCACGGAGGTAATCGAAACCGAATTCGTTGTTTGTACCGAAGGTAACGTTGCAGTTGTATGCTCTCTTACGTGCATCGCTGTTCGGCTGATGCTTGTCGATACAGTCCACTGAAAGTCCGTGGAACATGTAGAGAGGTCCCATCCACTCAGAGTCTCGCTTAGAGAGGTAGTCGTTGACTGTCACTACGTGAACTCCCTTGCCTGCCAATGCATTAAGGAAGACCGGAAGGGTTGCCACAAGAGTCTTACCCTCTCCCGTTGCCATCTCGGCAATCTTACCCTGATGGAGGACGATACCACCGATGAGCTGCACATCATAGTGAACCATATCCCAGGTAACCTCATTGCCTCCTGCCATCCAGTGGTTCTGCCATACGGCATAGTCACCCTCGATCGTCACAAACTCCTTGGTTGTGCTGAGGTCACGGTCGAAGTCAGTTGCCTTTACTCTGATTGTCTCATTCTCCTTGAAACGGCGCGCTGTAGACTTCATGATTGCGAACGCATCCGGAAGTATCTGATCCAGAGCCTCTTCAATCTTCTCATCCACCTTCTTCACGAGTTTATCCGACTCAGTTGCAAGAGCTTCCTTCTGCGAAAGCGGAATATCTTTCTCGAGTTCATCCTTGATAGCTGCAATACGTGCTTCGTCGTCTGCGATTCTTGCCTGGATAAGGTCCTTGAGGGCCTGGCATTTCTCACGAAGTTCGTCGTCAGAAAGCTTGTCAACAGCCTCATATGCAACCAGAACCTTGTCGAGCATAGGTCTGATCGCCTTCATGTCACGGTCTGCTTTTGTACCGAAAATCTTCTTGAAAACGTCTGTAAATGACATATTTGATTGGTTTAATTTTCAAAAATATAGGTTGCCTGCACAACACAATGCAAACAACCTACAAATATAGTCTTTTTCCGGGATTTAGCAAAATTTAGATTACCGGTCAAGCCGGTAATGACAAGCCGGTAATGACAAGCTGGTAATGACAAGCCGGTAATGACAAGCCGGTAATGACAAGCCGGTAATGACAAGCCGGTAATGACAAGCCGGTAATGACGAGAACTACAGAAGCGAAGCTTCATCCGGACAATAGCCGGTGTCTGGAGGGAGAGCAAGGCCTGCAGCAACAGCACCTGCCCCGGCAGCCACAGCCAAAGCATCACACCTCTCATTCTCAGGATGTCCTGCATGCCCCTTGATCCAATGGAATGAAACCCTGTGTCTTGCCATTAAAGGAGCAAATCTCATCCACAGATCAGGGTTCTTGACCTTGGCAAAACCCTTTCTCTTCCAGCTCTCAAGCCAGCCTTTGTTGATGGCATTGACGACATAGGAAGAATCGCTGTACACATGCACCTCGGCATTCTGCCACTTAATAGCCTCGAGCCCCTTGATCACAGCCAGAAGCTCCATCCTATTGTTAGTAGTCAGAGCAAAGCCCCCTGACATCTCCTTCTGGATGCCGGCACATTTAAGAACAACCCCGTACCCACCGGGTCCGGGATTGCCGCTTGCCGCGCCATCGGTATATAGATATATCGGCGGTTTGTTCTGATCCATTATTCGATGATTCTGCCGCCTCTTGGACGGATTTCTGTGTCAGGAAGTTCGATAGTCATTCTACCTGCCACAAGTTCGTCATAATCAGCACGTTTGTTATAGATATCGATAGCTTCGTAGATAGCTGCTTTCATCGATCTCGGATCTGCCAGATCCCTGCCTGCCATCTCGTAGGCAGTGCCGTGGTCAGGCGATGTTCTGACGATCGGAAGTCCGGCTGTAAAGTTCACTCCTTCCTCGAAGGCGAGGGCCTTGAATGGAGTAAGTCCCTGGTCGTGATACATTGCCAGAACAGCATCGAACTTGAGATAGTTGCCAAGTCCGAAGAATCCGTCCGGTGAATATGGTCCGAAAGTCATGATTCCCTCGTCGTTAGCTGCCTTCACTGCTGGAAGGATTGTCTCTCTTTCTTCATCGCCGAGAAGTCCGCCGTCACCGCAGTGTGGGTTAAGTCCAAGAACTGCGATCTTTGGAGCATCGATTCCGAAATCTCTCTGAAGCGAGCGCTTCATGAGACGAAGTTTTGTCAGAATCTTCTCTGCTGTGACTTTTGTCGGCACATCCTTGAGAGGAATATGACCTGTAACAACTCCCACTCTCAACTGTCCGCTTACCATGAACATCACTGCATCGTCCACTCCGAACTGCTTTTCAAGATACTCTGTGTGACCGGTGTAGCCGAAGCCCTCACCTGCCATTGCTCTCTTGTTGATCGGTGCAGTAACAAGAACGTCAATATATCCTTCTCTGATGTCCTCAACTGCCCTTTCAAGAGCTGTAACCGCTGATTTTGCAGACTCAGGTGTCGGCTGTCCCGGCTCGACAAAAACGTTCTCCGGAAGACAGTTCACGATGTTCACTCTCTTGTGATGGATATCCTTTGCAGAGGTGATCACGTGAGTGTTGATCTGCTCGATGTTGTGTATCTGTTTCTTATAGAATCCGAATATCTTTGATGAGCCATAGATCACAGGTGTGCAGATGTCGAGAATTCTCTCGTCAGCCAGCGCCTTGATGATAACTTCGTAGCTGATGCCGTTTCCGTCACCCTGAGTTATGCCCACAACAAGTTTTCTTGCCATAACTTCTCGTATTTATATTTTTTGAACTTACAAATATAGTGAAAGTGTTTTGATTTTGCGAAACATTTAGTAGATTTGCCTTAGTATGGCACAAAGGAACTTAGATATGGAGATTCAGTTTCTTCCGGGAGTGGGTCCGAAGAGGGCTAAACTTCTGGACAAGGAGCTTGGAATCAAGACGATAGGGGATCTGATCAGACTCTATCCTTTCCGCTATATAGACAAGAGTTCCTTCGTCCGCATATGCGATGCCCGCCCCGACATGGCCTACATCCAGATCAAGGCAACTGTCAGAAGGATAGACCTTCACGAGAACAACAAGAGGATGAGCGTGTGGGTCGAGGACGGAACAGGCGAGATGGAGATGGTCTTTTTCAAGGGCATAAAATGGATGCATGAGAAGCTCAGACCCGGTCTCACTTTCATTTTCTTCGGCAAGCCTGCCGCATTCAACGGCAAGATAAACATTGTGCATCCTGAGGTCGACTCAGCCGACAACCGCACAGAAGTCAGGACTACGGGAGCCGGGGCTACCATGACCGGAGTTTACACCAGTACAGAGAAGCTCAAGAACGGCGGCATCACCGGAAAGGTGATGAACAAGCTGATGGAGGCAGCTCTGAACAAAGGTCTCCATGAGATCGAGGAGTCGCTGCCGGAATATATAATGAAGCAGCAGGGTCTTGTACCCCTGCATTTCGCACTCAGGAACATCCACTTCCCTACCGATGCCATATCTCTGGAAAAATCCAGGTACCGACTCAAGTTCGAGGAACTTTTCTACCTTCAGCTTTCGCTGCTGAAGCAGAAATATGTGCGTAGCCGCGAGGACCAGGGCATCACTATGCCACGCGTCGGCGAGGCGTTCAACAAGTGCTACGAATCCCTTCCATTCCCGCTCACAGGGGCTCAGAAGAGGGTTATAACCGAGATCCGCAACGACCTCAAGAGCGGTCATCAGATGAACCGTCTCCTTCAGGGGGATGTTGGTAGCGGAAAGACAATGGTGGCTGTGCTGACAGCTCTGATTGCTATCGGAAACGGCTATCAGGCCTGCATCATGGCCCCGACAGAAGTGCTTGCGCAGCAGCATTTCAAGAATATACAGAAGTTCCTTGCTCCTACCGGGGTAAAATCCGCCCTCCTCACCGGAAGCAGCAAGACCAAGGAGAGAAAGGAGATTCATCAGGGTCTCGAGGATGGTTCGATAGGAATAATAGTGGGCACCCACGCCTTGCTTGAAGATGTTGTGGTGTTCAGAAATCTCGGTCTGGCAATCATAGACGAGCAGCACAGGTTCGGAGTGGAGCAGAGGTCAAGACTTTGGAAGAAGTCTTCAGCGGGAGTGCCTCCTCATGTGCTCGTCATGACAGCGACCCCTATTCCGCGCACTCTTGCAATGACCCTGTACGGCGATCTTGATGTGTCCGTCATAGATGAACTTCCTCCTGGAAGAAAGCCGGTTCAGACCATCCATGCGACAGAGGGAAAGCGTCCGGCACTGTATAAATTCATGAAGGACCAGATCGCTCTCGGAAGACAGATATTCGTTGTATATCCTTTGATTAACGAAACAGAAAAGCTTGATTATCAAAGCCTTGAAGCAGGAGCAGAGGACATTATGAATAAGTTCCCTTTCCCTGATTACAAGACTGCCGTCGTCCACGGCAAGCAGCTCAATGATGTGAAGCAGTTCAATATGGATGCTTTCGCTGCGGGCAGAGCAGACATCCTCGTTGCCACTTCGGTGATCGAGGTGGGCGTGGACGTTCCTAATGCGTCTGTGATGGTGATTGAGAGTGCGGAGAGGTTCGGTCTGAGTCAGCTGCATCAGCTCCGCGGACGTGTGGGTCGAGGCAGCGAAAAATCATATTGTGTGCTGATGACCGGCTATAAGTTGAGCAAGGAGTCAAGGCACAGGATCGAGCTGATGTGCGCCACTGAAAATGGTTTTGAACTGGCGGAGGAAGATATGAAGATGCGTGGTCCGGGCGACCTTGAAGGCACTCAGCAGAGCGGTCTTCCGATCAGCCTCAACATTGCGTCACTGGCAAAGGACGGACTCATCCTGAATGCTGCCCGTGACTGCGCCGATGCTGTCCTGAAGGCTGATCCTACCCTTCATGGCGACCACAATCAGCTGCTTCGCAAGGAGCTTAGAAAAGAGAAGTATCAGATTAAGGATTTCAGTAAGATAAGCTAATGGTAACAGAACTATTGCAGAAATACATCTGGCTAGTGCAGACGTTCATCCGCGCAGGACAGAACGGTCTGAGTCTAAGCGAGATAGAAGACAGATGGGAGGAGAGGTTTGACTCTCCATATTCCCGTCGTACATTCAACAACCATCGCGAGGCTGTGGAGGAGGTTTTCGGCATCAGGATCGAGTGTAACCGAAGTTCTAACCGCTATTATGTGGGGTATTCCGAGGACCTTGCTGACGAGAATGCAGAAATGGCATGGCTGATAAATACATTCACGGTGAATAATATTCTTTCCCTCGGCAAGGAGCGTCTTTCAGGAAGGGTTTCAGTGGAGGACATTCCATCCGGCCACACTCATCTTACAAGCATCATGGAGGCTATGACCGAGGGTTGTGAGATCGTTGTGGATTACAAGAAATACAGCGCCGCGGCAGCAGAAACCCTGCACCTTCGTCCCTATGCGGTGAAGGAGTATGCCAAGAGGTGGTATCTTATTGCATATTGCATTGAGAGACAAGGACTAAGGGTCTACGGTCTGGACCGTATCACCAAGCTCGGGAGCTCTGACAAAAAGTTCAAGATGGCGAAGAGTTTTGATGTAGACGAGTTGTTTTCGACTTCGTTCGGAATCTATCTTCCGGAGGGTAAGGCCAGAACAATCACGTTCAGGACTTCTGAGACTGAGGCTCGTTTCCTCAGGGACCTCCCGATTCACAGAAGTCAGGAAGAGGTGAGCCGGGATGGAGATTCAGTGACATTCAGCATTTTCGTGTGTCCTGACCGCAATTTGACAATGGAGTTCTGCAAATACGGCAGCAGGATCGAGGTTCTCTCCCCTGCCGATGTCCGTGAGACAGTAGCGGCAGAACTTCGCACAGCAGCAGAAAAATATAGATAAATTATTGATATTATGAAGATTATAAGAACTTTGGCACGTTTCCTTGTACTTGCGGGAATCGCAGTCGGAATTGTAATGATTATGGGTAAGAACAAGAATTCATTCACCAGCGAGGGCTACATCGGTCAGAGCGACATCGTGATCGAGAATGGCCACATGACACCTGAGGCACTTCTAGCATTCGGTCGTCTTTCTGACCCTCAGATGTCTCCTGACGGAGAATATATATTATATGGTGTGAGCTACACCTCAACAGCAGAGAACAGATCCTGCAGAAATCTTTTCATTTGCAGGAAGGACGGTTCTGAGAGACAGCAGATCACTCAGTCAGGTAAGAGTCTTTCGAATGCACGTTGGATCAACGGTGGCAAGGGCCTGGCCTTTCTTATGGGTGGTCAGATCTGGACTGCTGAAATCAGACACGGTAAGGATGGTTGGAAGGTTTCCGGCCTCACTCAGGTGAGCGATGTTCCAGCAGGAATCAGCGAATTCAAGCTTTCTCCAGACCGGAGCAAGCTCATCTATGTAAGTTACGTAAAGAGCGACGTGAAGACTCCTGCAGACTGCTACAAGGACCTCGGCAAGGCTAACGCTTACACTACCGATGATCTGATGTACAGACATTGGGACCACACTGTGATGGAGATTCCTCACAGTTTCGTTGCTGATTTCGCACCTAAGGCTGAGATGTCTGTGACTCCTGCTGCTTCTGTTGATATTCTCGCAGGTGAGCCAGCAAATTACGAACTCCCAACCGAACCATTCAGCGGCATCGAGCAGCTTGACTGGAGCCCGGACGGAAAGTTCATTGCATATTCATGCAGAAAGGTTACAGGCAAGAAATACGCTTTCTCTACAAACACAGAGATCTATATTTATAATGTAGAAAACGGTAAGGCTTCGCTCATCAGCAATGCCGGCGGTTATGACACCGATCCTGTGTGGAGCCCGGATGGCAGCAGAATCTGCTGGGTGAGCATGGAGAGAGATGGTTATGAGGCTGACAAGCAGAGACTTATGGTGGCTGAGCTCAACTGGAGCAACCTTGATGAGAACGGCTGTCCTACTGCTTCAGTTCCTGTTGATGCAACTGCTGACTTCAAGTACAACGTAGGTGGTCCTGTATGGGACGAGAACTGCAAGGAGATCTACTTTGCTTCACTTGCCGAGGGTCTTCAGGGTATCTTCAGAGCTGAGCCTTCCGAGAACGGATGGCAGATCACAAGACTTACCGGTGAGGACAGATGGAATGATTTCGGTTCTCCTTTCTCTGTGACAAAGACTGAGGAGGGCGGCCTGGAACTGCTCACAACATGGTGCAGCATGGACTTCCCTACCGAGCTTGCATCTGTTGTTATTGGTTCAGAAGGTGTTGAATATAAGCCTATTACTACTGAGAATGATCACATTCTTTCACAGCTTGCGGACCACAAGACAGAGGCTCGTTATGTGAAGACTGTGGATGGTAAGGATATGCTCACATGGGTGCTCTATCCGCCTCAGTTCGATCCTTCCCAGAAATATCCTTCGATCCTGATCTGTCTCGGCGGTCCTCAGGGAACTCTCAGCCAGGGATGGTCATACAGATGGAACTACAGACTTATGGCTTCTCAGGGCTACATCGTGGTTCTCCCTAACAGACGCGGTACCACAGCTTTCGGCCAGGAGTGGACAGAGCAGATTTCAGGAGACTATCCTGGTCTGAACATGCAGGATTACCTCTGCGCTGCACGTGAACTTAAGGCTGAACCTTATGTCGACAAGATGGCTGCCTGCGGTGCAAGCTATGGTGGATATTCGGTTTACAACCTCTGTGGTAATCACGAGAATACGTTTGATGCGTTCATTGCTCATGCCGGCATCTTCAACCAGGAGCATATGTATATGACCACAGAGGAGATGTGGTTCCCTAACTTCGACAATGGTGGTCTTCATGAGTGTGTGATTGACCCTCGAACAGGTACTGATGAGGCCCCTGTAGGTCCGGCTGGGGACGGCGTGACTTTCGGTGGTATCAAGCAGGGTGGTTCTCCTTGGAGCAATCTTCCTAAGGCGAAGCGTCACTACGCTAACTCTCCGCACAAGAATGTAACCAAGTGGCATACTCCACTCATGGTTATTCACGGTGCGATGGACTACAGAGTTCCTGTAGATCAGGGAATGGCTGCGTACAATGCTGCTCAGATGATGGGTGTTCCTTCAAGACTTCTGATCTTCCCAGAGGAAAACCATTGGATTCTCAAGCCGCAGAATGCCTTGATGTGGCATCGTGAATACTTCCGCTGGCTCGACACATGGTGTAAATAACCGCCACATCCTCGGGGCTGTCACGAAGTGACTGGGGATAATCTGAGCGAAGCGAATGCGCCATCAGGCGCTCGCCCGGGCCGGGTATTTTGCAAAGCGAAATACGGAAAGGCAGATAGGGCGACCGGCTGAGAGAAACGAAGACGGCATGCCCTCGGGGCTGTCACGAAGTGACTGGGGATAATGAATTGACTGGGGATAATCAAGTACCCCCATGCGGAATCGAACCGCAACCATCAGAACCGGAATCTGATATTCTATCCATTAAACTATAGGGGCGAGGCACAAACGTGCAAACATCCTGCAAATATAAAGAATTTTATGAAGAATGCATATATATTTCCTGGTCAGGGATCGCAGTTCCCGGGAATGGCAAAAGAGATGTATGAGACCAATCCCACAGCTCGCGGGATGCTCGAAAGAGCAAATGAAATCCTCGGGTTCAGAATCACTGACATAATGTTTGAAGGCACTGCGGAAGATCTTAAACAGACTAAGGTCACTCAACCTGCAATCTTCCTTCATTCGGTAGTTCTGGCAAAATGTCTGCCTGACTTCAAGCCCGAAATGGTTGCTGGTCATTCACTTGGTGAGTTCTCTGCCCTAGTCGCGGCCGGAGCGATGGACTTCGAGGAAGGACTAAAGCTAGTGAGCATCCGTGCACAGGCAATGCAGAAAGCCTGCGAGATGAACCCTGGAGCCATGGCAGCTGTGCTTATGCTTGATGCTGAAACAATCGAGCGTATATGCGAGGAGACCGAGGGGATCGTTGTTGCGGCAAACTACAACTGTGATGGACAAATAGTAATCTCTGGAGAAAAGGCAGCTGTAGATGCCGCATGCATCAGGCTCAAGGAAGCCGGTGCCAGACGCGCCCTGCCTCTCCCTGTGGGCGGAGCATTTCACTCCCCTCTTATGGAACCGGCAAGAGCCGAGCTGGCCGAAGGCATAGAAAAGGCTGTATTCAAGACTCCGATATGCCCTGTATATCAAAATGTTACAGCCCAGCCATCTACAGACCCGACTGAGATCAAGGCCAACCTCCTCTCTCAGCTTACATCCCCTGTCCGATGGACCCAAAGCGTGCAGAATATGATTGCAGACGGAGCTGACACATTCATCGAACTCGGTCCGGGCAAGGTTCTTCAGGGTCTGGTCGCTAAAATCGCAAAAGACCAGGTCACTCTCACAAGCATCGACTCCACCGTCGGCAGATAACTCCCTACCCCTCAATAGCTTATGTGATATCCCTGCTGCAAATTGCAGCAGGGATATCTGTTAATCCGCTGTACTATAGGTTATTAGGTGCCGATTGCAATATTTTTAAGTTTTTTGATACATCCTACTGCTTTTTTCATTAAATTTGCTTGGATATGTATTAAAGCGGATAAAACCGAAAAATAACTAAATATAAAATTATGGCAAACGAAAAGAAATTCGTCACATGTGACGGTAACTGGGCAGCAGCGCATATCGCTTACCTTTTCAGTGAGCATGCAGCGATCTACCCTATCACTCCTTCGTCTACAATGGCAGAATATGTCGATGAGTGGGCGGCTCAGGGAAAGAAGAACCTCTTCGGTGAGGTAGTCAAGGTTACAGAGATGCAGAGCGAGGGTGGTGCAGCAGGTGCTGTACACGGTTCACTTCAGGCCGGTGCTCTCACAACTACATTCACCGCATCTCAGGGTCTTCTCCTGATGATTCCTAACATGTACAAGATCGCAGGTGAGCTTCTCCCAACCGTTTTCCACGTATCTGCACGTGCTCTTGCTTCGCATGCGCTTTCGATCTTCGGTGACCACCAGGATGTAATGGCATGCCGTCAGACAGGATTTGCGATGCTCGCATCAGCTTCAGTTCAGGAAGCACTCGATATGGCAGCTGTGGCTCATCTTTCAGCCATCAGATCAAGCGTGCCTTTCCTTCATTTCTTTGACGGATTCCGTACTTCACACGAGATCCAGAAGATCGAGCTCATCGATGAGGCTGCGCTCAAGGGAATGCTCAGCACAAAGTCTCTTGCCAAGTTCCGTGCAAAGGCTCTTTCACCAGACTCTCCTGTAACACGCGGTACAGCTCAGAATGCTGACATATACTTCCAGGCACGCGAGGCTTGCAACCAGTACTACGATGCAGTTCCTGACACAGTGGCAAGATATATGGGCGAGATCAGCGAGCTTACAGGTCGCGAGTACCGTCCGTTTGACTACTACGGAGATCCTGAGGCAGAGAACGTTATCGTAGCTATGGGTTCTGTTACAGAGACAATCAAGGAGACCATCGACTTCCTTGCATCACAGGGTAAGAAGGTCGGAGTGATGATCGTTCGTCTTTACAGACCATTCTCTGCGAAGTACTTCATGAAGGCTCTTCCTAAGACAGTCAAGAGAATCGCTGTACTCGACAGAACCAAGGAGCCGGGTTCACTCGGAGAACCTCTCTTCCTCGACATCAAGGCTCTCTTCCAGGGTGACGAGAACTCACCGCTCGTAGTAGGTGGACGTTATGGCCTTTCTTCAAAGGATACAACTCCGGCACAGATCGTTTCTGTATACGAGAACCTCGAGCTTGCTGAGCCTAAGGACGGATTCACAATCGGTATCGTTGACGACGTTACATTCAAGTCACTCCCACAGAAGGAGGAGTTCTCTATCGTTAAGCCAGGCACAACAGAGTGCAAGTTCTTCGGACTCGGTTCTGACGGTACTGTAGGAGCTAACAAGAACACCATCAAGATCATCGGTGACAACACACCTAAATATTGCCAGGCATATTTCGACTATGACTCTAAGAAGTCAGGCGGATACACTTGCTCGCACCTCCGTTTCGGCGATGCTCCTATCAAGGCTCCTTATCTTGTAGGAACTCCTGATTTCGTTGCTTGCCACGTTCCTTCATACCTCACTAAGTATGACGTGCTCAAGGGAATCAAGGAGAACGGTACATTACTTCTCAACAGCCTCTGGGATGAGGAAGAGACTCTCAAGAGGATTCCTGACCATGTGAAGGCTATCATCGGTAAAAAGAACATCACCCTCTATATCATCAACGCTACAAAGATCGCAGCTGAGATCGGACTCGGCGGACGTACAAACACTATCCTCCAGTCTGCATTCTTCAAGATCACAGGTATCATCCCTTATGAGGAGGCTGTGGGCTACATGAAGAAGGCTATCGTGAAGAGCTACGGCAAGAAGGGTGAGCACATCGTGAACATGAACTATGCTGCTGTCGACAGAGGTGGCGAATACACTAAGGTGGAAGTTCCTGCAGACTGGAAGGACATCACAGCTAAGTTCGAGAATCCTAACAAGGACAGACTCGCTCCTGACTTCGTGAAGCATATCGCTGACGTTGTGAACTCACAGGCTGGTGACACTCTCCCAGTGAGCGTGTTCGAGAACATTGCAGACGGTACTATCCCTGCAGGTACAACAGCTTACGAGAAGCGTGGTGTTGCAGTGAAGGTTCCGGAGTGGCAGGCTGACAACTGTATCCAGTGTAACAACTGTGCATTCGTTTGTCCTCACGCTGCAATCCGTCCGTTCCTTCTTACTGACGAAGAGGCTGCAAATGCTCCAGAGGGAGTTAAGCTCCAGCAGGGCAAGGCAGTGTTCAAGGAGTACAAGTTCGGCATCAGCGTCTCTGTAATGGATTGTACAGGTTGCGGCAACTGTGCCGATGTATGTCCATCAAAGGAGAAGGCTCTGGTAATGAAGCCGCTTGGCACTCAGGAGGCAGAGCAGGCAAACTTCGACTGGCTCCACTCACACGTTGGCTACAAGGACAACGTTCAGCCTAAGACAGGTAACATCAAGAACGCTCAGTTCGCTCAGCCGCTCTTCGAGTTCTCAGGAGCTTGTGCCGGTTGCGGTGAGACTCCATACATCAAGACAATCACTCAGCTCTACGGTGACCACATGATGGTTGCAAACGCTACCGGTTGTTCTTCAATCTACGGCGCATCATTCCCTGCAGCTCCTTACTGCAAGAATGCTGACGGTCACGGTCCGGCTTGGGCTAACTCTCTCTTCGAGGACTTCTGCGAGTTCGGTCTCGGTATGAAGCTCGGTTCTGACAGAGCTCGTATGACTGTTGCAAGACTCATGGAGGAGGGTCTCGGATGCACTAAGTGCTCAGATCAGATGAAGGATCTCTTCACTAAGTGGCTCGAGAACAAGAACGATGCTAAGGTTACCCGCGAGGTTGCTGATGCTCTCGTTCCTCTCTGCGAGGAGTGCGGTTGTGACATCTGCAAGCAGCTTCTTGAGTACAAGACATTCATCCCTGCACGCAGCCAGTGGATCATCGGTGGTGACGGCGCATCATATGACATCGGATACGGCGGACTCGACCACGTACTCGCTTCTGGTGAGAATGTGAACATCCTCGTTCTCGACACTGAGGTTTACTCTAACACAGGTGGACAGTCTTCTAAGGCAACTCCTGCCGGTGCAATCGCTAAGTTTGCTGCATCAGGTAAGAAAGTCCGCAAGAAGGACCTCGGAATGATGGCAATGAGCTACGGTTATGTTTATGTTGCACAGGTTGCAATGGGAGCATCACCAGCACAGTACTTCAACGCTATCAAGGAGGCTGAGGCATACGACGGACCTTCACTCATCATCGCATACGCACCTTGTATCAACCATGGTCTCAAGGCTGGTATGGGTCTGAGCCAGAAGGAAGAGAAGCTCGCTGTCGAGTGCGGTTACTGGCATCTTTACAGATACAACCCAATGCTCGAGGGCACTGAGAAGAATCCATTCACTCTTGACAGCAAGGAGCCAGACTGGAGCAAGTTCCAGGACTTCCTCAAGGGCGAGGTTCGTTTCTCATCTCTCTACAAGATGTATCCTGAGACAGCAGATGAACTCCTCCAGAAGACTGAGGAATTCGCCAAGCTCCGTCTTGAGACATACAAGAGACTTGCATCTAAATAATCATGAAAAGATTACTCATTATAGCGCTGGCTGCCTTAATCGGCAGTTCAGCGCTTGCTCAATCTCCCAAGAGCAACCTCAGACCTGACGAGACAGTTCTTCTTTATTGCGACGTTTTAGGAGAGACTCCTGATGTTGTCTATGCAAAGAAGATCATTCCTGCAGGCTTCAAAATGGAAGTGGACAACAAGGTCGACAGACCTGAGAGCATCAGCCAGGGCGGTGACCTGAGCGATATCTCGAAGATGGCTCGAGTAGACCTTTACTTCCCTAAGAAGCCAAACGGTCAGATGGTCGTTGTGTGCCCGGGCGGCGGCTACAGATATGCTGCAAGCTGGCGCGAAGGACTCTATGTTGCCGAGTGGATGCTTGAAAGAGGTATCACTGTGGCTGTGCTCAAGTACAGAATCCCTAACGGAAACTGCACTGTTCCTCTCGAGGATGTTCACAACACATTCAGATACTGCCGTTCCAATGCTGAGAAATGGGGCGTAGACCAGATCGGTGTGATCGGATTCTCTGCAGGAGGACATCTTGCAGCATCTGCTTCCACTCTCTGGATCGATCAGGTCACAAGACCGGATTTCTCAATCCTTGTCTATCCTGTGATCACAATGGAAATCGGTGTAACTCACAAGGGTACACGCGAGAGACTCATCAAGGAAAGTGCAGTGTGGAACCATCACCTTGCAGACAAGTATTCTCTCCAGAAGCAGGTCACAAGATTTACTCCTAAGACTTTCATCGCTCTCTGTTCAGACGACAAGGTCGTTCCAGCCGAGAACAGCCTTATGTACTACAATGCACTCATCGACAATGAAGTGCCTGTAGAGATGCACATCTGGCCAAAAGGCAACCATGGATGGGGCTTTGAAGCAGAGAAATATGTAGGAAAGGGAAATGATCCGTTCGCTTATGCACGCCAGGAGTTCGAGGCATCACTGGAGCGTTGGCTTAAGGAAGTAAGATAAGATTTTCCACAGGTCAGTACCTGCGAAATATGAAGAGGGATCCGAGCTCAGTGCGAAGATTCCTCTTTTTTTGTCCACCGGCACCGAACGGAAGACTAGATCTGCATATTCAGTAGACGTACGGGAAAATGTTATCTCCGGATGAACCTGAAGGAAGTCTTTCAAGAGCACATCGCAGACATAAGAATATATTTCATCTGATGCAGAGACTGTGACAATCTGCTCCTGCATAGGAATGAAGACTCTCGCCGCTTCTGTATATTGATTCAAGATGCCTTCTGCATATTTTCTGAACACTTCACCGGCTGGTGTCAGACTCACTTCACCACGCTGACGGTCAAAAAGCTTTACACCTAGATTCTTCTCAAGTTCAGCAATGCTCTGGCTGACGGCAGGCTGGCTCACATCGAGAGCAATCGCAGTCTTTGTGAAACTGTTCTGCTCTGCCAAAGTGAGAAATATTCGCAATCTGAAATCGTCCAACATAGTGTTTCGCTTTCTGCAAATATAAGGATTTTTACAAAATTTAGTATATTTGTAGGTTATTATATAATTATAAGGTATGAAACGATTTATCCTATTGGCTGCGGCGCTTCTTGTCGCATTTGCAGCGTTCGGTCAGACTCCGCTTCCTAACGATCCGGAGGTAAAGATCGGAAAGCTTGAAAACGGAATGACTTACTACATCCGTCATAACGATAAGCCAGCTCAGAGAGCAGAATTTTATCTTGCTACTGACGTAGGAGCTTATCAGGAGGAGGATGACCAGGATGGTCTCGCACACTTCCTCGAGCATATGTGCTTCAACGGTACAAAGAATTTTCCAGGAAAGGCACTCCTCGACTGGCTTCAGAGCATCGGCGCAGAGTTCGGTAGAAACATCAACGCTTCTACTGGCTTCGAGCAGACTCAGTATATGCTCAACAACATTCCGATCGTTCGCGAGAGCATCATCGACTCTTGCCTTCTCATCATGCACGATTATTCTCACTTCGTTACATGTGATCCTGTTGAGATCGATTCTGAGCGCGGTGTGATCCTAGAGGAGAGAAGAGGAAGAAGAAATGCAAGCTGGAGAATGTTCGAGAAGTCTCTCCCATATTACTTCGGCGACACCCCATACGCAAGAAGAACCCTTATCGGTGGTGAGGAGCAGCTCAAGACATTCAAATATGAGAGCCTTACCAACTTCTATAAGAAGTGGTATAACCCTGATATGCAGGCTATTGTAGTTATCGGTGACATTGATGTGAACCAGATCGAGAACAAGATCAAGACCATCTTCAGCGACATCCCGGCTCCTGAGGTTCCTACCCAGAAGGTCGAGTACAAGATTCCTGCAAACGAGGAGCCAGTCTTCGGTATCATCACAGACAAGGAGGCTACAAGTTCTCAGATAGAGATGCTCTGGAGAGGCGAACCGCTTCCTAAGCAGCTCAACAACACAGACATTGCATTCATGATGGACATTGTAAAGACTTACATCCGCGTCATTATGAATGAGCGTTTCAACGACATCACTTCAAAGCCTGATGCTCCATTCATCAGTGCAGGTTTCGGAATCGGCAAGCTCTGCAACACTTGCGAGGCTGTGTCCGGTAACATTTCATTCAAGGATGGTGAGGCTCTCAAGGCATTCCAGGCCTACCTTACAGAGGTTGAGAAACTCAGAAGATATGGATTCACAGAGGGTGAGGTTCTCCGTGCCAAGGAGAATATCCTTAAGAGATACGACAGAGCTGTAGAGGCTGCTGCAACTCGTAAGAATGCGGAGTTCGTTTATCCTATCCTCAATAACTTCTACTTCAACGAGCCGATCCTTACCCCTGAGACTGACCAGCAGATCGCAAAGGCTATCTGCAGCCAGCTCAATGCACAGGTTCTCAATCAGATGCTTCCGAAACTTCTCACAGAACAGAATGTTCTCGTTCTTTTCAATGGTCCTGAGAAAGAGGGTCTTGTAAACCCTACTGAGGCTGAGCTTGCTGAGGTTTATGCTGCTGCAAAGAATGCAGAGATTGCTCCTAACGTTGAAGAAAGTGTGAACGAGCCTCTTCTTGACGCTGCTCTTCTTGCAGGTGCAAAGGTCAAGAAGGAGAAGGCAGGCATCTATGGTGAGACTGTATGGACTCTTAAGAATGGCGTAAAGGTTGTCGTTCTTCCTACTGATTACAAGAAGGATCAGGTGATCATCAACCTTTCCATGGACGGTGGACGAACACTCATCTCAACTGAGGATCTCCCTTCATTTGAGGACAACATCTGGGCTCTCTTCCTTAGAAACTGCGGTCTCTC
Source organism: Candidatus Cryptobacteroides sp. (assembly GCA_045126915.1). Lineage (GTDB taxonomy): Bacteria > Bacteroidota > Bacteroidia > Bacteroidales > UBA932 > Cryptobacteroides. Next base: position 54,134 of record JBGVPH010000060.1, read on the forward strand.
GAAGTTCTCAGGCACTACCCTTCCTAAGATGCTTGCCGGCAAGACTGCAAATGCAAATCCATTCATTTCTAACCTGACACATGGTATTTCTGCTTCAAGTACTCCAAAGGATGTAGAGACTGCACTTCAGCTTCTTTACCTCACCTTCACCGATCCTAGATTCGAAGAAGACGAGTACCAGATCGGTATCCAGCAGATCAAGGCTATCCTTCCTAACATTCAGAAGGACCCTGATTTCCAGTTCCAGATCGAGAAGGAGAAGATCTTCTATAACAACAACCCACGTGTACTCGCTCTCAATGAGGAGACTCTCGCTAAGGCAAATCTTGCTACAATCGAGCGTGTTTACAAAGAGCTCTTCAAGGACGCAGCAGGAGCTGAGGTTACAATCGTAGGTAATGTTGACCTTGCCGTGCTGAAGCCGCTTGTAGAGAAGTACATCGGTTCTCTTCCAAAGGGCAAGAAGGCTACTGAATGGAACAAGGAGAACTGCATTTCAGTTGCTGACGGTCAGATCGAGAAGACTGTTAACATCAAGATGCAGGACCCTAAGTCAACTGTTCATCAGCTCTACACAGCTTATCTCCCTTATGACATCAAGACTGGTGTTACCCTCGATGTTGCAAGCTATATTCTTGATATGATCTACACCAAGACTATCCGCGAGGAGCAGGGTGGTACATATGGAGTAGGTTGTGCACTTCAGGGTCGTAAAAAGCCTGTTGAGAGAATTGACATCCACGTCCTCTTCACTACTAATGTTGAGCAGGCCGAGCTTCTCAGCCAGATTGCTATCGATGAGCTTAACAAGTTCGCTCAGAACGGTCCTACTCAGGAGCAGTTCAACATGGCTATGGAGAATCTTAAGAAGAACCTTCCGGAGAAGCGTATCAGCAACTCTTACTGGCTTAGCGCATTGCAGCACTACTCTGAGTATGGTGTTGACTATGACAAGGCTTATGAGGCTGCAATCAACTCTGTTACTCCGGAAGATGTGAAGAACATTCTTCAGGCTGTACTTGCACAGAAGAACTTTATCGAGGTAACGCTTGCTCCACAGGAGTAGGCGTCGCCTTCATAAATACAAAAAGTGGCATCCGCTATGCGAATGCCACTTTTAATGTGTAAAACAATTTGTTATCGCTGATTTGATTACTCACCTGGAACGATTGCACCCATAGGGCAAGCGTCAGCACATGTTCCACAATCAATGCAAGCATTAGGATCGATCTTGTAGATGTCACCCTCTGAAATTGCGCCTACCGGGCACTCTGGAAGGCAGGTACCGCAAGCTGCGCAGTCTTCTGTAATTCTGTAAGCCATATTAATTGATATTTAATAAAGTTAATATTTCCAAGTTGATGCCGAAAGATTCGTAACTGCAAATTTAATTATAAATTTCAATATTCAAACACCGTGCATCGGATGTTTTGTACTATCTTTGTGTGCATATAGACATTAAGAATACTTAAAATGAAGAGATATATCATATTGACGTTACTGCTGTCGATCATCAGTCTGGCGAGTTCTGCACAAGAGAAGATCGGCAACAATCTGGAAATTGACAAGAGCATCCACGATTTCGGTGATGTGCTTATGGAGAACGGTCCGGTTTCCTGCACATTCACTGTCAAGAATATAGGACAGGCTCCTGCAGTGATATATAATGTCGTATCGTCATGTGGCTGTACTGATGTTAAATGGACAAGAGAGCCGCTGAGGCCGGGAGCTGAAGGCAAGATCAGCGTGACATATTCAAATGATGAAGGACCTTACCCTTTCGACAAGACCCTTACTGTATATTTTTCTGATGTAAAGAAACCTTATATCCTGAAAGTCAGAGGGATCGCTCATGAGAAGAAGAAGTCTATGGAGGAGCTCTATGGAGTTCGTATCGGAGGATTAGGCATTAAGGAGACATACATGAAATGCGGTAATCTTGAGCAAGGCGGGATGCGCAGTGATTTTGTGACAGTGGCTAATCTTTCTCAAAAACCAATGAAGGTCGAGTTCAAGGATGTGTCTGAGAATCTGTCAGTCAAGGTCACACCAAATCCTATTCCGGCAAGAGGTACTGCCGAGCTTGAATTTACAGTCAAGGCATCAAGGGACAAATGGGGCAGAAATGATTACTGGGCTGTTCCTGTGATCGATGGAAAGATCCACACAGCAAGCAATGGGGATAAGCGCCTCGGATTCTGGGCATTCACCAAGGAAGATTTCAAGGGACTTTCAGATGAGGAGAAATCCAATGGTCCAAGACCTATGTTCGAGTCAAGCACATGGTCGTTCGGTAAGATCAAGGCAGGTGAGACTGTACATGCTACTTTTGAGTTCACAAACAAGGGTAGCAAGCCTTTCTGCATCTACAAAGTGGATGTTAATGCATGCAAATGGTCTCACAGCGACATACCTGTTGCTGCTCCCGGAGAGACTGTCAAGTTCAGAGTTCATCTCGACACCACTGATATGCCTAAGGGAGAAGCACTTGCAATAGTGAATCTTACTACCAACTCCCCTCTCCGCCCAATCGTGAATCTATTCATTTCTGGCTGGCTAGAATAATATGCATATTCTCATAGATATAATCAGGAATTCTGTTCTCATCACAGGCTTAGTGGTCGTGATGATGATGATGATCGAATCTCTTAACATTGAGTCTAAGGGTCTGTTCTTCAAGGGTTTGAAGAAAACAAGGATAGGACAAGTTGTTTTCGGCGCCCTTCTCGGTTCAGTACCAGGATGTATGGGAGGATTTGCAGCTGTCTCACTTTACACCCACAGGATGTTCAGCTTCGGGGCTCTGATTGCTATGATGATTGCATCATCCGGTGATGAGGCTTTCGTTATGCTTGCCATGATTCCGGAGCAGGCTATTCTCATATTCGTCATCTTGTTCGTAGTAGCAATTGCTGTCGGTATCATTACAGATCTGATCTATGACAGAATTCACAAGAAACATTGCCACGAGTCAGACCACAGCAATTGTGGAGTTGAGACAGACTGTCATGAGGGCTACGCTGTCCATGATGCTGAGTTCTCCCGCCATTACGGATGGAAAAGGATCACAATGTTTATAGGTCTGGCTATTTTCATTGCTGCTCTGGCGACAGGCCAGCTCGGACATGATCATAGTGCACATGATCACTCGGCTCACGAACACAGTCATGAAGAATGCACTCACTGCCATCCGGAGCATAGCGAAGAATCATATTCCATCAACCTGCTTGACGAACAATGGATGAATGTCCTTTTTGCAGGTCTGAGTGTACTAGTTCTGCTTGTGCTGCTCTTTGGCTCGGATCATTTCATTGAAGAACATCTCTGGAATCATATCATCAGAAAACACTTACTGACAATATTCCTGTGGACATTCGGTGTTCTGCTCGTTGTAGGAATAGGTCTGCAGTATGTAAGCATTGATAAATGGATAAGCGACAACACTGCGCTGATGATAGTTCTTGCTACACTGATAGGAATCATTCCGGAATCAGGTCCGCATATGATTTTCGTCACATTGTATGCTGCTGGAGTCGTGCCTCTTCCTGTACTACTGGCAAGCAGCATCTCTCAGGACGGACATTCATCGCTTCCACTGATTGCAGAAAACAGAAAGAGTTTCCTTTGGGCTAAACTCATAAACTGTATCACCGCTTTGGTAGTAGGATTTGCAGCAATGCTTATCTTAATTGATTGACAGGGTATATAAAACAAAAATGAGACTCGCCACTCACGTGGGGTGTCTCATACTAACCACATAATTAATAACACTAAAACTAATAACCAAACGATTGTGAGACTGTCGAATAACTGTCTCGATCAATCGCGACACAAAGGTAGAAATTATATTTTACAATGCAAACTTTTCGGAACATTTTTTGCAGAAATTTATATTTATTTTAAAAAATACGAAAATATGAAGATCAAACATATACACGCAAGGGAAATCCTTGATTCAAGAGGCACTCCGACAGTCGAAGCGGAGGTGACACTGGAAAGCGGTCATATAGGTGTTGCATCTGTTCCTTCAGGTGCATCGACCGGAGAACATGAAGCCATCGAACTTAGAGATGGTGATCCGAGCAGATATTTTGGAAAGGGTGTACTGAAAGCTGTTTCAAACGTTAATGAGATCATTGCTCCGGAACTTATCGGCATGAGCGTTTTCGAGCAGAGTGCCATAGACAGAAAGATGAGAATTCTGGACGGTACTGAGAACAAGTCCAGACTTGGTGCCAATGCGATTCTTGCTGTTTCTCTGGCCGTTGCAAAGGCTGCTGCAGCCTGCCTTGGAACACCATTATACAGATATCTTGGAGCTCCTAATTCGAACGTTCTTCCTATTCCGATGATGAACATCATAAATGGAGGTTCGCACAGTGACTCCCCTATCGCATTTCAGGAATTTATGATCCGCCCTGTTGGTGCATTGAGCTTCAGCGAGGGTCTCAGGATGGGTGATGAGGTATTCCACTGTCTAAAGAAGATTCTTAAGGGAAAGGGTCACAATACTGCTGTGGGAGACGAGGGTGGATTTGCTCCTCTATTGTCAGGCACAGAAGAGGCTCTGGAGCTGATAATGAGTGCTATCGATCTTGCGGGATACACTCCAGGTAGAGATGTTACACTTGCACTTGATTGTGCTTCCTCTGAATTCTACAAGGATGAAATGTACGATTACAGGATTTTTGAGGGCGAAAAAGGTAGGGTGCTGACTATGGAAGAACAGGTGAAGTATTTAAAGAGTCTTGTGGACAAATATCCTATAGATTCAATTGAGGATGGAATGTCAGAGAATGACTGGTTGGGATGGGTGAGATTGACTCAGGAACTTGGCGACAGATGCCAGCTCGTGGGAGATGATCTCTTCGTGACTAATGTCCATTATCTTAAGAAGGGAATCGATATGAACTGTGCAAATGCGATTCTTGTTAAGCTGAATCAGATCGGTACGTTGACTGAGACTCTTGAGGCTATAGCTTTAGCTCAGAGAAACGGCTACAAGGCCATTATTTCACACAGGTCAGGTGAAACAGAGGATACGACAATCGCAGATCTTTCTGTAGCTACAGATAGTGGACAGATCAAGACTGGTTCGCTGAGCAGGTCTGAGAGAATCGCAAAATACAACAGACTTCTGAAGATAGAAGAGGAGCTGAAGGGTCAGGCAGTCTACGGACTTCTGGTATAGATAAGGAAGACTGAGCGTACTGAGAAAATACGCGGAAAAGGTGCAGAAAAATTTGGAGAAACCGAAATTTAGTTGCATCTTTGCATCCGCATTCGGGGGTATAGCTCAGTTGGCTAGAGCACCTGCTTTGCAAGCAGGGGGTCGTCGGTTCGACTCCGACTATCTCCACCAAGCAACGGCTTAGAAATTTCTAAGCCGTTTTTCTTTTATACTATATTATATATATACTGATGTGCCAGTAGCCCCTGTCGGTCCTTCCCACTTCGTGGGCCCCTTCCCTTTAAGATTCTTTGAATCTTTTCCTCCTTCGCACCTCGGCAATTCAAACTAGTTTGATTGCACTCGGTTTGTCGTCGGTTTCGGGAGCCAATGCCGCCTGTGGCTGACTGCCACATCAGAGAAAGTAATCATTACCGTAATCAGCTAAGACTACATACGAAAAGTCCCCGACATCGGATGATGTCAGGGACTTGTATAAGAAAGTGGCAGCTACCTACTCTCCCACCTGGTGGGGCAGTACCATCGGCGATGGTGAGCTTAACTTCTCTGTTCGGAATGGGAAGAGG
>JBGVPH010000061.1:0-35160 GCA_045126915.1 Candidatus Cryptobacteroides sp.
TGGAGAAGATCCTTGCTGATGCTGACAGAGACTTCTGGATGACATCTCAAGAGGCCCTCGACTACGGTATGATCGACAGCATCCTTACCGGAAAGAAGAGGGCGTAACCTTAAAGGGACAGGTTGGTATTAATAGAAAAACAGCATTCTTATGACAGATACAAAGACTCATACATTAGCATCGGCATTGGACTACATCGTCAGCCAGGTGGAAGCAGTGGGAATGGATTCGTTCCTTGAATCGGACAGCGAAGAGTGCAGATACATCTGCGACACTCTTCAGCTGAATCCGGTACAGGCTGTTCTTCTGGCAACGATCCTTGAGAAATCGGGCGATGACCTCGCTTCGACCAAGGATATGGTATCAACCCTTAACATCAGCAAAATCAGGTTCCTCGGCTACAAGAAGGAGATCGACGAACTTGCGAAGAAGAGGCTTGTCGTTATCAGACAGAAGAGGAACAGCAGTCTTGGCTATCGCGTAAGCCAGTCTGTGGTCAAGGCTATCCAGGACAATACTGCCATCGAGCCGGAAAGACTTGAGGGTCTCTCTACAAGAACCATCTTCAACAGGCTTCATAACATCTTTGCAGATATCGCAAACGGTGTCAGCTCGTCACAGATAGGTCTTCAGGAAATCTGCGACATTATGAACAGCAACCACGAGAACAGGTTCGTGGAGGCAGCGCTTAAGTTCGGCATCAACAACCTCGGTTCTTCAGAGGAGACGATGATGATGTTCTATATGCTTCATAGGATCATCTCGTTCAATGACAACGAGTTCACCATCGACGAGCTCTCAAGGCTCTTTGACGACCCTCTCGGCCTCAATGACGTCATCTTCGATGCAATGCGCAAGGGAGAGAGCACCCTTCAGGAGAAAGGTCTGGTAGAACATCCGTGCGAGGACGGTCTGGAGAACAGAGAGGCATACCAGATTCCTCAGAGGATTCAGGATGAGCTTCTTGCAGACCTCTCTGCCAAGGGAGGTCAAACCAAGACCAGCATTCCTAAGGATGAATTGATATCTCATTCCGATATCAGACTCAAGAAGATGTACTACAACGACATCGAGGGTGAGCAGGTAAGGAACCTCACAGAGCTTCTCAGCCCGGAGAAGTTCGTCCAGGTGCAGGCACGCCTCAAGGAGAAGGGACATCGTTCGGGTTTCTGCTCGTTATTTTATGGCCCTGCTGGCACAGGGAAGACGGAGTCTGTGCTTCAGATTGCCAAGACAACAGGCCGCGACGTGTTTATGGTGGACATGAGCAAGCTCAAGAGCAAGTGGATCGGTGACAGCGAGAAGAACATCAAGGCCTTGTTCAACACCTATAGGAATATCGTCAAGGACAGCGCTGTCGCCCCTATCCTTCTTTTCAATGAGGCCGATGCAATCTTCGGCAAGCGAATCAAGGAGGAGAGCAGCACTGACAAGATGAACAACGCTATTCAGAACCTTATTCTTCAGGAGATGGAGGTACTTGACGGCATTCTCATCGCGACGACAAACCTGACTGAGAACTTTGACAAGGCTTTCGAGAGACGATTCCTCTACAAGATCCTCTTCAGGGCTCCTGAGGTAGGAGTGAAGGCAAAGATCTGGAAGTCGATGGTGGACGACCTCTCCGAAGATGAGGCAACAAGACTCGCATCGGACTACGGTTTCACCGGAGGTCAGATCGAGAACATCTCCCGCAAGCTGGACGTGGATTATATCCTTTCTGGAGAGGCTCCGGACATTGAAAGGATCGTATCGCTTTGCCAGGCCGAGAGTATCCAGAAAGTGCAGTCGGGAAGAAGAATAGGGTTCTGACGACTTATAGGAAAAGATGATGTACAGTGTTCCATCACATATCGTGCAGAAGGTGACAGATTACGCTCACAGGAAGGCAGAGTTCTATTTCAGGGATTACCTGGAAGAGTTCCTGATGAGTAGCATCACGGAGAATGATGCCTTCCACCATTATCGCAATGAGTTCTACGAAGCCATCTTCAACGTGCTTGATGGCAATGACAGGAATTGGGAAGTCTCGTGTCTTGCACCCTCTCTGCCGTTGGCAGGACTTGCTCTTGCACTCAAGCGGAGAGGTTATGCAGACAACAGCGTATCTCTCGCTCCACTGCACCTGAAGGTGACGGTAAACGGTCTTGATTTCTCATTCAAGGTCCGCAATGAAGGCAACTTCATTGAAGTCGGTGACTTCATCAGGTTCAAGGTACAGGTCTGGAAGGAGTCCTGTCTTGATTTCCTTGAGGTACTGGAACAGCAGAGCAGGCTAGAGAACGCGAGAGAGCACTTTGAGAAGATCATGTTTGCCTATCATAGGACGCGCGTCGCTAAAGACATCACGAGTAATGCTGCGCACAAGATCGTTGAAAAAGTTCTTGACGGGGAAGAGTATCAGATCATGCTGACGGGCGTAAATGATGGAATTGTCACTTTTTGGATATATACCAGGTGGGGTGAAATCAGGATCAACTCACCCTTCGAGTCTTTCGAAGAGGCTCTGACAAGAACAATTGACGAACTGAGAGAAGCGGAAGCAAATGATGGTCTTTAAAGCGTAACGGCATAAGGTCAAGAGAGTATAGAAAAATAAGTAGAGATAAGATATGAGTAACATTTCAGTAAATATCACAGAGCTCAAGCAGCTCCTTGAGGCAACCCCTGCCTCACACAACATCATGCTCGTTGGTAACCATGGTATCGGTAAGTCCGAGATCCTTACCGAGTTCTTCAGGGAGAAGGGTATGCCTGTAGTTGCCCTCTTCCTTGGACAGATGGCTGACCCTGGTGACCTCATCGGTCTTCCGACCAAGGACGAGAAGACAGGAAAGACAGAGTTCATGCCTCCATACTGGTTCCCGGTCGACGGAAAGCCGATCGTCCTGTTCCTCGACGAGCTCAACAGAGCCCGTCCTGAGATTCTCCAGACGGTGATGGATCTCGCGCTTAACCGCAAGCTTGCAGGCAAGTACTTGCCTGAAGGCAGCCGCATCATCAGTGCTGTGAATGCCGGCGACCAGTACCAGCTCACTGACCTTGACCCCGCCCTCGTGTCGCGATTCAATATCGTGAACTTCAAGCCTACGGCCGAGGAGTGGCTCCTCTGGGCTCGCAAGGCTCAGCTTGATGCCCGAGTAATCGGATTCATCGACGAGAACCGTATGTGGCTTGACAAGGATCCGGACATGAAGGAAGGTGCAGATATGGGTCTCGACAAGACTCCGGACCGTAGAGCCTGGAAGAGGGTGTCGGATATCATCATGGGCAAGGATGAGCTCAAGGAGATTAACACCAAGATCATATCTTCCATAGTAGGCCCGAAGGCCGCGGCTGCCTTCATCCAGAATGCGGCAACCAGAAAGATCATCTCTGGCCGTGAGATCCTTTCCGGCTTTGACAAGGCCAAGGTGAGGGACGCAATCGCCGACTATGGTATTCACCAGTTGTCTGTGGTGAACGAGGGCATCTATCGCCATCTTGAAGTGGAGAAGGTGCAGGAGAAGGATATCAAGACCTATGCGGATAACTTGATGAGCTACTTCGAGTATCTCACCAAGAAGCGCAAGGAGGCGGCAGCTCACTTCGCTAACATCTATGTTCAGCAGACATACCAGGAGGCGATCGGGTTCATCGCAACCAAATGCCCTATGTTGGTAATGATGTTGGTTTCCTATGTTAAAGGCATAAAGTAGTATGCAGGAAAGGTACACACATATTCTCGAACGATGGTTCATCACTGAACCGCCCTTATTCTCGGTATTGTGCCTGCACGAGTTGGTGCAGAACGCTCAGATGTCCTGCCCGCTTAGGAGCGGCAGGAAGAAGCTGGAGTACAATCCTGATATCGTAAGGGAGATGAGTGACGATGGTCTTGAGGAGGCTTTGAGGGCAGAGGCTGTGAGGCTTCTGCTCAAGCATCCGTACGAAAGAAGGCCGGAGGGGTGCAGTCAGAAGGCTATGGGTCTGGGTTCGAACCTTGTCGTGGGAGACAACTACAAACATCCGCGTTTCAGGATCGAGACTCCGGAGGACTTCGGACTTAAGACCGGAATGAGCTACGAGTGGTATGCGCGCATGGTCGAGCAGCAGAATGAGTCAGGAGGCCAGGGAGGAAATGATGGCGATGATGACGGCCAGCAAAGCATGTCAGACAAGCACAGAGACCTGGCTGAGCTGTGGGATGAGGATGAGCTGACCGTACAGATGATAAACGAGGTCATCAACACGACAAAGTCGTGGGGTTCACTCGGGGGTAATTTCGCTGAACTTCTCCAGGCAAGCGTGAAGGCCAAGATCAACTGGAGGAACATCTTCGCCGGGTTCCGCGCCAGCATCATCTCCTCCAAGAGGAAGCTCACCCGAATGAAGCCGAACCGCCGCACCGGATTCGACAACATGGGTTCTGTAAGACGGTTCGACACCAAGCTCCTGGTGGCCGTAGATGTGTCTGGCTCCATCTCTACAGAAAGTCTTAAGTACTTCTACGGAGTAATCAACAGTGCCTTCAGATATGGCTTCGAGTCGATAGATGTCATCCAGTTTGACTGTGGTGTGCGTGCCGTCCACAACCTGAAGAAGGTGATTAAGGATGTGGCCATAGTGGGACGAGGCGGAACCTCGTTCCAGGAGCCGATAGATTACGCACATGAGAACGGATATGATGGCTTGGTAGTCCTGACGGACGGTTATGCTCCGGAGCCGACAATCCCTGATGGGTTCAAGACAGGTATACTCTGGGTGTGCGAGAACGAATCCTGCCTGAAGCAGCACAAGAAGTGGATGGAAAAGACCGGAAGAGCCTGCGTCATGCAGATTTCATAAAGAAAGAACGATATGGAAACAGATTACAGTGTGTACACAGAAGGGATACTCAAGGACCTTAAGGAATTGATCCGATCTGATGTCAATGCCGGGATGGACAGGAATCCGGGAGAATATATGGATCGCGCCCTTGAGAATATGAAACGACGTTACCAGATGGCAAACAAGATGAGTCGTTATCAAGCCTGGTCTATAAGAAACAGAAAGGACCTGATGGACATCTGGGCTGCTATTCAGTCGGACATTCTCTCTGGCATCGAGAAGTACATGAAGGACTGCAAGCACAAGAAGCTCACAAAGGAGATCAGGATGGCGACAGCAAGGGCTGCCATCAAGGCTGCCATGCAGGAGGCTGGGCTGAAGCATCAGTTTACCGGCCAGACATACAGGGCCAAGGTATCTGTCCTCATCACCCAAAACAGGGCTATAACCATCTACATCTCCTACAAGAAGATGCATGAGCAGCTCCCCCGCATCATCGAGTCACTTAAGCTGATATGTCAGGAAATAGACTGTCTTGGAAAGGATGTGATAATCAATAAGGCATATAACATAGGAGAGTTTATTTAGCATGCAGCTGGAGCAGATAAGGAACAAGGCCTACAGAGATGCAAGACGAAGGGTACCTAACACTAGTTTTGGTGCCAGCATCCATAAGTATGGAGAAACAGACCAGGAAGTCATGAAGTCGATAAACGACAGGTTCCGTGACGAGATGTTTGTCCGTAGTATGGAACTGTTGCATGAGAGGCGCCCGAAATACGCATATGACTCTCTTGAGGGGTATTACTTCGAGTTGATCGACTCGCTGAAGTCAGCTGGTGCCCTCATCTCCACCGTCAGTGATGACGCCTGGAGCACTAAGGTCACATTTAGCAAGGCAATCTATCAATTGAGACTCTCTGGAGTAATTAAATTAGAGATACCGTTCTTTGAGAACGTGACTGTGAATGCGGATCCAGACGAGACAGCCCAGCTTCTTGCAATGATTCAGGACATTCAGATACCCTCTGAGGCCATTCTCGATGAAAGCTTGAAATTGTATAAATGGCATGAAGTGATGACGGTTTCTGTAGTGCGTCTCATAGAGGACGTACTTATGGAGCACAACTGCGGATGTAGCATTCATATCTGCGGAAAGGACAGGATTAAGCTTCTGGTATATGGTAAAGATCCTGATAACATGAATGACATTTTTACCATCCATACTGACCTGAAGAATGTAAGGACTGATTTACTTGCTTGGATTGGCAATCACTGATATAGTCTACCTAAAGTCATATGATTTTTGTGGTTATATGCCGATATCTATTGGATTCCGTGTAACGCGGCCTGAGGGTATCGGTATATTGTTTTAGAACCCCTAAACAGAAATACTATGAGCACTTCCATCAACATCACTGACCTTAACATTCCTGAGAATCTCCGCACCGGCGACCGAATCAGCTGCCGTATGGGAGATGAGACGATAGAGGCGGAGGTGACCGTTACACCGAAGTTGCTCAGAGTCCAGCTTAAAGTATTCTGGCACGAGATAAGGGCCACTAGAAAGATCCAGGAGGATGCTCCGGTTCTATTCACCAAGGATAAACGAGATGATTCATGTGCCAATGCCAGAGGCAGATTTTGGGTTAAGGAGCTTTTTGAGGGATTGTGCCACGACTTGGCCGTCCTTCGTGACAACATGAGTGAGATAACCAAGCGTCTCCCTCACTATAAGTCTCTCTTTGCAGCACATCACCGTGCTTTGTGGATGCTTGAAAGCCGCGAAGATAAGGCTAATGAAAATCTTGAGACTGGGAAGATCACACAGACAGACTACATGAGAATCATGAAAAGCGTCTCCTTGAAGAGGGATTCCCTTGAAGAGATGATAGGCGACAGCTTTAAAAGGGTATATGCTGATCTTGTGCAGCAGTGCACTCATGCCGAAGATCTAAAGCTGCTTATTGAATCGCGAATGATATTTGTGAGATAAGTGTAACGTTGAATATGGAAAGAAGTATAAACAAGGTGTAAACCTAAACGGAAATAATATGACAGAGAAGAAAATCCCTACTGCACAGCAGATGAAAGAGTATCGTGATCTTAGAGGATCCATGACAACAGAAAGCGACTTTGAGAAGGTCCAGGCTTTCGAGAACGAGTATGACATCTTCACCCAGGTGTTTACCGAGAACGGAAAGATGGGTGTGAAGGATGCACTTGGTGAAGTGCTTGTCCCTGCGGAGTATGACGAGATCGGCTGCACATTTGCCGACTACTGCAGAGGCTTTGCTGTTCCTGTTGTGCGTGACGGAAAGATGGCTCTTGTGAGCCCTGACGGCAAGGGAACCATGAAGACAGGATTTGACTACGACCATATCGTATTCGACGACTGCTACTATGTCCTCGTGAAGGACGGCAAGAAGGGATTGGCTACCGGCGGCGGTGATGTCATCATCCCGGCTGAGATGGACGAGATCTATACTCCGTTCAACGACCTTGCAGCGTTCACTAAGGACGAGAAGTTCGGCTTTGCGATGATCGGCTACGACCTTATCACCGAGCCGGTGTACGAGAGCTACGATATTGTAGGTGAGTCCGACTATCTCCAGGTAGTCAAGGACGGTGTGACGGGCTACATCGACGAGTCCGGTGAGTTCACCACCGATGAGGATGAAAGATTCTTCCATGCAGCCTGTGACTTTTAAAGGCTGAAAGTGTTCCATAGTGTGTTGGTTTGTGGCAGTCGGGCATGAGTCAGGCTGCCATATCTTTAAAGATTCGTAGACATGTATAAACCGACAAAGGAAGAGCTGAAGGCTCTTTTCGATGAGTGTAATCAGATGTACTTCTGGGGTAAACTGGGTAAGTGCAGCTTCTTTTACTTCCCGAAGACCACCCTGGGATGCCTCGGCAAATATCAGTACAAGAATGACAGCAAAGGCCGCCCTAACGATCAGATATGGTTCGGACAGATAGTGCACTGGACAGAGAAGGAACTGCGCAGAGTGATGATCCACGAGATGGTGCACATGTATAACACAAGGATTGAAAAGCACTGGTGGTATGGCCTTATGGGACATGGTCCGTGTTTCAGGAAGCATCGCAGAAGGATAAGGAGAGACTTCGGAATCGATATCATGGACGGCAGCGAAGCCGTCTACGTAAAGGAGGAATACAAACCTAAAACATGGGAGAAGGTACTTCAATGGCTAATTGACAGATAGTAAGAATAGAACAAGAGATATATGGATGCAATAGTAACGGATATGCTTAGAAGATCGGAGTGGTCTGAATCTGAAACCATTCAGAACGGTGACATCCTGTCATGCCAGATAGACGGCGAAATCGTGGAATGTGCAGTCAAGATTGATCCCAAAGAGATTTGTGTAAAACTTCTCAGGAAGGACATCGAACTGACAGCATCAGCAAAGCTGATGTTGATGGCACCGGTAACATATACGACTGGGGCTGGAACTCGCATAGCTAATGACCGCTGCGCCATGAGGCTCAAGCAGCTGATGGTCGGACTCTATCATGACTACCGAATCATCATGACCAACATGCAGCAGATTAAAGGTCTTATACCGGAGTTCTTGAAAGCAAAGGAAGAGTGCAACCGTGCAGTGGAGGCCCTCAATATTAAGAAGAGATGCCTGAAAAAAGATTTCAAGGAAGGCAGACTATTTCAGAAGTCCTATATGGAGCAGCTGAGCGACCTCAAGAATCAGATAGTCGAACAGGAGCAAGCTCTAAACGTGGCGTTCGGCAATCTCTTCAGCCCGGTTCTATCCGAGTGCACGCATTGTGACAACCTCGTTGGAGTGATTCAAACCCTTTCATGACTGTGCCTTGATAACGAATTATTGTAACAAGGATATATACATGTGATGAATATTCTAGTCTTAAGCAGTCAACCGATTGCTAAAAGTATAGCTAAAACATGTAACGCGGAGGGGTTTGTCTTGTATAATAGGCAAACCCCTTAATGAAACAGACAGATGATTAAAGGAATAATAGGAACAGTGATCGGCGATATCGCCGGATCGACACACGAAGGAAAACCGGTCAAGACAATGAGGTTCGATACCCTGAACAAGCAGTCGACAGTGACTGATGACACCGTATTGACCATGGCAGTGGCTGAATGGATGCTCGACAGGAAGAACGTCTCAGTCAGCGACTCGCTTATCAAGTGGGCTACCCTCTATCCACATGCTGGATACGGCAGCTCATTCAAGAGATTCCTGGCTGAGAAGAAGGAGATGACTCCTGGAAGTACTCACAATGGTGCTGCCATGCGCGTCAGCTCGGTGGGTTTCCTGGCTGACAGTCTCGAAGAGTGTCTTGCTCTTGCCGATGAGTCCGCACGTCCTAGTCACGGCAGCCCTCAAGCGGTAGCCGCTGCCCAGGCGACAGCTGCTGCAATCTACCTGGCAAGGACCGGCTCGACGAAAGCTGAGATACGTAATTACATCTCCGATAAGTTCGGTTATGACCTCTCCCGTCCGTACGACCAGGTGCGTGCAGACGTGCTCCATGCCCGCGCGACCAAGCATATTGACTACGAGACATCCCACGAGAGAATCGTCGGTGCCGAACCGGCTGTCCAGGACGCTCTGATTGCCTTCTTGAACGGCGGCAGCTATGAGGAGGTCATCCGTCTTGCGATATACATGGGTGGTGACGCTGATACTGAGGCTGCGATCGCGGGTGGCATAGCTGCGGCGTATTACGGTGTACCGGAGGACCTCGTCAAGTCTGCTCTGATTTATATCCCATCTGATATGCTGAAGGTTATCAACGCAGTAGACGGGACCGATTGGAAGTGTAGTGGACTAATTCCGCCGAAGTCTAGTCGATGGAGTATCAACGATATCGTTGTATACGGATCCAGCGTGGATGGCACCGACAATGAGAAGGCGTACCATCTGACCCACAAGACACTGTACAGCAAGCACTTCAACAGGGGCTATGCAATCCCGGTAATCGGCAATGACCATGAAAGCGTCAAGGCTGCCGTCGAGGAATTGCGTCGTAGGGTCAGTGAGAGGGACGCAAGGTGGCACATCCACGAGATAGGTCTCGAGAAGGCTGGTTATACGATCGAACAGTACCGGGAACTCTTCTCCTGGGCGTTGGAGATGGATAACGTCCTGGTCGCTCCATCTCTTCGATAATGAATAATAAATGACTATATTTGAGGACTAATCCTGGAACTATGGCTAAATTTGATTTCTGTTGCGTTAACAACCTTGGATTCGCTCATTGTTGCGGAGCCATCGCCGTTGAAGGACATGGCACTATAGAATTCTCAGACGAAGAAGTCGCTATTCTTGTAGAGCTTATCCGCGAGAAAGGCACGACTGATGTTTGTGCACTAGACCTTAATACAGCATACCCGGAGCTCTTCCAGAGACTGGACGAAGCATATCGTCAAGTTGCACGAGAAGCGACCATTGACCACTGGTATATGGAAGGCTTCTATGACGGATGCTATGAGTATGATGCAGAAGAGCTCATGAACTACTGCAGCGAGACCTATGACTTCGCTTTCGAATACAACGAAGAGGACTACCTTGACGAGGAGGGTGAACTGGATGAAGACGCACTCTTTGATGACAAGTATGACGCCTTTGTAGAATGGCTGGAGCCGTTCGTGGAATCCTTGAATACTCAAGAGCGCATTAAGTTCCTGAGCGAACATATGAATGCAGAAGTTGACCTGTCCGACCTGGAGCTGGACTACATGGTGGATATTCCACAGGGTATCGTCGCATTGGCGAAAAACTCCTAATCTCCAGCAGAATGCGATAAGACATACGGACAAAAAGCAAGAAGGCAGCCACATTACTGTGACTGCCTTTTATGCTAAGACTGCATATGCTATAACTATACTTCAGCATACGAGCAATAGATAACCAATGTGCGGATAGATGCTTTAAGGTAATCGTCTTCCCATGGTATCATTGTATTCATGCTGAAGCCAACGTTGTCACCGTACTCGATCAACTCATCTACGAACCCATCCATATCATCCAGAGAATACAAACTATTTTCGTCAAGCAAAGTATTCAAGATATGATGAACCAGCAGGATTGAGCCAGTGGCATTAGCCCAGCTGATAAAAGCCAGCATCACATGACGGGGTAGGTCCATAATGACATCAGGAAGGTTTGCGACATACCTGTCGACTACTGCTTTCCTGTTGCACATGGGTTCATTGAACCCCCAGAAAGGATCCTGGTATATGACTTCCTTAATCCACTCTCGTGTCTGCTCAACCTCTTCTTCGGTCAACTGCAAGGAATCGCAATATGCATAATGAAGGAATCTGACATAGAAAAGATGGGTCCACTGATCTCCTCCGTTGGTCAGTTCATGCTGAAGCCATTCCGCCAGATCCTGTGACTTGGTACATACCAACGATTTGCGCGGGGTCTTCACTTTTGCCCTTCCTTTCATGAGCTGGTAAATACCATTCTCCTCTTTGATGCCGTACGTCGTTTCCATGTGTTAGCGTCTTATTTTAGGTTTAAAAATACATTATGCTGATGAATGAATTTCAAATATAGTAATATTTCAGGAAAACACGGCACAACTCCATAGGCTAATGGCTTCTATTGACAATAGACCCTGTATCTCTCTTTCTTGAACTCGTCGTATGCTTTGGCGAAGTCCTCTCGAAGCGTTTCAAAGGTCGTCCGGAACACCTTGTTTGGCAGCCAGCTTGCACGTCTGTTTATCGTGAAGCACAGTCTCCCGTTCTTCTGCTGCTTGACCTCAAATGAGATTTTCTCATCATCTATAAGATCCTGTATAAGAGCCTGAGCTGTCATTGTCAGAATCTCCTCGCTCTTCTTCTGGGCATGATACTCCAGCAGAGCCCTGTCGAAGACCTGTTCAATTTGAATGTCATTCTTCCCCAAGAACGCGTCAAAGACCTCTACCATTGTCACCAGGCGTTCTCCAGACATCCCTACCGGGAATGTATCCATATGACCGGCTGTGATATAAAGCTTGCCCTGTGAGAAGGTAATCCAGTATGAGTGATTGGGAAGCCTGATTTCGACCCATGCAGGTGTCTCTTTGACGATACAGCCTCCCTTGCAAAGGCTGACAAAGAAAGATACGAGTGAGCGGAGGTCAACCGGAACGGAATCCCTGGTTGCCTCCTTGACTGTCAGTTCATGGATCCTTCTCCAGAATTCCTTGATGAACCATTGTTTAAGCAACCTCTTGGCTCGTGGATTCTCCAATGAACGATAGCCCTCCCTGCGCTTGATTTCCTTCTTCAGCGCAGAGATGGCCTTCTTTTCGGCTTTCTTAATGATAGTATTCATTTAGAGGCAGGCAAATCTATACGTACTGCCACTCTTGTTAGTCCCCGTGCTCTTGCAGTCCCCTATCTGAAGGAGCATCTGGAGAGGGCTGTTGAATGCATTAGCGAACCAGTCTCCGAATCCCTTAGGATGGTGATTAAGGATGGCATCTCGCTCGTCATCAGTGAGTTCTACACCGCACTGGTTAAGGATGGCGATAGACCTCTGAGGATGGCCACCACTGCTCACCTTCCTTCCATCGAGACGAGCCTTGCCAAGGTCGTGACAGAGGGCTGTGAGGATAAGGCTCTCACGCGGGATACCAGCCAGGTTGTCCTGGAGCATGGTATCCAGAACCTCCAATGAATGCATCATCAGTCCATGAGGACACTTGTGGTGCGAATGGCACTGGGCTGTGGTAAGGTAGTCACTGTCCTGGATGAACTTGATAAGGTTATCGATACCTGAACGTTCAACCTCCGAAAGGAGTGAGATGATTTTCTTCTGATAGTCTAGTGTAGTCATATGTATTCCCTGTTTGTTTCTATCTTATTGTACGCCGACACGATAGCAGCGTTACACAACGCCAGGTGGATTTAGTGATTTTCTATAGGTATTCAGTGTTTTCACCATTCTATATGGCAGAGAACCGATAAGTCTTGCCCCTCTTGTTAAGTCCGGTACTTCTGCAGTCCCCCATCTGGAGAAGGATCTGGAGCGGACTCTTGAGAGCACTACTTATCCACTTCCCGAATCCTTTAGGATGATGGTTCAGGATGGCAGACTCCTCATCATTGGTGAGTTCAACACCGCATCTCTTGAGTATGCTGATTGAACGGCTAGGATGCGGTCCCGCACCTACCTTTCTACCTCTAAGACGTGCCTTGCCCAGGTCATGACAGAGAGCTACAAGGATGAGGCTCTCACGCGGAATGCCGCCGAGATTATTATTCAGCATGCAGTCGAGGACCTCCAGAGAGTGCATCATGAGTCCGTGCTGACACTTGTGATGTGAGTAACACTGAGCGCTGGTAAGGTAGTTACTGTCCTCAATGAACTTGATAAGATTATCGATGCCCTTGCGGTCAACTTCGGAGAGTAGAGAGATGATTCGGTCTTTCATAGTCGTTGTGTTCATATGCGGTTCTGTTTATCGTTCGATTACTTTTACTTCTAAACTGCACCGCTGTTACAGAAATTTCACTAAAATTGTGGACAATAATCTCTAGGTATATAAATCATCATAACATAGTAACAGCCAGATATTAAATCAGTATATATACCTAGATTTTAAAACAATAACTTAACGAATAAACATGAATCAGATCATCAATTCCCCAACAAAGATTACTGAGAAAACAGGTTGGACCGTATTTCTTGCCGGTCCTATGAAGGCTTCGCCCCGCGGATGGCGAAACAAGCTAGTCAAAGCTGCTACTGAAATGGGAATGGATAACATTACGTTCATCAGTCCCAGGTATACAACAATGAGGATGCCGTCAAACCAGGTAGAATGGGAGACACAGGGCCTCAGAATGTGCGATGTTGCATTGTTCTGGATTCCTAATAAGGATCCGAAGGCAGAACTTGGCACGAGAGTATACGCTGAAACCACTAAGATGGAACTTGCGGAAAACTTTGCAAGAGGAAAGAAGATCATCCTCGGTATCGATACTGAGATCAACGGAACCCGACATATGAAGTTCCTCGCCAAGAGGTATGGAATAAAGAAGGTGCATACATCAATGGAAGGATGTCTTGAGGAGCTTAAGGCATGGATAGAGAAGCAGAAGCCGAAGGTGCATTACATAGCAGCTCCGAGGTTCGACAGTAAGGAGCAGCTTGCTGTTCATCCTGAGTTCGTAGATCTTCTTGCGATGAACCAGACCTTGATGGAGCGCTGGAACAGAATTGTGGCTCCGGGTGATAAGGTATATGTAGTTGGCGAATTCGGCAATACTGAGTGGATGAATCTATTGAATGGAGAAATCCATATTGAGGATTCAGACGCAGAGGGCATAAGGCTGATATAGTAAATATGATAAATGACGAGGCTGACCATCGCGGTCAGCCTCGTCTTGCAAACAAACACAACATGATATAAAGAACACGAACTATCTGTTCATACAATTATTGGTATATAGGTGCCTGGTGGTGCGGTGCATTCCGCCGCAAGTGGCAAGGACTCTATTTATCCTGAAGTATCCTCCCCAGACGTCTGTATTGACTCCACAGATAACAAACTCCGGCTTCTCTTCAACCTTCTGCATGATCCTGTCAAGTGCGCCACCTCTACCGAACCTGTCGTAGTTCCCACCAAATCCATGATCCTGGAGGAGGAAAATCCATGGTGCCTTCTTGTATTGATTTACGAACAGCTGCTCATATGCATTGATTCCGTCAGCCAAGAGGAATGTCACAGCAAGGCGCTCTGCTCCCCATGAGTCATCCTTATCCGCATTTCGTTCAAAGACCTCCATGAAGCAATATGGCTCCAGTTTCCTGAATCCGGGATGCCCGTCAATATGAATCGTATCTGACCAGTCGACCCTTCCGATGGAGTGATAGGCGGCCAGACAACCGTCCTTGGCAAGATGCTTCTCCATCTCTTCTCTGCTGACGCCGTAGTCGGCATGAAGAAAGCAATGAACAGAATGAGATATGTTACCGATCTTCACCAGGTTACCGTCAAATTCAGCTCCCGGATAGTATCCAACCCTGCATCTCATGAACTCATCAAAGCTCACCTTGTCACCTGGCTGATAGTCCGTCAGCCACTGTGGCACATCCTCGCGGAACTCCTTGAGGTATTCATGCATCGGCACCTTCTCTATGTGGTCCATCGGATACGCCACATAATTGCCTTCGTACTTGGTTTCCGGATTCTTGATCCATTCACAGTACAGCATCTGCTGCTGATCAAACAGTGCAGACAATTCATTGATGTCCACAGCATCGACAAGAGCATTGTGTGCTGAACGATTCAGGCACGGCTCACCCTTCTTCATGAAATCCAGGAAGTCCTTCTTTAGATACTTTCCCGCATTGAGCAGGGTTTCTGTGTAGCTGTCATCCGGAGTAAGCGGATGGAGTTCGCTCTCCCACATCACCTGGATAGGATGCATAAGGCCTCCCATGCCGCAGCTAAGCATCGGCCACTGCGACGCACGCATGAAGTTCTCCATCTGATGCCATCCGTACAGTCTGCCGACAATCTGCGTGCACATGGACATATGGAACACGGCTGCAGAGAACATATAATAGTGATTCAGGTCATCCCACACCATACTCTTACGACGAAGGTTGGTGACACTGCACGGCATCTCCAGGACGAACGGATACGACCTGTCTCCAAAGTCATTGGAGATGTCAAAGAACCTGCGAAGATCCGAAGCGAATCTTCCGGTATAATAGCTGACGAATACCTCCATGCTGGCAGGGCAATCCCTGCTGACATCCCTAAGGTTAATATGGTTATTTCTTTTTCTTATCATAACTCTCTGAATATTAGGCAATGACTAACAAACTGTTTCTAAAATCAAACTGGATCTTAAAGGATCTGAAGAAATCATATCCTACTACTCCATCCAGCCCCATAAGCTGAAGAGACATTCCCATCATCGCCGGCAGATTACCATACGATCCGGTGAATCTCTTTCCACCCAACACAGCTTCAAGCTGAAATACGGGAGTCGTATAACGACCGGCCATAGGGTGAAAATCCTCTTTCTCACCGACCGGCTCCAGACCATCAGTCACCATAGTGTCCACATACGAAAGCGGGGCCCCAGTGTCGATCGCCACCTTCAACTGCTGACCATTGATCTGCATGGTGACTGCTTTCACACCACCCATGACGTTCACCAAAGGAAGTGTTGTACCTTCGAGTCCAGACTCTTCATCAGTTAGGAAAGTAATCTGACGATTCTCATAATCGAATACTACTCTATACTGAGAGAGGATATCCATACCGAGAAGAGTAGTGAACTCGATACCGGAAAGTCTACAGAGGGAACCGATTCCATCTCCCATGATGGAGGTATGAACCGGGAATTCACGACCGAGGAAGCAGAGAGTATCCTCCTGGTGAACTGTTAAAGGACTACCTGTGTCAACAAGGATTGTGTTACCATTGTCACTGATCAAAAGATGACCGTCTACGAGATTGATGTCAAATGTTCTTTTCATATCTGTTGTCGTTTTATACCCTATACTCACAGAACTGTTTCCCGTTACGGCTTCATCGGTCCTATGATGTGAAAATTCTTGCTTAAGGTGGTAAATAACGACCTGGCCGTACCCCGGATAGTAGTAATCATTGATACATTCCCCAGCCTGATATTCTTCCCAGGAAAGATCTTCATATCCGCGGCTCCAGTCCCTTTCCCAATTGCCACCGTTGACTATCATCTCAGGAAGACCACCAGGATTCCTTTTCAATGCCTGGTAGAGAGGTGCTCCAACCTTATGAAAGTCAGTCCAGTTCCCACCGAATCCCTCTCCTGGCTGGATGATCGCAACACACTTAGGAGCTATCCCTCTTGAACTATACAGCAGTTCATATGCAGAGACACCTTCAGCGCATATATACATGAGAGAGAATCTCTCAGGACCGTGACTTTCAGCAAACGAATAATCTCTTTCGAAGATGAACCAATGGCAGAAGAAACCGTCACCTCGCCTGGCCTTCTGGCATCTTCCGACAGGAAGGAGGTATCGAGAATCAGCACCAGGACCAAGCAGTTCCGATATATCTACCGAGCGATGAGCAAGGATATGATACCCTCTCATATGGGATCTTGCATTACTGATCACTTTCTCTTCAGTAGATTCATAATCACAGTAGACAAAGCTATTGACTCCCTTCTCTGTGAGAATCTTGTTGAATAAACGAATTAGATCACCGTCATAACCAGATGCCGGATAGTAAACAGAATTGTCAAGTAAAGAGTCCAAAGGGAGATTGCCGGTAGTCAAAGCGACAGGATCGAGGAAGTCTACATGTGTTTTCATAAAAATCGTTCTATTTGAAGTTCTTCTTATTGTACTCCAAATAGAACGATCCGTTACGATACACTAAGGGAAATCTACTAAATTTCTTTCCTGCTCTTAAGAACCCACTTACCTCCCTTCGATTCAATCTCTATCTCCTCCACCTTTACTATCTTCACTCTTGATGCGTCGAAGACAGCTATGTTCTTGAAGCCATCCGGCTTGCTCTGCGCCTGAGGCCAGACATTATAATGAACTCCTATAGATTCCAGAAGTTCAGCTGACTTCTTCTCTTCAATGAAATCAGCTTTCTTGGCTCCTGTCAAGATAGTACCGATCCATTTACGGAATTCCTTTCCAGCAGCCTTGATATTCTCTGGTGCCTTGACTCCGAGTTTACTCTCCACAGCTGCCACAATAGACTCATCAACAGGTTTAGCGGACACCAGATACTCTCCATCCTTAAGGTCAGGAATTTCTACCGTGTAGAGATAGTGTTTCTGAGCAAACTCCTGTTTTCTTGGCTGCGAGTAATGTACTGCACTCGCTTCCACCTCGGTCAGATACACTCCATATCCGAACTTGAGACCTGTTCCGTCCCCGGCTCCAGTCAATTCAAAATGATCAAACAGATTCGGTGAACCATGATAAAAAATCGCCATATCTTTCTTATTTTAAATATTCAACAAAATCCAATGCATCCTCAGGAAGCTTATACTCAAGCTTTCCATTGTCACGCAGTTCCATGAGAAGCCTGCCGAGCAAGCTAGGTCCGACAAAGCAATCACCCTGCAATTTCACGCCCCAAGTGTCAGGGGTCTTCTTAGGAAATGATGTCTGATCTTCAACGATGAACTTTCCTTTACTCTTCTCAAGAGCCTCACGGAAATCCTTGCTCTGATCATACTTTGTCTGCAGGCAGAACTTGATTGCATCGACAATCATCTGCCCCCAATCCTCTCTTCTATAATCCTTCTCGTAACTCTTAACGGTCTTCTTGACCTGATGACAGGTTTTACCGTTATTGGTAACTCCATTCTTGATGTTCAGCAAAACCTCTTTATTCCTGAACTTCATCATCTGGAAAAGTTCCTCTGCAGAATCAAATGTGACTCCATTCACCACCAGAGGCGTCTTGGCAAAATTGCTGAATATCCCCCACTCTTCAGCAACCTTATGAATTCTTACACAGTCTTTTGCAGGATAAGACTCAATGGAATAATATTCCGGGTAAAACTCCTTGATAAAAGGAGCAACACTATAGAAACTCATACTATTATGATTTTTGTTAAAGTTAGTTAAAATATGTCAAAGAGCCATAAGATCTTACATTTTTAATATACGCAAAAGACTGCATCACGTGACACAGTCTTCAAATAACTATTACTAACTTATCATACCCTTACTTCCTATAAACGATACACTCTTCGAGGCAACAATCTGAGCCTTCTCAAGAGCCTCCTTAACAACCTCAGTAGTTAACTTCTTGATTGACAGCGCATCAGCCTCTGCCAATACATTCAGGAAAGTGGAAGTTGTCCAGTCACCAGCACCATCCCAATCCACTACATTCTCATTCTCGACAGGTGGAAGATTAACCCATCCTTCCCCTCTTAAATTAAAGCGAAGTCCATCTGAACCAAGCGTCTGGATAAACAGCTTATCCCTATAGTCCTTCACAAATGTCACATCCTTAACATTCTCACCAGAGAACTTAATAATATCACTCGCTGCAATCGACTCAAAATCAGCCTTTTCCTTAATCGCAGACGGTTCAAAGTAAACCAACGCCCCTTTCTCTCTCAACTCTCTAGCCATATATCGATATCCAGCAGCCGGATCATCAAAGAAGAAAACATCCGGCACAAAATCCAGTGCCTCAATGAAGGCCGGCGCCTGATCCCTCAAGCGGAGGTGACGCCTTCGAGGGAACCTTGACCCTCCTGGACTGCCGTGCATCACCCTGGTCCTCTTGTTTCCATTCTCATCCAACCCATGCTTAATCGTCAAAATCGTCGTTCCACCCTCATCAGTATTCATCACAAACCTACAGTCACATCCATACTCCTTAAGTGACTCAGTCATTCCCAAACCCTCCTCTGACCTGTCCAGGTTCGTCACAGGAAAAGCTTCCCATCCAAAATGTGCCAACATACACATCACATTACCACATGTTCCACCAACCTCTTCTACAACCAGCTTTTCTTCAAAAATTCTGTTGTGCTGAGGGCCCTGAGGATACTCTCTCACCGAGATTGAATCCCAATTAAAAATTCCAGTTCCAATGATCTTTTTCATAGTTCGTTTGTTTTGTTCCCCCATATATACCAAAGGCGCCACGAAATGTGACGCCCAGAAGTGTTATTTTTTAAACACTTTATAGAAAGGAGAGAACTTTCCGTCTTCACCATCCTTGTCAAGGATTGCGAAGGTGACCTTTCGGAACTTGTTCCTGAACTCATCTTCTGTCAGTATCTCATTAAAGAGAGCAGCAACCACGTCGCTAGGAAGTCTGAAGGCGCCGCAACCGAACGCTCCGGCAACGAGGGAGTCATGCCCGTTGGAGAGAGCCAGACGGTAGATTGTCCTGATCTTGTTCTTCATGATCTCGAGCCCTTCTGGTGTGAATCCGCCATCGTCAGACTTATAGGCCAGATTCTTACCATGCTTCTCGTTGAAGTCAAGGGCCGCCACCGAGATGACACCTACCTTATATGTATCTGCCTCCTCCATCAGGGAGTATAGGTCTGCAGCATTTCTGAAGACAATGACACCAGGAGAGTAGATACCTCCGAAGTTCATATCCATCGGATAGGCAATGTCCTTGAGACTGATATTAGCTTCAGCAGCATATCTGTCCTTCTTTCCACTGGCCGGCTTAAAGAACTGGAAGAGCGATCGCGAGAGTGTGGTCGATCTGCACAAAGCCTCCTCCTGCGCTCTGGAGCCTCTCTTGTACCATCCGCACGCTGTGTATGCATCAGCAAGATTCATAACAGCAGGGTTATATCCTTCAGCAAGAAGTTCCTTTGCCACAAGAAGGCAATCGAGATTCACCACGTCAGTTGATACTGCATCAGTACATGCAGGCACATCATTGACATCGAACGCCTCTGCATACACCTTGGTTCCATCCAGCATCGGATCATCCGCAGGAATCGCCACCTGGCTTCCTGACTCGGTGGTATATCCTCCGGCAAGGAAGATTTCGCTGTTGTTCTTATAGACATCCTGGCGAAGAAGCTGGCCTGGTCTTGGACCTGCTTTAGCACGTTCCTGAGCATATTCTCTGCTCCATGTAGGGTATTTATTCATATGACTTTCGTTAGATTCGTTAAAGTTAAGGATTAATGGGTGAATATGCTAGAGGATGAGTATATTTTCTCTGTTGAAGGCTGTGACCGGGTCATCAGCATTATATCTCTCAAGGATGACTCTCTTCATTTCTTCAAGATCTTCCATCTCAAGGGTGTCATGCATCGCATACATCAGAGGCATGAGAGATTCAGCAATGTCCTCATCAGAGTACCCTACAATTCCGTTCATCAGAGCCTCAATCTCTTCAGAGATGATCATACCCGAGTGGAAACCCTTCATGCCATGTCTCTCGAAGTACTCATCGCTGTAACACCACATCGAATATGTCTTCTTTGTCTTGAGGAGGTCTGCATGACCGTCGTGAATCAGATATCCGATGAATCCAAGCTTCTTATCAACAGCAAGAAGACCGTCTGGAGTACCATGGCCAAGCATGATGATGGTATCATGCTCTTCAATAGCCTTGATGAGATCTTCCTGGCTGATACTGCCATCATTGATCACATCATAACTTTTACCTTCGTAGACAGCCTTAAGCATGTCTGTGGACCTGTCGTCCGGATGAATTACTAGTACGTTGCTCATATTATCATTTCTTTTCCAATCATTTACTTCTTTCTTTCGCGAGCGTTACGGCCAGATGATCTACTCTTGCTGAAAAAATCTCATCGAACACATCTTGAAAGATTCTCATGTAGTATTCCTGGGAGATCATCTCGACGAATGCATCATCAAATGCCTGCTCAATGGCATCGAGTTCCTTGACAAGCCCTTTGGTAGCAATAGCCCTAAGAGGAAGTGACTTGCGGTGAAGGCAAACCTTAGCGCACTTAAGCCGCTCCCAGTAGAGGGCAGCGGCACCGCATTCTCTCCAGGTGGGATCGATGACCTTATCTATCTCCGGACTCCAGTCGGCTGCATACTGATTGATGCCCAGACCTATGAATGAGTCCCAGTCAACGAATGCGCTGTCATAGAAGGTTGCAGCGTATGTCATATAGTCTACAATAAGACTGTCGCGAAGTTCATTTGCTTGAGTCTGAGAAGGATGATTGCAGCAGCTGCCGGCAAGGAATGTGACAATAAATAGTAGAAGGAGTGTTATACGTTTCATTGCTCTTGTTTGTTGGTACAACCCCTTATACGTGAAGAAAGCAATTCGGTTACAGAAATAAATCGTCATCTTCTACTGTAACAACAGCAAACCTGAAAAGTACAAGAAAGATGACAGCTTGTGCCAGTTACTACGTAACGTAGCAATCATCTTCACGTACATATACCTGAACCAAAAACCTGAACATATGATAACACCTAGACTCCGGATGAACTCACCCTGCACATATAACCTTGACGCTGCCAGATCTGTAGATGTATCTTCCTATATGGATAGATTGGGGTTCTTCAGCGGCATGTCCCAGGCTTGGGAGAACTGTGTAAGAAGGCTGTACGATGACTTTGACGCGTCATTTGCAGCTAGCGAGGGCCTTGAGGCCATCATCCGTGACTTAGCTCCGTCAAGAAGAAGGCTTACAGTCAACAGAATCAGCAGAAGCTGCTATTCAATCGAGTGCGAACAGGGTGCTAAGCTCTTCCTCACGGCAACAGATGATGACTCGATCATTCTTTCGTTCGACCAGCAATCCGCAGATAAGGACAACATCGACCTTGCATTCTATGATTCCTTCGAAGCGGCGCGATTCATCGGCAACGCATTCAGAGCATATAGAATGATACAGGAAAACTTCAGAAGAAAGCTTAGTGACTGTTAAAGAAATTCAAACGCTATGATAGAACAGCCATACAATCAATATGAAGTGTATACCGATGTGGCTTATAAGCTTGTCGGATATACGATCAACCATCCGGAGGACCAGTCATATCCTCGCTTCAACGTACATGTATGCGAGGAGAGCATTCATCATACATTAGATGATGCCAAGCGAAGGATTGACAAGCTTATATCCGATCCTGATAGGAAGTTCACCAGATGGCACAGTTTCTACGTTTCAGAAATTCCATTCGGAGTAGAATGCTACAGAGGATATGACGGACAGAGACGTTGGTCATTCACAGGTACAGGCGATCTTGTCGCTTACAAAGCGATATCTTCTTTAGAAGACATAAATGGAAACAGGGAGATATTCTGGGGCCGGGAGAAAGAAGACTGCATGTTCAACGTGGGTGATGTGGTAGAGATTCCGTCTGCCGGAAACTCTGTTACACTTGGCATCATCTGGAGAATGCCGATTGATTTTGAATTTGCCAGCAAACGACTGCCGAAGGAGAAGCAGGAGGAACCGTTGACTTTTCACCTAGATGACTCGGACGACTGTTATCAGGTCATCTGTCTTGATGATGAATTTCCAGACCATATTGACGTGATAGACTGCTTTCCTCCCTTGGCTTTCCAACTCGATGAATCATATATAACCAGACTGAAGGCGCTGTCTGAGTCCTTTACTCAGCAGGTACTTGCTAATACACAAACGAAATGACCCCAAAGGAGCTAGTAAATATCACTCTAGATCGGGCCAGGACCGATCTTCTGTATGACCTGGAGAGGCTTGAGCATGAGTGTGAGAGGCTGGTTCATCAGGTTGACAATAATCTGGTAGAATGCTTTATAGGTTTCGCTCTTAATAGGCTGATTAAACTATGTGCACAATACAGAAAGGGACACAGAGGTGAATCGGAAAGGAAGATAATCATTGGTAAAAACACCTTCTACGTCTTCAAGTTAACTGCTAACCATACTCTAGTGATGGATAATCTGAGCCCTGTTGAACTTCGGTGGATTCCTGAGGATCTGGAGGATATTCTAGAGCACTTTGCAGAGAGTCTAGCTGACAGTTTGGATAAGGTCCAGGAACTAGTCAACGATTATTGGACTATGCGCAAGTCGGGCGAGATAGCCATTTCGACAGCATATGCACTTCTGAAGCCGTGCCTGGATAAAGAGGGATATGAAATCAGAATCATCTGCAAACAGGAAGAAGTATGGAACTGCAGCCTGCACTCTGAGCAGAAGGGTTTAACTTATGGGTTCTTGTCAAACGCAGAAAGAGTTCAACAGGATATTATCAGGATACTGCGGAGATGAAAATCGAAGACGTAATAAATTCCGCATATAAACGTGCGAGAAAGGATGTCCGTATTTCTCTATATGCCAAGATGGAGGAGTCTGCAGGCATATATAGTGCGCGGGCTTCCTTAGAAGGCAATTACGGATATCATTTCTGGTGGTATATCCATCACCTCTCACACAAGAGGCGAGCCAGGAGATATGACGGTTCTGCCCGCTATGGTGACATGGTGATTGAGGCATTCAGTGCAGCAGGATATGAAGTGACGGTTACAGAACACTCCATCCTCAGGGTAGAGATTGCAATGGATCCGCTCACGATCAACATCATCAATATGGCGGGAGGCGCAGAAGTTTATGCAGACCATATAATGATGACGTTCACGGTACCGCCGGAAGACCTGGTTCAGTATCTGATAGCCTTCAATGAGTACCATAGAAGACTGCTGGATATCCTGGATGAACTGATGTCAGAAAGCAAAAGGATATACAAGACCGAACGGATAATACTGGTGACCGCAGCAAACCTTATTGAGGGGTTAAAGATAGATACGGGTATCAATCATGCTCTGACCGTTGACAGCAGAGGGCGTATTCTGTGCGTGATGCATCATAAGGACAACCCTAGCTATCGCAAATCCTGCCGGTCGGATCTGGAAGGTCTTGTGGAGGCTGTAAGGAGAACAATTCCTCAGCTGACAGCGTATAGATTCACAGGGTACGTCGAAGAGGTGTAACGCCTTTTGAGTTTTGCAGTAATAATCTATATCCGATAAAAGAACTGTGCCATGAAAGAACCCATATCTGATTTCACTCTCAAGTCTTCGATTCGAAGAATAGTGCATGACACCTACAGCAGGCATATGGCTGAACCGGCAGCTGTCTATCATGACATTGTAATTTCGCTCGTTTGGAACTGGATCTACACTCCTGAAGTGCTAAACCAGACAGTCAATACAGATGAGCTCATCGAATTGCTAAGAAAAGAGTATGGATATGACGCAGTGGAAGACAAAGGTGTCGTAGACGGCTATCAGAGATATGAGATTCTATTCTCAAATGTCAGGTTCCATATTATAAAGCTACCTATGAGCTACCGTATCGGTGCTGCGTTGCCGGTCACCAATGTCGTGTATGTCAGCTGCTGGAATCCTCAGGAGACGCTCTGCTTCATGCGTGCATTCAACGAGTTGATACCTACCGTTCATGATTACATTGATCAGAATCTATCGGCTGCCGCCAAGGAAAGTATGATATGCGATGTGACAGCTGCCAGCGGCAAGGGCATCATCGACCAGCTGATAGCGGAGGAAGGCCTGGAAATACCTCACATCGACAGGATATGTGGAACGGCTAACGGGCGCGTCAAGGTGTACTTCGCTGACTCATCAGAGAAGATCAACTGTCCGTTGGACTACCTGAGATCCAGATTCTTGAGACGATTCGGAAAGAGAAAAACCAAATAAACTGAATTATGACAATACTTCTTTACTTAATCCTGCTTGGAGGACTTCTTGTCTTCCTCTCGCAGTCTTCGTATGCATATGTCATCGCGAAGGTAGACATTTCAACATCGGAAAGACGTGTTCATTGCGCACACCATACCGTGCATAGCGTCTGCGGAATCCTGGTGATGCTTCTTGCGATTGCCCTTCTGAAGGGAGATTGCCAGCCATTGATAAACGTGGTCTGCGCGATTGCTGCAGCGCTACTTGTGGCTGATGCTGTCGTCTTTCTCATTCTCAACAGGGTAAAGCATTTCGCCCTGCGAAGAGACGAAATCATGACGAAATGGAAGGGCGAGAAGGTATTCGGTCCGGAGCACGACAGAGAGGTATCCGAATATAGGGTCCTCAAGGAGATCACCAACAAGAATCTTCTTCGTGACGGACTTCATCTGATTCTTTTCGTCGCCCTTTACGTGATTTCTTTGTTATAGTGCAACACTTTGGCACAAGTTGACAGTAGCTTTGCCACCATATAGAGAAAAACCAGTTCATTGACATCCAGAGAGGTTTGATTTGTCTGCTGGAACCGGCAGATGTCGGAGCAGCTCCGATAAGACGGGTGATACATACATATTCTCCGTCTGCTTCGTGCTCCCTTGTTCAAAACGACGAAAACATTTGCTTGTTCGCTTAGGCTCCAAGCTAATGAAAAGTTTTGCCCTGCGGTCGCCCTAGCCTACTCGAATCTGTGCCCTCACGCACAACCTCATAGAAGCCTCTCTGGAAAGTCTTTGACAAATCTAAAGACATGGACATCAAGAACTCGCATACTCTAACCAAAGCAATCGAAGAGGTAGCCCCGTTCTGTGCAGGTTGGGCTCTGACCGATAAGGTTGGGGATATCCGACGCATGGCCCAGGCGCGCTTCCGCAGCCTTATGTATAAGGAGTTCGATATTCCTAAACGTTCAGGAGGTACAAGGAGAATTACCGCACCAACCGGAAAGCTGAAAGACATCCAGAGATGCATATCAGCAATCGTTGCTCCGTACTATAGGATTCCGGAATGTGTTCATGGGTTCGCTGAAGCCAGGTCTGTCGCAACGAATGCACACAATCATACAGGGAGGAACTATGTCTTGAATATCGATTTGAAGGATTTCTTCTCAACCATCACATATACCAGAGTCATGAAGTCCCTCCAGGAGCTAGGCTTCAATGAAGAGGTTTCTGATATCATCTCAAGACTCTGCACCATACCTATGTGGGATGAACAGAAGCAGATGTTCCGCAATGCTCTGCCTCAAGGCTCCCCTGCTTCCCCGCTTCTCTCCAATATAGTATGCACTTCTTTAGATCAAAGGCTGTCTGCTCTTGCTCAAAGGTATGGAGTGACATATTCCCGCTATGCAGACGACATGACATTCAGCAGTGACCACAGTGTATATGCAAAGGACAGCAAATTCCTTAAGGAGTTAGAGAATATAGTTGAGTCTTCTGGTTTCAAAATCAATGAAAAGAAGACCAGACTACAGAAGAAGGGCTCCAGACAAGAGGTGACCGGACTAATCGTCGGAGAGAAGGTCAACACCTACCGCCAATTCACCAAGAATCTGCGTGCAGCAGTCTTCCATGCGGAGACAAATGGATGTACACCACATGAGTTCAATAATATCATGGGACGGGTCAGCTATCTGGCTATGGTAAAAGGTCCAGATGACCCTATTGTAAAGAGATTCCGGGCATTAATGTCAAAAGTAGAAGTTAGAAAGTAAGCATGTTGGTTCTCCAATATGCTTACTTTCTTTTACTGCCATTATTATGCAGTGAAAGACCTTTCCTTTGCCGAAAAGATCAAATCATGGACATCGATAAGCTTCTGGTCAAGATAGACAGTCTTAAGAAATTGCAGGACGATATTGCGTATGAAATCACCCAAGTTGTGAGCAAGGCAAATGTGATATCAGAGATACTGTATTCAATATCCTATGAAGACAATGCGCCAGTTGATGTTTCAGAATTTCTTTTAGACAATGAGATCTACACACTGGATAATTTTGACCTTGAGTCATATATCAATTGGGAGAGCTATGAAGAGGCGCTTAATGATTTGAAGTACAAGTTGGAAAGCATAGAGACAATAACCAATAACAAATAAAGTATAGCTATGAAGATGACAGAACATCAGATAACAGAAATCGAATTCTTTCGTTCGCGTCCAGGATTGCTGACAGACTGCCGAGATGGCTCCAGCGCAAGAGACGGAATATACAAAGTAATCAAGGCTGCATTGGATTTTCTGAGCAAGGAGTCGGGTAAGGATGTCATCCTCAGGTTGGAGGGTCAAAAGGTCCTGGTGAGAGCATATGGAGTTGGCATAACTGATCCTGAAGAGCAAGATCGAATATTATTCGGACCAGCTTGGGCAGGTATGATGGATGCTGAAAATTATGTCAGACATCGTAGAAGCTATTTTTATAACGGCTTTCCGGCATACTTTATCAATATCCTGTCAGCAGATTACACATTTACTTCATTTCATGACGGTTTGCAGTACAGTGTCAACTGTCACAAAGGGATCTTGGCTGAAGAAAAGGAATGTCCAACGAAAGAGAGAAACGGAGTCGAACTCTGTTTTACATTGGACAGTAAGATATTCAAGGACTACTCCTTTAATACGGCCCATGTTATACAGGCCATCAAGTACACCGTGGCCAGACATGAAGGATTGAGAGTGTCGTTCGGCGGAGAGCTCTATCATTATGAAGACGGGCTTCTCGGCTTGCTTAAGGATGAAGTCGGAGAGAAAGCATTATATGAGCCTATTCATCTGTGTGAAGAAGGAATAGAGTTAGCTTTCACTCACATAGATGAGCCGGTTACAGAAATTGTATCTTTCTGTAATACTGTTCATACCTGGGATGGTGGTTCACATGTTAATGCTCTAGAGGATGTTCTGCCACGGTACTTGAAGACATTCCTGGCAGGAAAATTATCAAGTATAAATCCAATGAACGGCCTGATTTGCTACTTTGGGATAAATCTCCTGGATATGATGTTTGGGAATGGAGGAGACACGGTATATGCAGAACACATGTGGGAGTATGATTCTGACTTCAACAAGAATAACGGTAATAAGATAACAGATGAGGTTGAGTCATTCATGAATCTAAAAGCTATGAAAGAAGGTTAGGCCAACGTCGTAAGGCCGCGCAACTAGCGGTGACAATTCAGACAATGGGGTCTCCACAGAACTTCTTACGTGAGCAGTCCTTGCATTTGAATCCTGCCCAGACTCCATCAAAATGCTCTATAGCAGAATCCAGAAGAGAAGGTTCGTTGGTCAATATACCGGCTTCGAAGTTTCTGGTCTTTGCACTCTTCATACCGATACCGGCACCAGTAAGGTTGGCTGAGCCAATGTAGACTTCATCAAGATCAAATATCATCATCTTGAAGTGCACACGTGGGCACATAGCTCTTTCCAATCTCTTGGCAAGAATCGGGTACCTGTCGAATTCCTCACGGAAGATAGGGCCCGGTTCCTTAGCATGGATAAGCCTCACTTCCACTCCCCTTTTCAGTAGCTCGGCTAGTATTCCAAGGAACGGCTCTGAAGCGTTTCCAACCTTGACATGCAGGTCCTTGATGTCAGCTGTACCTATCCAGAGTGACTTCTTTACAGATGCCGCCTTTTCGATGACCTTGGTATAATGTTCTTCGTCTTGTATGTATGTTATATATGCCATAGTGTAGATAAGATTCACAAAATTAACATTTCATCACTGATTATTCATGAGCTTAGCCGCCTTTCTCAGGAAGTACTCTTCATCCTGGGTTGCCATGAATGGATATACGCGACCGCGGATCTTAAGATTGAACCTATGCTTGATAGGATCGTTACTGATGAAGGGCTCAATCATATCCTTCAAACCTTTAACGATTGTAAGTAACTCAACTAGAATTTCGTAATCAGGATGTTGTTTTCCATATCCCTGTTGCTCTAACCTTTTGATGATCGTTTCCATATGTAGAATTATTTTGGACAAATTAACTCATCCTGATTGCCAATGTTAGGCAGAAAAATATTTTTGTAACTGCCAGATTAATGCAGTCAAGACCGCTTCCTTTGCAACATCAAAGTTTAACAAATACAAAAGCTTATGGAAAAAGTTAATTTGGCAGAAGGGCTGATGGCCCAGATGATGGAAGAGGAGGCCTGGGTAAGTCTCTCAGGCGACTTTGGCTTCACTCTACAGATGTTGGAGAAGTATCAGGACCGTCTTGATTGGAACGAGATTTCTGAAAACACCAACATCGTGTGGACAGTGGAAATTCTTGATAAGTTCAAGAGAAGAATCAACTGGGAGAGTTTCTCCGGAAGATGTGACAAAAGTGTTCTTACACTAGAAATCGTAGAACGATTTAAGGACTACTTTGATTGGAGAGCACTCTCAAGGAATGCTGATCTCCCGATGTGTATCGTTGAGAAGTATCCAGAGAAAATTGAGTGGAAGGAGCTTATCAACAGCTATCGTTATGACGAGAAACTTAACAAGGCTTTTCTTGAAAAGTACTCTGAATATATCCCGGCATCAGCTTTCAAGGATTCAAGCTTGTGGAAAAATATCGTAGACGAGATTCGTGCCAATATAGAGAACAAGATCAGGTGCGGAAGCATGTAATTTTCTGCCACTTTCTGGCAAAAATGCTTTTTACTGCCTAAATTTAGCAGTGGAAAGCATTTCCTTTGCATCAAATCAAACGATCACATATGGCAAAGAATTATTTCAACAGGTACATCTGGCTGATTGACCTGATTCAGAGAAGCGGTCACATCAGTTTCGAGGACATAGACAGGGCATGGAGAAGAAGCACGTATAACGAATACGGAGAAGGTCTTTCCGAGAGGACGTTCTTCAATCATAAGAAGGCAATCTACGATACATTTGATATTGAAATCAAGTGCGACCGGTCCCTAGGATATTACATCTCCAATGATGATGACGTGCAGAGCGACGCCTTGAAGAACTGGATGCTCCAGTCCCTATCGCTGAACAATATCATGAACGAAGGATCAGACCTGCGTGACAGAATCATATGCGAGGAGATTCCGTCAAGCCAGAGGTGGCTTCCGGACATAATGGCCGCAATGAGGGACAGCAAGATGCTGGAGATGACCTACCAGAGTTTCAACAGGAGTGAGCCTTCAACATACGCTGTAGCTCCTTACTGTCTTAAGCTCTTCAAGCAGAGGTGGTACATGCTTGCCAAGAGTGAGGGATACGAGTACCCTAGGATTTACTCCTTGGACAGGATTCTTCATCTCTGTGTTACCAACAAGAGCTATAAGCTTCCAAAAGGTTATGACCCTAAGGACACATTCAGGAAGCTCTTCGGAGTCATCCTTGACAACGGAAAGGTAGAGAAGGTAGTAATCAGGGTTGCAGAAGATCAGGTCAAGTATTATCGAACCCTACCGCTGCACCACTCGCAGCAGGAGGGAGAATCCGGAGAAGGATACACCGAATTCACTTACA
The DNA here is from genome assembly GCA_045126915.1 of Candidatus Cryptobacteroides sp. Lineage (GTDB taxonomy): Bacteria > Bacteroidota > Bacteroidia > Bacteroidales > UBA932 > Cryptobacteroides. Next base: position 30,514 of record JBGVPH010000061.1, read on the forward strand.
GTCTCGTCCCTACCTATGACTTCTCGAGAGAACTGCTTTCAAAAGGAGAGAATGTGGAGGTGTTGAGTCCATTGTGGCTTCGCAAGGAGATCGCCCGAGAGCTTCGAAGAGCTGTCAGCATGTATGATGATGTAGTAGATGAAGACTAGAAGATGAAGGATTTTATAGCGATAGATTTTGAGACGGCCAATGAATGTGCCTCCAGCGTATGTAGCATAGGCGCTGTGCTGGTCAGAGACGGAGAGATAGTGAAAACTTTCTACAGCCTGATCAAGCCTGAACCAGACTACTACAAGTGGTTCTGCCAGCAGGTCCACGGATTAGGGCACGAAGACACCGATGATGCTGAGGTGTTCCCGTACGTATGGCAGAGGCTGGAGAAAGAGTTACTAACGGAGGAAGTAATCCTTTCTGAGGATACGGAAGGAGAGGCAAATGCGGTACCGCTTGTCGCTCACAATGCACGCTTCGATTGCAGATGTCTTCGAGAAGTGTTCGGATGCTACAGAATGGATTACCCAGAATTTGTCTTTCACGACACACTTACAGCCTCACGACGTCATTTCGGCGATGACCTTGAGAATCACCAGCTTCAGACAGTAGCTGCAGCATGCGGCTATGACCTGACGAATCACCACCACGCTCTTGCAGATGCCGAGGCATGTGCCTGGATAGCAAGGGAGATTCTATAGAAAAGTTTCTGTCTAACTTAAGATTATACCCTATGGAATACGATATAGAGGAACTTCAGGCAAACATCGAGGAGGTAAAGAAACTCCTGATTCACGCCAAGAAGCTTGAGGAACTGGTAAAAGAACTGGATGGACCTCTGACAGAAGAGCAGATGGAGCATCTGGAACAGGAGTTCTCGTGTATGATATGCGTTGATATCACCCCACTGAATGATGTTGTCGATAGAATAGATAGTGCATTACACCATCCGGAGATGTATGAAATCTATACGAAGGCCTAGTGCAATGGCACCCCATCAGCGGAAGTGATGATGGGGTGCCATTGCAGTAAAAACTTCACTATCGGATACAGGATATTGAGAAGAATATTACACCTTTGAGATGTCGATTTCTTTGTAAAAACAGCGAAGTTCCTGTAACTTTGTAAGACTCGGCAGTATATAATACCAAAGAGAATAAACAAAAGAGATATGGCAGAAAATTCAGCGATGCCCCTGTGGCTTGACATCAAGAAGGAATATATAGACGAAAACTTTGAAGGGGTTCTTACATACCTGCATAAAAGGGTCAAGAACGTCGCCCTTCAGGACAGCTTTTACCAGACGACGGTAAACCTGCTGGATGAGAGAGTGAAATCCCTCATCGAGTCGGTCACATCAGCTCCTCTGCAGGAGAACATGTGCAAGGACGAGGAACTGGAGCTGGTCTGCAGGATGTGCGCGCTTTATATTCTCGTATTCCCGGAGAATACAGATGTCAGAAGGAATGCCTACTCGCTCATGCTACAGAGTCTTCTTCTGCTTTCTCGTCAGTATGAGCAGCAGCTTGCTGAGCTTTCTATAGCCAACCTCCTCGGACGCGTTCCCGGAAAGACTCCTTTCGCCTGGGATGACATCATCACTTTCAACCCTCAGATTCTTGCTTATAAGATAGCCAACAGCGCGACCATGTCTGACGGCATGGCACAGGAGTATTGGTACGACAGCAAGGGCAGCGTACTCCTAAAGAAAGGCGAACTTGCGCTGTCTGCACTCTCAGCTGACGACCCAACAAGGTCGCTTCTTGTCCCTGCCATAGAGCTTCTTGACGGACAGCTTCAGATCCTCTCTAAGAAGAACAGCAAGGTGAAGAAGTCTGAACTAGACAATCTCCAGGCGATGGCAGAGTTCACAAAGGACTTCATTCGTGACCTCAAGTCTCCTGTCGCCAAGACCAGGAAATACTGCAAGCATTATGAGAACGGCGATACTGTCGATGTCAGGATCATCAGAAAGGACAACGAGGGCAAGATCTGGGTAAGGACCATCGACAAGGAATACGAGTGCATCGAAGGATACATCAAGATCCCGGCATTGCAGAACATCAACTACTACATGCAGGACTTCTACGCCTACCTAAATGTGGGCGATTATATATCTCTGCAGGTCTGCGATGTGGACAACGGCGTGTTCGACATCGGAGAGGAGTTCAAGGACTATATCATCAACGAGAGAGCTGACGACAGCAAGTCAATCTGCGCATACATCAACAAGATTACTCCGGACCGTTCCGGCAAGCAGAAGGCATACATGTGGACTGACAGCGGATACGCTGCCCAGGCCTATGTGAACGGAGACTACAAGGAAGGAGACTACGTCCAGATCAAGATCCTCAGCTTCGGCGAGAACTCATACTACGGTGTGGTGATGTGCCAGATCCTCTGCATGAGTGACGACGAGTTCAATGTGAACGAGGCAAAGAAAGACTGCGTAGGATGCTTCTGCATCGCTGTGGAGGAAGAGACAGAGGTCAACTATCTCTCTCTGGACATGCTCAAGCTCCTGTGCAGGGTGCTCCTGGGCTATCAGAAGAACCTCCCTCGTCCTTCTGACAGACATCGTATCCTGTGCTTCATGAGGATCATCGCTGAGATGACCGGCAATCAGATGGATGCCAAGTATCTGAGCTTCCTTTCGGATTACATGGAAGCTCTGGTGCTCTTTGCCAAGGGTGAGTATGACAAGATCCGTCCGCTTGAATTCCGTTCAGAGGCAGAGCCGTTGACTGTTACACGAAGGAAGCGCGTAGTCGAGGTGCTGAGCGCCTACGGAAACGATTCAATGAACGACCAACTGTCGGATATCATCGAGACGGACGAGGACGAACTCATCCACAAGATCGCGATTCTGGTTCAATCATGTAACCGTATCGACCATGTCATCAGCAAGTCGATGCAGAACGTAATCAAGAGAGAGATCATCAAGTGTCTGGCGATTGAGACCGAAGGTGAGACAGACCTCGAGGAGGAGAACGGTGTCTATCTCGGCATCGAGAATGACCGTCAGGAGTTCAAGACCTCGTTCTTCCATGCTCCGGCAAATGCCAAGGAGCAGAACCAGAGGCTTACCATCATGCGCGGCATCTGCGCCTTCCTGAACACCAAGGTGGGAGGTACCCTTTACCTTGGAGTGGATGACCTCGGATACATCAAGGGCGTGGACAGCGATATCGCATACATGGAGAAGACTGCATATGGCAGCTACAAGGGCATTGACGGTTATATCCGATACATCACCGATGAGGCAAAGAGGCATTTCGACATCAGCATGATGACGAACATCAGAATCAACGCCATGTACGACGGCAAGGTCATTGCCATCACCGTTTCTCCGTTCGAATATGATATCGTGAAGGTGGAAGACGAGGCATTCATCAGAATCAACAGTGAGACTATCCGCATGTCGGAATCCATGAGAAGACAGCTGATGGCTCACAGGATACCCTCCAAGAAGGAGGATGCAGCGAATGTGGCTGCACTCATGGATGCCATTGAGAGCAAGAGACAGGTCGTGCTTCACGGCTACAGTTCATCCAGCAGCGGAGTAATCAAGGACAGGGTCGTAGAACCGTTTGCCCTTGCATCAGGCCAGAAGACCGTATGGTGCTACGACCTGGCCTCAAAGACAAACAAGGTCTTCAAGGTCGACAGAATCAGCAACGTGGAGATAAAGGCTGACAGATGGGAGTATGAAAGCCATCATCGCCAGGGCAAGATGGATATCTTCCGCCTTACCGGCGATACCCCTATCCCGATCAAGCTTCAGCTGACCCTTCTAGCCAAGAACGTACTCGTTGAAGAGTATCCGGAAGCGGAGAAGGACCTTATCCAGACAACTGACGATGACAGATGGATTCTGGAGACAGATGTATATCAGATGGAAGGTATAGGCCGCTTCTATATGGGACTCGCTGGAGAGATTCAGATCATCGACGCCAAGGGGCTCAAGGAGTATGCACAGAAGTATAGCAGGGACCATATCCTGTAATACACACTATACATTGCATATCATTCGGGAGGACGTGCCATAACGGTAGGTGGTGCCGCTTTTAAATTTATGCTAACAATGGAAGAATTCTTTAAATCACTCAGAGAAGATATCGAGAGAGCACGGGCTCTCTGGATTCTCAACAATCTGGATTTGATCGAGGGTTACCTGAAAGTCAAATATACGTTTCTCGCTTATCTGCAAATGGGACTATACTGCCTGACGCTACCGTACCAATTTGTCAAGATTCTCGCACAAAACAGAAAGGTCTCTGAATAATAATTAATGTTCCTTACAAATTCCATGACCCTATAAACTAAACGAGTTATTGTCATGACATTTGATACAAGAACGAGCAAAGAGGGGTGACTCCTTGATTGGAATCACCCCTCTTTGTTCGTTCCGGGAGAGACTATTTGCCTGCCTCTACAGAAACCTTACGGAACTCCTTGAGAGCCTTCTCGAGCTCAAGAGAAGCCTTACGTGCACGAGCACCAGCGGCCTTGTTAATCTCACTGAAATTCATAGTTTCTAAATTACTTAGTCAAATATAGAGAAAATTTAGAATTTACACAAACTTGTTAACTATGTGATCTTAGCTTTGTTTGCATCTTGCAATCAGTTCTCCCGGTTTAAGGCCATAGAGACGG
>JBGVPH010000062.1:0-12624 GCA_045126915.1 Candidatus Cryptobacteroides sp.
GCGGTTCGGGTTGAACTGAAAGGTGACTCGATGAGAAGAAAAAATCAGAAAAAATAATAACTTTGCCGAACCTAAAGCGACCATATCTGAAGTGGTACATTTGAAAACGCTCTAGGAGGTACATTCAATGTGATATAGTCATTTAATGTGTGCGGTGGCGTCTGCGAGTCTTCGAGGATCTGCTTGCAGTCCCTGAAGTCTCGCCTGTGCGTGGCAATAGATGGTTGCCTTCTACGGATCTCGTAGAGTCCGGAGAGGGCAAGTGCCGCTTATATACAATAAATGCCTGGCAATGCCAGGCACATATCTCGCAGAAAAATTGGAATTTAGTTATGTCTATTTAGTCATGCCCGGCTTGATCGGGCATCTTTTATACAATATCTGGGTCGATAATTATGTTACCGGTTAAATCTTCCCAGTTTGGATTCATTAAATCAACCAGTTCGTTTTTCCAGTCACGTTTATAATGCTTTATCTGCTTCTCACGTGCAATGGCTTGCTCTATGGTCGGAAAAACTTCAAAATACACCAATTTATTGCAGTTGTATTTGTGAGTAAATGCAGAACATCTACCTTCAGAGTGTTCTTGAATCCTCCTTTTTAAGGAATTGGTTATACCGGTATACAAAACGCTATTATTCCGATTTGTCATGAAGTATATATAACCTTTCTTCTTCATATCCTTCTTCACTGTTATATTGTTTAGATCCCCGGTCAAGCCGGGGATGACTAGCCGGTAAATCCCGATTTATCTCTGCAAATTTAGCAATATTATCGTTCTATTGAGGTTTCAAAATCCTTATCTCATATCAAGGTATCGAAAACAATTCCTATACTTGTATTGATAACATTAAAAAATCCTTGACCACATCCACGAATTAGGCAGGATATACATGGATGTTGCATTTGCTTCGTAAATAATATCAATTGATTTTTTCTATCGGTGGAACAGCAATCCATTCAGTTGTACTGACATTGGAACATGATACGCATCCGGTACCTCCTGAAACGTTGGTGTAGGCAAATGTTGTGGGTGCAAGGCCTATAAAACCGAGTATGTTGCTGCCTTTATCCTGACAAGCTATTTCGTAATTCAATCTTTCTTGCGATACTTTATGTATTCCTATCTTATAGAAAGCATACTTGTACTGTTCCGGATCATGTAACGGATATTCCACATTTATCTCAAACTCAGTTCTCTTACCATTGAATTCACGGTCTGTCAGACCATAATATTTATCTCCATCCTGCCATATTACATCAAAAGGCCCGAGGTCAAGAAAGGAGGTCTCCTCTGTATTACCGAATGATGGTTCCAACCATTCTACTCCGCTCGGATTAAGACTGTCTTCATACCAGTATGCCTTGGTAAAAGTAAATGCATAACAGTCATCTGTTTCTGCCGGATCGTTGAAAGCAATGCTTATGCGTATTTTCGACTCGTTTATCCTTGAGTGTGAGACCTCAATTTTAGGCGCAGCCTGCGGAACAACAACGGTAGAACTTGCTGTCGGGAATCCCTCCGCCTTTGCAACCACCTTCAATTGATCACCGGGAATTATTCCATATACTTCTGCAGTAACCATCCCCTCAAATTCATGCAGCAGAATATCATTTCTTGTCCAGACAAGATCTGAATTGTGATAGACATCCAGTTGGCATCGTATCTCTTCAGGAAACTCCCGCTCTCCGGCTGCAGAGGGAATTGCATAAACAAAACCATTCAGGCTTAAATGCACATCCTCCGGAATTATCCCATCCTCGTATGAAGTAGGATCATATGCCATGTTCATATCAAGGTACAGCAATGGTTGACCGTCAAGACCGCTAAAGTCAAAATCGACCTTGCATGAGATGCAGACAATGCTTAGTGCTAATATAATGATATGATTTATTACTCTCATTATTTTAGAATTTTAGGGTATAACTGAATGAAGGAATGATTGGAAAGATTGCTCTTCCTTCTCCATATAAACTCTTATCGTCTCTTTCACTTATAGCAACAAAGACTACATTCTTCCGGCAATAGGCATTGTAGATGCCGATATTCCAGATTCTTTCGTTCCCTCTTTTTGTGGTCTTCCTGAAATGTGCTCCCAAATCAAGTCTGTGGTAATCAGGAAGATTGACGTTGTTCGGAGCAGTATAGACCCTGTCGAACACCTCTCCCGGATTGTATATGTGGGTCGGAACCGTCATCCAGCCGCCACTGTTGTAATTCCAGTTGGCATATATGTCAATCTTGTCTGTGACTTTCCACAATCCCATCAATGTAAGTTTATGCCTGTTATCATATCTATGCGGGAACCAGTCATGCCATATACCATCAAATTTCCTCTCACTCCAGGATAGCGTATAATAGGCACTGAACGACAGACGCGACGAATCCCATCCCAATTCCGTCTCAAGACCATATGCACGTCCCCGTCCCTTATGGAATGATGACTCCCATGAGTCTAAAGGTGGGAAAAGAGTATTTGAGCCTGCATATTCCAAAAGGTTATCCATTGTTTTGTAATATGCTTCTACGTTAAGACGGATATTCTTCGGCAGTTTCGAATATATTCCGGCTGCTACCTGCTTTGAATACATCGGTTCAATACTTTCGGTAGAAGGCAGCCAGCAGTTTGTAGGGACATCCAGATAATGGGTTGATATCAGATGGGCAAACTGATTCATATGCGTATATGATGCTTTAAGTTCCAAGTTTTCTGTGCACCTATAACTTAAAGCGATTCTCGGCTCAAGCTTATGGCGGAACTTGCCAGGTACCGAAAAGATAATATAACGAAGACCGGCATTAAAGTTCAGTCGCTTCCACAGAGTGATTTCATCCTCAGCATATACAGCCATTTCGTCTCCTGAATATCGGGTGCCGGATTCTTCTTCAATTACAGAGCCGTCATTGTCAATGACGGAGTACCTTTTGGGGTGATAGATATGATGCTGATATGAAATACCTGACCTTATATGATGATTATCTGCTCTCCAATCTAGATTGGCTTTTGCAGCAATGTCTGACACAGTAGAAACATTGGTCTCATCAATGGCATCATAATGCTCTATTGTAGAAAAACGCCAATCTTTCCATTTATACCAGACATCCGCATCACTTCCGGAGTAATATGCTACAGCATCAAGGCGCATATTATCATTAATGACATGATCCCAGTTCAATGAAGCAAGCAGATTCCCCCAAGAGATATCTGTATTTACGCAATCTTCTCCAGAAACAGTCTTTGTTGTGCCCTGCTTGTCAACTACATATTTATATTCTTCAGGGATGATCTGACTTAATTTCAAGCGGTCACGACCATAGTACACCTTGAGACTGAGTTTGTCTCGGTCACTGAATTTATGAGTTATGGAACCATTCAGATCATGGAAAGCATAATTACCTCCTATGACTTCCCCGTCTTCATTCTCCTTGTTCAGGTATGCGATTGTAGGAGCCAGAACTGCATCCATCCAACTTCTTCTCAGGGCGATGTTAAATGATGTCTTTCCTTTGACTATAGGTCCTTCGAACTGGAGTCTTCCATCGATGAGTCCTATCATGAATGAGCCATGATAATCATGGAAATCACCGTCTTTTGTACTGACATCTACTACAGAACTCATTCTTCCTCCATAACGTGCCGGGAAACCGCTTTTATAGAAATCCAAGCCGCTGACAACATCAGTATTAAAAGACGAGAATATACCTCCCAGATGGCTGATCTGATACATCGGTACTCCATCAAGAAGAAACAGATTGTCTGATCCTTCGCCGCCATGAACATAAAGACCGGACATAAGTTCTGTTCCGGCACTTACACCGGGAAGGTTTTGAAGCGACTTTATTATATCAGGTGAACTGAACACGACATTCCCATAAATGAAATCGATTTTATTCAAGTGCCTGTGTCCAGTCTGAGACTTTGTTACCTTCACGATTTTATCTGAAGTTATCTTTGCCTCCTTAAGAGTGTCTTGTCTTTCTGTAACGACAATACTATCTCTGCCATTATAAGGATTTCCTTTAGCTATGACGGATATCAATATTGCAGTAAGTATTGTGTATAAACGTCTGAGCAACATTGCAAATTGTTACGATATAAGTTAAAGAGTTAATAGTATAATTGAAACAATTATTCAAACGCCACAAACATTTCTTCAAAGTTGAAGATAACCTTTTTGAACTGCTTCAAAAGTCCCATACCGAGGCGTCCGTCATGTGATGAGGATACTGTTCCGTTGGCAGGGACTGTTGCCGGGAGGTCTTTGAACTCAGCTGATGATGTTCCGATTGTCAGTTTGAATTCTGGAACCTTTACAATCTCAAGTTGCACTGTGCCTCCGTGTCCCCATACATTCTGTGTCTCGACAGGAAGTGCTGCTGCCACTTCTGCATTCTTGGCAAACCAAAGATCAGACAGGTTGGCTCCGCTGGCTCCAGTATCAAGTATGAATGTATATCTGTTTCCATTGGCGTCTGTGGACTCAACAACTGGAATATTCGTCTCAAGAATGATATTTCTTCCTGTCTCTGGCAATGCAGTAGTCTGAGCTGGAATAACCAACGTCATTGCAGCAAGATCAATCTGAATCTCTCCAGCTCTTTCTATGAAGTCCATGCCGAGCACAGCGTCAACCTTAAGAGGGTCATCATCAGTAGGATTTTCACTGACAAATGCAATAACGTTCTTGAGAGAAACAGGGCCTACATTCATGTTCTCAATGAAGGCTCTCTGGCCATATCCTCCTGTTGATTCACCACCACCGACAAATACAGAATCACCGATGATCTTGGCTCCCATATCATTTGCTAGGTCCTGGGAAATCATTGTGAACGAAGCCCCAGTGTCAAGAATGAAATCATATGTCTTGCCATTGACTACTACTGGAATCCATAAAAGATCTGACTTTTCTGTAAGTGCAATCTTAATATCTTCCGCAGGCTTTTCAAGAACTGGAGCTGGATATTCACGGACTGCCTCATAGTATGCAAGGAGTTCTGACAATCCTGTACCTTCCAATGATCCGGTCGCAGCCTTTACAGCCTCAGCGATTGCCTTAACCATATCTGCCGCCACAGCATAATTACCCTCATATCCTTCCACCATAGCGCCCTTTACTGTCATGTTGCAGACATTCTCGAATCCGAGTTCGGTCTGGTGCTCGGCAATCAGTTTCTGGAGTTTCTCGCGAAGTTCCTCAGGACGGTTGAAGTTGGATGCAAGCAGAACCTCAGCCATCTGCTTGAGCATAGGGATCTGGACATCTGCAGCGAGTGCCGGATAGACCCTTTCAAGTTCAAACCAATTGCTTGTATTGAGAAGTTCACCAACTTTCATATCAGCTTCCTGAGCGAATATGACTGATGAAGATAATAGTAGAGTTGTAATGATTGTCAAGATTAGTTTCATTGCAAAATTGGAATTAATAAGCTAACTGAACAGCTTCCCAAATAGTTTCCCAAGTATTATCGCCTGGATCAACGTGATCATCGTTACCATAGAAACTATCATATACGATCTTGTCCTTGGCAAGTAGTATGTCTACTCGAACACTTCTTTCTTCTGACGAAACATTTTCAGGAATGTCAAAGTCCACTTTAGATTTATCTCCAGGTTCTATATAGTCATTGTACGTGCTAAATTGAAGTAGCTGCTGGTCAATTATTTCTTCACCAACAATTATCCTATATTCAAAAGCTCTCAAAAAATTACCGAATGATGTCTTTGTCTCAACAACTTCTATTGTTTCCACCTCGAAATAGTATGCACCGCCTTCTGCAGGAATCACAATGTCGCTTTCTTTGTTAAATTGAATGTCAAGATCCGGATGATTGCACGCATTAAGAAGAAAAAAGATACAGATTGAAATGATATAGTTTAATGCTTTCATGTATTATCCTATTAGATTCTGTTTTGTATAGTTGCAAAATTTATATCCTTCGTGACGCACAAATTGGAATTTAATACTAATTATCCTGCGTGCCTCTCCAAGCCACTTTCCACTCTCCAAATTGATTGTTGATGTCATTACAAGGTTTTCCAAAATCCTTGCCTTCATCATTATGATAATCTTCTGCCACCTTGACTTCTATGGTGAGATTTCGAACTCTTCCCGTGTTGTTTTCAGGGATAGAAATTGTAACACACTCCGAAGAACAATCTTCCGATTCTACTCCTAAACCATCATCAATATTCAATCGGTATCGATAGCATTGGTGAATGGTTGGCAGTGATTTCGTATCCATTGATTCATCATACACATAATCTACTAAATAGAATTCAAACTCTCCACCTTCAGCAGGAATTATAGACCTATTCGTATGATACGAATGGGGGATATTATCTATCATAAAGTAACCTATGCTTATATCGCACGAGGAAGTAAAAAGCATTACAATAAATGCAAATATGTATAATATGTATCTTTTCATATCTTTTGTTTTAGTATTATACTGATGCAGATAGAACACCATATGTGACACACAAATTGGAATTTAGTTTTTTCTTTTAGTGGTGATAAAAATAATTAAGCCGGCCATCCATTGAAAGATGAAATAGACTCCCAGACGCAAATATGAGTGCTGCTCTCTTTCCAGAATCCCAACAACTGTATCAGCTACTTCTTTGGTGTAATAAGAATTGAAATCAATTATATCAAGCCCTAGTGAGAGATAATGAAGGGTAGCATATATACACATCAGCAAGGTTGCGATGGTAAAAACAATAAATATAAAAATCCTGTTGTGCGCTTCCACTTTTGACTACTTTTCTGTCTTGATAAGATATTTGACAATGTCACGGTTTCCCATTATGTCGTGGTCATTGCCGTACAGTTCAATGGATATTTCATTATAACATTTATCCTTGATTGCTTTCAGGGCAGTCTTGAAATCCGTCTTCCATAAATCGTACACTCCGTAAAAAGCAGCCAGAGCTTCTTCGCTCATCTGCTCTTTCATGTATGGGTAAATGTCACAACTGCAAAGCGGAGTATAATATTTACCGGCAGTAACGATATTCAGAAGATCCTCACCCTCCACTGCATTCTCCTTCTCTGCCGATATGATGTATGCCTTGATTGCAGAAGGATCAAGCTTAATATCTGGCATGAGGTGTTTTGTAAGTTCACAAAACGCCATAACTGTAGAATCTACATTCTGAGTCTTATGCCAATGATACAGATATGAATTTCTCACGAAAGCTTTAGCCCATTCTCCTGTGAGGTCCATATCCTCAATGATGATCTTTCCGTCTTTGCTGGTCAGCTTGATTCTGTTGGTAAATTCCCATCCCATATCAAGGGCCTTATATGTGTACCAGTCGCCATCAGCACTAACGTCAAGTATCATTGTCTTGCCATCCGAGCCGGGTTTGCTGTCCTGCTGGACGCTTCTGAACTGCCATGTAGCATAAGCAGGTCCATCGGAATCGAATGTATAAGCATCCTGTAGTTTCTTAAGCAGTTCCGGTGAGCAATGTTTCTGCAGGAAACCATAATCCTCATAGAGCTTCTCATTATACATCTTGGTAATGAAAGCCTCGAACATCATTTCAGGCGTGAAAATGACAGGGAATGTATATACGGCTATCCATGGATTGCCCATGCGGTCTTCTGCAGGTGTCCATTTAGGAGAAGATGAAACCACATTGAACGCCACAGAATCCAAAGCCGGATGCCTGCCTCGAAGCACCTTCACATCTTCAAGATTGCCGAACATGTCGATTTTGAACTTAAGTGTCACGCGACCTGTTGCAGCGTCCTCCAGCGCAGCTTCCGGATAAGTCAGCCTCTCCTGGACCCATTTGGAAAAGTGATTGGCATCCTGGCCTTCAAATCTTGCTTTCTCATCGGCATAATGGATGAGAAGTCCGGTGACTGATTCTGAGAAGTTTACAATCTCCGTGCTGTCATTTGCCCATGTGTCGTCGTTCCATTCCGGACGTATTGTGCGAAGGTAGGAAATTGCAGCCTTGAACTTGACTGGATTGTCCGGACTTTTACTGTTTCCCCATCCAGTAACATTAGTGGCAAAGTCGGTGCTTGGAAATGTATATAACCCCTGAGGATCGTCATAAAACAGATGTCTCTGATCTTCCGGCCAGGTTGCAATATAGTCTTCAAGAGTTCCATACAGATCTATGATCGCCACATCCAATGAGTAGCGGATCCGCTCCTCTTCTACATTCAGATACCTCAGATATCCTTTTTCCTTGTCCTTGATTCCGATGACTTTTGGCGCAGAATCTGTGTCAGCATCTGTCAGGCTTACAATAAACGCGTCCTGGTCACTGATGTATGCCAGAATGTCCTCATCGATACCGGAAAGCTGATGCGAATCAGCAGACAGGCACTCGAATGACGTAGGATCTGCCAAAGCTCTATCTATATCCGACAGATAAGTTGTCGGATTATATTTGATTACAGGTATCTGAAGTCCTTCTTCCTTATTCTTGGCTGTGCAAGATAAAGCTATAAAAGACGCTATAGCAAATGTTAAAATTCGTTTCATCATTAAATTGCGATTTAGCTAACTCTTCCAGTGATTTTATTACCTAATTATTGATTTTGGTAAAAGTCATGGAAACCTCATTAGATGAGGATGAGAAGTCGTATAATGTGAATGAATCTGGGCCCCAAAATTGATAAGTCCATTTTCCGCTTTTATGAATAGCGAAGTATTCGGGTCCACCATTCGGGTAATTGGTATAGGAATATGTTATGGATTGTCCACCACCCACTTTATAGGTTCCTGTGGCAGTTTCAGAACCACATGTCTCAATGAACGTTCCATCTGACAAGAATTCAATTGTCTTGTAGAAGTCATCCTTTTCATTCAATGAGTTGAACGATCCGTTTTTCTTAATACCTCCAGAAACCATTCCCCATTTACCTTCAATAGAGTTCTGGGAACCTAGTAAATCTCCGCAGGCTGTGGCCAACAGGCAAATAAATGTGGTGACGAATAAAAACCGTTTCATAATTTTTCGCTTTAGAATTTCAGTGCCAATGCTACTCCCGCCCCATTCACTCCGTAGCTCAGAGTTGCATTAGTTGCATTATTTAGCTTCTTTATTTTACTTTGACCAACCCAGATTGTACCTGCTCCTGCCAACATCGTCACAAATCCAACGATTTCAACAGTTTGTCCGGCCTTATAGCTTGACTGTTTCTTTGCTTCCTGCTTCAAGTCATATATCTCCTCTACCGAGCCTGAGGTGTTATGGCTATTTATATAGCGGTTTTCAGCCACTGTACACATCACGCTTCCACATAGCTATGCAGCAGCACCGGTACTTGCTACGACGATACCGGCAGTTCTTGTATTCTTAGCAATCTTGAATTGTTTATCCAATGTGACTTCCTCAGTAGGCTTTGCAGCATAATGAGCAAAGGATACTGCTGCAGATGAGATCAGCATAACGATTATTAGCAGTGTCTTTTTCATATGAATAGAGTTTATGAGTTATTCTTTCTTTCCGCCACCGAATGTGACGCTTATTGTTGGGCCGACTGTTACTTCTCCGTCAGTAGGAATGCGCAGCTGGATACCAACCCTGAAATGTCGGAACAGTTCCACTCCTACCCTTGGTGTAAGTGCGGCAACAAAATATTTATCTGTATTCAATTCTTCAAGGATGTTTCCTTCGGGATCAGCAGTACAGCCTTCAAAGACCTGTTTTGTGGCAAGTCCGAATCCAAGGCCCATTCCGACATAAAATGAGGCATTCTTTCCTCTACGGAAGTTATAGTGAGCGACAGGCGACAGCATGAAGTAGGTTCTCTTTAATGTTGTCCCTTTCTTCAGCTCCAGGGGATCATAGCGGTCATGTGGTGTGGCTCCCATTGTAAATTCTCCTCCAACATCAACAAGCGGAGTATGAAAATTATATCTCAGAGCCATTGAGAAATTCAGATATGCCGTTCCCTGACCAGCTGAAACACCATAATTAAAGTAGTCAAACTCCCAATGTTTGACCGGAACTGATTTTGTCTTTTCTGCAGATTCTGTTGTCTGAGCGTTCAGCGATGAAACAGAAAGAATCAGCAGCAGTATTGATAGGGCGTGCTTCATTTTCTAAAAATACAACTTAAATCCTACCTGCGCATTTGCCAGCAGATCAAAAGTTACATTCATTCCCGACATATCAATAGGGCGGTCTAGGTCATCATGATTATATGTTCCTTCCATAGCTGCGCCCTGCAGAGAGCATAGGCTGACGCTCATTGCGAATTTCTTGGTAGGTCTGAACTCAACTGCCAGCGGCTGCAGCTCACCGCCTAAGCCGAACAGGCTCATAGATTCAGAGTCCTTGCCAAGAGTTCCAGAATCATTCACTCCACATGCAAAACCGACACTGAGGTTCGGAGTATAATAGAAGTTAGGAGCAAGGCGTACATAATATGCTATACCAGGAGAAATAGTGAGCGAATGTGCTACGCTCGGAGTATCCGGGTTTGCTTGTAAGCCATATCCGACAGTTGCTGACAAGCGAAGATTATTGGCAACAAAGTAACTGTATTCAAGTGCAGCAACGACGTTATGCCCTTCTTTGACTTTGATTTCCTGTTTGTTGGGGAAGATACCGAGGTGTCCCAAATAGATCTTGTATCCTGTCACGCCAGTGTCATATCCGAAATATGCTCCAAGTGACTGCTCTCCTTTCTGCTGTGCAGATGCACAGAAACACACAGCGATAACCGCTACTAAAGTTGTTAAGATTCGTTTCATGGTGTTATTATATTAAATGGGTTCTATATAGATGCAAAGGAGCTTTCATTTGTGACGACAGTCACGATTTAGTGGCATTAAAACAGACCGTCTTTATTCTGTACATAAGTGGCATCTGACTGCTTCGGATTGTAGAATATATTAAGCTTCTCGTTGATTTCTTCCGCAGTCATTCCGGTTACATTGAGGCGCATATAGTACTTTGATCTGGAAGTTCCTTCATTGACTGTCGGGTATGGAACAAACTCCCATCCCTGCATACCTAGCCAGTTGAGTGCAGCAACGTTGGAATTGAACAACTTATGATTACCGTCAGCATCCACAACTTTGTCTGTCTCTTTGTAGTCTGCCTGGCCAAAGTCAACAGTCAAGCTTACTTTCCAGGTGCTGTTTTGCAATGTATTCTTGAACTTGACTATGCTGTATATGTATACCGATTGATCTTGCTCGTTCGTTTGGGCAGCGACGCTTGATGCTGCAATACATAAACTAAATATCACTGCTAGGATGGCTAAGATACGTTTCATGACTATTGTAATTTAAAATCTTCAACTGTAAGATTCGGATCAAAATATATTATAACTCCTTGTTGCTTTACCGCTTCAAGATAGTCTTCTATAGGGGAGAGACCGACAGACTTGCGAAGTGCATCAAGCTTGTCCGGATCTTCGACCGGCCAGATGTATATCACCGTCTTGTCATCCTCGACCAATGAATATGCCTGCGTGCCGTATTTCTGTGGCTTGCCGGCATTCATCAGCATACGGTCTTCCATTGTGACAAAATCATTCATGGATAGGTATCCCTTCTCCACTGCATCGCGAAATAGTCCGATATACTTGTTCATGGTCTTGAGGTCACTATGATCGATTACAAGGAATATGGCCTTGTTCGCCTCCTGCGAAAGTCCATCTAGCCATCCATAGCAGTCAAGGATATGAGAAACTACAACAAGATTGGTACTGTCGGTTTCTTCCATCTTCAAAGCATATTCTATTGCTTCTTCCTGGGTTACATTGCCAGTTATAATCTTTGCCCAGTCTGCTCTCACTGCCTGATCCCGTCGTCCGACATTACACAGAAGAGAATCAACTTTCGTCCTGATATCTTCTTCGCGTCTGAATGTAAAGACCGGTTTCTTGCCGACAAGCAATCCTGCGAGTACTCCTGTTTCAGTCGAATAGTCCATTCCTAATCTGTCAATGACAAAGCCATTGAATACTACCTTGTCATAAGGATAATACTGTATCGGTTTGAACAGTTCCTTGAATTTCTTCCTGTCCAGAGGCTCACCATTATAGCACCAGGCATTCATCATTGAATAACCCAGAAACCTTTTGCCATACTTTTCAATATCCTTGCGACCAAAGGCAACGCATTCAGCAGTCTGTAGTCTCAGTGCTTCAACCTCTGCTGGCACATCGACATAGATGGTGTCTGCACTGCCGCTCTGAGCTAATGCAGAGATGGAATAGAGTAAGATTGCAAGTGCTATGATGGCTCGTTTCATTTATACTTTCTTTATGTCAGGAAAAAGATTGAGTACTTTAAATACCAAAGTAAACACCAGAGCAAATCCCAAGGCTCCTGTCAAGTAACATACAATATACTTGACCGACAGCATCTCGGCAAAAGTCACCCCGGTAATCAGATCAATGACAATCTCGCTGATTGTCCAGATGATGAATGCAGCAAGAGCAAAACTGATGACTTCTTTTGTAAATATTTTCTTCATGGTCTAGTCCTTTTTCTTGTAATTCATATTGTAGATGCTGACAACAAGCCATGCCACGGCAGTAACGATATAAATCCAAGCTCTTACGGAATGTCCATCGTCAGCAATTTCCCAGATTCCTAGAAGTAACCAGGATATGGCAAGTATTAGATGTAGCATT
>JBGVPH010000063.1:0-4758 GCA_045126915.1 Candidatus Cryptobacteroides sp.
GGGTTACGTGAGAATGCAACACCTGTTGCAGAGTTGTCACCCATGTTACCGAATACCATTGACTGTACGTTTACAGCTGTACCCCACTCATCTGGAATACCCTCGATGCGACGATATGCGATAGCGCGCTTTCCGTTCCAAGACTTGAACACACCACCGATAGAACCCCAGAGCTGTGCCTCTGCTGAATCAGGGAACTCAGTGCCGAGTACCTCCTTAACGCGAACCTTGAAGCGCTCACAGAGATCCTTGAGCTCCTCAGCTGTAAGGTCTGTATCTGAAGTATATCCCTTAGCAACCTTAACCTCTTCCATCATTCTGTCAAGCTGCTGGCGGATACCCTGACCGTCTGCTGGCTCGATACCCTCTGCCTTCTCCATAACGACGTCAGAGTACATCATGATGAGACGACGATAAGCATCATATACGAAACGTGGGTTCTGTGTCTTCTCAATCATGCCTGGGATAGTCTCAGAGCAGAGACCGATGTTGAGGATTGTATCCATCATACCTGGCATTGAACTACGGGCACCTGAACGGCAGCTTACGAGGAGAGGGTTCTCCTTGTCGCCGAACTGCATACCCATGATTGCCTCAGTCTTCTTGAGAGCCTCTGCTACTTCTGTCTTGAGGGCGTCGTTGTAGCCGCCACCAAGCTCATAGTACTCAGTACAGCACTCAGTTGTGATGGTGAATCCTGCTGGTACAGGGATGTTGAGGGTACACATCTCTGCGAGGTTAGCACCCTTACCACCAAGAAGCTCACGCATAGTGCCATTTCCTTCAGCAGTCTTGCCGCCGAAGCAATACACTCTTTTCTTGTTATCTTCCATAGTAATTTTTAAATATTTGATTAATAATAAATTAACATCATACACCGGGGGATCCTATCAGATCTCCCTTCGGGAAAGAAAAAATCCGGCGCGAATTTAGTGAAAAATAATGTAAATTTAAAATTAATCTTCGCCCTCTGATGTCTGTCCCAAAAGGGAGGCGAGGATGTCTGCAACGCTGGTTTTAGCGCTTTCCTGAATGGTTATGCCAGTGATGTCAGTGCGTGGGTGTCCGACAGGATAATATGCGATATCCTGAAGAAGCAGCTGAGAATCTACATAGTCGTAGTCTGTGTCTTTTATCTGTATCAGTGCTCCAGGTACTTCACCGAAGAGAATTCTCATTCTGTCAGTTTCTTCATACGAAGCTGCGATTCCCTTCAAGTCGAGTTCTACACCATAGTTACCGCAGATCTTTGCGGCAGCGACTGCAAGGCCTCCGTCAGCAACTGTGATGCCGGCCTTTACTATGCCGTCTTCCACGAGCTCTCTTACAACCTCGTAACAGTCAATGAAATAGTCCGGGTCCTGAATGTTGGTTTTCTGACCTCCGATCTTGCCACATGTCTGTGACAGGAGAGAGCCTCCAAGACGGTATGGGCAGGTGTCGAACGGGACGTAGATCAGCCAGCTGTCTGGGTCTGGAGATATGGTTGATGGGCATCTTCTCTTTTCTCCGATCCAAGGATGGCGGCTTTCGTACGGAGCCTTTATGTCATCTTCGATGTGTTGTTCATCAAGATCGTCTTCCGGTAGCCATGCGTAGAATCTTGAACTGCATCCCTCATCGCCTTCGATGAAGATATAGTCTGTCATTCTGACTCCCAATCCGAATATGTATTCATTTGCGGTCTGACAGCTTTTGTAGAAGGATGCGAGGTTGCCAAGAGGACGTGTGTTCCAGTCCCATTGTGCCCATAGTCTGAGATTGCACAGACGGAAATGTCCTTCGCTCCAGAGCCTGTCAAGAAGAGCTTTTGCAATCTGAAGGCTTGTGAAGTGCTCTGGATACAACAGGTTGAACGGACGTTCATTGTGAGTGGCCTCCACGGTCTTCTTGATGTATTCCTGGAGTTTTTCGGAATCATATGTTATGGCTCCCAATGGGGGCTCAGTAGACTCGTCGACAATGTCGTCGAAGTCTGAGTATTCTTCGGATTCCAGCTCCGGGAATTCCATGCATTCATCAAGGAGTTCAGCTGGAGTGGCCTCGCAGATGACTCCGTCAATGATGTAATGAGAGTATAAAGCTGATTCCTTTTCCTTCATAAAAGACAGTCTCTGTAAACATAAAGTCTGTAAAAATACGTAATTTTGCATTCAATTCAAATAGTCATATGGCAGAACATTTTTCAGAAGAGAGATATTCGCAGATGCTGAGCGCTCTGTTTCAGCGTTTTCCTTCGTTTCAGAAGGTAGGCGCAGGTGCATATAAGCCGGGAATCGGCAATATGGAATTTATGGATCAGCTGCTCGGGCATCCGCATAAGAGTTACAAGGTGATACATGTGGCCGGAACTAATGGCAAGGGCTCGGTGTCGAATATGCTGACGTCTGTTCTGGCTTCGCTTGGTTACAAGGTAGGACTGTATACCTCGCCCCATATTCTGGATTTTCGTGAGCGTATCAGGGTGGTGAGCCATTCCCGACTCCAATCGGGGGTCTCAACTTTGATTCCAAAGGAAGATGTCTGGGACTTCGTTCAGAAATGGCAGGACACATTCGATCATCTGGATATGTCCTTCTTCGAAATAACTACATCTATGGCTCTTGACTGGTTTACAGGTCAGAAAGTCGATTATGTTGTTCTGGAGACTGGCTTGGGAGGTCGTCTTGATAGTACGAACATTGTCAGTCCTGTCATTAGTATCATCACTAACATAGGTCTTGATCACTGTGACCTCCTTGGTGAAACTCTTCCTGAAATAGCATTTGAAAAGGCCGGAATCATAAAGCCGCGGGTTCCTGTGGTGATAGGGGAGAGCAATCCTGAAACGGATTCTGTGTTTGAGCGTAAGGTGTTGTATACCAATCTTTCTGAGCCTTTGTTCATGGGGAACCGTACATCCATTATGTCTCTGCTGACATTTGCCGATAAGGTGGAGCCGTCTCTATGGGATGAGCATGATGCAATATTGAATGACATGGATTTACGAGGTTCGTATCAGAGTAAGAATCTTCGTACGGTTCTGGCGGCACTGGAGGTTCTGGGGGCACAGACTGATAGGGCATCACTTGTCCGTGACGCCATAGTTCACACTGCTGCACGAACAGGCTTTAGAGGTCGTTGGGAACAGGTGATGAATAATCCACGTGTCATCTGTGACATCGGACATAACGAGCACGGACTGAAATATAATTTTGCACAACTCAGGCAGATGCAGGAATCTGGCGAAATTTCCAGACTTGTAATAGTCTATGGTTCGGTAGCCGACAAAGATGTGGATGCAGCAGTCAGCCTCTTCCCGGAAAATGCAGTCTATGTGTTTACCAAAGCTCAGGGAAAACGTGCAATGCCGGCAGAAGAGGTTCGTGATAGGTATGTCGATGTCTGTACATCTTCAGGGAAGGAACCTGCTGAAACCTATTGCTTCGAAAATGTTTCGGATGCAGTGGAGAAGGCATTCGTTCTTGCGGGAGGTGTCTCAGAAACAATGACTGACCGTCCGCTGATCTACATCGGCGGTAGTACATATGTCGTTTCAGAGGCTATGGCAGTGCTGTCTGAGTAGGTTTACTCAAGGCCGTTTTGTCTGAGTGCTTCGTCAATGATATCCATTGCTATGATTGATGTCTCAAGACTATTGATCTTTGACTCTGTTTCGCCGGCTTCAATGAGGTCGGCGAATTCTTTGAATTCATAATAGTATTCGTTGTGGTCAATGCCTTCAGAAATGAGTGTTCTGACAGGTTTTGGTCCTTGTCCTGATGAAGGAGGGTTGTGTGGTGCTAGTTCCACTTTACGTGCAATGCGAACGTCATCCATGATGAGGTTGCCGTTCTCTCCCGAGACTTCTGTTCCTGTCAGGCTGTCGCACACTTTTGAATATGTGATTGAAGCCTGCATTTGACCATAATTCAGTATGAGTGATCCGTGAATGTCTGTCGGTCCATCAGGAGTTTGAAATGTGGTAAGGTTTGCTGATATCTTCTCCGGTCTTCCGAACAATGATACCAATGGATAGAGTGCATATATTCCGATATCTCTAAGGGCTCCGGAAGTCTTTGGCTGGAAGCAGCTGGCTATGATTCCGTTCTTCAGTCCTTCGTATTTGGATGAGTACTGACAGTAGCTTGAGTGATATTGCCTCAATGGAGCGACGTTGCTGATGTGATTGGCAAATGCACGGAAGTTCGGGTTGAATGTGGAAATCATAGCTTCCATCAGGAGTTTGCCGTTGTCTCTTGCTGCGGCTGCCATTTCTCTGGATTCGTCTCCTGAGATGGAAAACGGCTTTTCGCAAAGGACATGCTTTCCTGCGTTCAGTGCAGTGATTGCATAGTTGTGGTGGGTCTGATTCGGTGTTCCGATGTAAATGGCATCGATGTCCGGATCATTTGCCATGTCTTCAACCGAGGTGTAGATGCGGGCTCCAGTGATTTCAGGATGACGTGCTATGAATGCTTTTGCAGCTTCTTCTGTACGAGAGCATATTGCTGTTACCTTTATACGAGGGTCTTCTGATGCTCCTTTGAACACCCAGTCGCTTATTCTACCTGTTCCGATAAATCCGAATCTGATCATTTTCTTGCAAATTTTACTTTGCAAACTTACGAAATATATGGTAATGTGGACATAAATGGTTGGTGACTCGGACATTTCTGGTTGGTGGCGACCAACGCGAGGCGAGCCATTTAGGCGAGCTCGCCGGAGCGTTGAGTTGCAGCCGGCGAGGCTCGTATATCGAGCCGGCGTCACCTGTCT